>NZ_JAFLDT010000045.1 GCF_017302315.1 Zoogloea sp.
CGATAATCCCACAAATAAAAAATCCCCTTTCGCTTGAAAGGGGATTTTTCATTAATGATGATGACTTCCGCTCCCAAAGGCATGTTCATACACCAGCAACGCATAATACTTCCACGGGAAAGCTGGGGCGACTCATCGTCGGTCCCTTTGCGGACCGGCGTGAGGCGCTGGCTGCTCAGGCCCGCCTGCGTGAAAAGGGGGTCGATTCCGGCATGCTGCTGCCCCTGGGGCGTTGAGCCCCGCGGTCAGAGGGTATGAATAAATCTGCTGCGCGATCCGATTTCGCCCCTGCGATGCTCACCGTACCCTTGTACGGCTGCGCTTCTCGAGGCGAACTCGAACCGCTCGCTACGATTTCTTCACACCCTCTCAGTGGTCAGGCCGCGATGATGGAGAGGGCGTGACCGGTACGGCAACGCAATGCAAGTACCGGTTTCTGCGCCGGTGCTTCGGTGGCCCAGATGGCCGCCTGATCGCCGAGGTTGCGTGCGATTTCGTAGCCGCGCTGCTTTAGCCAGGCTGGATCGAGATGTTCGGCAACCAGACGCGGCTTTTCCGGATGCTGGGGGTGGGCCAGGACGAGACGGAAGATTTCCATGGCGGTCTCCACAGGGATTCGATTGGATGCCAATCTAGCGGCCGAGTGTGACGGTTGTTGGTGGCGGCAGGAAAATCAGGGGGTGAGAGCGGGGGCCGGCGGCGGAACCGCCCCGGGGAGCCGGAAGTCCTGGAGGATCCGGGTGGCGTCTTCGGCGCTGATGGGCCGGGAAAAGAGAAATCCCTGCATCTCGTCGCAGCCGAGGGTTTCAAGGGCGTTCATCTGATCGTCGCGCTCCACGCCTTCGGCAGCGAGCCGTATGTCAAAGCCACGGGCGATGCCTGCAATGGCGCTGACGATGGGGTGATCTTCGGTGCTCTTGATGTTCCGGACAAAACTCCGGTCGATCTTGAGGCGCGTCACGCCGCAACGGCGCAGATAGGCGAGGGACGAATAGCCGGTGCCGAAGTCGTCAATGGCGATACCGATGCCGAGTTCCCGCAGGCTCTGCATGCGTCGTGAGACCTTGTCATCCTGTTCGAGGAGCAATCTTTCTGTGATCTCCACTTCAAGGCTGTCAGCGGGCAGGCCGTAGCGCGCCAGGACGCGGGAGACAACATCGTCGAGATCCGAGTGGTCGAAGTCCCGGGCGGACAGGTTGGTGGACAGGCGCAGGTTGGGGTAGCGACGACGCCAGGATGAAAACTGGGCGCAGGCGGTGTCCAGCACCCAACGGGTGATTTCGTGAATGATCCCGGCTTCCTCGGCCATCTGGATGAAGCGGGAGGGGGCCACCACGCCGTGGACCGGGTGGCGCCAGCGCACCAGTGCCTCCATGCCGGTAATCGCGCCGCGGGACAGGCTGATCAGGGGCTGGTAATGCAGTTCCAGTTCCTTGCGGCCGAGTGCCAGGTGGAGCTCTTTTTCAAGGGAAATCCGCGCTCGATAAGTGGCGTGCATGTCGGGAGAGAAGAAGCTGAAGGCGTTGCCGCCGCTTCCCTTTACCTGGTGCATGGCCACACTGGCGTGCTGGATCAGGTCGTCGGCGCTGTCTCCGTCCTCCGGGTGAAGAGCTGCACCGAGGCTGATGGTGGCGGTGAATTCTCCGTCGACAACCGGGAAAGGGTTGCGGAAGGCCTGCAGGATCTTGTCCGCAATGGCTGTGGCGTCGGCCTTGGTGCCCACGTCGGGGAGCAGGACGAGAAACTCGTCGGATCCGTGGCGGGTCAGGGAGTCGCCCTTGCGCAGGCATTGCCGCAGGCGTGTGGCCACGGCCCGCAACAGGGTGTCCCCTTCACCCTGTCCGTAGGTGTCGTTCACCAGCTTGAAGCGGTCCATGTCGATGAACATGACGGCGATATGGGTCTTGCGCCGTTTGGCCTGGGCGATGGACAAGTTCAGGCGGTCGCAGAACAGGTCACGGTTGGGGAGATGGGTGAGCGGGTCGTGGAAGCAGTGGTCGCCATGACCCTGCTCGTGGAGTCGGTAGCCCGGCAGGCTCCGCGCAGCACCGTAGGTTCCGGCGTAGTGGATTGCAGCGCGGGAATCGGTACGGTTGTAGATCCCCATGGCGTTGAGCACGATACTGACCGGGCCATGCTCGTCGCTTTCCACATTGCCGAACGGGTTGCGGGTGAGACGTAGCGCCAGATTGCTGGTGGCCCGCGGGCCGGTCCGCCGTTCATTGAACGAGAAGCGTGCCCGTTCGAGATCCTCGGGATAGACGATCTCGGAAAAGTGCTTGCCGAGCAAGGCGCTGCGTGGGTGACCGAGGAGCGACTCGATGCGCTGGTTCAGGTAGCTGAAGCGACCGTCGGCATCAAGGGTGTAGATCAGGTCGAGGGAGTTTTCGACCAGATAGCGATGCATCTGCTCGGAGGATTCCAGGCGTTGCCGGGTCTGCCGCCGGCTGCGTTCAGTCTGGCGCTTGGCAAGGGTTTTTGCGACCGAGCGGCGTAACTGTTCGGCGCTGTAGGGTTTGATGAGGAAGTCGGCCGCTCCGCGCCGCAGGGCGCCGACAGCGGCTTCGACGGACTGTTCGGCGCTGATCATGATCACCGATTCACGGCGGTCATGGCTGAGCAGCCAGTCCATCACCGCCAGGCCAGAGGCATCCGGCAGGCGGTAGTCCAGGACGATCAGGTCATAGGCGGCTGCATTGAGGCGTGCAAGTGCTTCGGCAACGGTACCGCACTCCTCGATCAGTCGGTCGTCCGCTTGCAGGAGAGCGGTGATGGAGCGTGCGAGGGACGGTTCGTCGTCGATGACCAGGATGCGGACAAGAGCCTCGGCTGTTGCACGCCGCTGCCCCTCCGGTGGGAAGGGTTGCCCTTTCCAGGGGATGAGCATTGTGACTCCCTGATGTGGGTCTAGTGTTCTGCAGCCCAATCATGCACTAAATCATACCTACGCCGCCAGCGGCATGAAGATTTGGAATACCGTTCCGGAGCCAAGCTGGCTGCGGCACAGGATGGTACCTCCGTTAGTTGTGACGAGGTCGCGTACCACCGCGAGGCCCACGCCTCCCCCGGGTTTGGTGCTGTTTCTCGGCCCCCCGGCGAAGAGGGTCTGTACACGTTCCGCGGGCATCCCCGGGCCATTGTCCACCACCCGGATCTCCAGGCACGGACTGCCGTTGGCGTTGATGCCGGCCACCGCCGAGACGGTGAGTTTGCCGCCTTCCGGGATTGCTTCGGCCGCGTTCTTGTAGAGGTTCAGGAGCACCTGCTTGAGCGCGTCCGGCGGAATGGCTGCAGCCGGCAGATTGGGTGAGGTGTGCAGTTCGAAGTGTATGCCCCGGCGAGCGAACAGGGCTTCTCCGTAGAGGGCTCGCAGATCGTGGAGGATCTCGGCGACGCCACTGTGAGCCGGACCTGCCGGAAGCGTACCGGTGAAGTCGCTGGTCTTGCGGATCAGAGCGCCAACCCGGTCGAGTTCGTCGCTGAGAAGGTTGAGTTGCTCCTTGAGGGTCGCATCTTCGACCTTCTCGTCGATGATTCCGAGGTAGGTCTTGATGACGGTCAGTGGATTGCTGGCCTCATGGGCGATGCGCCGGGCGTGATCGACATAGCGGCGGCCGACGGTTTCCTCCACCTCGCGACGCATGCGCTCTTCAGAGTTCCGTTCGGAGATACGCACCGTCGCGGCATCGGTGAGGAGCCTGCGCAGGTTGTGGTCAGTCTCGTCGCCCGCATTCTCGTTGCTGGGGCAGGGAAATACCGCCACACCCGATTCAAGACCGTTGTTCCAGGGTACGCACAGCAGACCGTCGCTGGCCAGCCAGCGGGCCAACTGCCAATCGGCCGCGCAGCGCCCGGGCGGGCGGGGGGAGGCCTGAAAGCGGGTCTCGACGTTGTCCCGATAGGCCTCGGCGATGACACTGTTGGGGTCGTCGATGGCGATGCTGATCTGGTTCAAGCCCGGATGGGCAGGGTTGGCGGCTCCGGTCAGATCACCGCCTTCAAGGGGTTTGATGAACAATACCGGGGCGTCAAGTCCGAGTAGAAGCCGGGAGGCGAGGCTGAAGTCCGTCCAGGCCGAGCTGCCCCTGCCGAAACTGCTTCGGGCAAAGGCACCGAGCGCTGCGCGGGCGATGCCGGAGTCGATACCTCCCGGACTGGCGGCAGCGTTGCCCGCAGGGCCCCAGGGGCGTGAGAGCATGGCGGTTTCGACCGGAAGACCGAGCGCGCCAGCCCGATCCTGAATCGTGCGGGTGGTGTCGGCCAGCAGGCTGACGAGAATCGATCCATCCAGCCGGGTGAGGCGGCAGGCATTCTCGAGGCTGAGCGGCGCCTGGGTCGTCCGGTAGTTGGCAAGCTCTTCGGCGGCGGCCGTAATGCGAACCAGGGGGTGGGCGGTGACGAGGCTGGCCGCCTCGGCCTGATGCAGGGCAATGGCGTCGGAAATCCCGGCGGGCAGGCCGCAGCGGCTCGCCAGGATGGAGGAAATCTCTGCGTGATCCTCGTTGAAACGTTCCAGTTCGCTGGCCGTCAGGGTGCGTTCATCGGGGATGTCCGCCAGCATTTGAAGGTAATCGTCCGCATATTCGATCAGCCACAGCAAGCCGATGTCGTGGAGAAGGCCGGCCGAATAGGCCTCGTCAGGAGACACATAGCCGGACTCGCGGGCAATCTGTGAAGAGAGTTCCGCAACGAACTGGCTGTGCAGGCAGTGGTGGCGGTGGACGCCGATGTCGACCCGATGCTGGGCTTGCTGAACGATATGCCGCAAGGCCCAGGCCTGGAGAAGACCGGCGTCGGTATTGTCGACACGTTGAGCGATGGCTTCCAGCAGGGAGGCTGACTCATGCTTTTCGAGGGGGGCGGTCTGCAGCAGTTCGAACACCAGCACCGGATCGAGCGTGATGATGCGTGCCGCCTCTCTCGCAGAAGGGGCTCCGCCGGAAAGCACCCGCAGAAGGGCCGTGGCGGTCTCGCGCAGGCCGGGCAGGCGTATGGTGGGCACCACAGCAGGGCGTCGCAACAGGGAGGTTCGAGTGGTTTGCATGAAGGATGCACATATTTCGCAGATCTTGTGCTTTGGATTCTAACCGTGCCCCCCCCGTACCCAACTGTGACATAAGTTTGCGAAAGGCCGGCAGTGCAACGCCAATCGTGACTCAGTTCGCAATCACAGGCATGACCAGCAATGCCGCAGCGGGTGCCCGGCGTTCCGATCGTTGATCCCGGCCAGGCCCCCGGGGCCGCTAGCCGAACTGGAGGCTGTCGGCGAAGGCCAGGGCTTCGAGATGCGCCCGGTTGATTTGTTCGCTCGAAATGTGCAGATCCGAGGCGAGGGTAGCGAGGCTCTTGTCGTCGAAGCTCTCGAGGGCCCTGGCCAGTTTCAGGAATGGCGCGTACACGCCGTCACCGGTCAGCAGGGCGTCGGCAATGGGGCCGGGAAGGTGCATCTCCTCGAGCGCTGCCTGCAGGCTTGCCCCGAGGAGGAGGTGAAGCATGGAGAAGGCGCCGGTGATGAAGAGGTTGTCCAGCTCGCCCTTGTCGAAGAAAGTGGCACCGATCTTCTCCATGAATCGTCCGCGGGCGATGGCGGTCTGCATCAGCGCCGGGGCGGCGGGGTCGCGACTGGCCGAGACGAGCAGGACGGAAAGCCACTTGTTGAGCTTCTCGTAGCCCAGGATGGTGACCGCATGGCGGAAGGACTGGATCTCGCACATCAGTCCGAAACCGGCTGAATTGATGTATCTGAGCAACTTGTAGGACAGTGCCACGTCCTGCTTGAGGACAGTCTCGATTTCCTTCACTTCAGCGTTGCGGCGTACCAGATTCATCAAACGCACGATCTGGGCGTGGGAGGGCGCCAGCTTGCCGTTGCCCGTGACGCCACGCAGGAAGAACCACCCTGAGGCACCGTCGTAGCCCTGGATGATGGCATTGCGGAAATCAGGTACGTCCGACAGGCCCCAGGCCAGGGCCAGGCCGGGCGGATCGGCCGGCAGGGTCTGACGTTTGGCGTCGATGATCACGAAGCGCCAGGGTACGTTGGCGGGCAGCACGGTGTCGTGCTGATACCAGGTCAGATTGAGGCTGATGCCGGCAGCCTGGAGCTGCGGGATGAGCGACAGGGTGAGCGGGTGGGCGATGGACTGGACCGGGATCTCGATCATGGCGTTTGCGGGCGCGATCCAGTTCAGCAGATCCGGTGTCGGCACCAGCTTGTAGAGGCTGATGAAGACCGGATGGGTGGCCGGCCATACGTCGGCCAGACCGTCCAGGGCCTCCACGGCCTGGGAAACCGACGCCGCATGCACGATCAGCCGGTTGGCAGTGATCTTGTGTTGTTTGTTGATGACCGGTTCGCGGGTGATCAGGGCGGCATTGCTCATGGGCGCAGGGTTCCGGTGTGGAGCTCAGGCGGCTCGGGCGTCGTTCGAGTAGCTGAAGGCGTCGGCAAAAAACGCCTCCGGTGGCAGGCCACAGCGCCCGGTGAGATCCGCTCGGGCGGCTTCGATCATTGCTGGCGAGCCGCAGGCGTAGACCTCATGGCCGGAAAGATCGGGCAAATCGGCCATGAGGGCATGATGAGCGAAACCGCTGCGGCCCGTCCAGCCATCACTGGCCGGGGCGTCGGAAAGCACCGGTACGAACTGGAAGCCAGGCAAGCGCGCTTCCCAGCCACGAGCGATGTCGAACTGATAGAGGCCGGCCAGGTCGCGGCTGCCCCAGTAGAGGGTCATGGGGCGTTTCAGACCGGTGGCGATGGCGTTCTCGACGATGCTCTTGATCGGGGCAAAACCGGTGCCGCCCGCCAGCAGAATGACGGGGCGGACGGAGTCTTCGCGCAGGCGGAAGCTGCCCAAGGGGCCTTCGAAACGCAGGATGTCCTTTTCCTTGAGCTTTTCGAACACATGGGTGGTGAATTGGCCACCGGGGACAAGCCGGATGTGCAGTTCAAGGTGGTCGGCACCCGTGGGGGCGTTGGCAATCGAGAAGCTGCGGCGTTTGCCGTCGGCGAGAAGGAAGTCGATGTACTGGCCGGCCACGAACTGGAACTTCTCACTGGCCGGCAGCTTGATCTCGAGGACGATCACGTCGGCACCGATGCGGGTCAGTTTCTGCACCCGGCAGGGCAGTTTCTTGACCGGAATGTCCCCGGCGCGGCTGACCTGACGCACTTCGATGACCAGGTCGGAACGCGGTGTCGCGCAACACAGCAGGGCCATACCGGCATCGCGGTCGGCCGCGGTGAGGGTCGATTCGGAGTAACGGCCCTGATCCACATGGCCCGACACGATCTTGCTCTTGCATACACCGCAGGCCCCGTCACGGCAGCTATAGGGAAGGAGCAGGCCCTTGGCCAGGGCAGAGGCGAGAATGGTGTCTTCACTGCCGGCTTCAAAATGGAGGCCGCTGGGTTGGAGGGTGACCTGGAACGACATGATGGGTGGCCGTGAGATAATCGAAGGATGAAACGTCGAAAAATGAAGCAGGTGCTGATTGTCGGTAGTGGTGACGTGGCCCGCCGGATCATTCCCTGGCTGGCAGTGCGCTTTCGCGTGACGGCCGTGACAAGGCGGGCCGAGGAGTGTGCTGCACTGCGAACGCTGGGTGCCACGCCCCTTGTTGCCGACCTCGATTTGCCCGACACCCTCCTGCGTCTCGCCGGCATTGCCGACTACGTGCTGCACTGCGCGCCACCACCCGCGGTGGGTACCGATGACCCGCGCACCCGGCGCCTTCTGGCTGCTCTGACGCGTCGCGGGAGTCTACCACGACGGATAAGCTACATAAGTACCACTGGCGTCTACGGCGATTGCGGTGGTGCCTGGCTGGACGAGACGTGGCCCCTGCGTCCGGATTCGGCCCGGGCAGGGCGGCGGGTGGCGGCGGAGGCGCATCTGCGCCGTTTTGGCATGCGCACCGGCTGCCGCGTCAGCATTCTGCGGGCGCCCGGGATCTACGATACGGAGGCCCGCCTTCCACGGGCCCGGCTGCTTAAGGGGGATCCCGTCCTGGTGGCCGAGGACGACGTCTTCACCAATCACATCCATGCGGATGACCTGGCCCGCCTGTCGGCCCTGGCCCTGTTCCGCGGTCGGCCCAATCGGGCCTATAACGCCACCGACGACAGCACGATGCGCATGGGGGATTACTTTGATCTGGTGGCCGATGCCTGCGGTCTGCCCCGGCCGCCCCGTTTGCCACGGGCCGAACTGGCGGGCCGTCTGTCACCCATGACGCTTTCCTTCATGTCCGAGTCGCGACGCTTGATGAATGGCCGCATCAAGCGGGAGTTCCGCGTCGGCCTGCGCCATCCGACCGTGGCCGACGCCCTCGCGGCCATGTTGCCCACTGCTTCCTGAAACCTGAATCGAGTCCCACATCATGCTTTACCTCAGCATCAAGGCCCTGCACATCATCTTTGTCACCAGCTGGTTCGCCGGCCTGTTCTATCTGCCGCGTCTGTTTGTCAATCACGCCATGGTCACCGACACCGCCACCCTGCAGCGTCTGGCCCTGATGGAGCACAAGCTGTATCGCTTCATGACGCCCCTGGGCATCCTGGCGGTGATCCTGGGCATGTGGCTGTGGTTCGGCTTCGGCCTGAGCGGCGGCTGGCTGCATGCCAAGACCGCGTTGGTCACCTTCCTCATCGTTTATCACCTGTATTGCGGGCGTCTGATGCGTGCCTTTGCCGAAGGGCGCAATACCCGCAGCCATGTGTGGTACCGCTTCTTCAATGAGGTGCCGGTGCTGGTGTTGTTCGCAGTGGTGTTTCTCGTGGTGCTTAAGCCTTTCTGATCCCTTATTCCGGACGTCTGCCTTGAACTTCTTTTCGCCCTGTCCCCGCGGCCTCGAGCCGCTTCTCGCCGAGGAGCTGAAGGCTCTCGGTGCCAGCGATCCCAAGGTCGTTCCCGGCGGTGTGCATTTCGTCGGCGAGTGGCCCCTGTGCTACCGGGTCAACCTTGAAAGCCGCATCGCCACCCGTGTGCTGTGGCAGATCACCATGGGCCGCTACCGCAGCGAGGAGGACATCTACCGGATCGCCTACGCGCCCACCTGGGCCCACTGGTTCACGCCCGACCAGACCATCCGGGTCTTTGTGGTGGCACACAAATCGCCCCTGCGCAGCCTGGAGTTCGCCACCCTGCGTATCAAGGACGCCGTATGCGATCACTTCCGCACCGTTGCCGGGCGGCGCCCGGACGTGGATACCCAGTCGCCCGACATGCGCATCCACGCCTTCCTGTCGGCCGATACCGTCACGCTCTATCTGGATACCTCGGGCGATGCCCTCTACAAACGCGGCTTCAAGCAGGCCGCGGTGGAGGCGCCCCTGAAGGAGAACCTGGCGGCCGGCATTCTGCGTCTGACCGGCTGGAAGCCGGGCGAGGAGGCCCTGTGCGATCCCATGTGCGGTAGCGGCACTTTCCTGATTGAAGCAGCCCAGATGGCCCTCGATGTGGCCCCGGGCCTGGGCCGCCATTTTGCCTTCGAGCGCTTCAAACCCTATGAAAGGGATGTCTGGCTGCCCATCCGCCAGGCCGCCGAGGCCCGCCGCCAGGCGCCCCGCAAGCTGGCGATCTATGGCTCCGACATCCTGGAAGCCCAGCAGCGCAAGACCATCGTGAACCTGCGCAGTGCCGGTCTGGAGGGTTGCGTCGAGGTGGGGCGCGGGGATCTGTTGGATCTGCAGGCACCGGCCGCGTCCGGCGTGTTGATCGCCAACCCGCCCTACGGTGTGCGGCTGTCGGATACGGCAGAGCTGGAGGCCTTCTACCCGAAACTCGGCGACGCCCTGAAGGCCCATTGGACAGGCTGGCGCTGCTACTTCTTCAGCGGCGATCCGGCCCTGCCCAAAGGCGTCCGCCTCAAGGCCAGCAAACGTACCCCGCTCTTCAACGGCGCCATCGAGTGCCGCCTTTTTGAATACCAGATGGTCGCCGGCTCAGCCCGCAAACCCAAACCCTCGGACAACGACGATCTGAACGATTGAGGGGGGAGCGCAGCGAGCCCTTTTAACCGGGCACGCCGAACGGTGGCAGAAAGCGTAGCGAGCGCTTCGAGGCTGCGACGAGAAGCGCAGCCGTACTCGAGTACGGCGAGCATCGCAGCCGCAGGATCGGAGCGCGCAGTAGCTTTATGCCATCGTTCACACGATGTCGAGGTTCTGGATGCCGGAGAGCATATCCTTGTCGCCCCGGCGGCTCTTGAGCTTGATCTGCAGACGCAGATCGTTCATCGAGTCGGCGTTGCGCAGGGCATCCTCATAGGTGATCATGCCCTTTTCATAAAGATCGAAAAGGCTCTGGTCGAAGGTCTGCATGCCCAACTCGGAGGAGCGCTTCATGACGTCCTTGATGCCCGGGATCTCACCCTTGAAGATGAGGTCGGAGATCAGTGGTGAGTTGAGCATTACCTCGACGGCGGGTACCCGGCCCTTGCGGTCACACATGGGGAGCAGGCGCTGGGAGATGAGGGCGCGCAGGTTGAGGGAGAGATCCATCAGCAACTGATGGCGTCGCTCGTCGGGGAAGAAGTTGATGATCCGGTCGATGGCCTGGTTGGCGCTGTTGGCGTGCAGGGTGGCCAGGCACAGGTGGCCGGTTTCCGCAAAGGCGATGGCGTAGTCCATGGTCTCCCGGTCGCGGATCTCACCCATCAGGATCACATCCGGTGCTTGGCGCAGGGTGTTCTTGAGGGCGGGCTCCCATGAATCGGTGTCGATGCCGACTTCCCGCTGGGTGACGATGCAGTTCTTGTGGCTATGCACGAACTCGATCGGATCTTCAATGGTGATGATGTGGCCGAATGACTTTTCATTGCGGTAATCCACCATGGCTGCCAGGGACGTGGTCTTGCCGGTACCCGTGCCCCCGACGAAGATCACCAGCCCGCGTTTGGACATGGTGATGTCTTTCAGCACCGGGGGAAGGCCCAGGGACTCGAAGGTCGGGATCTTTTGCGGGATGGTCCGCAGCACCAGCCCGACCTGCCCCTGCTGGATGAAGGCATTGGCCCGGAAGCGCCCGATGCCCGGCGGGGAGATGGCGAAGTTGCACTCCTTGGTGGCTTCGAACTCCTGCGCCTGACGATCGCTCATGATCACCCTGGCCAGTTCCGCGGTGTGGGTGTGGGTGAGCTGCTGGTTGGACTGGGGGACGATCTTGCCGTCGATCTTGATGGCAGGCGGGAAGTTGGTGGTGATGAAAAGATCCGAACCGTTCTTCTGCAGCATCAGCCGCAGGAGATCGTGCATGAACTTGAGTGCCTGATCACGTTCCATGGTGGTTTCCTGTTGCCGGAGCGCGCCGGCAGTCTGATGGGGTCTGTCGGGCTTCAGGCGGGGAAGCTGTCCTTGTTCTGGGCGCGCAGGCGGGCTTCCGCACCCGACACGATGTTGCGTCGGACCATGTCGGCCAGGCACTGATCGAGGGTCTGCATCCCGATGTTCTGTCCGGTCTGGATGGCTGAATACATCTGTGCCACCTTGTTTTCACGGATCAGGTTACGGATGGCGGGGGTGCCGATCATGATCTCGTGGGCTGCCACCCGGCCGGTGCCGTCCTTGGTCTTGAGCAGGGTCTGCGAGATCACTGCGCGCAGGGATTCGGACATCATGGCCCGGACCATGTCCTTCTCGTTGGCGGGGAAGACGTCGACGATACGGTCGATGGTCTTGGCGGCCGACGAGGTGTGCAGCGTGCCGAAGACCAGGTGGCCGGTTTCGGCTGCCGTGAGGGCCAGGCGGATGGTTTCCAGGTCACGCATTTCACCCACCAGCACCACATCCGGATCTTCCCGCAGGGCGGAGCGCAGGGCCGCGTTGAAGGACTGGGTGTCGCGGGAGACCTCACGCTGGTTGATCAGGCAACGCTTGGATTCATGGACGAATTCGATGGGATCCTCGATGGTCAGGATGTGGCCGTATTCGTTCTCATTGACGTAGTCCACCATCGCCGCGAGGGTGGTGGATTTGCCCGAGCCGGTGGGGCCGGTGACGAGGACGATGCCCCGGGGTTGATTGGCGATCTCTTTGAAGATCTTCGGGCAGTTCAGCTCTTCAAGAGTCATCACCTTGGAGGGAATAACCCGGAACACTGCAGCTGCGCCACGGTTCTGATTGAAGGCATTGACCCGGAATCGTGCCAGGTTGGGGATTTCGAAGGAGAAGTCGGTTTCGAGAAACTCTTCGTACTGCTTGCGCTGGGCGTCGTTCATGATGTCGTACACCATGCCATGGACGTCCTTGTGGGCCAGGGCGGGCAGGTTGATCCGGCGCACGTCGCCGTGTACCCGGATCATCGGCGGCAGGCCCGCGGAAACATGAAGGTCGGACGCCTTGTTCTTGACCGTAAAGGCCAGCAGTTCGGTGATATCCATCGTGGGGGCTCGCGGCAGGGCTGGGATTGTCGGGCGAAATTCGGGCTCGGAGCCGATGCTATACTCAACGGCACCGACTGCCCAGATTAGAGCTTTGGAAGATTATAAATCAGGCATATCTGCCCGCCTTCAAATCCTTTCTGCGCGCATTGCGCGTGCTGCCGTCGAAGCGGGCCGTGATCCCGCGGAGGTACGTCTTCTCGCCGTCAGCAAGACGTGGCCCATCGAAAGCCTGCGTGACGCCGTAGCGGGCGGTCAGATGGCTTTTGGCGAAAGTTACGTGCAGGAAGCTGTTGGCAAGATCGAAGCCCTTTCCGATCTGGGGCTGGAGTGGCATTTCATCGGCCCCCTGCAGGGCAACAAGACGCGCCCCGTGGCGAATGCCTTTTCATGGGTGCATTCCGTCGACCGTATCCGGATCGCCCAGCGTCTGTCCGAGCAGCGGGATGTTCACTTGCCGCCGTTGCAGGTGTGCATCCAGGTCAATGTTAGCGGGGAAGAGAGCAAGAGCGGCGTTTCGCCGGAGGCGCTCCCGGAACTTGCCCGCGCCGTGGCGGCACTCCCCCGGCTTACGCTGCGGGGTCTGATGACCATTCCCGAGCCGAGCCCTGATGTGGCGGTGCAGCGTGCGCGTTTTGCGAGCCTGCGTCACCTGCGGGATGCGCTCAACAACGGCGGGATGAGCCTTGATACCCTCTCCATGGGCATGTCCGATGACCTCGAGGCGGCCATTGCCGAAGGGGCAACGATAGTCCGAGTGGGCACTGCGATCTTTGGGTCGCGGGCCTGACCTCTCTCCTTATCCATCCATGATCTTGGAAATAAATCGATGAAAATCACCTTCCTGGGGGGCGGCAATATGGCCGCGGCCCTGATTGGCGGCATGCTTAAGCAGGGCTTCAAGGCGGCGGAGTTACAGGTGGTCGAGCTCTCCGCAGAAGGTCGGGCAAGGCTCGAGGCGGGTTTCGGAGTGCGGGTCGTGGCGTCCATCGACGATGCATCCCTGGACTGTGATGTGCTGGTACTGGCGGTCAAGCCCCAGCAACTCAGGGACGCGGTGGCGCCCATGGCCGGGCGCCTGGCGTCACAGGTCGTGGTGAGCATCGCAGCCGGGCTGCGTCTGGCGGACATCGGCCGCTGGTTGGGCGGATACGATGGCCTGGTACGGGCCATGCCCAATACGCCCGCGCTGATCGGTGCCGGTATCACCGGGCTGTTTGCCAACGCCGCCGTCAGCGCGGCGGGGCGTGAGGCCGCCGATAAGGTGCTGTCTGCCGTGGGCAGCACGGTATGGGTTGCCGACGAGGCGCAGATCGATAGCGTGACCGCCGTGTCCGGGAGTGGCCCTGCCTACGTGTTTCATTTTATCGAGTGTCTGCAGGCTGCCGGTGAGTCCATGGGCTTTGATGGAGCAACGGCCCGCAAGTTGGCCATCGATACGGTGCTCGGTGCGGCACGGCTGGCTGCGGCCAGTGATGAGTCTCCGGCGGTGCTGCGGGAGAGGGTCACCTCCAAAGGGGGGACCACCGCAGCGGCATTGGCATCTTTTGCTGCCGACGGCTTTCCCGCCGTCGTGGAGCGGGCGGTGCGTGCTGCAGAAGCCCGTGGCCGCGAGCTGGGCGATCAGCTCGGCCGCGACTGAAGGGGGGCGGCATGCTCGCGAGCCTTTTCCTGACCGTTGTCGAGACCCTTGGCGGGCTTCTCTCCGGTGTTCTGTTGGCCCGTTTCGTGATGCAGTGGCAACGGATTTCCTTTCGCAACCCCATTGGTCAGTTCGTGGTGGCAACCACCGATTGGCTGGTGTTGCCCCTGCGCCGCTTCATCCCGGGCCTGGGCGGGCTTGATCTGGCCAGCCTGCTGCCGGCCTGGGTGGTGCAGGTGCTGGTCGTCTTTGTGGCTCTCGGGGTGCGCGGGATCATCGGTGTGGCAGATCCGCTGAGCATGCTGGTGGTGATGTGGGGGGTGGGCCTGCTCGAAACCGTGAAGGTCGCTCTGTATCTGCTGATGGGGGTGGTACTGATGTCGGCGGTGCTGTCCTGGGTCAATCCCCACGCGCCGATGGCAGGCCTGATCAACGCCTTGGCCGAGCCCTTCCTCCGCCCTTTCCGGCGGGTGATTCCGCTGGTCGGTGGTGTCGATCTGACGCCGATCGCCCTGTTGCTGGTGCTTCAGGTGCTCCTTAGTGCGTTGGCGATGGGCAAGTACATGCTCGTGGGCCTGGCCTGACTCCAAATGGGCTGGATGGTGCAGGCCGGGGATGGCAGCGTGGTCCTGATGCTACACATTCAGCCCGGTGCCCGAAAGACCGAGGTGGCAGGTCTTCACGGCGATGCCTTGAAGATCCGGCTTGCTGCGCCGCCCGTGGACGGCAAGGCCAATGCCGCGCTGCTGGCCTTTCTGGCCAAGGTGTGTGGTGTGCCGAAATCCGCGGTCTCGCTGCTCAGCGGTGAAACATCCAGGAGTAAGCGGGTGAGAATCGTCGGTGCCGAAGTATCGGTGCTGGAGGCGCTGGCCTCAGCCTGACGCCCTCGGGGTGGTTCCCGTACGCTCGACGCGGCTTTCCTTTACCAGTTCGATGAATTTCTGCAGCCCTGCCGAAGGCAGACGGCGGCTGGGGTAATACAGGAAGAAGCCGGCTTCCGTCGGACGCCAGTCGTCCAGCACGGTTTCAAGCCGGCCGGCTGCCAGGCTGGCTCGCGCGGTTTCCTCATAAACATAGGCCAGGCCCAGGCTGTCTTCGGCAGCGCGAAGCATCAGCGGCATTTCTCCCACATCAAGGGGGCCGCTGACGTCCACCTCCAGTTTTTCTCCCGCTCTTTCGAACTCCCACCGATATCGCGCCCCACTCGGGAAGCGAATCCCGATGCAGCGATGCCGGCCTAGTTCATGGGGGGTGGATGGACGGCCTGCCTGGACCAGGTAGGTGGGCGCACCGACTACCACAAAACGCTGGGGCGGCCCCAGGGGGATGGCCACCATGTCCCGATCCAGGCTTTCCCCAAAACGCACGCCGGCGTCAAAGCCGCCCTGAATGATGTCCACAAAGGCGTCATCAGCCACGATCTCCAGGCGCATGCCCGGGTTGGCGAGCAGGAAGCGGTTGGCAAGGGGCGCCAGGACATGCTCGGCAGCATGGCGCGGGGCATTGAAGCGCAGTGTGCCCACCGGCGAGTCCCGGAAGGCGTTGAGTGCTTCAAGGGCGCCGTCGATGTCCAGCAGCGCCGGGGCGAGGCGGTCAAGCAGGCGCTGCCCGGCCTCGGTGGGGGCCACGCTGCGGGTGCTGCGATTGAGCAGCCTCACACCTAAACGGCCTTCCAGTCCCCGCAGGCTGTGGCTGAGGGCCGACGGCGAAACACCCAGCTCCGTTGCCGCTCGACGGAAACTGCGCAAACGGGCAACGGTGGCAAAGGCCTGCAGGTCGGTGAGGCGGTTGCGATTCATATTGATGAATTCATCTCAATAACCCATGGTCGATCGTGTGGATTGTTGCATGAGTAGGGGCGGCGTAGCCTGCTTTGCGTTGTCCGCCTTTCAGACTGGAGAATCTCAATGACTGCAGAATCCATGGACCTGGCCGGTAAGGCCATTCTCGTCACCGGTGCCTCATCGGGCATCGGGGCCGCCACCGCGCTGGCCCTTGGCAGGGCGGGCGCCCGGGTGGCACTTGCCGCGCGGCGCGTCGATGCATGTGCCGAGCTAGCGCGGCAGATCGAGGCAGCCGGGGGCGAGGCTCTGGTGCTCGCAATGGACGTCGGTGTCGAGGCGGAGGTTGGCGCTGCCGTCGCCGCCACCGTGGCCCGCTTCGGCCGACTCGACGGTGCCTTCAACAACGCCGGCGCGCTGGGCCCGGCGGGGCCGCTGCACACCCTTGAGACAGCAGACTTCGAGAGCGTGATGCGGACCAACATGTACGGTGTGCTGTGGGCGATGAAACATGAGATTGCCGCGATGCTGGAAACAGGGGGCGGGGCGATCGTGAATACTGCTTCCATCGTGGCGCAGGTTGCGTTTCCCGGCATGGCCGCATACACCACCAGCAAGCATGCGGTGCTGGGGCTGACCCGTAGTGCCGCCCTGGACTATTTTCGGCTGGGCATTCGCGTCAATGCGGTGTGCCCCGGGCCGGTGGAAACACCCATGGCGGAGATCGGGTTCGGTAGCCTCGAGGGCCTGCGCATGGCCAGTGCGGGCTTTCCGGCCGGGCGGGCAGGACGTCCGGACGAAATCGCCGGGGCGGTACTGTTCCTGCTGTCGGGGCTGGCCAGTCACGTGAGCGGGCAGGGACTGACGGTGGATGGCGGTTTCACGGTTCAATGAGGGATGGGAACATGAAGCATCGATACCTGGGGCAGGCCGGCGTGGCGGTGTCGGCCATTGGCCTCGGCTGCATGGGCATGAGCGAGTTCTATGGGGCGAGCGATGACGGGGATTCTCTGCGGACGCTCACCCGGGCGGTGGAGCTGGGGGTGTCGCTCTTCGATACCGCGGATACCTATGGCTTCGGCCACAATGAAAGTCTGCTCGGTCGCTTTTTGGCCGATGGAGGGGCCGCCCGGCGAGCCCGTGTGCGCATTTCCACCAAGTTCGGCATCGTTCGCGAAGCGGGATGCTACGAGCGCCGTATCGACAACTCGCCGGGGTATGTGCGGGCGGCGTGCGAAGCATCCCTGCGCCGTTTGGGTGTCGAGCACATCGACCTGTATTTCTGCCATCGTAGAGATCCCGAGGTGCCGCTGGAGGATGTGGTCGGAGCCATGGGGGATCTGGTCAAGGCGGGGAAGGTGGGGCAGATCGGGCTGTCGGAGGTGTCCGCCGAGACCTTGCGGCGGGCCCATGCCGTGCATCCGGTGGCAGCCGTGCAGAGCGAGTATTCCCTGTGGTCCCGGGAGCCGGAGGAGGGCGTGCTGGCGGCCTGCGCTGAAATGGGTGCGAGCTTCATCGCCTATAGTCCCCTGGGGCGCGCCTTCCTGACGGGCCGCCTCAAGCTGGATGAGCTGGCCGAAGGCGATTTTCGGCGGGTTAATCCCCGCTTCGAGGCGGGGGCGGCGGCAATCAACCGCCGGCTGGTGGACGGGCTGACAGCGTTTGCGGCGCGGCATCGGGCAAGCAATGCCCAGATTGCCCTGGCCTGGCTGCTGGCGAAGCATCCCCATGTGATTCCCATTCCGGGGACGCGCTGTCCGGATCGCCTGGCGGAGAACATGGCTGCAGCGGATCTGGTGCTCTCGTCCGCGGAGCTCGCCGAACTGGATGCCCTGTTCCACCCCGAGCAGGTGGCCGGGGCGCGCTACCCCGAGGCCGGGATGGCCGGGATCGAGTAGATCCGGGCGGCGGGCACCCGAGTGCTGAAAAAAAGAACGGCACCCTCCAGGGGAGGGTGCCGTTCCGATGTCCCGCTTTGCCGGGCCTGGGCAGTGTTAATCCATCGCCTCGTACAGCGGCAGGGTCAGGAATTCCGGGTATTCCGGGGTCAGGGACATCTTGTCGAAGATCTCGGAGGCTTGGTCGTAGCTGGCGGTGTCCTCGCCCTGGGCGGTGACGGTGGCCTTCACCTTGGCGAGCTCCTCGGCGATCATCGGACGCACCATCTCGACGGTGACCTTGCGGCCGTCATCCAGGATGCCCTTGGGCGACACGACCCACTGCCACACCTGGGAGCGGGAGATTTCGGCGGTGGCCGCATCTTCCATCAGGTTGTGGATGGGCACGCAGCCGTTGCCGGCCAGCCAGGAGCCCAGGTAGTGGATGCCCACGTTGATGTTGTTGCGCAGGCCGGCTTCGGTGATCGGGGTGGTGGGGCGGAAATCCAGCCACTGCTCCGGGCCGAACTTGCCTTCCACCTGCTTTTCCCACTGGTTGGGCTTTTCACCGAGGACCTTCTGGAACTCTTCGGCGGCGATGGCGACGAGGCCCGGGTGAGCCACCCAGCCGCCGTCGAAACCGTCGTTGGCGTCGCGGGTCTTGTCGTGACGGATGCCGGCCAGGGCCTTCTCGTTGGCTTCTGCGTCGTTCTTGATCGGGATCAGGGCCGACATGCCGCCCATGGCCGGGGCGCCGCGCTTGTGGCAAGCCTGGACAAGGGCCAGGGCGTAGCCGCGCATGAAGGGCACTTCCATGGTGATGGCGCTGCGCTGGGCAAGGCAGAAGTCCTTGTTCTTCTTGAACTTCTTGATGCACGAGAAGATGTAGTCCCAGCGCCCGGCGTTGAGGCCGGCGGAGTGGTTGCGCAGTTCGTACAGGATTTCTTCCATCTCGAACGTGGCAAGAATGGTTTCGATCAGCACGGTGGCCTTGATGGTGCCCTGGGGCAGGCCGATGTGATCCTGGGCCATCACGAAGATGTCGTTCCACAGGCGGGCTTCCAGGTGGCTCTCCATCTTCGGTAGGTAGAAGAAGGGGCCGGCGCCGCGGGCGATCTGTTCCTTGGCGTTGTGAAAGAAGACCAGGCCGAAGTCGAAGATGCCGCCGGAGACGCGCTGACCATCAACGGTGACGTGCTTCTCGTCCAGATGCCAGCCGCGGGGGCGGATCTGCAGGGTGGCGATCTTGTCGTTGAGCTTGTATTCCTTGCCGGCTTCGTTCTTGAACGAGAGTTCGCGGCGGATGGCCTTGTAGATGTTGACCTGACCCTGGATCTGGTTGTCCCACTTCGGGCTGTTGGAGTCCTCGAAGTCGGTCATGTAGGAGTCAGCGCCCGAGTTGTAGGCGTTGATGATCATCTTGGCCTCGACCGGGCCGGTGATCTCGGTGCGACGACGTTCGAGCGCCTTGGGCAGCGGGGCAACCTTCCAGTCGCCTTCGCGGATGTGCTTGGTCTCGGGCAGGAAATCGGGCATTTCGCCGGCGTCGATACGGGCCTGGCGCTCGACTCGGGCCTTCAGCAGTTCCTGGCGACGGGGCTCGAAGGCGCGGTGCAGCTTGGCGACGAACTCGAGGGCTTCCGGGGTGAGGATGGTTTCGTAGCCCGGTTGAAGCGGGGCGTTGATCTGCATGCCGGCGGGGAGGGTGAGGCTCATGGTGGCTCCTGTGGGGGAAGGTTGCAAAACGAAGGGGTTCAGGTGAGGGTTCAGGCGCGCTGGCGCGCCACAAAATCGACAACGTCGGTGAGCAGGCTGCCCTGGACGGTGGGGGGTACGTCCAGTTGTTCCAGGGGTTGACCGCTGCGGTTGATCCAGAATGTCTGGAAGCCGAACCAGCCCGCGCCGGCGGCATCCCAGCCATTGGAAGAAACAAACAGGATACGCTCGGCAGGGCATTCGAAGGCTGCCGGTGCGAGCGCGTAGGCTTCGGCACTGGTCTTGTATTTGCGCACGGCATCCACCGACAGCACGTGGTCGAAAAGACCGTGCATGCCCGCACTCTTGATGGCCACCTCAAGCATCTCCGGCGTACCGTTGGAGAGGATCGCGGTGGGGACGTTTGCGTCCTTGAGGGCCTGGAGGGCGCCAAGATTTTCCGGGAAGGGGGATAGGCAGGCGTACTGGTTCATCAATTGATTGCAGCGCACCGTGTCCAGTTCAAGCCCCAGTTTGGCTGCCGCAAAGCGCAGCCCATCCCGGGTGATCTCCCAAAAGGGCTTGTAGCGGCCGGACAGGCTGCGGATGAAACTGTATTCGATCTGCTTGCTGCGCCACAGGTCTGCCAGGGCGACGCCTTTGCCGGGGTAGAGCTGCTCGGCCAGCAGGCCGACCGAGTACACGTCGAAGAGCGTGCCGAAGGCATCGAACGCGACAGCCTGGATGCGGGGCGGGTGAGCCATGCTCGGTGACCTTGTGCTTGAACTTGGGGTTGTGGTTGGCTCCTCGGAGGTGCTTCTGCCCGGCTCGTGACCGGGTGGCACCTCTCGGGATCCTGTCTCCTCCACCTTGATGTGCTGAAGTTTATTCAACGACTAAAGAAAAAAGAAGCCATAATAAAATCAAATGATTTTTTACTAAAAGTATCAAGTGAGCAATTTCAAGGAAATCGAAGCCTTTGTCAGTGTGGCCGCCAAGGGCAGCCTTTCGGCTGCTGCCCGGGCCGATGGGGTGACGCCCGCGATGATGGGGCGGCGTGTCGACGCCCTTGAGGAGCGTCTGGGAGTGAAGCTCCTGCTGCGGACGACCCGCAAGCTGAGTCTGACCTTTGAGGGCAGTGCTTTTCTTGAGGACTGTCAGCGCATTCTCAATGACCTGGCCAACGCGGAGGCGTCTGTCAGCCTGGGGGGGGTCAAGGCCAGCGGGCATATCAAGGTGTCGGCACCGGCCGGATTCGGGCGGCGCCACGTGGCGCCCCTGATCCGGGATTTTCTGCGCACCCATGCGGACGTTAGCTGCAGTCTGGATCTGAGCGACAGACTCGTCGATCTGGTGAACGAAGGGGTGGATTGCGCCATCCGCATCGGCGAGTTGAGTGACTCCAGCCTCGTTTCCGTGCGCCTGGCCGACAACCGGCGGGTGGTGGTGGCAAGCCCCGAGTATCTGGCGCGCTGCGGCATGCCCGCGACGCCCGACGATCTGACGCAGCACGACTGCCTGTCCCTCGATCCCCAGCGCGGCTGGGTCTTTGCCGATCCTGAGACGCCCGGCAAGACTCGGACGATCAAGGTCTCGGGGCGCTTCGAGTGCAATGATGGAACGGTATTGCATGAATGGGCGCTGGGCGGCATCGGGATGGCGTGGCGCTCCATGTGGGAGGTTGAGCGGGATCTCGCTTCGGGTGCGCTGGTGTCGGTGCTGGATTCGTTTGCCGCGCCACCCACGGGGATTTACGCCCTGTTTCCGCAGAACCGTCGCCTGCCCTTGCGGGTGCGCTTGCTGATCGACCATCTGCGGGGCTGCTTCGGGCGGCCGGATTACTGGCGCGGTGGTGCTTGAAGTGGCACAGGGGTGGCGGTGAAGCCTTCACTCTCCGGTGACCCGATTTCGAACTCGATGTGAATGCGGCTGGAGACCTGGTGCCCCAGGATTTCCGCAGGGGTGAAGCGCCAGCCCATGATTGTTCCCGCATAGGCTGCGGCCACCTCGCGCATTTCCTGTTCGCACAGCAGATTGACGTGCATCACCCGGCCATCCGGCCCTATGTCGGCCTCTATCCGGAAGCGGCCGGACGGTGCGCCGGGCAGGGAGGGCCAGTCATCGGGGGCGATCTCGGTGAGAAGGGTCGGGAGACGGGTAAGGGCCTCGACCGGAAATACGGGCAAGGGCTGCGGATCTGCGTCGGGCGGCGGGGCAGCCGGCCGTGCCGGTGCCGGGGTGCGTGCTGTTGTCCGTTCTCGTGATGGGCTTGTGGGGATGAGGTACGCTCGTTGCGTCGGGCGAGGTGTGGCCTCGCCCGTGGGCGGGGAGGGTATCAGTCGCACGTTCAGTTGTCTGGTCATGCTGTTGCTGCCGCCCGGACCGGGATCTTGCGGCCAGGTGATCAGGGCAGCGAGGTGCAGGGCGATGGAAAGACCCGCTGCGATCGGGAGGGATTGTCCGGGGGCGGGGCGGGGCATCATGGTGTCGGAGTCGGGTCAGGGCCCTGCTGAGGCCCTGTTGAAGGATAGGCCCGGTGGCCTGTGCCTTCTTGTGCCGCCGGTCTGGGGGAAGACTCCGCTTGTCGCCGAACGCTCGCATTTGACAGGGGGCGGCGGGACGATGAAGCATCGGAGGAAAAAACTATGAACAAAGCGCGCGGCTTTTCGTTGATCGAGTTGCTGATAGCGGTGGTGATCATCGGAATCCTGGCAGCGATCGCCATCCCGGCCTACATGGATCATATCGCCCGCGGCAGAATCGCCCAGGGGGTTGAGGCCTTGTCCGAGGCCAAGGTGCGGATGGAGCAGGTGTACAACTCCCGGCGGACCTACAAGCCTGATGGCAATTGCCCCGACATGAGTCCCTATTTCGTGGACATCCCTTTCACGGTCGCCCACTCGCCAGCCTGCACCGACACCAGTTTCACGCTGAAGATAACCGGTGATACCGCCAAGGGTACCGGCGGCTACTGGTATTCCATCAACGAAAGTGGTGAAAAGGCTTCGGCTACACCCAAGGCCAGCGGTAGCTGCTGGTTGATGAGCAAGAGTCAGACATCGTGCTGAGCGCATTCCGTCCGGCCCAGAAGGGCTTCACCGTTCTCGAACTGATGATCGTCATGGTTGTCGGTGCCATCCTGATTTCCGTGGCATTGCCATCCTTCACCCAGGTCATCCGCAACAATTCCGTCGGCTCTGCTGCGGAGCTCATTCAGAATGCCCTCCGTCAGGCCGAAGGGGAAGCCATCCGGCGCAATGGTGAAGTTGACTTCATGCTTACCGACGGAAGCCCGAGCGCGGCCTCCGTCAGTAGCCTGGTTGCAAAGGCAGATGGGCTGAACTGGGCCATCCGGATGGTCGACAGCACGGCAGCGAACCGCTACGTGAATGGCTCCACCACGAGCCAGATGGCAGAGGGCGTGACTTACCAGGGCCCGGCCGGTGTGCGCTTCAATGGGTCGGGTCGGGTTCTGGACCTGACCAGTGCGCCCGTAGGTGGGAAGCAGATTTTCAGGGTTTCCCGGACCAGTGCGGCAGTGGCCTATTGCGTATTTGTAACGCCGGGTGGTGCGGTCAAGATGTGTGATCCGTCGAAGGCCAGCGGTGACCCGCGGGCCTGTCAGCCCATGCTGTCCGCTTCCGATTGTCCGGCCGCTTAGGAGATGTCATGAGAGTCCGCGGTGAACGTGGCTATGTCCTGCTCGAGGCGCTGGTGGCTTTGCTCATCTTTTCATTGGGCTTGCTCGGGATGATCGGCTTTCAGGCCGCGTCCACCCGGATTGCCACTGACAGCCGTTTCCGCACCGAGGCTGCCATCCTTGCAGACGAGTTGATTTCCAAGATGTCCGTGGACAAGCGCGCCGTCGTGGTGGCGGAGTATGCCTATAAGTCGCCAGGTGGGGGAGGTGCATCGACCCATGCCTGGTTTACCCAGCGCGTGACCAATGGGAGCAAGCTGCCCAACCCCAAGGCCGAGGTGGTCGTGGAAAACGGCAAAGCCATTGATACCTTTGTGGTCACGGTGACGATTGAGTGGGATCTGCCGAACAGTGGCGGCTCTGGCGTGGCCGCGGACAGAAAGAAGCTGGAGCACGGAGTCTATGTCACCCAAGCAATGCTGTTTTGAGCCTCGTCGGCGTCAGGCCGGCCTGAGCATCGTCGAGATGATGGTGGGCATGGTCATTGGCCTGATCGCGAGTCTGGTGATCATGCAGAGCTTTTCGTCGAGTGAGGCCTATCGTCGAAATATCTCCGGGTCGGGAGATGCACTGCAGTCGGCGGCAATCGCTGCGCAGCGGCTTGATCTGATCATCCAGGAGGGCGGTTCCGGGCTTGCGCGCGGAGGGCAGTGGGTATGGGGGTGCAGGCTCCTCGCCAGTTTTTCCGGCAATGTGGTGCTCCCCAGTGCGTCGGCCTATCCCAGTCCCTTTGCCTCCGTGCCCCAGACCCTGCGAGCAGTACCGGCGGCCATCATTGATGGCGGGGACAAGTCGGATGTGATCATCACGATGGCGGGAGACTCCGCTTCGGGCAACAAGGGCCTGGCCTTTTCGTCCGCTACCGGCGATTCCATGGTGGTGCAGACACCGACGATCGGGATGATTCTGAAAACGTCCGCCGCGGCGGCCGCTTACGATCTGCTTCTTGCGGTGCCGCGCAAGATTGCCGACGATCCGGGCGACTGCCGGGTTGTGCAGGCGGCGAAGACCATGACCGCGCCCGTGATGACGGCCGATGCCTCCTTGGGCCTTAAGGTTGCCACATTCAGCAAGCTGGTTCCCTTGAATACCCTGACTTACGGAACGATTGAGTCTTCCATTTACGAGAAGTCGCCGGCCGCTTTCCATCTTGGGCTCAGGGACAATCCGAATTTCACGATGCTGGGAGTCAATAGTGACAGCGAATTGCTCCAGTACGATCTGCTCAAGCGCTTTGACACTCAGGTGGTCGGGGAGAACATCTTCCTGATCAAGGCCCGCTACGGGCTTGATAACGGTGTTGGTGGTGATATCAACGACAACGCGGTTGATGAATGGGTGTCCCCCTCAGAGTCGGGATGGACTCTGGCCGACCTGATGGATGGCAAGTTGGCGACCCAGCAGCGCATTGGGTATGTCAAGGCGATCCGCATTGCGATGGTGGTGCGCTCATCGCAACCGATCGCCAGCGATGCCCCCATGACGAGCATCAAGCTGTTCCAGGATCTGGCGTCTGCCCGGCAATTCAGCCGGACCTTGACCTCCGATGAGCAGCGTTACCAGTACCAGGCTTACGAATGGGTGATTCCGCTCCGGAACATGAGAACACCCCCGAATATCTGATTTGCGTGTGGATCCCGAATGTCCTCGAAAATGCGACACCTTGGTTCTGGACGGCAACGCGGCGTGGTGCTTGCCGTGGTGCTGGTGGTGCTGGTCGTCATGATGCTCGGCTCGGTGTCCTTGCTGAACTCTGTCGACACCTCGGCCCTGCTGTCCGGGAACATCGGTTTCAAGCGTGATTCGATCAACAGCGCCGGCGGGGGCCTCAACAAGGCTTTCGAAGCCATGAAGTCGGCAAATTTCCAGAAGTATCAGGATTCTGTCGCCGGTTGCCCGCCACCAGCAGCTACCGGCACTGCATGCACGGCCGCCGGGGAATGGGCGAAGCTGAACTTTTATCCACGCATCCTGGAGACGGATGAAAACGGGATTCCCCTGATCATCAAGAACAAGACCCAGTTCGACGCAAAATTCAAGATCGCGCCAGTCAAGGCCAACGGAAATGAAATGCGCTTCCTGATCGAGCGCATGTGTGAAACCTATGGCCCGTCCAGCAAGGTGACCTGCGTGCTCTCCACCGAATCACCGCTTGGGGGGGACAAGTGGGCAGACAAGCCGGGCTCGACGGCCTCGCCGGTCTATCGGGTCACGGTACGCACGGATGGCGTGCGCAATAGCCAGACCTATGTCCAGTGGAATGTGACTTTCCTGGGTGAGTGATATTGAATACCTTCTGGGGATATGACGAAATGAACGCATCCACGACCCGGTCCGAGGTGTTGTCCCCTCGCTGGAAGTTCTTTTCCAGGCAGTTGATTGTTGCGGTAGCGGCATGGCACGCAATGCTGCCGGTGGTCCATTCCGCCGAGACCGCGTTGGCCGACGTGCCCATGACCGCCAGTAATGAGGGGGTGCCGGCCAACGTGATGCTGGCGCTGTCGGTGGAGTTCCCCACGGCCCAGAGCCATGCCAACTTCAGCATCGGTGGGACGAGCGGTATTCCTGCGCTGCCGGCCAATTCGACCTCCGACCCCTATTTTGAGCCCTCCAGAAAGTATCTGGGCTACTTCGATCCCACCCGTTGTTACATCTACACCGGTTCGAGTACCAGCGGCTACTTCTACACCTCGGACAACGCCCAGGGGGCCAACTACACCTGTTCCGGCGAGTGGTCTGGAAATTACCTCAACTGGGCGACGATGCACGTTATTGATCTGTTTCGCTGGGGGATGACGGGCGGCGCGCGAGACGAGGATCTGCCGTCGGATTTTTCTGCCGGCAGTCCTACGGGACACACCATTCTAAAAAAGGCCTGGTCGAATGGGCAGGGGGGAAAGAGCAACTTCCCGGATAAATCCCTGAAGTCAGCCTACATATCGCAATACACACCCATTGCCCCTAACGGAACGAAGAACCTGGTGGGTACCGTATTCAACAAGGGGATCAATATCGAGTTCACCTTCAGTGACAACGATTCTTCGGGTGGAATCAGCGCGGGGAGCTATCAGGTCCGGGTGCAGGTGTGTCGGGGCAACGACACGACAAAGCACGAGTACGCCGATCAATCGTATTGCCAGAAATACGAGAATGAGGCCAAGACCAAGCGCGTTTATAAGCCGGTGGGCCTGATCCAGAAGAACATCGAGCGGATGCGTTTTGGCGCGGTGGGTTATCACAACCTGAACAACCAGACTTATGGCTCAGATACGCAGTTGAAGGCGTGGGATGGTGGCGTTCTGAAGGCCCAGA
The DNA here is from genome assembly GCF_017302315.1 of Zoogloea sp. Lineage (GTDB taxonomy): Bacteria > Pseudomonadota > Gammaproteobacteria > Burkholderiales > Rhodocyclaceae > Zoogloea. Next base: position 26,389 of record NZ_JAFLDT010000045.1, read on the forward strand.
TCCGTGACACAAGGGATGAAATCCTTGAGACCGGCGCTTTCCTTTCTGACCCTTTCCCCTCCGACCGGGGAGGGGATGGAGAGGTTTCCCGGACTGGCGCGATCAACTACCTGAACTTGTTCGGTTACAAGGCCAAGAGCTACAAGCGCTATGACAACGTGAGCGAAATGTACGCTGTTGCCTTGCGCTACCTGTTGGGTCCGTCCGGAATCGGGCATGTGCCGAGTTATTCGGTGATACCGTCCGGTGTAACAACTACCCAGCGGGTGGAAATCAAGGATGACTTTCCCGTCATCACCAACTGGCTTGATCCTGTCCTGCCTGCATCCCATGGGGGAAGTTGCCAGAAGCAGTTCATCATCGGCATTGGAGATACCAACACCTGCGGTGACCAGTGCGACAACAACCTTTCGGGGAGTGGCTACACCATGGACTCCCTGGTCGCAGGGGAGCGTTTTGCCGGCCTGACCGTCAAGGACTGGACGAAGAAGATCACCGGCTACAACTTGTCCAATGACTACATTTCCGGCATGGCCTATGCCGCCAACACCGCATCATTGCGCTCAGACTTTCCCGAATCCCGTATCAAGACCTTTTGGGTGGATGCCCTGGAGTATTCCACCATGGCGGCCAACAATCAGTACTTCAAGGCGGCTAAGTACGGTGGCTTTACCGACAAGGATGGCGACGGCGTCCCTGATGCCGGCGAGTGGGATGCGCTTGGACAGACCTACAAGGGCACTGCGCTCCCGGATACCTACTTTCCGGCATCCGATCCGGATCGCCTTCTGTCCGGTTTGAATTCGGCCTTCAATCAGATCAACTCCTTGATTGCCTCGGGAAGCGGCGTGGGTGCGACGGGGTCGGTGATTTCCGACAGCCTGGCTGCGGATGGCTTCTTCCAGACTACCTATAGCTCCCTGTATTGGTCCGGTGATCTCAAAGGCCTGAAGATAGACTCGATTGATGTTGCTACCGGTGACATCAATACGTCCCAAGTCTGGAGCGCCGCCGCAAAACTTGATTCAATGGTGAGTGGTTCCGGTTGGGACTCGACTCGCAAGGTGGTGACCTTGACGCCCAAGGACGGCACTCTCAAAGGTGTTCCCTTCCGGCTAGCCAATCTGTCTGAGGCCCAGAAGACCGCCCTGGGCTCCTCTTCAGAACAGGGAAACGTGCTGAACTACCTCCGGGGTGATACCACCAACCAATCCACCCTCACTGCACGCAAGGCTTATCGTTACCGGGCGTCGGCACTCGGTGACATCGTGGATTCCGGTGCCCTTTACGTCGGCCCGCCGAACCAGGACTATTCGGATGCCTACAACCCGGGTTACTCCACATTCAAGGCCAACAAGGCGTCGCGCAAACCGGTGGTCTACGTGGGTGCCAATGACGGGATGTTCCATGCTTTCGATGCGCAATTGGTGGCGTCGGGGGGCAAGGAGCTGTTTGCCGTGGTTCCCAACGCAGCTTTTCTTGGCCCAGACGAAAAACCTGGAGAGAGCGGCCTTAGGGCGCTGAGCGACAAGTCCTATCTACACCGTTACTACGTGAACGCAACGCCCTTCTCCCGGGATGTGGACTTCAAACGGGCCGGCGGGACGATAGAGTCAAACGCGGCCTCCCACGACTGGAGAACCTTGCTGGTTTTTGGGTTGGGCAAGGGTGGTAGAAGTTACGTTGCCCTGGATATCACCGACACCCCGACGGCCTCGGCGACCGAAACAGACATCGCCGGCAAGGTACTTTGGGAGTTCACCCACGAGGACATGGGCTTCAGCTATGGCCGCGCCAGCATTATCAAGACCCGCAAGTGGGGTTGGGTGGTCATCATTGCCGGCGGCTACAACAACATCCTGGGGACGAGCAAGACCAGTGTTCCGGGCAAAGGCGTGCTGTTTGTGCTTGATCCCAAGACCGGTACCCTTTTGCAGAAGATTTACACCAGCGAGGGCACTGCAGCAAATCCCGCGGGGCTCGCCCATATGACCGGGTATGTTCTGGACTACGGGGACATGACCGTTGACTATGTCTATGCGGGCGACCTGCTGGGTAACATGTGGCGTTTTGACTTCTCCAGCGCCACCAGCGACGTCCCCAACCCGACCACGCCGATTCTCCACCTGCGGGATTCGCTGGGTAAGGCCCAGCCAGTCACAACCGAACCTCGGGTTGATCCGGGGCCTGATCTGGTCCGTTACCTGTTTGTCGGAACAGGCAAGCTCTTGCACACCAACGACCGGAACAACACGCAGCAACAGACCTTCTACGCTCTGCGGGATGGCACGGCGTCGGATCCCTATTCGTCGGCTACGGGTGCTGCCAACCCCCTTCCGAGCGGGGTGACCTTCCCGGTGAAGCGGAGCAACATGGTGCAGGTGAATAGCCTGATCGAAGGTGTCGTGCAGGATTCGTCCAAGCCGATGGGCTGGTTCTATGACCTGACCGGCCTCCGGGGCACCCTAGCCGAGCAGGTGGTGATTAATCCGCAAGTCAACGAAGGGGTCGTGTCCTGGATCGGTACCCTGATGAACCAGGACAAGTGCAACCCCGGCGGCGAGAGTGCGGCCTATGCTGTCAAATATGGCTCAGCCAAGACGACGTTTGCCCAGATCGTGAACAACGTCAGGGTGCCGATTGCCTTTGTGACCCAGAGCTCTGGCTTGGTAGGTTCCAAGCTGGTTCGTTATGGTTCTTCGATCCGTTTGCTGGGTTCTGACGGAAAAGCGGGTGGGCCGGGATTTGTGGGCAGTCAGGTTGGTGGCACCAGCGATCCCCGTGTTCTCAATTGGCGGATCATCGGGCAGTAGGTTGGTGGTCTCTCCTCGGTCATGGTTGCATGAGGAGAGGGGCGCATGTAGAATAGCGGGCTGTTGTTAGCCGCTGTAGCTCAGTCGGTAGAGCAGCGCATTCGTAATGCGAAGGTCACCAGTTCGATTCCGGTCAGCGGCACCAACCGAAACAAAATGCAAAAGGCCAACCCTCAGAGGTTGGCCTTTTGCATTTTTAGCTGACGATCAGATCGGGGATGGGGCAGTGTTTGTTGCCCCCTCCATTCCGGCGTAGGGGCAACCGTGATCAATCAGGCCGTGAGCTCGAGCAGCTTGCCGAAGGCGCTGGCAAATTGGGCCAGGCCTTCCTGCTGGAGCCGCTCGCCCAGTACATCGAGATCAATCCCCAGCTTGCCAAGCGCTGCGATGTGGGCTGCCGAGGCCTCCACTTCCGCACCGATGCTGTTGCCCGTGACCTGGCCGTGGTCGACAAAGGCCGCCAGGGTGGCGTCGGGCAGGGTGTTGACGGTTTCCGGTCCGATGAGGGGTTCGACGTACATCAGGTCGGGGTAGGCCGGGTTCTTGGTGCCGGTGCTGGCCCACAGCATGCTCTGGGGGCGTGCGCCACGGGCGGCGAGGGCGGCAAAACCGGCGCCATGGAAGCGGGCCAGGTAGTGCTGATAGGCCTGACGGGCGAGGGCAACGCCAGCCTTGCCGCGCAGGGCCAGGGCGGCGTCACTGCCCATGTCCTCGAGCAGTTTGTCCACCAGGGTTTCCCAGCGGGACAGGAACACGCTGGCGACCGAACGCACCCTGCTCACATCACCACCCCTGGCGGCCAGGGCTTCCAGGCCACGCTGGTAGGCGCCGGCCACGGCATCCACATGGGCAAGGGAAAACATCAGGGTGACGTTGAGGCTGAGTCCTTCGCCGGTCAGGGTCTCAATGGCCCGGATGCCGGCCGCGGTGGCGGGGATCTTCACCAGCAGGTTGTCCCGGGCCACGGCGGCGCGCAGGCGGCGGGCGGCGGCGGCGGTGCCGGCTTCATCGTCGGCGAGGGCCGGCGAGACTTCGAGGCTCACGTAGCCGGCGTCGCCCTGGCTGGCATCGAATACCGGCCGGATCACGTCGCAGGCGCGCTGGACGTCTTCAATGACCAGGCGTTCGTAGCGCTGCTCGGCGCTCAGGTTCTCGCCGCGCATGGCGTCCAGTGCCGGGCGGTAGTCTTTTCCCTCGGCGATGGCCTTGTGGAAGATCGCCGGGTTGGTGGTCACGCCGGCCACGCCCTGCTCGATATGCCGGGCAAGGTGACCTTCATTGATCAGGGAACGGGAAAGGTTGTCGAGCCAGATTTGCTGGCCGGCAGCGCGAGCGGCTTGGATCGGATTCATGGACGAATAACCTGGATGCGATGAGAGGTGGAATTAATCTGACATTCTGGCGGAATCAGCCGGGGGATGAAAGGAAGTTTGTCAGTGGGGCGGCCACTGGATTTCGAACTGACCAGGCTGGCCGGTGGGCCGGGCGGCACCGGCGGCGATCGACGGCAGACGATTGAGGAACTCGGGTTCTCCCTTGATGCTGCCTTTGAAGCTGGGCGTGCGGCCTGGTGCAGCCTCGCCGCTGCCGTTGGCAATCACGTCGCCGGCAAGGGTGCGCAGCGTGTAGCGGAAGCGTCCTTCCCTGGCCGTGAGCTGAATCTCGTAGTCGCCGAACCGGCGCCCGGGGAAGAGCGCAGCGCGGGCGCCGCGCCATAGCAAGCGGGCTTCACCGCTGCAGGTGCCGGTGAGGGTGCAGTGCCAGACCGGGGCCGTTATGCTCAGGTCACCTTGCCAGCCAGCCCGGGCAACCGGGTTGGGGATCGGCATGAGGGCGGCGTCGGCGGGGGCGTGGAGCGTCAGCTCGGTCACATCCAGCCCCGAGATGCCGGCCTCGATGCGTCCGATCGGCGTGCCACTGCTGGAGAAGGTCCAAGCCGCCGCGAGCCGTGTGAGGGCACCCATGTCAAAATCCCAGGCTACGGGCAACCAGGGCGACAGGCTACGACCGCTTGCGTCACGGCTCGCCAGGATGCCACGGCCCTGCCACAAGGTGCCTTCGGCGCGTTGCAGACGCAGACCCTCGGCGGTGAAGTGGGCCAGCAAACCATCCACCAGGCTGGCCGGGGCCTTGACCACCACAAAGCCCAGGCCCATGGCCAGCAGGAGAAGCAGCTTTCTCAGCATCGCCGCTCAGGGGCTTGTCGGGCTGGCCAGCACCGCATCCACGCTGGCCAGGCTGCCCTGGCGCTGGATCTCCATCCGCAGCACGCGCAGGCCCTGGTCTTTCTGGAGGGTGGCAAGCCAGGCCACCAATGCATCGAAGGGGGCCTGTCCCTTCAGGTGCAGGCCTTCGCCGCCGCCCTGTACGCCAATCTCCAGACCGCGGCTCTTCGCCGACGCCTGAACCGCTGCAAGCAGGGCGGGGCCGTCGGGTCGGGCGGTTTGGGGCGCGGCGCGCAGGCGGCTGATCTCGGTGGCGGCCTCCTGGACCTGGTTCAGGCTGGCTTCGGCGCGAGGCAGCCTGCGTGCCAGGCGTTGCCCTTCCGCGCGGCTCCAGTCGAGCAGGCTGACGGCAGCACCAATTGCCACGACAGTGGCGGCGATCAGCACCAGACGCTGCTCCCGCTGACTGATGGCCTGCCAGCGGCTGTGGAGAGCGGCGATCGGGCCGGATATGGCTTTGCGGGGGGTGCTCATTGTAGATTCTCCTGGCGCAGCAGCAGGTGTGTGGCGCTGCCTTCCTGACGCAGGTTGGCGAGCAGACCACGGCTGGCCAGCAGCCCGACAAGGGCTTCGGCACGGGCGGCGGCGGGGCCGCTCAGGGTCAGGTCGAGGCGGCCTTCCTCGAAACGCAGGGCGGCGATGCCGTCGGCTGCGTCGGTGCCCAGGGCCTCTGCGGCCTGGGACAGCAGGGCCAGGGCGTCGTCATCGCGGAGAAGGCCGTGGCGGGCCCGTTCGCCGTTCAGTTGTTGCCGCATCTGGGCGGCAGGGGCGACCACCGGTGTATTGGGGAAGGCGCTGCGATAGACCCGTTCGATACGCGATTCGAAACCGCCCAGAACATGTCGCTGCCACAGCACCTCACCCACGTTGGTGGCCAGCCAGAGGCCCACTGCTGCCGTGGCCAGCAGGGCGGGCGCACGCAGTCGGCCGATCCACGCCGCACCCTGGTCGTGGCCGGCGAACTCACCGTGGAGCAGGTTGGCGGCCTGGCGCTCGTTTCCCTGCCACCACAGGTAGGGCGCGGCGGGGCGCAGACTAAGGCCACTTTCGGTGGCCGCGGCAGCGAGGTCGAGGGCCGGGCTCCCCGGGGCGGTGTGCAGGTCGATCTGGGCAGGGGCCGCGTTGGCTGCCCGGGCGCTGACGGCCTGCGCAGCCAGCAGTGGAATCAGGATGTCCCGGTCAAGGGCCAGCCCGGCCCCCGTGTCGGTGCGCAGGATGGCGCCCTCGGCGGACAGGCTGAGATGCCAGCCGGCGTCGTCGGCCGGGGCGGTCTGCAGCTCGGCCACGATCCGGCGGGGTACCCGCCCGATGGCCGCGAACTGGGCCACTAGGCTGCGCAGGCGCTCCCGGGAGATGACCAGCACGCCGGCCACGTCGCGCTCCCCGTCATCGGCGGAGCGGCGGTGGCTGAGGGTGAGGTGCTGGGTGTCCGGGTCCTTCAGCAGCCGGTCTTCGAGGGCGTAGCTCAAGAGGCGCGGCAGATCACGGCGGGCGCCGCGGGGCAGCAGCACATCCAGCCACAGGCATTGGGCCCCGGTCAGTACAACGGCGCATTCGTCGGCGGCCGGCCAGTGGCGGGGAGCGGAGTGCCCTTCGGAGAGGGGCTGGCCGTCGGGCCCGAGAAGCACCCAGGCGCATTCGGGGCGGGTCGGCCAGTGTTCGTCGATGGCAAGGAGGAGGCGGGTCATAGCAGTTTCTGCCAAACGATGGTGGACCATTTCTGGCCCGTGGGGCGATACAGGAGGACCTCCATGCGCACCATGGAAACGCCGAAACGGGCGCGACCGGTGGCCAGGAAGTGACGGCTCTGGACGTCCAGCCTGGTGGTGTTGGTAGGGAGGTTGCGGTTCTCGAGCCAGGCGTCAACGCTGGCTACGCTGGTAAACCAGGCCCGGCTGCGTTCGACGGCCAGGATGCGGGCGGTGTCCAGGGGCAGATCGGCAATGGCAGCCGCCAGTACCTCCGGCGGTGCCGTGTTCACATTGATCAGGCTGTCGCTGCCCGGAAGGGCGGCCACGAAGGGAGTCAGACGAGCAACCAGGGCGGGGCTGAAGCCGCGCACCTGGGTCAGCTCACCAACGCTGGCCAGCGGCCCGTTGGCCGGGCTGCGGGGAGGCTGCTGGGTGCTGTACCAGGATGACTCGGCGCCGCCGGGCAGGGTGGGGCTGTCGTTCCGGTCGAGCCAGTCGATCAGGGCGTTGGTGAGATCCAGGGCTTCGGAGTCTCCCACCCCAAGCAACTTCAGCAGACGCAGGAACTGGTCCCGCTCCTGCAGTGTGGGGCCGTCGATCTGGACCAGCTTGTTGAGATTGATGCGACCGGACAGATCCTGCAGCTCGCCGCTGACTTCGCCTTCTTCCACCGGCGTCGGCGGCACCTTGACGGCCCAGGCCTCGCCCAGGTGGTCCACGTTACTGCGGCTGGCATCCTCGGCGAGCACGTTGCGCGCCCAGTCCACGGCACCGCGCGCCAGTTGGCGGGCCTGGGCCTGGTCGTGACGACCGACCACCTGGTCCATGGCCACTCCCAGATCGCCGACAGCCGCGGCGGCGATGCCGTTCGCCGACTCCGGCTGGCCCAGGTCCTCGACGAAATAGTCCTTCCAGAAGACACAGGGACAGCCCTCGTGAGTCAGGATGTAGCCGTAGGCGAGCATCTTGTCATTGACGATG
>NZ_JAFLDT010000046.1 GCF_017302315.1 Zoogloea sp.
CTGTGTTCATGCTGGCCTATCCTCACGATGTTGTGCAGAATCACCCCTCATGAGCGAGGGCGTGAGATCACACAGTAGATCGTGCGGTGGCGGAGAGGGGATTCTCCGCGGAGCGGCTTCGTCCAACAACCGGTTCCAGCGGACGGTCCGCTACGCGGCCCGCCGCTGAACCGGAACGTTGGGCATCATGATCTTCGTTGCTGAAACTGAGGAGCGCTCGCTCTACAAATTTCCGACTGAAGCGGAAGCCATAGCTCACTGCGAAGGCTTAGATGTTGAGGCTGCTATCTGGCTCTTCTGGGACGACTCAGGAAGTCCGCTGGAACCTCTATTCTCTGTGCCAAACATGCGCGGTCTACTCACCGTCGCCAACGGCGTCTACACCCTTGTACCGGCTGCGGCGGAACATCATGGTTCGTTGGCTGAGGTTCTGTATGAGATTCTTCACTTCGAGGCTCAAGCACCATTCAATTCCGAGGCTGGTGTTCGGAGCCATATTTCCAGAGGACAGGCTGCATAGCATGCGTAACTCCTCTTCGTCGTCACATATGCTGCCCAACATCACAATCCATCGGGCCTTCGGCAAGCTGCGCTTGCCTACGTCCGGTGATTTTCAACTTTGGGCATCATGAAGAAGCTCTCTTACTGGCCCTCACTTCTCGCCTTCGCAAGCGTCTCAGCCTTTGTTGGCGCTGCGCTGGACTACTTTGCGGGGTTGAGCTTCTGGTTCGGAGTTGCCATTGGAGCGGGAGCGCTATTTCTCAACGGAATCGTCGCCACCATAGAAGATGAAAGTCCAGGCGGTTTCAACAACCCTAAGCGGACGCAAGACAAATGAGGCTGCACAACACAGGGAGAGGTCCATCAACGTGACCAAGGCAACAATCGCCATCGCGGCTCTCGTGCTCACTCTTGTCGTGTCAAACCTTTGGTGGGCCTATCGAATGTTCGATTCCGGCATAACCCAAACCTACGCTCGTGCTTCTCAAGAGGCTACCTCTGAGGCGCTATCGCAAACACTCGCCATTCTGCCCATTGTTGTCAAAGCAGGTGTCACACGAAACGAAATCGTCTCTGCTGCTCGCATCCCAAACGATCATACCGAACCGTACGAAAAGGAAGGATATGTCTGGGTGGGCCAACTGGGCTTGAAGTTCAATCCGGGAGGTCAGTTCGAGAAGGCAATAGCAGGGCCGGAGGGGCCCGCACAATGACGCCCAACTCTTCGATTGAGAGGACGTGCCCCGGCGAGCCGGGGCACGTCCTCTCATCTAAAACGTTGAGGCTGTAGAAAAGCCCTTCTCCCAACGACCGCCGAATGCCTTCGGTACAATTGGACATCCCACCTCCGGAATTCCCCGACGCCCCGCTTCAAGACCCCCGATTACGGTTTGAAGATGATTTCGGTGGATTTCCAGCGCCAGGTTCTGCCCGTCTCCTTCGAGTTCGCCCTGTGCCATCTGGTCGATAAGGAACTCGATCTCTCCGCCCTGCGTTCGCGCTTTCGCAACGATTCGGGGGGTGCCCCCGCCTTCGATCCAGCCGTGCTCCTCAATAGAGCCATTCGGGACAGACCACAGTATTACCACGCCAATTGAAACGCGCAGCACGTTTCACTGGCCGTAAGCACTTCAGCAACCGCTGAAACTATGCCACTGACTGAAACCCTTCCTGCAAGCAAGCTCGGCAGGCCGCCCTTGTCGCCCTTGTCGCCCTTGTTTTTGACACGCTCGGATTTCATCTGCGGAAATCCGAGGGCACGACATTGAAAGCCCCCGTCCCCACAATCTCCACGCAGACCTACACAAAAGGCCACTCAAGTATCGATTGATACCACGTACGCAAATACGTACCACACCGACTCTCACTGGAGAGCAACCATGACCACCCTCACCGCAAGCGAAGCACGGGCCAACTTGTATCGCCTCATCGACCAGGCTGCGGAGTCCCATCAGCCGATCCACATCGCGGGCAAGCGCACAAGCGCGGTCCTGGTGTCAGCAGAGGATTGGCAGTCCATCCAGGAAACGCTGTACCTCTTGTCGGTTCCCGGCATGCGCGAGTCCATCAAGGAAGGCATGGCTGAACCCCTTGGTGGCAGCGGGATTGAAGTCAAAGGCCCAGGATCTGTTCGCCGTTCTGTCAGACGATCCATTTCAGAACCCTCCGCCTTGTGAGAGGCTCGTTGGTGATCTCGTGGGTGTACGCTCCCGGCGGATCAATTTTCATCACGGGCTGGTCTACGAAGTATTTGTCGAAGAGCGCGTTGTTCGCGTGCTCGGGATGTGGTCGTACTACATATAAAGGTGGCGCAAGAGGGACCGTTGGGGCGACTGAAGTCGCCCCTACAGGTGATGCGGCGCGATCTGTCAGACGACGGGGCTAACTTGGGTTTTCTGGTTCAACACGGCAGTCAATCGGGCAGGTCTGACCTACGTCCTGCTATTTCGCGATCAGGCCTGTGGGCGACCTGTGCCACGGCCAGCCAGGGCAACTTCAACCCTTGTCTATGCACTGATCCTGAACCCTAAAACCAAGCCTCACCCCTCGTCCTTCATCGCCAGCGCCCTCTCATACAGCGCATTCTTCGACGCCCCCGTAATCGCCGCCGCCAGCTTGGCGGCCTGCTTCACCGGTAGCTCGGCCAGCAGCAGGCCGAGTACCCGCTCCGCCTCGGGCGAAAGGCCTTCAGCCACCGGCGCGGCCGACACCAGCAGCACGAACTCCCCCCGCGCCCGGTTGGCGTCGGCGGCGAGCCAGGCGGGGCCTTCGGTGATGGGCATGCGCACGATCTGCTCGAACATCTTGGTCAGCTCGCGGGCCACGACCAGTTCCCGCGCCGGCTCGAAGACGGCCGCCAGATCGTCGAGGGTTTCGGCGATGCGGTGGGGTGCCTCGTAGAACACCAGGGTGCCGGGCACGCTGCGCAGGCTTTCCAGGCTGGCGCGGCGGGCGGCGCTCTTGGTGGGCAGGAAACCATGGAAGTGGAAATGCCCGTCGGCCAACCCGGAGGCTGACAGGGCGGTGATCACCGCGCTGGCGCCGGGCACCGGCACCACCGGGAAGCCGGCGTCCTGGACCCGGGCCACGGCGCGGGCGCCGGGGTCGGACACGGCCGGGGTGCCGGCATCGGTGATCAGGGCCACCTGCTTGCCCTCCTCCAGCATGCGGATCACCAGCCCGGCGGCGGCCTGTTCATTGTGTTCGTGCAGGGCCACCAGGCGCGTCTTGATGCCGAAGGCATCAAGAAGGCGTTGGCTGTGGCGGGTGTCCTCGCAGGCCACCGCGTCCACCGCCCGCAGCACGGCCAGGGCGCGCAGGCTCATGTCCTGCAGGTTTCCCAGGGGCGTGGCCACCACATACAATGACGATGTCTTGGAGAGTGGGGAAGCCGAAGATGCGTCGGACGGTGCAGAAAGCATGGCAGGCGTGGTGCGGAAAGGCGGGGGAGCCCGATTGTGGGGGCGGGGGCACGCCGACGCAAGCCGAACACCTGCGGCGTGGGGCGTCGGCGGAAGCCCTGGCCGCAGCACACCTGGAAAGCCGGGGCCTGGTGATCCTGGCCCGCAACCTGCGCTGCCGAGGTGGTGAAGTGGACCTGATCGCCAACGAACGCGGGTGCATCGTCTTCATCGAAGTGCGCCTGCGCAGCAATGGCCGCTTTGGCGGCGCTGCGGCCAGCATCACCCCCGCCAAGCAGCGGCGTGTGATCCTGGCCGCCCGCACCTGGCTGGCGGGTGCCGGCCGCGCCCACGCCAATGCGCCCTGCCGCTTCGATGCCATTCTGCTCGACGACCTGGACCCGGCCCGCATCGACTGGCTGCGGGGTGCCTTCGATGCGGAGTAGGCTGGCTGCCATCGCCCTCCTCTTCTGCCTGCCCGCCGGCGCCCAGCAGGTCCGCATTCTGGTGCAAAGTTCTCCGCTGGCCGGCTTCCAGTACTACGGCGGCAAGATCCTGTGGGACGAGATGCGCGAGGGCGACCGCCTGGCCCTGATCCGCGAGCCCGACAATCCCCACGACGCCAAGGCCGTGCGCGTCGAGTGGCGCGGCACCAAGCTCGGCTACCTGCCCCGCGCCGAAAACCGGGATGTGGCCGAGGCCATGGACCAGGGCGCGCCGGTGAGCGGCCGCATCGGCCGCCTGGTGGCACACCCCAACCCCTGGAAACGCCTGCGGGTGGACGTGCTGGTGGGTTTGTAAGCGGATCTCTCGCACCCGACGGGCACTGCGGACGCAATGCTAGAATCGCGGGCACTTTCCCCGGAGTTCGTGATGGATCTCGTCGCCCGCATTGCCCAGCAGTTCACCGACAGCGCCCAGACCAAGCTGGCGTCCCTGGAGTTCATGGCCGAACCGATCGCCGCCGCCATCGAGGCCATGACCCACAGCCTGATGGCCAATGGCAAGATCCTGGCCTGCGGCAACGGCGGTTCCGCCGCCGACGCCCAGCACTTTGCCGCCGAGCTGCTCAACCGCTTCGAGATGGAGCGCCCGCCCCTGGCCGGCATCGCCCTGACCACCGACAGCTCCACCCTCACCTCCATCGCCAACGACTACGACTTCACCCAGATCTTCTCCAAGCAGGTGCGTGCCCTGGGCCAGCCCGGTGACGTGCTGCTGGCCATCTCCACCAGCGGCAACTCCCCCAACGTGATCGAGGCCATCCATGCCGCCCACGAGCGCGAGATGCGCGTGGTGGCCCTGACCGGCAAGGGCGGTGGCGCCATGGCGGAACTCCTCGGCCCCGACGACATCCATCTCTGCGTTCCCTCCGATCGCACGGCCCGCATCCAGGAAGTCCATCTGATCACCCTGCATTGCCTGTGCGACGGCATCGACTGTCTCTTTCTCGGAATCGAAGAATGAACCCCATCCGCAAGACTCTCGCCTGGACGGCCCTCGCCATCGGCACCCTGACCGCAGCCCAGGGCTGCATCCCCGTGATCGTTGGTGGCACCGGCGCCGCCGTGGCCATGGCCACCGACCGGCGCAGCTCGGGCACCTACGTGGAAGACGAAGGCATCGAATGGAAAGCCAGCAATCGCATCAACGAGCGCCTCGGCGACAAGGTGCACGTCAACACCACCTCCTTCAACCGCAAGCTGCTGCTCACCGGCGAAGCCTTCAACGAGGCCAGCCGTGAAGAGGCCGGGCGCATTGCCGCTGCCGTCGAGAACGTGAAAGAGGTGGTCAACGACCTTCGCATCGCCCCCACCAGCACCCTCTCGGCCCGCGGCAACGACAGCTACATCAGCTCCAAGGTGAAGGCCCGTTTCGTGGACCAGAAGGATTTCCGCATCCAACAGGTCAAGGTGACAACGGAAGCGGGCACGGTCTTCCTGATGGGTCTCGTGACCGAAAAGGAGGGCAACGCCGCCACCGAAGTGGCGCGTACCACCAATGGGGTACAGAAAGTGGTGCGCGTTTTCGAGTACATCTCTGAAGATGAGGCCCGGCGACTCGACAATATCACCGGCTCATCCACCAAGTAGCCCTTTCCCGGAGATTCCACCATGAACCGTCGTGACGCCCTCTTCGCCACCGGCGCCCTGCTTGCCGCCGGCGCCGCCTCCGCCGCGGCCGACCACAGCCACCATCACGCGGGCCCCCACCCCTGGCAGGCGGTGCTCGACACCGCCGGCATCTGCGTCGAAAAAGGTGAGGTGTGCCTGACCCACTGCATCATGCTGATGGGGGAAGGCGACAAGACCATGGCGGCCTGTGCCACCAGCGTGCGCGAGATGCTGGCTTCGTGCCGCGCCCTCATCACCCTGGCCGGCGCCGAATCAAAGTTCGCCCCCAAGCTGGCCGCCCTGTGCGTGGATGTATGCAAGGCCTGTGAGGCCGAGTGCAAGAAGCACGCCGACAAGCACAAGGCCTGCAAGGAATGCATGGAGAGCTGCACCGAGTGCGCCAAGGCCTGCAAGGCCAAGGTGGCCTGAATACCCGCTGAAGGCCTTCGTCAGCCGCCCGGCTGGCGGGGGCGCACGCTCAGCTCCGCGTAGCCGGTGCCCAGATCCGGCTCGCGCATGAAGCTCCAGTCAGGCAGCAGCCCCAGCAGGATTTCCGCCGTGGTGCGGATGGTGCATCCGTAGGCCAGATGCCCCCCCAGCACCTCACCCGTGGCCGTGGCCAGGGCGGCGTGCAGGTGGGATCCGTTGGCGGCAATGCTCCCCGACAGGCTCAGCAGCTCGATCTTTCCCGTCAGCATGTCCGCATCGTCGGCGCCGGCCCGGCGCAGATGGGCCTTGTCGAGGCTGCCGATGCCGGCCACCACGAAGGCTGCCGAAAAGCCCTCGGCAAAGACAAGGCACTCCAGCGCGCGGCGGAGATCCTGCCCCGGGGTCAGACGCAAGGGCCGCATTTCCATTCCAGAATTCCCGTTCACGTAATGCCCCTCCGCTGAAGGTGCTCGCCGGGCTCACAGCCCGGCGTCATTCAGAAAACGCTGCCGTTCGGCATCCTTGTCCAGGTGGCTGGCCAGCGCCCGGCACAGGGTATCGAGGCTGTTGGCGGTACGCGACTCGCGCCGCACCAGCACCTTTGCCATGGGGCCCATGTGCCGGGCGAAGAGCTTTTCGATACGCTCCAGGTCGGCGCTGGCGATGACGCTCGCAGCCGCTGCCGACGTAGCACTGGTGCTCGGGTTCGCAACGCTGCGTAAAGAGGACGAGGCGCCGGACAGACCGGAACCGGCAAGGGCGCTGGACAGGAATGCCGAGCGGGGGGCCGGATCGGGGATCAGATCGGCAAGGCTCTGCAAGAGCTCTCGCAGGCTGCCGGCACGGGGCACCGTGCGGCGCACGAGGATGCGGGCCATGGGGCCGATATGCTGGGCCAGGATTCGCTCGGCGCTGTCGATGGCCGCCGGCGTGATGTCGGCCCCGCTGGCCGGGCGACTGAGGGAGGGCTCCCCCGCCGCACCGCAGGCCGCCAGGTGCTCGCCGTTCCACAAATAGAGATCATGATCCCGCGCGAGGGGATCACGGCGCAGGCCCAGGTGGCGAAAGCACTCGCCGGCATTGCGCTTGAGGTGCTGGATGACTTCGTAGTAGGCCCGCGCCACCAGCACCTGGCCGGGCTCCGAGAAGCGCATCACCCGGAAGGCAGTGGTGATGCCATCGCCAAGAATGCGGGAACGGCCGTTGGGGTCGGGCGCCACCCGCACCGGCCCCAGGTTGATCCCCATATGCACCCCAAGCCCTTCACTGGCCGCCGTATCGCCCAGCTGCACCGCGGTGCGCAGGGCATCCTCGGGGTCGCCCACGTAGCACACGGCGCACCCCTCCTTCGTATTGACGGCCAGACGGCTGGTGGGCGGCACGGGTGCGATGGCCTGACTGAGCATGCGCACCAGCCGCGTGCGCCTTTCGGACTGGATGGCCGGATCATCGGCGGGCGACACCACATCCGCAAACAGCACCGCGCCGATGAAAGTCCTGGCCTCGGAGGCCGACAGGCCCATGGGCAGCGGTGCCTCGACGGGCGGATCGACCGGCCCCTCGCCGCCGGTGGGGGGTGCCAGGCAGGCCCGTCGGAAGTCCGCCACCTGACGGGGGCGCTTGTCTTCATCCGGGTTGAGGGCCCAGTCGATGGCGTTGAGCAGGCCGAGGCCGAAGGCATCCACATTGCCGATGCCCGCCGCCGGGGGCATGTTGTCTTCGCGCAGGCGGGCAAAGGCTTCCACCGGCAGCTTGCCGGTGACCATCCAGTACATGACCCCTGCCAAGGCGTACAGATCCGTCCAGGGCCCCTGCTTGCCGTGGCGGTGGTACTGCTCCGCCGGGGCAAACCCGGGCGTGACCACCGCCGTGAGGGCCTGTTCCTGGCCGTCCTCGTTCTCGAGACGGCGCGCGGAGCCGAAATCCAGCAGCACCGGAGTGCCGTCGGCGCGCATGTAAATGTTGCCCGGCTTGATGTCCCGGTGCAGGAAACCGGCCCGGTGGATGGCCTCGAGCCCGTCCAACAGGGGCCGCACGATGTTGAGCAGGGTCGGGCGATCCAGGGGCAGGCGCCCGATCAACCATTGGTGCAGGGGCTCCCCGGTCTCGTACTCCATCACCATGTAGGCGGTTTCGTTGGCCTGGAAGTAGCGCAGCACACGGACGATGCCGGGGTGATGAAAGCTGGCCAGGGCGCGACTTTCCAGCAGGAAGCGCTTGAGGCCCCATTCGAACCCCTTGGTGGCCTTGGCCGAACGGGCACGCACGGAGCAATCCGCTTCCCGCAGGGCGAGATCCTTGGGGACGTATTCCTTGATCGCCACCCGGCAATCCAGGTGGGTGTCGTGGGCCAGATAAGTGATGCCGAAGCCCCCGCCACCGAGCACACTCTCAATGCGGTACTCGTTGAGGACATAGCCCCGCTGCAGGGCGAGGTGATCGTCCTGGCCGTCACGCGAAACGCAGGTGGTGTCGCTCATCAGGCCGCGCGGCTCAGGAATCGATCATCTGCATGGCCTTTTCGAGACTGCGGCGCATGCGGTTGAAGGAACTGGCGAGAACCGCCACTTCGTCGCGACCGTTCTCGGGAAACTCGGGCTGGTCGAAGTCGCCGGTGCTGATTTTGTCCGCCGCCGCCGACATGCGCGACACCGGCTGGATGATCAGCCACGACAGCATCAGGTTGAGGACCACGAAGACCGCCGCGAAGACCGCCGCCAGGGAGGCCATGAAGGTACGGAAGGTCTGGCCCGCGTTCTCGAGGGGAACCGACATGGGCACCGACACCACCTGGGCCCCCACCACCTCGTTGAGCTTCCAGCCGAAGCCGTTGGCCGTGCCATAGACCTTGATCATGCTTGCCGGCGCCACATCCGGCGTGCTGTGGCAGGGCAGGCAGGAGGCGGTCTCGATGCGGATGGGGTGGGCGATGTAGAGGGTCGGACCGGTGGGGGTGTCCCGCTGGCCGGTGATCTCCCGGCTGTCGGGGCGGTTGCGGAAGCTGTTGATCAGATCGGCCTCCCAGTCAGCGGCCCGGTCGCGGGGGTTGGTTGGGTTGAGGGTGGCTTCCTTGTAGTCGTAGTTGGGGTACTTCTTGCGTAGCTGGGCGAGGGTTTCAGTGGCCGCGTAGGCCGGCACCGTCTGGGGCAGGAACTGCTTTTCCATCAGGGGGTTGAGGTGGGGGCGGACCTGGGCCACGGTATAACCCCGCACGGCCATGGCCGCCTCCATCACCAGCCGGGCCTCACCCAGCACCTGCTCGCGGGCATGACGGTGGAGCAGTTCGTGGGAAATGTAACCGGCCACACCAAAGCCGGCGAGAAAGACCGCCAGCAAGACCAGATTGAATTTGAGTCGCAAGCCCATGGCTGAAATCCCCGGATTCGGCCTGAGCGGCCCCAAACACGAGGAGACATTTTGTCACATCACGGGAAGATCAAGGGACTCTCTCAGAGGGTGTGAAGAAATCGTTGCGAACGGTTCGAGTTTGCCCCGAGAAGCGCAGCCGTACAAGGGTACGGTGAGCATGCAGGGGCGAAATCGGGCCGCGCAGTGGATTTATCCTATTTTCCTCTGTTGTCCTCCCTGAACCAGACGCAAACCCATTGCTGACGCGGGTTTTCCCTCCACTGGCCGTATCACCCGAGGGGTGAAGCTGAAGGGGTTAATGGGAGGCTCAGACGGCGGCTGGAGGGACTGTAGGGGCGACTTCAGTCGCCCGCGGACTTCGATCAAGGGCATGTTGGTGATCGACGTGCGGATGGGCGACTGAAGTCGCCCCTACAGGAGAGACCGTATCGACCGTCAGACGACACGTCAAACGGAGGAAATTAGGTCTATTCAACCCTCGCACACCATCAACGAATTTTCAGGGTGCCCAGCCAGCGGCTGGCGGGATCGATGTCGGTGGTATCGGCGGCGCCATAGGGAGGCCGCGTGTCCACTTCGGGCGGCGCGCCGATCTGGTTCAGATCCACGGCCTGGGCGGTGCCGACAATGCCATCGGCCGTGACGCGCATGCGGTAATACACCCCGTTCCAGAGACGCGCCCCGAACTCGGCCGGCGACTTGTACAGGAAGAGCAGCGAGTGCTCGAGCCAGCCCAGGTCATCCCGGGTCACCGTGGCCGGATTGCGGTGCGGGTAAGGCACATGGCACAGCACTTCGGGCCCCTCAAGGCACTTGAACTCCCGCATGGACAGGAAGAAATCCTTGAAGCGGTCGTGATCCAGATGCAGCACGAAGGCGGTGCGCGCCCCCTGCGGATGAAAGCTGACGGTGCCGATGGGCACCGTCGTGCCGTCGCGGCCTTCCAGCGTAATGGCCCGGGTACCGCTCAGATCCCAGGGGTGTGCCGCAGCGGGCAGCGCCATGAGGATGGCAGAGACGATCAGCGGGCCGGTCTTGCGCAGGAACAGGGCAGGCATGGCAGCAGCTCCGGTAGCGACATGCAAGGATGGATCATCTGTGCCGGTCTTCGTTCCCCGCAACCTCACACGGTGGCGACGATTTCACCAAGTCGGGTCAGCGCCGCCTCGATCCGCGGGGAATAGGGGTAGCCGCAGCTTATCCGCAGGAAGCGATCGAAGCGCTCGGAATTGGAGAAGAGCAAGCCCGGCGCAACCCGGATGCCTTCGTGCAAGGCCGCCTCGAACACCCGCCGGGATGAGCACCCTTCAGGCATCTCCACCCACAGCAGCATGCCGCCGGAGGGCATGCTGAGGCGGGTGCCCGCCGGAAAGCGGGCGGCAATCGTCTCGGCCGTGCGTTCGCGCTGCGCCTTGAGCTGACGACGCAGGCGCACCAGATGCCGGTCGAAGGCGTGACCGGCCATGAACTCGCCGATGGCCATCTGGGCCAAGGCATCGTTGGGTCGGCTCTGGGCGTGCTTGAGCATGCGGATGCGGTCCTGCCAGCGGCCCCCGGTGACCCAGCCGATCCGCATGCCCGGGGCCAGGGTCTTGTGGAAGGAGCCGCAGTGGATCACGTTGCCGCGACGATCCCAGGCCTTGCAGACACGGAGAGGCGGGTCGTCGTCGCTCAGGGCACCGTAGATGTCGTCCTCGATCAGTGCCACGCCATGGGTCTCGCACAAGGCCACCAAGCGGGCCTTCTCCTCGTCGGGCATGACGCAACCGAGGGGGTTCTGAAAATTCGGCACCACCACGACCCCCGCGATCCGGCCGTGGGACTGGAAGGCCAGCTCCAGGGCCTCCACCGACAGGCCGCGGCTGGGGCTGGTGGGAATCTCCAGGGCGCGCAGGCCGAGGCTCTCGATGACCTGGAGAAGGCCGAAATAGGTCGGTGACTCAACTGCAATCATGTCACCGGGCCGGCTCACCGCACGCAATGCGAGGTTGATGGCCTCGGTGCATCCGTGGGTCACCAGGATCTCATCGGCGGTCAGGCTCATCCCGGCCACCAGGGCGCGCCGCGCCAGCGCGGCCCGGAAGCCCGGATCGCCCAGGGGCGGCACCGGGGTCACCAGCACCTCCGGGTGCCGGCGCAGGGCGCGCAGGGCGGCATTCTTCAGGGCCTCCTGGGGATAGGCCTCGGGGGCACCGAAGGCCAGGGCCAGGTTGGTGCGCACCGGGTAGCGTTCGCACTTGGTGACAAAGTCGGAAACCCGGTCGTGGATGCCGGCAAAGGCCGCCGGATCGGGCACCAGGGCTGCGGCCCGGGGGTCGGGCTCGCTGACCGGCTGCAGATGGGCGCGTCGTGGGCGTTGCACGAAGTAGCCGGAACGCGCCCGCGCCTCCAGCAGCCCCTCATCCTCCAGGGTTCGACAGGCCTGCAGCACCGTGGACAGGCTGACCCCATGCTGGCGGACCAGGCTGCGCAGGGAGGGCATGCGCTGGCCGGGGGGCAGCACGCCGGACTGGATGGCCCGCCGGTAATGGGCGGCCATGCGGGCGTAGAGCAAGGTGTCGGTGGTGGTCTCGATGTCCATGGCGCGATGATCCCCGAAGGCGTGCGGAAGCCACAGATACAGATGGGGGCAAAGCGCACAATAACAGGACGCGGAATTCCGTGTTGAACCGATACAGAAAGGCCGGACCTGTGCCTGCCGGTCCATGGGGGGAATTCGTAAGCTGCAGCCATTCCCACTACCGGAGCCCGCCATGGACCCGATTCTCCCCAAGCCCGATGAAACCCTATACCTCGCGGCGCAGCAGCAGCACCTGCGTCCGGTCAGGGCCGGCACCCTTGTTCTGGTGGAAGAAGGCCTTGTGCTGCTGGAGGAGCCGCCCCGCTGGCTGGGGGAGCGGATGCAGCGCGCGCGCCTGCAGATTGAGGCGGGCTGCTGCCATGTGCTTGAGGAGGATGGCTGGATCGGCCTGACGTCCCCGCGGGGCGCCAGACTGCGGGTGGCGGCCGGACGGCCTGCCGATGAAGACCTGGGAGATCTGCTGGTGGCCCGGCTGCGTTGCCTGCGCACCCTGGAAAACCGCTTGCTGGCCGCGCTGGCGGCGGCCCTGCGGCTACGCGTGGAGGAGCGGGAAAACCCGGGGAGACCGGCGCCCTAACGGACGGCGGCTGGCCGCTTCATGAGGTAGGCCGCCTCGATATCCCACTCGGCCAGGATCTCCGCCGCCTCGCAGGCCTGCTTCGGGTCGTCGAAACCTTCCCGCGAAGGCACCCGGACGAAGCTGCGGAGAGAACGGCCGTTCTTGCCGAATAGGTCGTACCAGCCGTCCCACTTCCCGTCGTTGTCGCGGCGGGGGACTGCATAAGGCTGAAAGGAAAAATCACCGTGTGTCTGCAAAGTCATCCTGATGCTCCCATCGATCCACGGACATGCGGACGGTTCGTCGCGCAGGGAATCGTGACTGAATTCTAGAGTCCGCAAAAAAGAGCAAGGTAAAACATCATGGCAGACTGGCATCAGGACGCAATCATTCACAATGTCACTGCCGTACCGGCGGAATGTCCGGGCCGTCAGGCTGCCGACATGCGCCGCCGCAGCCAGTTCAGTGCGGTGCCCACCAGCGGCAGGCGGGAGAACAGCTCCTCACCGCTATCCCAGTAGTCCCGGTGAGCCATGACCCGACCGTCGGCGGCAAAACGCAGGTGGGTGGCACCGCGGATGCATTGCAGCTCGGCCTCCTTCCAGCCCCGGAAGCGGAACTGGAACTCCCAGGCCAGCCAGGCTTCGTCGCCCTCCGCCATGCGGTGGGTCACCCGGAAGCAGGGTGCCTGCACCTGCTCGTACATATGCCGGAACACCTTCTCGATGGCCGGCACGCCACACACTTCATTGAAGGGATCCTTGAAGCGGGCATCGGCGGCATACACCTCGGCGATGCGGGCCAGGCTGGCGGGAGACAGGGTTTCGTAGAACTCGACCACCCGCGCCACGGCTTGATGCGTGTCGTTCACAGGCCGGTGCTCCGGGCGATCAGGCGGAAGTAGAGCCGGTCGGGCAGGATGCCGAGCAGCTTCAGGGCGCCGGTGAAGCGGCGGGGAAAATGGATCTCGAAGGCGCCACTGGCAAAGCCCCTGACGATGCGCGCCGCCGCATCCGCAGCGGTGATCAGCGCCGGCATCTCGAAATCGTTCTGGGCAGTGAGGGGCGTGGCGACAAAACCGGGATTGATCAGGAACACCGACACGCCCTTGGGGGCCAGGTCGAGGTACAGGGTTTCGGCAAAGTTGATCAGCGCCGCCTTGCTCGGCCCGTAGGCCAGGGCCTTGGGCAAACCCCGGTAGCCGGCCACACTGCCGACGATGGCCAGCGCCCCGTGCCCCTGGAGAAGCAGTTGCGGCAAGGCCGCGGCCACACCGTCCATCACCCCGAGGAGGTTGGTGTGCACCGTATGGCGGGCGTTCTCGGCGGTCAGCTCCCAGGCCCGCAGGGGCAGATAGGTGCCTGCGTTGAGGATGACCAGATCCACACCGCCCCAGGCGTCCAGCAACTGCAGCATGGCCGGGGTGAAGGCCCCCGCATCGGTCACATCCAGGGGCAGCACCAAGGCATCGCGCAGCCCGCCGGCCACCTGCTGCAGGCCTTTGGCACTGCGCGCCGACAGGGCCAGCCGCGCGCCGCGGGCGTCCAGCTCAGCAGCCAGCGCAGCGCCGATGCCCGAGGAGGCACCGACGATCCACACCCGCCGGCCCTGCCAGTCGGTGATCGGCGTGTTCAGCGGGTCAAACCAGCCCATCCCCATGTCTAGTCGCGCTTGCGGAAACTCAGGGTCACTTCGCCCAGGTGGAAGCCGAACTTGCTCATCACCGAACGGTTGAGCATCACCCGGTCATCCATCAGGAACATCCAGTCGTCGAAGTCCACGTTGTAAACCTTGCCATCCACCGGCAAGGCCATCACATACTTCCAGCGTAGTGCATTGCCGCGGGCTTCGCCGCTTGCCTCACCGACCACGTCATCGGCCTTGCCGGAGTAGCGGTGGGCGTCCAGCCGGGTGAGGGTCCACACCCGGCGCTGGGTGCTGCCGTCCGAGTAGGTGAAACGCTCGTCCAGGGTGCCGGTGTTGCCCGTCCAGCGGGCATCGATGACCACGTGGAATCGCTTTACCACCTTGCCGGAACGATCCTGGAAGATACCGTCGGCGTCGAGGGTGCCGTTGAAATAGCGGGTCAGGTCAAGCTCGGGCTTCTCGGTGGCGTAGTCGGCCACCTCCACCGACGCACAGCCGCCAAGCCCCACGAAGCCCGCCATCAGGATAGCCAGTTTGCTCATTGCAATTCCCCTTCCATGATCCGGCGCCACCGCCACAGGGCGGCAGCCGCCATCAGTTTGAGTACCAGGGGCACCACCGCATACACGGCCGACAGGGCCGCCATGGCGTCCGCATCCCGTGCCCCCGGCGCGTAGCCGAGAAAGCCCAGCAGCGGCAGGGCCAGCCCGGCCGCGAGGGCAAGATTGGCCTTGGTGACGAAGGCCCACCAGCCGAAACAGGCGCCAGCGCGCGCCTCCTCGCGGCGCGCCAGCTGATCGGCGAGCAGGGCCGGCGGCAGGGCCAGATCGGCGCCCAGGGCCAAGCCCGACAAAGCACACAGGGCACCGAAGGCCAGGATGTCGCCGGGGCCGATGAATGCGGCCCAGGCAAACACCGCCACGGCCAGCCCCATGCCGGCCAGCCAGGCCCGTGCCTTGCCCACCCGCCGGGCCAGACGCACCCACACGGGCAGGCCCGCGGCGCCAGCCAGAAAGTAGAGGGCCAGGAACAAGCCCGACAGGTCCTCCCGCCGGACCACATCGGCCACGAAGAACAGCACTGTGGACGCCGGCACCGCCGCCGCGATGCCATTGAGGGCGAAGACCCCCAGCAAGGCGGCAAAGGGCCGGTCGGCGAGGACGCCGCGCAGGGCCGCCCACGGGTTCTCATGCCGCGCCACGGGGCGTCGGCCGGCGGGCATGCCCGGCAGGCTGACCAGGGCCACCAGCCCCAGGATCGTCACGAAGACCAGCCCCGTCCGCGCCAGCCCGGCCTCCATGGTGGCGGCCAGCACGCCCGGCAGGGCAGCCGCCAGCAACACGCCAACAAGTCCGAAGCCCTCCCGCGAGGCCACCAGGCGGGTGCGCATGTCGCTGCTCTCGCCCAGCTCGGCGCCCCAGGCCCCGTGGTTGATGGTGGCCACCGAGTAGCCGAAGGTCACCACCACCAGCAAGCTCGCCAGCCACAGACCGCCCGCCCCGGGGGGCGGCGCCAGCAGGCCGCCCACCCCCAGGGCCAGCAGGGGCAGGGCCAGGGCGATGAGCCGTCGGCGACTCAGGAAGCGGTCGGAGGCCCAGCCGATCAGGGGGTCGCTCACCGCGTCGACGATGCGGGTCAGGAGCAGGATGGCCCCCACCAGGGCGAGGCTCAGCCCGGCCTGGTCAGCGTACAGTTTGGGCACATGCACGTAGATGGGCAGTGCGGCAAAGGCAAGGGGCAGGCCGAGCAGACCATATCGCAGGCCAAAAAAGGCTACATGTCGCTCGCCGGCCGGCATCACGAGGCCTGCCCGAGCAAGCGGCTGCGCAGGGCGGGAACCCGGGTGCGGCTGTCCAGCCAGATGGCGAAGAAGGCGCGGGCAAAGGCCGGATCGGCCACCTCGCCCGCCAGCCGGCCCTGGTGGTAGAAGGCCGCGCCACGGCCCGGCAGATGCACCCCGACGAGGGTCTCACCCGCCGCCACATCCGGAAATACCCGCTCCAGCTCCGCCTTCCAGCGGCCGAGGCGGGCATCGTCGCCGCCGCCGAGGCGCCGCATCTCATCAAGACTGGTGCTCACCAGGGTCTCCCGCGAGAACCCCCGGGTATAGGTCAGCACGAGGGCGAATGGGGCGTCCTCCCGATAGCCTTGGGCGCCGACCCACAGGGCCGCTTCATAGAGGCGCAAGCCCAGGAAGCGAGCCTCGCCGCTGCCGAGGGTGCGCCAGCCCGGTGCCAGGGCCTTCACCGGCTCGGGCAGGCTCGCCGCCACCGGCGCCGCCAGGGCCAGGGCGACGGCCACCAGGACCTTAGCCAGACCGCGCATGGCTTAGCTGGAACTGATGCACATCCACGGTGCCCGCCCGGAAACCGGCTTCGCAGTAGGCCAGGTAGAAACGCCACAGGCGCACGAAACGCTCGTCGTAGCCGAGCGCACGCACCTCCGGCAAGGCGGCCTCGAAGCCTTCGCGCCAGCGCACCAGGGTCTCGGCGTAGTCCTGTCCAAAGGCCAGATCCCCTCGCACGACGAGCCCGGCCTTGCGGACGTGCCGGCCGAACACCGCCGGGCTGGGCAGCATGCCGCCCGGAAAGACGTAGCGCTGAATGAAATCCGTACCCTTGCGATATCCGGCAAACAGGGCATCGGCAATGGTGATGGTCTGCACCACGGCGCGGCCACCGGGCTTGAGACGATCGCGGATCTGGGCGAAATAACCCGGCCAGAAGCGCTCACCGACCGCCTCCATCATTTCGATGGAGACGATGTGATCGTAGCTACCGCGGACATCCCGGTAATCGCACAGCTCAAAATCGGCACCGTCGGCCCAGCCCCCCTGCTCCGCCCGGGCCCGGGCCCAGCCCAGCTGCTCCCGCGACAGGGTCAGGCCAAGCACCCGGCAGCCGTACTCCTTGACCGCGATCTCTGCAAAGCCGCCCCAACCACAACCGATTTCCAGGATTAGCTGGCCGGGCCGCACATCCAGCTGCTCAAGCACATTGTGGTACTTGCGGCGCTGGGCACGCTCCAGCGACTCTCCCGGCGCCAGGCTCAGGGCACTGGAATAGCTCATCCCCGGGTCCAGCCACAGGCGGTAGAAATCGTTGCCCAGGTCGTAGTGGGCCTGGATGTTGCGAAGGGAACCTGCCCGGGTGTTGGCCCGCAGCAGGTGGGTCAGGCGATGGCCGATCAGGCGCCAGGCCTTGCCGTGGATGGCGCGCTGCAAGGTCTCCCGGTTGCGGGCCAGCAGCGTCAGCAGGGCCGGCAGGTCGGCGGTCTGCCAGTCGCCGGCCATCCAGGCCTCGGCAAACCCGATATCTCCCTTGGCCAGAATCTCGTCAAAGACCGCTTCGTCGGCCACACTCATGTGGGCCACGCAGGGGCCGCGCCCGACCCGCCGGGTCAGGCCGGTGCCGATCTGCACATCGATGGCGCCGCCGCCGATGCTGTCAAGAAGCCCCAGCACGAGGCGGGTGCCGCGGCGCAGGTGCGCAGCCTGGTCGGCAACGGCGCCGACAAAGGGGTGTTCCAGCCGGTTCATGACGAAAGCTCCTCGGTGGGCGGATGGGGTTTGCAGAAGAAGGGAACGCGACGGAGGGCGAGCCGCAAGGCTTGCCAATGGATACGGGCCACCACGCCGAAGCTCATCAGCGGCAGTCGCCCCAGCCAGCCAAGCAGGACGCGGCCGGTGAGGGGCTGCTCCCGGCCCGATAGGCGGGTGGCGAGCTGGCAGTGGCCGCCTTCCCAGTAGTCAATGGCGGTGCTCACCACCCCACCCTGGCGGGAGAAGCGGAAGCGGTACTCACCCCGCACCGGAAAGAAGGGCGACACATGAAAGACCTTGCAGGCCTTCAGCTCGTCACCGGCCGTAATGGGGCGGTGGTCCGGGTGGGCCACCAGATAGTTGTGATGCTCGCCGAAGGTGTTGCTGACTTCGGCCAGCACGGCGCGCAGGCCGCCCTGTCGGTCGTGGCAGAACCAGAAGCTCACCGGGTTGAACAGGAAGCCGAACATGCGCGGCATGGTCTGCAGCACCACCTCGCCGTCGGCTTCGACCAGCCCCTGGCGGTCCAGCAGGTCGCGGATCCAGGGCAGCAGGGGTGAGCCGTTGCGGGCCCCGTGGTCGCGGCTGCGCAGGGAGAACACGCCCGGGCGATCCACACCCAGCAGCGGCACACGCAGGCCCTCCAGGCGGCTGAGGGGAATGCGCAGGGTGGCCAGGGGATAGGTGAAGCGGTTGTGCACCGGGCGGGTGCGCTCGTGCATCACCGCGCCCATGCACACCTTCGGCGCGAAAGCCTCGGCCGCCATCAGGCCACCACCTCGCTGAACTGACCGCTCCCCTGCCAGGGTGCCGCCACCCCCAGGGCCGCCGCCACGGCGAGGGCCGACTTGAGCCCGTCCTCATGGAAGCCGTAGCCTGTCCAGGCACCGGCAAACCAGCTATGGCCTTGCCCCTGCAGGGCCGGCAGGCGGGCCTGGGCGTCAATGGCGCCCTGGTCAAAGACCGGGTGAGCATACCCATAGCGCCCGAGCACGGTATCGGCCTCTGGCTCGACGAGGGGATTGAGGGACAACACCACCGGGGTGGACACGGGCAGCGGCTGCAGCCGGTTGAGAAGGTAGGACACGGACACCGGCCGCTCACCGGGGGCCCCCTCGCCGGACAGGTAGTTCCAGGCGGACCACACACCGCGTCGGCGGGGTAGCAGGCGCGTGTCGGTGTGCAGCCAGGCATCGTTGTGCTGGTACTTGACGGCCCCCAGCACTGCGCGCTCGAGCTCGCTGGCGTCGGCGCCGAGCAGGGCCAGGGTCTGGTCGGAGTGGCAGGCAAACACCACCTCGTCGAAACGCTCGACATCGCGGCGGGTACGCACGGCCACGCCGAAGCCCGCCTCACGACGCACCTCCAGGACGGGGGTGGCGACCCGCACTTCGCCGATACCGCTTGCCAGCTTGTCCACGTAGCTGCGCGCACCGTTTCTCACGGTGTACCAACGCGGGCGGTCGAAGACCTGCAGCAGGCCGTGGTTGTGGCAGAAACGCACAAAGGTGGCCAGCGGATAGGCCAGCATGCTGCGGGTCGGGCAGCTCCAGATGGCGGCAGCCATGGGGATCAGGTACCAGTCGCGGAAAGCGTGGCCATAGCCATTAATCAACAGGTAGTCACCGAGGGCCATGTCGGGGGTCGTGCCTTCCCGGGCCATGCGGGTGGTTTCCCGATTGAAGCGCCCAATGTCCTGGAGCATCTGCCAGAACGCCGGCCGCAGGAGATTGCGGCGCTGGGCAAAGAGGCTGGCCAGATCGCTGCCCGCCCACTCAAGGTCGTTCGACGCAAGGCTCACGCCGAAGGACATCTCGCTTTCCACGGTATCGACGCCGAGGAGGGCAAAAAGGGCACACAAGTTGGGGTAGGTGCGTCGGTTGAAGACCAGGAAACCGGTATCCACCGGAAAGCACTGCCCATCCACCTCGATGTCCACCGTGTGGGTGTGCCCCCCCAGGTAATCTCCTCCTTCGTACAGCACCACCTCGTGTTCGCGGCTGAGCAGCCAGGCACTCGCCAGGCCGGCGATGCCGGCGCCGATCACGGCAATGCGCCTACCCTCCCGGGGACGGGGAGCGAACTTGTCTAGCGGACCACGATCCATTGGCTACTCCTAACTATGACTCTGGCGCTCAGCGCATGTGAAAAAACGTAGCAAGCAGTTCGAGTTCGTCCCGAGAAGCGCAGCCGTGCCGGGCGTACGGCGCGCATCGCAGGGGCGAGATCGGGCCGCGCAGTAGCGCTATTCACACGCGCTCAATCGTTGCGGCCTTCCATGAGGGCGTAGGCCGAGTGGTTGTGGATCGACTCGAAGTTCTCCGATTCCACCGTCCAGGCCGCAATGCGCGGCTCGGCGCGCAGGCGCAGGGCCACGTCGCGCACCAGGTCTTCGACGAACTTGGGGTTGTCGTAGGCACGTTCGGTCACCCACTTTTCGTCCGGGCGCTTGAGCAGGCCGAAGATCTCGCAGGAGGCCTCCTCCTCGGCGATGCGTACCAGTTCCTCCAGGCTCATGTCCTCCCGCAGCAGCACGCTCAGGGTCAGGTGGGAGCGCTGGTTGTGGGCGCCGTAGTCGGAGATCTTCTTGGAGCAGGGGCACAGGCTGGTCACCGGCACCACCACCTTGATGCTCAACGCCGCATCGCGACCGAAGGCCTTCTCGACCGTCACGGTAGCGTCCAGATCCAGCAGACTTTCAACCCCGCTGACCGGTGCACGTTTGCGCATGAAGAAGGGGAAGCACACCTCCATCCGGCCGGCCGTCGCCCCCAGGTGGATCAGGGTTTCGCAGATCATGCCGCGCAGGCCCTCCAGATCCAGGGCCGCGCGATCAGCCTCGAGCACCTCGACGAAGCGCGACATGTGGGTGCCCTTGACCTCGGGCGGCAGGAACACGGTCATCTCCAGCGTGGCGACGGTGTGCTGGACCTGCCCATCCCGATCCAGAAAGCGCAGGGGATAACGCAGGCCACGCACGCCGACTCGCTGGATGGCGAGCTGGCGCAAGTCCTCACTGGCCTGTACATCGGGAAGGTGCAGCTTTTCAGGGGCATTCACGGGGCAGTCTCCTGTCGGGGGCCGGGGGAAGGATGGCTATCAAGGCCGCTCGGCGAGGGCCTTTTCAATGGCATTCACGAGGGTGCGGCTGTCCGGTGAGGTGGTGCTGGGGAAGCTCGACACCTTCTGGCCGCTGCGATCAATCAGGTATTTATGGAAATTCCACTTCGGCCGCTCTCCGGTGAGGGACGCGAGCTGGCGATAAAGGGGATTGGCGGTCGCCCCGACCACGTCGGTCTTCGCAAACATCGGGAACTTGACGCCGTAGGTCAGGCGGCAGAAGTCGGCGATCTCCTTGTTGCTGCCGGGCTCCTGACTGCCGAAGTCGTTGGACGGGAAGCCCACCACCACGAGGCCCTGCTCCCGATATTTGGCATGCATCTTTTCCAGCCCGTCGTACTGGCCCGTGAAACCGCAGTAGCTCGCGGTATTGACCACCAGCACGACCTTCCCCCGGTACTGGCACAGGGATTGGGGCACATCGTCCTGAAGCCGTGGAAAGCGATGATCGAGGAGGGGCGGGCACGCGTCCTGGGCAGCCCAGGAGGCGGCGGAGGCCAATAGCAGGGCGCCGATGAGTAGGGGGCGGGCAAGGCTGACCATGGTCTTCCCCGCTCAGAGACCGGCGTTCTGGTGCAGGAAGATCTTCACATCAAGATCGTCGTCCTGGACAGGGAAGGCGCTGGATTCCGACGCGGCCTGAGCAAGCGGACTCTCGAAGACGTGTGGCTGAGCGGCCATGTGCTGAACACCGAAGGCCACCGCCCCCATGAACAGCATGGTGGTGATCAGGCCGGAGGGTGTCTCGACGCGGGATGTGTTCATGATGTTTGTCCTAGACAATTGATAGACACATCCCTACACTAGAACCAAATATTCGCAATGTCAACATTTTGTCCAGGACAAAATATGAACACACCTCTCCAAGCAACCGGTCTGCCCATCGCCGCAGTGGAGCGCGACACCGGCCTGGCCAAGGACACCCTGCGCGTCTGGGAACGTCGCTACGGTTTCCCGCAGCCCGCGCGGGACGCCAATGGGGAGCGGACCTATCCGCTGGAGCAGGTGGACAAGCTGCGCCTGATCCGGCGCCTGATTGATCAGGGTCTGCGCCCGGCGAAGATCATCGGCCTCGATGTGCAGGCCCTGGTGGGCATGCTCGACGAAATCGGCAAGCCCCGTGACGGCGGCGATCCGGAGCGCTGCGCGCAGTTCGCGGCCATCCTCAAGTTCGTGCGCCTGCACCTCCATGAGGATCTGCGGCGCACCCTGCAGCAACTACTGATGAAACTCGGCTTGCAGCGCTTTGTCAGCGAGGTGGTGGCGCCCCTCAACCGCGTGGTGGGTGACGCCTGGCTGCGCGGAGAGCTGGAGGTACCCGAAGAGCATCTCTACACGGAGCAGATCCAGAACATCCTGCGGGCCGCAATCAGTGCCCACGCCGCCCTGCGCAGCGGCCGGCCGGTGGTGATGTTGACCACCTTCCCCGAGGAACAGCATGCGCTCGGCTTGTTGATGGTGGAGGCAACCCTCACGCCGGAAGGCGCCTGCTGCGTCTCTCTGGGCACCCAGACCCCCCTTGAGGACATCCGCAACGCGGCCGCCAGCGGGCGCTTCGACATCGTGGCCGTCTCCTTCAGCTCGGCCTACCCGGCCCGCCAGGCCATTGATGGCCTGCGCACCCTGCGCAGCGGGCTGCCGGAGCAGGTCAGTCTATGGGCGGGCGGCGCGGCCCTGCAGGGGGCCGCCAGGAAACTCCCGGGCATCACGGTTTTCGAGTCCATTGATGATCTACCCGGCGCCCTCGATGCTTGGCGCAGGCTTTACTGCGCCGCTCAGGCGTAAGCGGGGCATGGCGCCGCGCGGCAGGACGGAACCCGTGCCAGCGACCAATTCCGCAAGGCCCATTGCCAGACATCGCTGAGGTCGCCATCCGCCAACCCGGGCGGGGGCGCCTGCCCGAGGAAGCGAAGGGCATCCACGAGCACCCGGGCGGGCGGCACCCCTTCCACGCTGCGGGCCAGCGTCTGCTTGGAGAGCTTCTCCCCCGCCCCGTTGGTGGCCACAGGGAGGTGTGCGTAGGACGGCGTGGGCAAGGCCAGCAGGCGCTGGAGCACGATCTGGCGCACCGTCGAGTCGAGCAGATCCGCCCCCCGGACCACCTCTGTCACCCCAGCCTCGGCATCGTCCACCACCACTGCCAGCTGGTAGGCGAAAAGGCCGTCGGCGCGCAGTAACACGAAGTCCCCCACATCGGCGGATACATCCTCTTCGATCCGGCCCTGAATGCCGTCCGGAAAGGCGATCCGGCCCGGCGGCACCCGCAGACGCCAGGCACGGGCCTCGCGGCCGGCCGGCAGCCCCGCTCGGCAGGTACCCGGGTAGCGGCGCGTGCCATCCCGGGCCAGGCCGGAATCAGCCATCTCCTTGCGGGTACACGCGCACCCGAAGAGCTGCCCATCCGCTTTCAGGCGGCCGAAAGCCTCCCGGTAAGCGGCTGTGCGCCGACTCTGCCAGACCACCTCGCCATCCCAGACAAAGCCAAAGGCTTCAAGGGTCCGCAAGATACCGTCCGCCGCACCGGGAACGCTGCGCGGCGTGTCCACATCCTCGATACGCAAGAGCCAGCGACCTTGCCGGCTCCGTGCCGACAAGCAGCTGCCAAGAGCCGCCACCATCGAGCCGAAATGCAGGGGCCCACTTGGCGATGGGGCAAATCGCCCGACGGGTGGAACCGTCGGCGCATCCGCCGCGTCATTCCTCATGCCTTTTCCATTTAACAAAAATATACAAATTCCAATGAATCAATCACTTACCAAAACCGACCGCAAAATCTATGACTTTCGGCATATTCCGCTTCCGGCAATGCCCCCGGATAATCAAGTCACGAATCGGCTTTTCCCCAGTAACCCACATTGTCGCAGTGATTCGGTACGCCCCAGAAGGTACTGACCACGCCGGCGACACCGGCACGCTTTGGCGCAACCGGGCCGTTCTATGTGTTTGCAGTCGCCAATAGGCGCCGCACGTGCCCGAGGCGAATTCAACATATCGGGAGAAGTCTTGTGGATATGTGGCATTCCAGACTGTCCGAAGCAATCAACCGCGGTTTTAAGGTGCAACGAGCTCCCGCTCCCCTCCCAACACCATTCCAATGAAATCCGGCAGTCTTCCCCTCTTCAGCCAGGGCAACCGTCCCGCCACCGATCTGGGCGGGACGTCCTCAGCGCCGTCATTTGCACGGCGGATCCACATCCTGGGGCAGCTCGCCGGCATCGTCACACTGATCGGGCTCTGGCCCCAGGTTGACGCACCCTGGCTGCTCCTGGTGTGGTGGGTGGGTACCAGCGCGGCGCAATTCCTCCTCGCCGGCCTGGCCGGCCGGACACAACTGACACGCCCCGGCACCCCCATCCACGACCCCCTGCTGCGCCATTACCTCTTTTCGGCAGTCTCCGTGATCGGCGGCGGGGCCTGGGGCTGCCTCACCCTGATCGGCCCCTACGAAGCGGGCGCCCAGGCCCAGGCCTTCCTGTTCATGGCCCTTGGGGGCGTCACCCTTGCCGGCGCCGGCGTCCTGTTCGGGAGCCGCAGTGCCTGCGCAGTGTTCGTGACAGCCGTGCAGCTCCCCCTGTTCATCCAGACGGTGGTC
This sequence comes from Zoogloea sp., assembly GCF_017302315.1. Classification (GTDB taxonomy): domain Bacteria; phylum Pseudomonadota; class Gammaproteobacteria; order Burkholderiales; family Rhodocyclaceae; genus Zoogloea. The sequence continues at coordinate 24,354 of NZ_JAFLDT010000046.1, forward strand.
AACCCGCCTGCCACCCTGCCCCACGCCAGCGTCTTCGTCGGGGTGTTCGTGCTTTTCGCCCTGAGCCTGAATGACCTCCTGGCGCTCCTGCATCGGGGTGCCGTTTTCGTCGAGACGACAGCCAGCCAGCGATCCGATGTCCAACGGCTCCTGCTCGACAATACCGATGAAGCCCTCGTCCTGGCCCACGGGCACTATATCCAGCACTGGAACCGGCGTTTCTCCGATCTGATGCAGGTGACCGACACCCAGCTTCCAATCCGACGTCTGGACGCCTGTCTCGCCAATCGCACGGAATGGCGTCGGCACGCCCGCTCCGCCATCGACGCTCTGGGCCGGGGAGAACCCTATCGCAGCGTGACGCGCCTGCGCCGGGCCGATGGCAGCGAGTTCTGGGCCGAACTCTCCGGCCGGCGGGTCGAAGGCAGCAACACTCCAACGCGGATCGTCTGGGCGGCGAGCGACATATCCGATCGGATCGAGGCCGAAACCCGCGCCACCCTGGCCCATGAGCAACTGTTCGCCCTTCTCGGCCAGAGCGCCGACTGGTACTGGCAGACCGACAACCAGCACCGTCTGATGCAGATCACCCTCCAGTCGGGTTCCAACATGGACGGACTGGAGCGGCACATCGGCCGCAAGTGGTGGCAGTTCCCCGTCGGCGGACAAGGCCCCCGTCCGGCACATGGGGCGCTGCGGCGCACCTTCGAGCAGCGGGAGGCCTTCCGCGATCTGGAGGTGGAAGCACCCGATGGCAGCCATGCACCACGCCGCCTGCAGCTCAGCGGCACCCCGCGATTCGACGAACATGGCAGCTTCCTCGGCTACCACGGCATCGCCAGCGACGTGACGGAACGTATCCGCGCCCAGGAACACATCCGCTTCCTGGCCTACCACGATCCGCTCACCGGCCTGCCCAATCGCCGCCTGCTGATGGACCGACTGGAACAATCCATCGCCCGGGCCCAGCGTTACCAGGCGCGCATTGGCGTCATTCTGGTGGACGTGGACGATTTCAAGCGCATCAACGATCTGGCCGGCCATGGCACCGGAGACCGGATTCTCGTGGAAGTAGCCGACCGCCTGCGCCATGGTGTGCGCGCCTGCGATACGGTGGCACGACTCGAGGGCGACGCCTTCGCGATCCTGCTGCCGGAGCTGGAGAGTGCGGGCGCCGCCGAACCCGTGGCCGCCAAGATCCTGTCCCTCCTGCATCAGCCCCTGGCCCAGCCTTCACCGCGCAGCGCCCTGGGCGCCAGCCTCGGCATCGCCACTTTTCCCGACGATGCCGAGAATGGCGATGGGCTGCTGCGCATTGCCGACGCCCGCATGCTGCGGGCCAAGCGGCGCGGCGGGCAACGCATCGAACTCGCCAGCCCCGCCCTGGCCCGGGATCACGCGTAGCGCAGGCGTCGGCTGCGCTCGAGACGCTCGGCAAACTTCGGAAAATCCAGCCCGGTGCGCTGCCGCAGTGCCTTGGCCTGGTTGCCGATCTCGCGCCAGCGCGGGGCAAAACCGGGGGCGCGGATGGCCAGAACGATGTCGTTGCCGTCCGCCAGGGACATCGTCAGCACCCGATCATCGAAAACCTCGGCGATCATCGCCAGATGGGCCGCCCGGTCAAGCCGCTCGCCAGCCAGATTGGCCACCATCACACCCCGCCCGGCAAGGGCATCATGCACCGTCTGGTAGAAGTATCTGGAGTTCACCGAACCGGAGATGCCATGGCGATCAAAGGCATCCATCACGATCACGTCCGGCCGCTCGCTCCACCCCCCGCTCTCGATCACCGCGTCGGCCCCGTCACCCTCCCGCACCTGCAGGCGTTCATCGTCGGGTGGGAGCTCGAACTGGTCACGAAAGGCAATCACCCGGGGGTCGATCTCCACCACCGTGATGCGCGCCGACCCCACATTCCGATAGCAGAACTTGGCCAGCGAGCCGCCCCCCAGCCCCAGCATGAGGATGTGGCGCGGCTTGGGCAGGAAGAGCAGGAAGCTCATCATCGCCTGGGTGTAGTCCAGTTCCAGGGCGAAGGGATCCTTCAGGCTCATGGTGCTCTGGATCAGGGACAAGGAGAAATGCAGGCTGCGAGTGGTGCCGTCGTCAATGATGAAGGGCTTGTCATAGGCCCCGGAGACCACTTGGCCGAGCACCGCGCGGGTGTCGCAATCGGCAGGCTCAAGGAGCCGGATCGTATCCCCATCGGAAAAGAAGGGGCTGGGCAGAACGAGGACGTTGGGAGTCTCGGCGGCAGGCACGGCAGGCTTCGAGCAGAGGACGGAGGCGCATTGTAAGCCGCCGAGACGACCCGTCACGGCATATCGCGACAGGTAGGGCACACCGCACCGATCTCCACCTCCGGACTCTCGAGCCGATGCCCCGCCGCCGCCAGACTGGCCGCAAGGGCCTTCATCACGGCATCATCCTGGAGTTCGGTGACCCCATTGCAACGGGGGCAGACGAGGAAAAGCCCCGGCATCTGCGCTTGGTGGCAGTGCTGACTGCACGCCACAAAGAGGTTCATCCGCCCGACCTTGTGGGCCAGCCCCTGCTCAATCAGAAAGTCCAGTGCCCGATAGACCGTCGGAGGCGAGGCGCCCGGCTTGTCTGCCTTGATCCGCTCCAGCAGATCGTAGGCCTTCAACCCGCGGGGGTGCCGCAACAGTAGCGCCAGTACCAGACGCCGGATGGGGGTCAGACTGGCGCCACGGCTGCGACAGCTCACCTCGGCCCGATCAAGGAAACCGGTTTCGACAGCGTCTGGGGAAGGGGCGGCACTATTCATGGGGCAATTCACACAGGGGGCGATGCAATGTTATAACATTGCAACCCCGCAGATTGTCAGTACGCCATGTTAACCCGACTTGAGTCCGCCCCTCCCGGCAGTCAGCTCCCCCTTGATGCCGTGCTCGACAGCCTTCCCTGGACCCCGGACGGCCTGATCGCCGCCATTGCCCAGCAACACGACACGGGTGAGGTGCTGATGCTGGCCTGGATGAACCGGGCCGCCCTCGTGGAAACCCTGAGCACCGGCCAGGCCTGCTACTGGTCCCGTTCCCGGCACAGCCTGTGGCGCAAGGGCGAGACCTCGGGCTGCAGGCAACGTGTCGTCGATGTCCGCTTCGACTGCGACGGCGACGCCGTGCTGCTGCAGGTGGACCAACTGGGCGGCGCCTGCCACACCGGGCGGCGTAGCTGCTTCTACAACGGCGTGCGCGGTGACCGGGTCGAAGTCCTCGACGCCCCACTCCCGGCCCTATCCACCCCGATTTCCCACAAGGAGACCCCATGACCCCGTCCTCCCGGGCCAGACTGCCCGTCACCGTCCTGTCCGGCTTCCTCGGTGCCGGCAAGACCACCCTCCTCAACCACGTCCTGCACAACCGGCAAGGCCTCAAGGTGGCAGTCATCGTCAATGACATGTCGGAGGTCAACATCGATGCCCGCCTGGTGGCCGAGGGCGGCGCCGAGCTGTCCCGGTCCGAGGAGAAGCTGGTGGAGATGAGCAATGGCTGCATCTGCTGCACCCTGCGCGAAGACCTGCTGGTGGAGATCCGCCACCTGGCAGCGGAGGGTCGTTTCGACTATCTGCTCATCGAATCCACCGGCATCTCTGAGCCGCTGCCAGTGGCGGAAACCTTCACCTTCCGGGACGAGAACGGCGTCAGCCTGTCCGACATCGCCCGTCTTGACACCCTGGTCACCGTCGTCGACGCCTTCAACTTCCTGCGCGACTATGGCTCCACCGACTACCTGGCCGACCGGGGTGAGAGCCTGGGCGAAGAAGATCAGCGCACCGTCGTGAACCTGCTGGTGGATCAGGTGGAGTTCTGCGACGTCATCGTCCTCAACAAGACCGACCTGCTGGACGCAGCCGAGCTGGAGCGCCTGGAAGGCCTGCTGAAGAACCTCAATCCCCGCGCCGAGATCGTCCGCGCCCGCTTCGGCCAAGTGCCCCTGGAACGCATCCTCGACACCGGGCGCTTCGACTTCGCCGCCGCGGCCGAAGCGCCGGGCTGGCTGGCCGAACTGCGCGGCGAGCATGTGCCGGAAACCGAGGAGTACGGCATCACCAGCTTTGTGTACCGGGCCCGGCGCCCCTTCCACCCCCAACGTTTCCACGAATGGATCAACCAGGAGTGGCCCGGGGTGGTCCGCTCCAAGGGCTACTTCTGGCTGGCCAGCCGCCCCACCATGGTGGGCAGCTGGTCCCAGGCCGGGGCGGTGGTCCGCCACGAGCTGGCCGGCCTGTGGTGGGCCGCCGTACCGCGGGAGCGCTGGCCCCAGGACGAAGAAGGCCTGGCCGCCATCCGGGCCCGCTGGGACGACGCCGTGGGCGACGCCCAGCAGGAGCTGGTCCTGATCGGCATCGACATGGACGAGGCCGCCCTCCGCGCCCGCCTGGACGCCTGCCTGCTGAACGACGCCGAGTACGCCAGCCGCCCTGCTGAGTGGACGCGGCTACCCGACCCCTTCCCCCGCTGGGCCTTCGCCAGCCAGGAGCAAACCCATGGATGAACACGAGGCGCACGACCCCAGGATTCCCATCACCCTGCTCACCGGCTTTCTTGGTGCAGGCAAAACAACCCTGTTGAACCATCTCCTGCGCCAGCCGGAGATGGCCCGGGCCGCCGTGTTGATCAACGAATTCGGCGCCGTCGGCATCGACCACCATCTGGTCGAGCGCGTCGACGGAAACGTCCTGATCCTGGACTCGGGCTGCCTGTGCTGCACCGTCAAAAGCGAGCTGACCCGCAGTCTGGCCGATCTGTTCCTGCGCGCCCTGCGCAAGGAGGTTCCGGTATTCGACCGGGTCGTCATCGAAACCACCGGCCTCGCCGATCCCGTGCCGGTGATCCAGGCACTGATGAACGATTTCTTCGTCGCCGAACGCTTCCGTTTCGATGGGGTCATCACGGCGGTGGACGCGGTCTTCGGCCGCGACCAGATCCAGCGTCATCGGGAAGCCCTGCGCCAGGTCGTCATGGCCGACCGCCTGCTGATCACCAAGTGCGACCTGGCAGGCGGTGTCGAGCTCGCGTCGCTGGAGCAGGATCTCGCCGCCCTCAACTCCGGGGCAAGCCGGATTCACGTCTCCGGCGGAGAGGTGGCCGCCTCGGCCATCATCGATTGCGGCCTCTATGACCCGGGCGGCAAGGTGCCCGACGTGGTCCGCTGGCTTGCGCCGCCCGCCGCGACAGGCATCCGCTACACACCGCGGACAGCGCCCGCCTTGAACGCCCCCCACGACGGCAGCGTCCAGAGCTTCACCCTGGTCTTCGACCGGCCTCTGCCCTGGGTGCGCTTCATCGACAGCCTGAGCCGACTTCTCGACACCTGTGGCGACCAGGTCCTGCGGGTGAAGGGGCTGCTGAAGGTCACGGGCGATACGCGCCCCTGGGTGGTCCAGGGTGTTCACGACATGGCCTACCCGCCCATCCAATTGCCCGCATGGCCTGCCATGCCGCCCTTTGACGACGGCCGCAGCCGGCTTGTCTTCATCGTCCAGGACCTGCCCCGGGCGCAGATCGAGGCGGGCTTCTCGGGCTTGCTCGACGCCCCCCAGCCCCTCGCGGGCTGATCCACCGCCACCCGCTCGAGGAAGCTCGGCAAGCACCGGCCGCTCATCGTCGTCGCGCTGCCCCGCCCTTCACCCCCTTCACCCCCTTCTCCTACCAGGCTCACGCACCATGCTCTGCATCACCCTGCCTGATGGCAGCAAGCGCACGTTTGCGCACCCGCTCACCGTGGCCGACGTCGCCGCCGCCATCGGCCCCGGCCTCGCCCGGGCCACCCTCGCCGGCTGTGTCGATGACCGCCCCGTCGATACCAGCTTCCGCATCGACAGGGACGCCCGGCTCAGTCTGATCACCCAGGACAGCCCCGAAGGCCTGGCGATCCTGCGTCACTCCTGCGCCCACCTGCTGGCCATGGCCGTGAAGCAACTGTTCCCGGGCGCCCAGGTCACCATCGGCCCGGTCATCGAAGAGGGCTTCTTCTACGACTTCGCCTTCGAGCGCCCCTTCACCCCCGACGATCTGTCACTGATCGAGGCCCGCATGCACGAACTGGCCGCCGCCGACCTGCCCGTCACCCGGCGCGAACTTCCCCGTGACGAGGCCATTGCCCACTTCGAACAGCAGGGCGAGCACTACAAGGCGGAGCTGATCCACGCCATCCCGGAAGGCGAGTCCCTGTCGCTCTATCGCCAGGGCGACTTCGAGGACCTGTGCCGGGGCCCCCACGTGCCTTCCACCGGCCGACTCAAAGCCTTCAAGCTGACCAAGGTGGCGGGCGCGTACTGGCGCGGCGACGCCACGAAGGCCATGCTGCAACGCATCTACGGCACCTGCTGGCCCGATACCAAAGCCCTCGCCGCCTACCTCACCCGCCTTGAGGAAGCCGGCAAGCGTGACCACCGCAAGCTCGGCGCCCAGCTCGACCTCTTTCATTTCGACGACAGCGCGCCGGGATCGGTGTTCTGGCACGCCCGGGGCTGGACCCTCTTCCAGCAGTTGATCGCCTACATGCGGGCACGCCAGGACGAGGCGGACTACATCGAAGTCAACACCCCGGACGTGATGGACCGGGGGCTGTGGGAGACCTCCGGCCACTGGTTCAACTATCGCGACGCGATGTTTACCACCACCACCGAGGACGAGCGGGTGTTTGCCCTCAAGCCCATGAACTGCCCCGGCGCCGTCTCGCTGTTTGCCCAGGGCATCAAGAGCTACCGCGACCTGCCCCTGCGTATGGCCGAGTTCGGCAAGGTGCACCGCTACGAGCCCTCCGGCGCCCTGCACGGCCTGTTGCGGGTGCGCCACTTCACCCAGGACGACGCCCACATCTTCTGCACCCCCGCCCAGATGCAGGACGAGTGCGCCCGCAGCATCGCCCTGGTGTTCGCCATCTACCGGGATTTCGGTTTCGATGAGGTGGCCGTCAAGCTGTCCACCCGCCCGGCCCGGCGCATTGGCGACGACGCCACCTGGGACGCCCTGGAGGCTGCCCTGTCGGGCGCCCTTGAACGGATGGGCATCGCCTACCGGGTCAACCCCGGCGAAGGCGCCTTCTACGGCCCCAAGCTGGAGTTCGTGCTGCGTGACGCCATCGGCCGCGACTGGCAGTGCGGCACCCTGCAGGTGGACCTGAACCTGCCCGAGCGCTTCGACATCCACTACATCGATGAAAAAGACCAGCGCCAGCGCCCGGTCATGCTGCACCGGGCTCTGTTCGGCTCCCTGGAACGCTTCACCGGCATCCTGATCGAGCACTACAGCGGCCTCTTCCCCCTGTGGCTGGCCCCACGCCAGGCCGTGGTCCTCAACATCAGCGAGGCGCAGGGCGACTACGCGCAGCACCTCGCCAGGGCGCTGAAGCAGGCGGGCATCCGCGCCGCTGCCGATCTACGCAACGAGAAGATCGGCTACAAGATCCGCGAGCACACCCTGCAGAAGGTGCCCTACCTGATTATCGTCGGCGAGCGGGAACAGCACGCCGGCTGCGCCACCCTGCGCGCCCACGACGGTGCCGATCTGGGCCGCCTCGAACTCGCCGCCATCATCGAACGCCTCTCCCGGGAAGCCCGGCCGCCCTCGCACCGGGAGGCCCCGGAAGCCCTCCACCCCTGCCCCCTGCCATGATCCGCAAGAACCCCCGCGGCGACCTGCCGCAGATCCACGAAACCGCCTATGTGGACCAGACCGCCATCCTGTGCGGAAAGGTCATCGTCGACGAGAACGTCTTCATCGGCCCCTACGCGGTGATCCGTGCCGACGAGGTGGACGAGACCGGCGATATGCAGCCGATCCATATCGGCGCCCACTCCAACATCCAGGACGGGGTGGTGATCCACTCCAAGTCCGGCGCCGCCGTGACCATCGGACAGCACAGCTCCATCGCCCATCGCTCCATCGTGCATGGTCCGTGCACGGTCGGCGACCGGGTCTTCATCGGCTTCAACAGCGTGCTGTTCAACTGCCGGGTCGGCGACGGCTGCGTGGTGCGCCACAACGCGGTGGTGGACGGCGCCGACCTGCCCGCCGGCTTCTACGTGCCCTCCACCGAACGCATCGGCCCCCACACCGATCTGGCCGCCATGCCCCGGGTCACCGCCCAGGCCACCGAGTTCTCGGAAGACGTCGTGCGCACCAACCACTCCCTGGTCCAGGGGTACAAGAAGCTGCAGAACGAGTTCTGACCATGCCCCGACACATCCTCATCCGCAACGCCCGGCTGGTGAACGAAGGCCGGATCACCGACGCTGACCTGCTCGTCGCCGGCGGCCGCATCGCGCACATCGCCGGAGCCATCGACCGCAGCGCAGATGTCGAGATCGACGCCGCCGGAGCCTGGCTGCTGCCCGGCATGATCGACGACCAGGTGCACTTCCGCGAGCCCGGACTCACCCACAAAGGCTGCATCGCCAGCGAGTCGGCCGCGGCCGTCGCGGGGGGCATCACCAGCTTCATGGACATGCCCAACACCCGCCCGCCAACCCTCGACATGGCCGCCGTGGACGCCAAGCGCGCCCTCGCCGCCGCCGGCAGCCGTGCCAACTACGCCTTCCACCTGGGCGCCTCCACCCACAACCTGGACGCGGTCGCCAGCGCCGACCCCCGCCGCATCGCCGGCATCAAGGTATTCATGGGCGCCTCCACCGGCGACATGCTGGTGGACGACCCGGTCGTGCTCGAACGCCTGTTCGCCTGTGCGCCCACCCTCCTCCTCGCCCACTGCGAAGACACCCCCACCATTCTCGCCAACGAAGCCCTGTGGCACGCCCGCCATGGCGCCGCCGTCCCCTTCGACGCCCACCCGCAGATCCGCAGCGCAGAAGCCTGCTACCGCTCCTCGTCACTGGCCGTGGCGCTCGCCCGCCGCCACGGCACCCGGCTGCACGTGCTGCACCTGTCCACCACGCGGGAGCTCGAACTCTTCGACGAGGGCCCGCTGGCAGGCAAACGGATCACCGCCGAAGCCTGCATCCACCACCTTCTCTTCGACGACACCGACTACCCGGCCCTGG
>NZ_JAFLDT010000047.1 GCF_017302315.1 Zoogloea sp.
GGCCATCATCGAACACGGCCATGCCGGTAGGGTTGATGATGACGTTCGGACGGCCGTCCGCCGGGAAAATCTCCGGGTGCAATTCGGTGATGGCCAGGCACTGTTGACCGGAGAGCGAGCCGCCCGCGCAGGCCGCGGGCTGGCCGTTGAGCAGCGGCGCCGTTTTTTGGATGAACCGATCGAAGCCATCCAATTGGGACAGGCCCACGCCATAGGTCGACATTTGCAGGTTGTTGGCCGAGTCCTGCTCATAGGCGCCGATCTTCTGCTCGTTGTATTGCTGGCTTGCCGGTTGTGTGCTCCGGAAGGCATATACGTAACCGGTGCCATCTATACGCTGAAGCAGTACGGCAAAGTCACCTGCTGCGCTGGTCTCCGATGAGACGGCGACAACCGTGAACGTGTTCTTGAAATCGGTGATCTGGCTGTCGGTAAAGCGTTGGTTGCCGATGCGGGCGGTGTCGTCTTCGGGGTGGGCGGGGTCCTGGAAGGAGTTGCCTTTTTGCAGGGTCGAATAAAGCTCTCTTTCGGAGAGGCCGGGCTTCAGCCCGTAAACTTCCGAAGCCATTTGTGCCAGCAACATGTCATAGCGGTATTGCACCAAGTCTGCAATCGACATGCTCGTCGCCTCGGTGGCACTATCGTTGACGGATGCAGTCATGGCCTGCTTGCTCCCACCTTGAAGGTGTTACGGGGTGCGAGCACTCGGTCAGTAAAATCCCCCATGCTGATGAGAGGGCGGCATTCCGCGGTGTTGTCCCCCCAGCCGCCTTTTTTTGCCCAGTACTTGGCCGAGGGGCGCCCGCTAAAGACGAAGGTACGGGCGTAAGCCATGACCTCGTTGCGGGCGAGATCGATGATGATGTACTCATTGCCGTAGATGCCCAGCGCCCGGTCCCCGGGGCTGGCTTCAAAGCCGCGCCACGTCACGCCATAGCGTGCCTGGAGTTGGCCGATCGGCTGAAAGAGCGGCTTATCGTTGCGCCAATAGGGCTTGGGCACCCGGTCGCCACTCTGCTGGTCCATATAGATATCCAGCTTGGGGTGGCGCATGGCCCGCATATAGGGCTGAGGGCTGTGTGCCGGCACCTCCCAGCGTGGAAACTCCACGTATTCATAGGCCGGCAGGAAGCTGAAGTCCTCCGGCTGCCACTGCGGCGGCGGGGCGCCGGGCACATAGGGCGTGGTCGATTGCGGCCAGCGTAGGGCGGGGATCAGCAAATCCCGCATCGCGTAAGACAAGGCCAGTGTTCGTGTGTACCAATCGGCCCCACGGTTTGCCGCCGGGGCGGTTGGGGGCCGGAAGGAAGCCACCCTGCTGGACGGGCCAATGCCGACCACATGCTCCAACAGGTGCGGCTCCAACTCCTCCCCTGCGCTGATAGCCACATGGGGGCGGACAAAGTAAATGCCCTCAACGTCTTTGGCGGTGTGCAGGATGGTTTCTTTGGCTTCGCCCGTGCACAGCCTAAAAAAATAGGCGATGGATTGGCGATGCAGATCCTTGTTGTCTGGGTCGAGCGGAGGTGGGTTGTAGATGCGGCCGTCGGGCAGATCGGGCAGGGTGGGGCGCGCAGCGGTGGGCCAGACTTCGGGTTCGTCGGGTTTGAGGCGGATATAACGCTCGCAATTGGTGTCGCCCGATATTCTGATGCTTTGAAAGTTGCCTTTGCCGGCAGGAAGCGGGAAGCGGGACATGCCGATCCATCCGTTGCTCATGCATTCAAGATACTTTGCCGGATCGTATTCCAGCCCAAATCGCTCAGGATGCGCGGGGTCAAAGGGCGGAAGTATGGAGGCCGACTGCTGGAGGCAAGCCCGAACGGCGGCTTCATTCACACCGTAGGGCAAATCATGGCAGCCACTTTCCAACATGGCACGGGTAAAACTGGTCAAGTTGGGGGGAGAGTTGTCGGGAGGGCGACGGCCCGAGAGGATGGGCGGCACCGTGCAGGCGGCGAGCAACAAGGTTGCCAGCCCCAAGAGGTTGACTCTGACTTGTCTGCTGATCAGTTGTTCGCTCATCGCTTTTTCTTTAACTCTTGTGATGCATTCGGGTTCTAGGGGAGCATGTCGCCAGCAACCTTCCTTGTCCGGTTCCCCGTGTATCTGGAATCTCTTCGGGATGGAGGACATTGCTTTGTCGCTTGGTGGTGGCGGCGGGCGCATCGCTCATTACCGGGTCTCTCCGCACAGGTTCATCACTTTGAGCGTCTTGTCACGTTCGGGGATATCGCTGGTGCGACTGATACGCCGGGGTTTCCAGGACACAAAGGCGAAGCGGCAGCCGTCCGGGGAGATTTGTCCGTGTTGGTCGGTTTCTTCGCCCTGGACCAGGGCGGTGACCGTGTTGTCTTGGGTCGGCAGCCATTGATAGAGTCCGGCTTCCGGAAAGCCTGAGCACTGGACAATGAAGCCCTCTCGGGTGGCTGTAATTCCGATGGAGCAGGAGTGCTGGGAATGGGACGACAGAATCGGCCACAAGGGGTTGGCACCCAGAATCGGCGGCATCAGGTGCGACGTGATGGAGCCATCGTCAGGGTTGAACAGTGTCACCGGGTTGATGCCCCACTGGTAACGATTAAGGAACGGGTGATAGCCACCATTGCCAGAAAAGTAAAAAAAACGATCTCCGAATGGGCGTCCCATTTCAAAGTCCAAGGGAACGGGCTTGGCGCCGACCTTGTAGTAAATATCCTGAGATTCCTTGAGCTTCTTCGGTGTGCTGGGGTAGGGGCCTATATCCACGTATCCGTGTTCTTCGAGCAAAGCAATGGTTGAACGGCCTTCAACTAATTGTCGTGGTGCATAGCCGTCAGGTTTTGGCTCGCAGGTGTATGGATGTCGTGCCGGATTCGATATTCTGCGCGTGTTTTGCGGTGTTGGAGCGGCTGCACCGAGGCCAATCTCTTCGACCTCGGAACCTATCACCCCTCGTCGCACATAGCCTCGCCACTCTTTGAATGGCTTTAGTTTTGTGAACTCTTCGCGCTGGTAGTTAATCCATTGAGTCTCGTGGGAAACGCAGACAAGTTCCCATCCCTCGTCCTTTTTCCGTCCTCTATTGTCTTGAAATACCTCGATTGAATTATCCCGGACATCCCATATAAGAATGCCAAACCGGCGAGACTGTGGATCTGCGTCATTGGGCGGGGTGCCGGGTGCGCTGCCATTGAAGATGAGGCGATGGTTGTCCATCCACCACACGGCATTCATGTGGGTGTACGCGCCGGAGTCGGTAACCGGCAAGGGGGTTTTGGGTACGCCGGCCAAGGCGGCAGTGGTCTGAGCGGCCTTCAGATTGAAAGCCAGGACTCTTGCCAGGATGCCGCTGGCGATATCCGGCGCTTCGCCGGCAACCGAAGTGCCGGCGTGTGGCAACAACATCGCCAATCCCAAGAGGCATGGCAGGTGTCGCCAGACGTTTGACGGTGTGTTCATGATGATTTCGGTTGGGGCGGCGCTGGCGTCCCTTGACTGGGGAGCTTCGAGACCTTGGTGTTCCTTGAGATTGCGTGATTATCCAAGATAATATGCGTTTTGAATAGCCTTGATGGGTCAAGACCAGAAGCGTGCCGTCTTGCGTTGTCAGGCGCTGGCGTGTGATTGAGGCTGGCGCTGCGTTCCGGGAAGAGCAGGTTGAGTGAAAAGCTGGCGCCCGTTTGGCGCTGAGCCGCCATGGCGGCAAATTCCGCGTCTGGCCGGGATTGCTCAATCTGCGGCACCGGCTTGCCCAAGGCGTCGGTCGTCCAGACACTGTTGCTGTCCCAGGTCTGGCCTTCGGGGCTGTTCTTGAAGCGGACAGCCCTTTCCCAGGCCTGAACAAAAGCGATGCCCTCTGGCGTATCGGGGTTGGGTGTGTTGGATAGACTTGCGGCGCTGTTGGGGTCGGCCAGGACTTGTCGATAAACATCCAAGGCTTCGCCGACCGTGTGGCCATCATCGAACACGGCCATGCCGGTAGGGTTGATGATGACGTTCGGACGGCCGTCCGCCGGGAAAATCTCCGGGTGCAATTCGGTGATGGCCAGGCACTGTTGACCGGAGAGCGAGCCGCCCGCCAGGCCGCGGGCTGGCCATTGAGCAGGGGGCTGATGCCCATAGCGCTCACGGCCGGCTTGTTGAGTGCTCTTGCCGGTAGCGTCCGGGAGGGGGGGTAGTATCTGTCTGCGATATCTCCGTGTGAGATCGCCGTGCCGGCCAGCAACGGGCGCAGGGGGCTGGCGCGGGAGGTGGGCAAGTGAGTCCAGGGCGCTCCAGCCTTGCTCGCCGGAGTGCCCTATTGTCCTTTTTTCTCCGCCTCCGCCTCCGCCTCCGCCGCATGCCGCGCCGCGATCTCGGCGCGGATGCGTTCGATCTCGCGGGCTTTGGCCTGGGGCGTTCCCCACTTGGGCAGTTCGTCGACGATGGGTTTGCGGCGGCTGGCGTTGAAGCGTTCGCGGGCCTCTTCGCGCACCCGTTCCATGGCCTCCTGGGCACGCTGGGCTTCTTCGGCGCGGGCGATAAGGGGGCGCTTGAGGAGGGGGCGGGCGTCGATGGCGATGCCGGCGGCCGCGGCGAGGCGGATGGCTGCGCCGAGGTTTTCGAGATGGGTGAATTCGGTGGCGAGGGGCAGGTTGAGGGCCTGGCACAGGGGCGTCCAGGCTTCGCTGCCGGCATCTTCCTTGTCCCTGCGGCGGACGGAGATCTGAGGATTGAGCTGGTACCAGCCGAGTTCCACGCGAACAAACAGGCGGCGGTTGTAGGCGTAGTCGCGGGCGGCTTCGTTGCGTGACAGGACGCTGCTGATGTGCTGGCGCTTGGCGCGCTCGGGGCGCAGCACGCTGGCCGGCAGATGCTGCCACGCGTCGAGGATGTCGGCGGTTTCGAAGGCGGCAAAGGGTTTGCGCTGGCGGGTATTGAAGCGGCTGCGGAACAGGGTCCACAGGGTCTGGAAGAGCAGGTATTCGCTGTGGTTGCGGTCGATGCGGACGAGGCGTTCGCCCACGTTCACGTCGAGGGTCGAAGGCGCAACCCGTTCGAAGATGGCGGCGAAGGGGCCGCGGGCGTAGGTGGGGTCGCGCAGGGCTTCGCGCAGGGCCCAGTGCCCGGCGTTCCAGCCGTGGTGGTCGGTGTTCTCCAGGTTGGCGCCCCGTTCGAGCAGGGCATCCACCAGGGCGATGTTGCCCGCGGCGGCGGCGGCCATCAGCGGGGTCTGGTTCATGGGCAGGCGATGCTCGATGCCGTGCTGGTCGCACTGGCGCAGGATGTCCTTGAAGTTGCGCTGGAAGTAGCCCATCCAGGTTTTGCGGCCGAGGGTGCTGCGTTGCTGGGCAAAGCCCTGGGCAGCACTGAAATCGGCGTCGCCCAGCAGGTGGCGGGCGAGTTCGGGCTCGTCGTGACAGGTGGCGTATTCGTAGAGGGTCTGCTTGTGCTTGTTGCCGGGGGCCTTGTCGTGGAAGGTCTTCTGCAGCAGTTCGCGCAGCCGGGCCTCGTCGGTCACCGGCCAGGGCACCGGGCTCTGGCGCAGGATGTCGCGGCGGATGGCGTCGGCCTGCTCCTGCTTGCCCTGCAGTTCGAGCTTGCGGGCTTCCTTTTGCCAGTCTTCGAGGGATGACTTGGCCGCCTCCACCTTGGCGTTTGCACCCTGGGCCAGGTCGAGCAGAGCGAACAGGGGATGGGTGGTGTCGGACTCGACCAGGTAGAGATTGCGGGTGGCCCGGGTGAGGGCGACGTAGAGGGCGTTGACGAAGAACTTGTAGATCTCCAGCGACTTGTCTTCCTTGTCGCGGGCGCGGCGGTAGGCGAGGTCGTCGGTGGCGAGGTCGGCCTTGTTCACGCCTTCGACGATGTCGCTGAAGGCCTGGCGATTGTCGGAGATGAAGCGGTAGAGCACGATGTTGTCGTACTCCAGGCCCTTGGCCTCGTGAATGGAGAACAGCAGCGGCGTGGCGAAGCGCTGGCGGGCGGCGGCCTTGTCTTCGTCGCGCAGCACCAGTACGGCGAAGCGGGTGGAGCGGCGGCTGCTTGCGTCGAGTTCGCGCAGGGCCTTGTCCTGGTCGGCCAGCAGGGCCAGTTCGCCGGGTTCGCCGCCAACGGCGTCCACCAGGAAGTTGCTTTCCCGGTCGATGGAGCCGAAGCGCCGGTGCTTGATCTTGAGCAGGGTGTTGGCCACCCGGGTGGCCTGCTGGCTGTTGCGGAAGTTGGCGCTGAGAACGGCGAGTTCTTGTCGCCGGGCGAGTTCGGCGTCGCGCCAGAACAGGCTCTTGACCTGGCTCCAGGAGAAGAAGTTGGGGTGAACGATCTGGTTGGAGTCGCCGCACAGCAGGAAGTGGCCGGCCTTCTTCTGGGTGGCGAGCACCAGGGTAAGCTGCGCCGGGGTGAGATCCTGCACCTCGTCCACCACCACGAAATCGTAGCGTGGTGCGGCCAGGGGGCGCCAGGCCTGGGCCACCAGGTTGAGGTCATACAGCCCGGCCTCGTCAAGCCAGGCCCGGTATTTCTCGAACAGGTCGTACAGGCTGTCGCGGCTTGCCGCCGGGAAGATCGACTGGCGCACGCCCAGGGCCTGGTAGGCGGCCCGGTTCAGCACGCCGTCGGCCGAGGCGGCAATCACGCCGCGGATCTCCTCGAAGGCCTGGTGCGGGTCGATGCCGCGAAAGCCCTGGCGGATGCGCGCAAACCAGCCGGTGAAGTCGCGCCAGGTGGCCTCCCGCCCCGCTGGCACGCGGATCGATTCGATGAACTCCCGGTAGGACAGGAACACCGCGTCCTGGTCCCCGTGCTCGTAGCCATGGGCGTGGTAGAGGTCGCGGGCGGATTGGGCCAGGTAGGCGGAATGGGTGACGTAGAGCACTTCACCGGTGGCGTGTTTGAGCTTTTCGAGGGTGAGGGCGGTCTTGCCGCTGCCGGCGCTGCCCACCAGGATCAGCGGCGGGGGCTGGCGGTAGACGGCCTCCTGGGCATCGTCGAAGGACAGGGGCTTGTCGAGCAGATGGACGGTGCTGCGTTCCGGATGGAGATAGCGTAGTGCGCAGCCCTGCCGCGCGGCGGAGGTGGCCTGCTCCGCATCGATGTCCTCGCCCGTGTCGATCTGCTCGGGGTCGATCCGCGCACCGCGCAGGAAGCGGGAGCTGTCGTAGCGGTGATGGGCGATCACCTCCAGCATCAGGGCGCAGACCTCATCCCCGTGGCGGATCAGCACGAACAGCAGCCGGTCGGCATCGTTCAGGCGTGCCCGGTAGCAGGGGCTGCCGTGGAGGCTGCCCTGGGCCAGCTTTTTCACCTGCGCTGCCTGAAAGTCCCCGCGGGCGATGGCAGTGCAAACCTTGCGATAGGCGGCGGCGACCCGATGGGTGTCGAGGCCCGTGTATTCGAGAATCTTCATTGGGGTGGAGGCGACGGGGGGAGCGGCCGATTATCCCCGAAACGGAGGGGGCGCCGGCTGCCGAATTGCCAAGGCGCGGACGCTGGGCTCATTCTTGCTTCACCCAGGGGATGCGCCCCTCTGCACGTAGCAAACCCCCCATTCCCGACGAGATCCGACATGAGTTCCACTCCGCTGCCTGCCGCCATCGGTGCGCTGATTCGCCCTCCGGCCCTCACCCTGCTGCAGATCGCCGTCGCGGCTTCCACGGGGCCGGATAGGGACGTGGATGCCGAAACCCTGGCCCTGATGGCGCGGCAGGTGGAGGAGGGCCTGCTTGATCCGCTGTCGCCCGCCGAGGCCTGGCCGGCGCTGGCGGAGGGGCTGATGGCGGCCGCGCCGTCACGGATGCTGCGGGTGTTGCGCGCCTGTGGTGCCCTGGGCCGGCTGTTGCCGGAGCTGGAGGCCCTGTTCGGGGTTCCCCAGAGCGCTGATGACCCGCCCAGCGTGGATCTGGGGGAGCACGTGCTGCGCTGTGTCGATGAGGCGGCCCGCCAGCAGGCGCCGTTGGCGGTGCGTTGCGCCTTGTTGCTGTGCCAGGTGGGCAAGGCGGACTCGCCGCCCGAGCATCTGCCCTTCCACTATCGCCACATGGAGCGCGGCCTGCCACGCATCCATGCCATTGCCGGGCGCTTGGGCCTGCCGGCCGATTGCGTTGATCTGGCGGTTCTGGCGCTGCACGAGCTGGAGCGTGTGCATCGGGCCACCGAGATGCGCGCGGGTTCCTTGGTGGCCATGCTGGAGCGGGTCGATGCCTTTGCCCGTCCCGGGCGTTTCAATGATCTCCTGGCGGTGTGTGCCTGTGACTATCGCGCCTACCCCGGACGTGCGACCCGCAGCTACCCGAAGGCGGTGTTGCTCCAGCGGGCCGCGCAGGCCTGTGCCGGGCTTGGCGAGGCCGACATCGCCAGCGATGCCCTGCGGGAGGCCCGTGCCCTGGCGGTCGCCGAGGCCCTGGGCTCGGCCCGCTGGGGCGATTAGTTCCGCCACGGAATCTCGAGCCGTGTGGGTCAAGCTTCCGCACGGTTCTGCCGACCTCCGTGGGTCAGCTCGGTCTCCGCGCCGGGCACCGGGCTGCTGGCGGCGCGCGGCATAGCCGGATCCACGTCGGCATGTGGCATATTGCCCCCCTGATCAGGAGGTTTCCGTGTTTTCCCATGTCTTTGTCGGTGTCAGTGACTTCGAGCGGGCGTTGGCCTTCTACACTCCCTTGATGAAGGTGCTGGGCGTCGAGGCACGCTTCTGCGACAAGGCCAGGCCCTGGGCCGGATGGCAGTCCAGCCCGGGCCCGCGGCCGTTGTTCCTGATCGGCAAGCCCTACGATCAACAGGCACCGCAGCCGGGAAACGGGCACATGACGGCCTTCCTGGCCGACCGCCGTGAGGTGGTCGATCAGGCCTTCGCATCGGCCATGGCCCATGGTGGCCAGTCCGAGGGCGGGCCGGGCTTGAGGCCCGAATACCACGCCCATTACTACGGCGCCTATTTCCGAGATCCCGACGGCAACAAGCTCTGCGTGGTGTGCCACGGGCCTCCGTGAGCGCGATGCGCCAGGGCCCTTCAGCGACATCCTTCCTTCAGCGACCGGCCGTCAGGCCGGTTTGCACTTCCCGTGGGCCGGGTCGGCCGGTGTCCGGGGTGTTCACAATTCCGTACATTTGAAAAACAGTTGAGCAAACTTGGTTTGCAACACTGGGCTCCAGCAAAAAAGACAATCCGTCGCCACCTGCCGGGCTCCTTCGGAGAGGGGCGGTGCAGCGGCGGGGACGAGACCGAGACAAACCGGAGGAGGATGGGGTATGTCCAATACCCGAGCGACAGCCGCGGATGCCGTGGGCCTGGATACCTTTCCGCGCCTGTTGATGCACCATGCACGGCAGCGGCCCAACCGGCCGGCGATGCGCGAGAAGGAATACGGGATCTGGCAGACCTACACCTGGGCCGAAGTGGCCGAACGGGTGAGGTCGATTGCAAGCGGGTTGGCGGAGCTGGGCTTCAAGCGCGGCGACCGTCTGGCGGTGGTGGGTGACAACCGGCCGCGCCTGTACTGGTCGGTTGCCGCAGCCCAGTGTCTGGGTGGTATTCCGGTGATGATGTACCAGGATGCCGTGGCCCAGGAAATGGCCTACGTGATGCAGGATGCGGAGATCCGCTTTGCCTGTGTCGAAGACCAGGAACAGGTGGACAAGATGCTCGAAATCAAGGGAGACCTTCCCCTGCTCGAGCATGTTATCTACGACGACCCCCGCGGCCTGCGCCATTACAACCAGACTTTCCTGCACGGGCTGGACGAGCTGCTGGAGATGGGGCGCATCCACGACCAGAATCACCCCGACTTCCTGGGCAACGAGATCGACAAGGGCAGCCCCGACGACGTCTCGGTGATGTTGTATACCTCCGGCACCACCGGCAAGCCCAAGGGCGTGTGTCAAAGCCACGCGGCTTTCATCGCGGCGGCCCGGGGCGGTTGTAGCTTTGATTCCCTGACCGACCAGGAGGACATCCTTTCCTACCTGCCCATGGCGTGGGTGGGTGACCACCTGTTCTCCTATGCCCAGGCCCTGGTGGCCGGCTTCACCATCAACTGCCCGGAATCCGGCGAGACGGTGATGGGCGATCTGCGCGAGATCGGCCCCACCTATTACTTTGCCCCGCCGCGGGTTTTTGAAAACCTGCTGACCCAGGTGATGATCCGCATGGAGGACGCCAGCAGCATCAAGCGCAGTGTCTTCCAGCATTTCATGGACGTGGCGAAGCGCTGCGGCGCGGACATCCTCGACGGCAAGCCGGTTTCCGCTGGCGACCGCCTGCAGTACGCCCTGGGCAACATCCTGGTGTATGGCCCGCTGAAGAACGTGCTGGGCATGAGCCGCATCCGCGTGGCCTACACCGCGGGCGCGGCCATCGGCCCCGACCTGTTCCGCTTCTACCGTTCCATCGGCATCAACCTCAAGCAGCTCTACGGCCAGACCGAAACCTGCGCCTATGTGTGCCTGCAGCCGGACGGTCAGATCAAGCTGGATTCGGTCGGCACACCCGCGCCGAACGTGGAGGTCAAGCTGGCCGACAACGGCGAGATCCTGGTGCGCGGCCCCATGTTGTTGAAGGCCTACTACAAGCGCCCCGATGCCACCGCGGAGTCCATCAATGCCGACGGCTACTTCATGACCGGCGACGCGGGCTTCTTCGACGAGGACGGCCACCTGAAGATCATCGACCGGGCCAAGGACGTGGGCAAGCTCACAGGTGGCGGCATGTTTGCCCCGAACTACATCGAGAACAAGCTCAAGTTCTTCCAGCACATCAAGGAAGTGGTGTGTTTTGGCAATGGCAGGGATTTCGTCACCGCCTTCGTCAATATCGATTTGGAAGCCGTGGGCAACTGGGCCGAGCGCAAGGGCATGGCCTACGCCGGCTACACCGATCTGGCCTGCCAGCCTCAGGTGTACGAGTTGATCCGCGAGTGCGTCGAGAAGGTGAATGCCGATCTGGCCAGCGACGCCAACATGAGCGAGTCCCAGATCAAGCGTTTTCTGGTGCTGCACAAGGAGCTCGATGCCGACGATGGCGAACTGACCCGGACCCGCAAGGTGCGCCGCAACTTCGTGGCCGAGAAATACGAGGAGCTGATCGATGCGCTCTACAGCGGCAAGAAGGAACAGTTCATCGAAACCCAGGTGACCTACGAGGACGGCCGCACCAACAAGGTGTCTGCCACGCTTCGTATCGAGGACGCCAAGACTTTCCCGCCCCAGGCGCGGAAAGCGGCCTGAGACGGAGACCGACATGGCCAGACAGATTGGCGACGTGATCGTCGACCTCCAGAACATCTCCCTGCGCTTCGGTGGCGTGAAGGCGCTTACCGACATCAGCTTCAACGTCAAGGAGCACGAGATCCGCTCCATCATCGGCCCCAACGGCGCCGGCAAGAGCTCGATGCTCAACGTGATCAACGGGGTGTATCACCCCCAGGAAGGGCAGATCTTCTTCAAGGGCGCCCTGCGCAAGAAGATGGAGCCCCACGAGGCCGCGGAGCAGGGCATTGCCCGAACCTTCCAGAACATTGCCCTGTTCAAGGGCATGACCGTGCTCGACAACATCATGACCGGGCGCAACCTCAAGATGAAGTGCAACTTCCTGCAGCACGCCCTCTACTGGGGGGCCGCGCAGAAAGAGGAGATCGCACACCGCATCAAGGTGGAAGAGGTCATCGAATTCCTTGAGATCCAGGACATCCGCAAGACGCCGGTCGGGCGCCTGCCCTACGGCTTGCAGAAGCGGGTCGAGCTGGCCCGGGCGCTCGCCGCCGAGCCCCACATCCTGCTGCTGGACGAGCCGATGGCGGGCATGAACGTGGAGGAGAAGCAGGACATGTGTCGCTTCATCCTCGACGTGAATGACCACTACGGCACCACCATCGTGCTCATCGAGCACGACATGGGCGTGGTGATGGACATCTCCGACCGGGTCGTGGTGCTGGATTACGGCAAGAAGATCGGTGACGGCGAACCGGACGAGGTCAAGAACAACCCGGACGTCATCAAGGCCTACCTGGGCACGACGCATTAAGGCGGGGAGAAAAGACAAATGCAATTCTTCATCGAGGTACTCGTCGGCGGCTTGCTGTCGGGCGTCATGTACGCCCTGGTGGCCCTCGGCTTCGTGCTGATCTACAAAGCCTCCGGCGTCTTCAACTTCGCCCAGGGGGCGATGGTGTTCTTTGCCGCGCTGACCTTCGTCGGCTTCCAGGAGGTGTTGCCCGGCTGGCTTGGTCTGGAGGCGGACAGCAGTGTGGTGTTCTGGCTGGCCTTCCTGCTCGCGTTCATTGCCATGATCGTGCTGGGCATCGCCACCGAGCGCATCGTGCTGCGCCCGCTGGTCAATCAGCCTCACATCACCCTGTTCATGGCCACCATCGGCCTGACCTACGTGGTCGAGGGCCTGGCCCAGATGACCTGGGGTGCCAACGTGCGTGGCCTCGACCTGGGCATCGTCGATGAGCCGATTGCATGGTTGATGGACAACTACGAGATCGGCGTTTCCAAGTTCGACCTGTTCGCAGCCGGTGTGGCGGCGTCCCTGGTGGCCCTGCTAGCCCTGTTGTTCCAATATACCAAGGTGGGCCGGGCGCTGCGTGCGGTGGCCGACGACCACCAGGCGGCCCTGTCCATCGGTATTCCGCTGCAAACCATCTGGCGTGTGGTGTGGGCCGTGGCCGGCTTTGTGGCCCTGGTGGCCGGGATGATCTGGGGGGCCCGCAATGGCGTGCAGTTCGCCCTGACCTTCACAGCGCTCAAAGCACTGCCGGTGCTCATTCTGGGTGGTTTCACCTCGGTGCCCGGCGCCATTGTCGGTGGCCTGATCATCGGGGCCTCCGAAAAGCTCGCCGAGGTGTATGTCGGTCCCTTCGTCGGTGGCGGCATCGAGGGGTGGTTCCCCTACATGCTGGCCCTGGCCTTCCTGCTGGTACGGCCTGAAGGGCTGTTCGGCGAGAAGCACATCGACCGCGTGTGAGAACGTGTAGGGGCGGCTGCAGCTGCCCGCGGATGGGGATCAACGGTATGTCGTTGATTCAACGCGTGGAGGGCGAATGAATTCGCCCCTACAGGAAGAGACAAGGAGCAACAACAATGCTTTATCGTGAAGCCGGCCAGTTCAAGGCCACTTACGCCGAAGATTCCCAGATCTTCCCGATCCGTCAGGACAAGATCGGGTTCTGGGTGCTGATGCTGGTGTTCGGCGTGGCCGTACCTCTGCTGACCAACGAGTACTGGCTGAAGGCCATCCTGATCCCGGTGCTGATCTTCTCCCTGGCCGCCATCGGCCTGAACATCCTCACCGGCTACGCCGGCCAGCTCTCCCTCGGGTCGGCGGCCTTCATGGCGGTGGGGGCCTTCGCCGCCTACAACTTCATCCTGCGCATTGAGGGCATGCCCTTCCTGGTGGCGCTGGTCCTGGCCGGGCTGACGGCGGCGGCGGTGGGCATCCTGTTCGGCTTGCCCAGTCTGCGCATCAAGGGCTTCTATCTGGCCGTGGCCACCCTGGCGGCCCAGTTCTTCATCGTCTGGGCGCTGGTCAAGTTTCCGTGGTTCTCCAACAACTCGTCCTCCGGCGTGGTGACCGCCCAGGACGTGACCATCCTCGGCTACACCTTCGCCACACCGGAGGCCAAGTACGTCCTCACCTTCCTGATTGTCTCCTTCATGGCCCTGCTGGCCAAGAACATGGTGCGCTCCTCCACCGGGCGGGCCTGGATGGCGGTGCGGGACATGGACGTGGCCGCCCAGGTGATCGGCTTTCGCCTGATGCGCACCAAGCTGCTGGCCTTCGCGGTGAGTTCCTTCTATTGCGGTGTGGCCGGTGCCCTGTATGCCTACACTTACATCGGCACCGTCGAGCCGGAAGGCTTCAACCTGGACCTGTCCTTCAAGATCCTGTTCATGATCATCATCGGCGGGGTGGGCTCGATCATGGGCTCTTTCCTGGGGGCGGCCTTCATCGTGCTGCTGCCCATCTTCCTGGACAACGTGGTGCCGGTCATCTTCGGCGATTCCCTGGGGGCAGGCTTCGTGTCCAACTTCCAGCTCATCGTCTTTGGCGGCCTGATCATCTTCTTCCTGATCGTCGAGCCCCATGGTTTGGCCCGACTCTGGCAGATCGCGAAAGAGAAGCTGCGCCTGTGGCCCTTCCCGCATTAACCGAAAGCGTCCGGGCGACCTCCGCCCACCGCGAGCAGCACCCACACCATAAAAGAGGAGACAAACACATGAAACTGAAGAAAACCGTTCTGCTGGGCGCGGTCATCGCCGGCCTGCTGGGTTCCTCCATGGCCAGCGCCAACGAGGAGCAGTTCATCGGCCTGCCGAGCTATCGCGTCGGCCCCTACGCCGCAGGTGGCTCCGGGCTGTTCGGCGGCTGGATCGACTACATGCAGCTCGTCAATGAGCGCGACGGCGGCGTCAATGGCGTCAAGCTGACCTGGGAAGAGTGCGAAACCGAATACAACAACGCCCGCGGTGTTGAATGCTACGAGCGCATGAAGAAGAAGGGCAGCACCGGCAACTCCGTGTTCCAGCCCGTCTCCACCGGCATCACCTACTCGGTGCTCGAGAAGGTCGCCCAGGACAAGATCCCCATGGTCACCATCGGCTACGGTCGCACCGATGCCGCCGACGGCCGGGTCTTCCCGTGGGTCTTCCCGATGATCACCACCTACTGGTCCCAGGCTTCAGCCATCGTGAACTTCATGGGCCAGAAGGAAGGCGGCATGGACAAGCTGAAGGGCAAGAAGATCGGCCTGCTCTACCACGACTCCGCCTACGGCAAGGAGTCCCACGCCATCATGGACAAGCTGGCGGCCAAGCACGGCTTTGAAGTGATCAAGATCGCCGTGGCCCACCCGGGCAACGAGCAGCAGTCCCAGTGGCTGCAGATCCGTCAGGCCAAGCCCGACTACGTGGTGCTGTGGGGCTGGGGCGTGATGAACCCGACCGCCATCAAGGCCGCCGCCAAGACCGGCTTCCCCCGTGAAAAGCTGATCGGCGTGTGGTGGTCCGGCGCCGAGGAAGACACCATCCCGGCCGGTACGGCAGCCAAGGGCTTCATCGCCGCCGGCTTCAACGTGGCGGGTGCCAACTACCCGGTCGTGGCCGACATCAAGAAGCACGTGTACGGCAAGAACAAGGGCAACATGGAAGACAAGACCCGCGTCGGCTCGGTGTATTACAACCGCGGCGTGGTGCACGGCATCATCACCGTCGAGGCGATCCGCAAGGCCCAGGAGAAGTACGGCAAGGGCAAGGCCCTGACCGGTGAGCAGATGCGCTGGGGCTTCGAGAACCTCAATCTGGATGACGCCCGCCTGAAGGCCCTGGGTGCCACCGGCTTCATGCCGGCCCTCAAGATCACCTGTGCCGACCATGAAGGTCCGGGCAAGGTGAAGTTCCAGCAGTGGGACGGCAGCCAGTGGAAGGTCATCACCGACTGGGTGGACTCCGACCGTCCGCTGGTGCGCGGCATGATCGAAGAGTCGGCCGCTGCCTACGCCAAGGAAAAGGGCATCAAGCCCCGCGACTGCTCCAAGGAAAGCTGATCGGGGCGGGGATAAACCTACTGCGCGCCCCGATCTCGCAAGTCCGGTACTCGCTGTACTCCAGTACAGCTCCGTTCCTCCTTGCGACCTCGGGGTGCTCGCTACGGTTTCTCGCCACCCCAGGCACCGGCAGATTGGGTTTTCGCGACAGAACAAGATCGAGGGTGACGTGAGTCGCCCGTAATATGGGGATGGCCGCTGCCATGTCTTACCTCAGCATCAACAACATCGAGGTCATCTACGACCACGTGATCCTTGTGCTCAAGGGTGTCTCCCTGCAGGTGCCCCAGGGCAAGATCGTGGCTTTGCTGGGTGCCAATGGCGCCGGCAAGAGCACCACGCTCAAGTCGATCTCCAACCTGCTGCGCGCCGAGCGTGGCGATGTGACCAAGGGCAGCGTCGAGTTCAAGGGCGAACGCATCGACCAGAGGACGCCTGCCGAACTGGTGAAGAAGGGGGTGATCCAGGTGATGGAAGGCCGACACTGTTTCGGTCACCTGTCCATCGAGGAGAACCTGCTCACCGGTGCTTACACCCGAAGCCAGTCCCGGGCCGAGCTCAAGGACAGCCTGGACAAGGTCTACAACTACTTCCCCCGGCTCAAGACGCGGCGTACCTCCCAGGCCGGTTACACCTCTGGCGGCGAGCAGCAGATGTGCGCCATTGGCCGGGCCCTGATGGCCAAACCCGAGATGATCCTGCTCGACGAGCCCTCCATGGGCCTCGCTCCGCAGATCGTCGAGGAGATCTTCGAGATCGTGAAGGATCTCAACAGCAAGGAGAACGTGAGCTTCCTGCTGGCCGAGCAGAACACCATGGTGGCCCTGCGGTATGCGGATTTTGGCTACATCCTGGAGAACGGCCGGGTGGTGATGGAGGGCGACGCTGCCGACCTGCGCACCAACGAGGATGTGAAGGAGTTCTATCTGGGGCTTTCGTCCGAGGGGCGGAAGAGTTTCCGGGAAGTTAAGCATTACCGGCGGCGGAAGCGCTGGTTGTCGTAAGGAGGTTTGGGCCAGGCATTGGGGCTTTCCCGTTTGCGACGTCACATCGGCCGGGTCTCGGCCCGGCGGCCGACCGACTTCTTTGTTGCACGACAAAGAAGTCGGCAAGAAAGCGTACCCCGCTGCCGCGCCCCCTTCGGGGGTTCCCTCTCTCCGGGCGTGCCGGGCGGGGTCTTCGCAAACTCGCCCTGCGGGCTCAAACATGCGAAGCCCTTTTTCCGCCCGTCACACCCTCCGGTCGGCACGTCAGAGGGGAAAGGAAAGGCAGGTGCTCAAGGGGCAGTTGCCTTACGGGTATCCGAAGAGGCTCGGTGCGTGGTTGAAAGCCCGTCTGAACCGCCGAGCAGTGGAGCAACGGGCGGGGAAGTCCGGCGCGGCTGTTTGAGCCCGAAGGGCGAGTTCCGCGCCGGCCGCCCGTTGTGAGCAGCGCAGGGGAGTCATTCGCCTAAGCGAATGACCGGTGAAGCCGGGTCGCCTTCTTTGCCTACTTTCTTGGCGAAGCAAGAAAGTAGGGCGCCTGCGGGGGCGCGACCCCGCCAACGCAAGGTGGAACAACGGAACGCCGTTCAGTAAAGCTGAAAAACAAAGTCGAACCCGCTTCGACCCCACAAGAACAACTTTCCGCTCGCGGAGAAACCATGAACTACTACGACGCCCGTGAAACCCGCGACCCTCTGGATCGGGAACGTGAGCTGCTGGCCCGCCTGCCGGCCCAGGTGGCCCATGCCAAGGCTCATGCGCCGGCCTTCTCCGCCCTGCTGAAGGACGTGGACCCGGCCACCATCACCACCCGCGAAGCCCTCGCCACCTTGCCGGTGACCCGCAAGTCGGATCTGGCCGAGCTGCAGAAGGCGGCGCGCCCCTTTGGTGGCCTGGCGGCCGTGCAATGGGGGGCCGGCTGCGCCCGGGTCTTCGCTTCTCCGGGGCCGATCTACGAGCCGGAGGGCGCCCGCAAGGATTACTGGCGTCTGGCCCGGGCCTTCTATGCGGCGGGCTTCCGCAGTGGCGATCTGGTGCACAACACCTTCTCGTACCACTTCACGCCGGCAGGCTCAATGATGGAAACGGCGGCGCACGCCCTCGGCTGCACGGTGTTTCCAGCCGGCGTCGGGCAGACCGAGCAGCAGGTGGCGGCCATGCAGGATCTGCGCCCCGACGCCTATGCCGGCACGCCGTCCTTCCTGCGCATCATCCTCGACAAGGCGGATGAGCTGGGCGTGAAGATCGACAGCCTGAAGAAGGCCTTCGTGTCCGGTGAGGCCTTTCCCCCCAGTCAGCGGGAGGCCCTGGCGGCCCGGGGCATCCAGGCCTACCAGGCATATGCCACTGCCGATCTGGGCTTGATTGCCTTTGAAACGGCAGCCCGTGAAGGCATGGTGCTGGATGAGGACGTGCTGCTGGAGATCGTCCGCCCGGGTACCGGTGATCCGGTGGCGCCCGGCGAGGTGGGCGAAGTGGTGGTGACCACCTTCAACCCCGACTACCCCCTGATCCGTTTCGGTACCGGCGACCTGTCGGCGGTGCTGCCGGGCGCCTCGCCCTGCGGCCGGACCAATGTCCGCATCAAGGGCTGGCTGGGCCGCGCTGACCAGACCACCAAGGTCAAGGGCATGTTCGTGCATCCCGGTCAGGTGGCGGCGGTACTCAAGCGTCACCCGGAGATCGGCCGGGGACGTCTGGTCGTGGACAATCCGGATCACGCCGACCGCATGACCCTGCACTGTGAGCATGCGGCGCCGGCACAAGGGCTCGCCGAGGCGGTGGCCAGTTCGATCCGCGAACTCACCAAATTGCGCGGCGAGGTGCTGTTCTGCGCGCCAGGCAGTCTGGCCAATGACGGCAAGGTCATCGACGACGTGCGCAAGTACGAGTGAACCGAATCCTTCAGCAGGATGTGTTTTGACAGCGCCGGCCTCTCCCGGCGCTTTTTTTGACCCCCACGGCAGGATCGTCGCGGCTTGCCGGGTGGCTTGTGGCTAACCCGCATGGTCGGGGGCGGAGGGCTTCTGGCACACTCGCTGCCTGTCCCCGATGGCTGTGCCCGCCCCGTTCGTCATGCAGAGCTTCCTGCTCCTCCTGCCCGATTTCGCCCTGATCGCCCTCGGGGCGGTGCTGCGTCGTCACGCGGGGCTGGAGGAGGGTTTCTGGCAGGGGGTGGAGAAACTGGTCTACTTCGTGCTGTTTCCCGCCCTGCTGTTCAATGCGCTGGCACGGGCGCAGATCGACCTGCACACCTTCGCGCCCCTGTTTGCCGTGGGCTTGCTGACCATGGGCAGCGGCTTGGTGTTGGGTTTGCTGGGGCGGCCGCTGATGGGCCTGGGGGCGATGGCCTTCGCCTCGCGGCTGCAGTGCGCCTATCGCTTCAACACCTATATCGGTATCGCGGTGGCAGGCAAGTTTGGCGGCGCCGCGGGGGTGGCGGCGATGGGGGCGCTGTGTGGTGCGATGGTGCCTTTCGCCAATATGGCAGCGGTGGGTTTTCTGGCTCACCACGGCCAGGGGCGCCTCGGGCGGGAGCTGGTCCGCAACCCCCTGATCATTGCTACGCTTGCAGGCATGGCCTTCAGCTTCTCCGGTCTGCACTTGGCGGCGCCGGTGCTGTCCTTCCTGCAACGTCTGGCCGATGCAGCGGTGACCCTCGGCCTGCTCGCCGTGGGGGCGGCCCTGAGGGGCGGCCGGAGCGAAGGGGGGCGTCTCGGGGCGGCCTACCTGTGTGCGGTCAAGCTCCTGGCGCTGCCTGCCATTGCCTGGTGGCTCGGCGGCCTGATGGGGCTCAGTGGGACGACGTTTGCCACGGCGGTGCTGTTTGCCGCGTTGCCGACCGCGTCGTCGGCCTACATCCTGGCCATGCGCATGGGGGGAGACGGGCCGGGGGTGGCCTGGCTGATTTCGGCCACCACGGTGGCCGCAGCGGTCACGCTGACCGCTTGGCTGGCCTTGCTGACGGCCTGGGGCGCCTGAGAGGGTGTGAAGAAATCGTAGCGAGCGGTTCGAGTTCGCCTCGAGAAGCGCAACCGTACAAGGGTACGGTGAGCATCGCAGGGGCGAAATCGGGTCGCGCAGCAGATTTATTCAGACCCTCTGAAACCCGGCGCCCGGCCCGGGGGGCTGACTACTTGCTTTCTTTCGGCTTGCCCTTGGTCGGTGCTGCCGGCGTCGGGGCTGCGGCAGCAGCCGCTGCTGCACTCTGTTCTGCGGCGTTCTGCATCAGGTTCCAGGGCCACATGCCGGAGGCAAAGGGGTTGGGCTGGGCGGCTTCGTCCCCTTCCTTGCGACCGCCTTCCGAAGCGATCTTGCTCATGGCCTGCATGGCGGCAATGGTGGCGCGCTGCATTTCAAGACCCTGGGTGGCCATCTGCAGGGAGCTGAGATTCATCTTGAGCCAGTTCTCCACGGCCTTCATGTCGGCGATGCGCTTGTCGAGTTCGTCCACGTCAAGGGTCGGGGTGACCATGCCGGGCAGGCTGAAACCCATCTTGCTCCACATGCTGCGCATGAATTCCATCGGATCCTGTGCATTGTTTTCGGTGCTCATTGTTCCCCCCTTTGTATGGATTGGCCATTGATGCTGCGTCGTTGATGTTTCGATAGTAACCGATGCGTCTCCCCCCTGCATCAGGCTTGGGTCTTGCGTTGCAGCAGCGCACGCAGCCGGGCCGGCCGTACGGGCTTGTGGAGCAGGGAAATCCCGGCCCGCTGGGCATTGCCGCTGGCCGCTGTCGAGGTGTCGCTGCTGAGTATGATGGCCGGCACCGGACGCCCGAAATGCTCGTGAAGCTTGTGGATGACGGCCAGTCCGTCGAGGGTACCGCCGACCCGGTAGTCACATACGATCATGTCCGGAACGTCCTGCCGGTCGAGGGTAGGCAGTCGGGCTTCCGGTGTGTCGATGGCGGTGACGCGACATCCCCACGACTCGAGCAGGCCGGTGGTGCTGGCCAGGGCCAGTTCATCGTCGTCCGCCAGCAGCACGTGCAGCCCGCGGAGGGAGTGGGGAGGCGACGGCGGGCTACCTTCGGGGCGCACGCCGGCCGGTGCCACGGGCAGTTCCAGGGCGAAGAGCGCACCGTGGCCAGGGGTGGAGCGAAGTTCCAGCCGGTGGGACAGCAGGTCGGTCAGGCGGCGCACGATGGCCAGACCGAGGCCGAGCCCCTTGGCACGGTTACGCTCCGGGTTGTCGAGCTGCACGAACTCCTGAAAGATGGCCTCCTGGGCGTCCGGCGAGATGCCGGGTCCGTTGTCGCGCACCTCGATGCGTGCCTTGCCGTTGCGCTGGCGGCAGGCAAGCATCACCGTGCCGCCCGGGGCGTAGCGCAGGGCGTTGCTGATGAGGTTGTGGAGGATCCGTTCGAGGAGAAGTGGGTCGCTTTCCACCCACAGATTGGTGGGGCGCAGGCGCAGGCGTTGTCCGTGAAGCTCCGCTTCCCGCCGGTAGTCCACGTCGATGCGTTCGAACAGGGGCTGAAGCGGAAAGGGCTTGATCTGGCGGTCGAGCACACCGGCATCCAGACGAGAGATGTCGAGCAGGCTGTCGAGGAGGTTCTCCATCGTCTCGGCCGATACGGCAATGCGCTCCACCAGCCGGTGGGTGTCGGGGGCGTGCTGTTTTTGTCCGAGCTCGGCCACGAAGAGGCCAAGGGCATGCATGGGCTGGCGCAGGTCGTGGCTGGCCGCCGCCAGGAAGCGGGTCTTCGCGTGGTTGCCCCGTTCGGCCTCTTCCTTCTTCAGCATCAGTTCGCGGGTGGCTGCTTCGATCTGCCGTTCCAGGTCTTCCCGGGACGCATTGAGTTTGTCGGCCATGTCGTTGACCCCTTCGGCAAGGGCGCGCAGGCTCTTGCCGCCCTCGACGGGCACCCTTGCGCTCAGGTTGCCCTGGCCGAAACTCGCCACCGTGGAGGCGATGCGCTGGATGGGGCCGGCAATGCCGCGGCTCATGCGCAAGGCCAGGCCCACACTGGCGATTAGTACGGCAGCCACCATCAGGAAGGCGTTGCGCAGCAGGCGGGCTTCTTCGGCTCTGAGGGAGTCGCGGCTGATTTCCACCAGGACTTCGCCATGGCGGACCTGGGGAGCAGGGGGCGTGCTGCCCGTGTCGAGGAAGGCGTCGTCCAGGGTGATGCCGGGGCCGGTCACCTGCTCCCGAAAGGTCAGTGGAGGGCTGCGTTCCCGGGTGGGTAGGGCGCCGCCGGCCAAGGGGGCCCTGCTGCTGTCGGCGAGTACCTCCTGGAGGGGGCTGAAGACGGCGACCCGCACCACGTCCCGCTCCTGCAGCACGGCGTTGGCCTGTTTGCGCAGGCTCTCCAGATTGCCCGAGAACACCCCGTATTCACTGGCTGCGGCGAGCTGGCGGGCCAGGGCCTTGCCGCGTTGCACATGGGCATCCTCAAGGTCGGAAAGCCGTGATGAGGTGAAGTAGGTGATCAGCACCAGGGCCATCACCATGGTCGGCAGGGCCGCGATCAGGACGGCGCGGGGGCGGATGTCCCAGTCGTCGGGGATGATCATTGTCCGGCCTCGCTGCGTTCGAGGCGCTCGCGCAGAGTGCCTGGATCCTCGAGCTGTATGCCCAGAGAGCGTGCCACGTAGGGGTTGGTGCTGATCCGGAAGTGACGCGGCGCGGCGGGCGGGGGCAGGGTGCCGGTGGCAAGCCCCAGGCGACCGGCTTCGCCGGCCTGCTGGCCGACCTGTGCCGGGGTGCTGTAGAGGGCCAGCAGGGCACCGGCCTTGACATAGGCGGGTGAGAAGCCGACGACCGGAGAGCGCTGGTGGTAGGCGGTAAGCAGGATGTTGGAGATGGTGCGGTTGTTGTAGACGGTGGAGTCCGGCACCGCCAGGAGAATGCCGGGCTCACCGAGTGTGCGCTGGAGGGTGGGGTAAAGCTCGCTTTCGTCGCTGATCTGGGCGAGGGCGGGGCGCAAGCGCCGATCACGGGCGGCAAGCTGCAGGCGCTGCCCCATGTCGAGGCTCTCGGGGCCGACCAGCAGTGTCACCCGCTGCCATTCGGGCAAGGCAATGCGCAGCAGTTCGATCTGCCGGGACGCCGGTTGATCGATGAAGATCGCGGATACCCGGCGCGCATCCTCGGGTCGCAGGGGCAGGCGTTCGTAGGTGCTACGGGGCAGCAGGGTGTGCAGGATCAGGCTGCGGGGGGCAAGGGCGGCGATGCCCTGGGCCGTGCGTGCGCCAAGGGTGATGATCAGGGCGCAGGCGTTGAGCGTGGCGGCGTCCTCGGCCCGCAGGGGCCCGGGAAATGTCTGCACGCGATGGCCCGCGCTGCGCAGTTCGGCGCCCATGGCCTCGGCGGCCTCGCTGAAAGCACCGGCCTCCTCGGGCATGACCAGACAGGCCTGGCCCGCGTGGGCCTGGTGGCCGCCCAGCGCCAGCGCCAGAACGAGGAGTGCGCGCAGCAGAAGTGCCATCCGGCTCAGAATTCGACCTGAAGGGTGCCGAAGATCCGGCTGCCCCACCAGGAGGCCCCGGGGGCGAAGGTCTCGTCGTCGCCATCGATGTTGCGTGCCGTCACCGACACTTCACCCCGGAGGAGGTCGGGCGGCAGACGATGGCTCAACTGCACATCGAGCTGGCGATACATGCCGACCCGGTGGGCGGCATCCGAGTACCAGCTCATGCCGCCCACCCAGCGGCGGGCCACGCTGACCTGCCAGCGGGGGTGGAATTCCCAGGCGCCGAACAGCGCGGAACTGTGCCGGGGCGCAGAATTGGCTACCCAGGCACTGGGTTGGGCGCCGCTCGCGGTGGCCGGGTTGCCGGGGCCGTCGATGCGCAGCTCGGTGTGTTGCAGGGACAGCCATGTTCCGGTGGTCGGCCGCCACGTTGCGACCACTTCCAGCCCGCGGATGTCGGCTTCACCGCTATTGGCGAAGTAGCGTGTGTTGTTGCGGGGGAGGAGCCCCACGGAAGAGTTCTCGAGGCGCATTTCGATGAGGTCGCGAGCCCGCTCGAGGAACAGGCGGGCGTCGAGACTGGCGTGGAGTGGGCGCAGCTCAGCCAGGTAACCCATCTCGTAGGTCGTGATGCGCTCGGCCCGCAGGCCCGGGGAGGGCCGGAAGGTCTGGGAGATGGGTGTGCCCGCCGGAATCGTCAGGAGGGGCGTGACGACGGGAGCAGAATTGGAAAAGATCATGCTGGATTTCTGCTCGAAGGCGATCGGGCTCCGGTACGAACGATTGACGGCAAAGCGCAGGGTCTGGTTCTCCGTCATATGATAATTGGCTGAGGCCCGTGGTGCCAGCGAAGTTCCGGTGAGGGAGTTGTCCTCGACCATGAAGCCGGCGTTGAACAGCCATTGGGGTGAGGCACGCCATTCAAGGGTGGCGAAGGCGCGATTCACCCCGCTGCGCACCCGTTCGCTGGAATTGAAGCGCAGGGGCGCGTCGAGCCGGTCCTCGCGCATGCCGGCGCCAAGCACCGCCCGCAGGCCGGCGGCGGGGCTGGTGACGCGCTGGATCTCCAGGTCATCGCGGACGGCCCGGAAGCCATAGTCGAAATCGAAGGGAATGCCGATGCTCACCGGCAGACCGGATTGCCTGGAGGAAACGGGAACGCTCAGGGCATAGCGGTCGCGGCCGTTCTCCTCCTGGTGATACCAGGTCACGCTCAGTTCCTCGTCCGGCGCAGGCACGTGACGCCAGCGCAGCAGGCCGAAGCTGGTGGTGATGCGGGAGGCGCGCTCCGGGTCTGTGGCGTTGTCGTCCTTGCCCGTGCCCAGGTCATTGTTCGTCCACCCTGCCTGGAACTCCAGCACGTGATCGTGATTGATCGCCCAGTCGGCGCGCAGGGTGGCCAGTTCGGCCTTGCGCCAATCGTTGATGGCGTTAAAGCCGCTGTCGTGGTTGCGGGCGGCGGTGAGGCGCAGATCCACGTCACCGATACGCTGCCCGTGGCGGACGGCAACATCGTTCACGCCACCGTCGCCCGCCCGGTAGCGCAGACTGGTGCCGCGGGTTTCCGAGGGCGCGCGGGTGATGATGTTGGCCACTCCGAGAAAGGCGTTGCTGCCGTAGGCGGCCGAATTGGAGCCGCGGAAGACTTCGATGCGCTCGATGTCGTCGATATCCACACCGAGCTGGTTCCATTCGACGCCGGCGATGAAGTAGGGGGAATACACGGAGCGCCCATCCACCTGCACCAGCATGCGCCGGGGGGCTTCGTCGGAGAGCCCGTGGTAGGTGACCAGGGGCCGGTTGCCGGTGTGCATGCCGACCTGGAAGCCGGGCACCAGCATAAAGAGTTCGTGGATGTCGCGGACACCGGCGGCACGGATCATGTGGCGATCGATCACCGTGACGGATCCCGGCGTGTCGGCGCGGGCCTGCTGCAGGCGGGTGGCCGAGAGTACCACCGGAAGATCGGCCAGATAGGTGGCTTCACTGGCGTCCGGGGGGGCTGCCGCCAGGGCCTGGGTCGACAGGGTCAGGAGCAGCGTGCAAGCCTGTGTGGCGAGGCGGCGGAGGATCAGGGTGCGTGGCGTGGCGAGGTGAGTCGGCATGATTTGCGCCGTAGCGGCCCGGGAGCCTGATTTTCTACGTTTTGCCCGGGTCTGGGTAGGCTAAACTGAGTGGCTATTCAATTCAGGTTAAATTCCATGAACACGCCGCGATGATGCAAACCCGAATCCTGATCATTGAAGACCACGTCCTGGTGCGTGAGGCCATGGCCCTGACCCTGGCGCAGGTGGGCGAGGGGGTGGTGTGCGAACAGGCCAGCAACGCCACCGACGCCTTGGCCCTGCTCGAGGCCGACCCGGACTGTGACCTGCTGGTGGTGGATCTGATGCTTCCCGAAATCAACGGCTTTTCCCTGCTTGGGGTGGTGGCGAAGCGCTTTCCCGATGTGCCGGCGCTGGTGGTGTCGGCCCTGGATGACCGGGAGTCGGTGCAGCGTGCCATGAAGGCCGGCGCCTCCGGCTTTGTGTCCAAGGCCAGCCCCAGCAATACCCTGATCGAAGCGGTGCGCACCATTCTCGCGGGGGGGGTGTTTACGCCCGAGGCGGCCAGCGGCGCTGACGGGGGCAACCGCAACCGCCGCGCCAGCATGGCTTTTGCAGAGCGTTTCCAGCTTACTGCCGCCCAGGGGCGGGTGCTCGAGCTGGTTGCCCAAGGCAAGTCCAATCGTGACATCGCCGAGTTCCTCGGCTTGTCCGAGGGGACGGTCAAGGTGCACGTGTCGGCCATCCTGCGGGCCCTCGGGGTGACCAGCCGGGCCCAGGCCCTGCTGCTGATGACCCGGGCCGGCCTGCGCGTCTGAGCGCGCGCGTTGATCCGGGGGCGTGTATCCCGCGCCTGTCATCCGCCGTTCACCGGCGTTTAACGCGGGCGGAATAGTCTGTCGGGCATTCAAACTCCCGGCGACTGCGATGACCCTCCTGCAAAGCTCCCGAACCGTGCTGGCCCTTTCCGTCTGTGCCCTCACCCTGACCGCCTGCGGTGGCGGGGGGGATGGCGGTTCCCGCGCCATGGATCTGACGATCCTGCACATCAACGACCACCATTCCCATCTGGATGCGGAGACCACCGCCCTGACCCTCAAGGATGCGGCCGGTGCCAGCCGCTCGGTCACGGTTGAACTGGGCGGCTTCCCGCGGGTCACGGCTGCCATGGCAGCCCTCGCCACTCCCGGCCGCAATGTGCTCAAGCTGCACGCCGGCGACGCCATCACTGGCGACCTGTACTACACCCAGAGCGAGGGGCAGGCCGACGCCACCCTCATGAACACCGTCTGCTTCGATGCCTTCACCATCGGCAACCACGAGTTCGATGGCGCGGATGCCGGCCTGGTCAAGTTCATCGACTACCTCCACGCTGGCACCTGCAAGACACCGGTCCTGTCGGCCAACATCGAGCCCGCCGCCGGCACGGCCCTGGCGAGCCGCATGGGCGCCTACAAGATCATCGAGAAGGACGGCGAGAAGATCGGTGTGGTCGGCCTCACCGTGAAGGACAAGACCCAGTTTGCCTCCCGCCCGGATGCCAGCACCCGCTTCCTTGACGAGGCCAGCAGCGCCCAGACGGTGATTGACGAGCTCAAGCTGCGCGGCGTCAACAAGATCATCCTGATGTCCCACCTGGGCTATTCGGCCGACAAGGCCATCGCCCCCAAGCTGTCCGGCGTCGACGTGATCATCGGTGGTGACTCCCACACCCTGCTCGGCCCCGACAGCATGAAGAACTACGGCCTCACCCCGTCGGGCGCCTACCCCACCCAGGCGGTGGACAAGGACGGTCGGAAGGTCTGCATCGCCCAGGCCTGGCAGTATTCCTACGTGGTGGGTGCCCTGGATGTGAAGTTTGACGCCAGCGGCAACGTCACTGCCTGCAGCGGCAAGCCCCAGGTGCTGTTGGGTGACAGCTACAAGGTCGGGAGCACGGCCGCATCCACCGCAGACGCTGCCGCCTACCGCAGCCAGCTCGATGCCTCGGGTGTGTTCCTCACCATTACCCCTGATGCCGCTGCCACTGCGGCCCTGGCACCCTTCAAGGCGGCCAAGGACGCCCTCGGCCTGCAGGTGGCCGGCACGGCCTCCGAGAACCTGTGCCTGCGCCGGGTGCCCGGAAGCAAGCGTGACACCAGCCGCTCTTCCCTGGGTGACGTGTGCAACCTGGACGCCACCGTGGTGGCCCAGGGTGGCGACATCCAGCAACTGGTGGCCGAGGCCTTCCTGGAGCAGGGGCAACGCTTCGGCGGCGCCGACATCAGCCTGCAGAACGCCGGCGGCGTGCGGGTTGACGTCCCCGCGGGCAATATCACCGTGGGCAAGGTGTATACCCTGCTGCCCTTCAAGAACACCCTGTACCGCTTGGTCATGACCGGCGCCCAGGTCAAGTCGGCCTTGGAAGACGGGGTGGATTCGGTGATCAACGGCACCGGCTCCGGCGCCTATCCCTACACCGGCGGCCTGCGCTTCTCGGTGGACATGAACCAGGCCAAGGGCAGCCGCGTCAGCAACCTGGAACTGCGTGACAGCACCGGCACCTGGAAGCCCCTCGATCCGGCCGCCAGCTACAAGGTGATCACCAATAACTTCACCGCCGACGGTGGCGACAAGTACGACACCCTGAAGGCCATTCCTGCCGCCCAGCGGGAAGACACCTTCTTGGACTACGCCGACTCCTTCCTGCAGTACGTGCGCAGCAAGTCGCCCCTGGCCAAGCCCACCAGCGCCAACCGCAGCACCCGGCAATACATCGAAACCCCTTGAGCGCCCTTCCGTAAGGAGCGCCGCTCAATTCAGGCCCCGCTCAATGCGGGGCTCTTTTTTTGCCAAAGCACCCGCGTTTCCGCCGGAAGCGCACATCATGTGAGGGGCGCCGCCTGCCGGGGGGCGACTGCCCGCGGAGGCGCCAGAGCCCGGCCGCCCGATGAGGGCGCAGGGACAGCCTGTCCATCCACGAAACCATGAGGTCGTTTCATGCTTGACGTCGTCCAGGAGATTCTCGCCTTCAATGCCGGCCGCGATCCGGATCGCCTGCGCCTCAAGTACCGCAACATGCGGGCCAGCCCCTTCGTCTTCCTGCGCGGTACTTGCCACCTGTTCTACCGACGCCTCCCGGCCGATGCCCTGTTCGATGAGGCACCACCGGTGTGGTCCTGCGGCGATCTGCACCTGCAGAATTTCGGCAGCTACAAGGGCGACAACCGGCTGGTGTATTTCGACCTGAACGATTTCGACGAAGCCCTGCTGGCACCCGCCACCCTCGACCTGGTGCGCTTCCTGTGCAGTGTGCTGGTGGCCGCCCCGGACATGGGCGTCGGTCGGAAGGAGGCCCGTGCCATGGGGAGCGCCTTCCTGGATGCCTATCTGGCCACCCTCGCGGCCGGCCGTGCCGGCTGGGTGGAGCGGGATACGGCGGACGGCCTGATCCGCAGCCTGCTGGCCGGGCTGCACGGCCGCCTCCGGCCGGCCTTTCTCGACGGACGTACCGAACTCAAGGGCAAGCACAGACGACTGCGCCTGGATAATGGCAAGGCCCTGCCGGTCACCGACACCCAGCGGGAGCACGTGGCGACGCTGATTGGCGGGCTTGCCGGGTCGCACGCCGACCCGGATTTCTTCGAGGTGCTCGACGTTGCCCGGCGGATTGCCGGCAACGGCAGCCTGGGGGTGGACCGCTACGTGATCCTCGTTCGCGGCAAGGGCTCGCCGGACGGCAACGAATTGCTCGACCTCAAGGAGGCCTTGCCCTCCGCCGTCCTGCCGCGTGTCGCGACACCCCAGCCCGTGTGGCGCTCGGAGGCTGAGCGGGTGGTGGCCATCCAGCGTCGCATGCAGGCCGTGCCCATGGCCTTTCTGCAGCCCCTGCGCTGGCGCAAGCGTTCGTACATGCTGCGTGCCCTGCAGCCCAGCGAAGACCGGGTCAGCCTCGACGCGGCCCATTCGGGTGTGGCCGCCCTGGAGGGGGTACTGGCCCACATGGGGGCCATCGTCGCATCGGCCCAGTTGCGCAGCGGCGGGCGTGACGGCTCGGCCATCGCCGACACCCTCATCGGCTTCGCCGGTGCCGTCCGGCGCAAGGACCTGCTGGGGGCCGCGCAGGATTGCGCGGAGCAGCTCCGCAAAGACTGGAAGACTTACGCCGAAGCCTGCGACGACGGCGAATTCGACCTCTGATCAGCGCATCCGTGCCACATCGCGCAGGGGCGGGGCGCCGAACAGGCGGCGGTATTCGCGGCTGAACTGGGACGGGCTCTCGTAGCCCACCCGGCGCGCCACCGTGGCGGCATCGACGGCTTCGGTGAGCATGATCTTGCGGGCCTCCTGCAGGCGTAGCTGCTTCTGATACTGCAGCGGGCTCATGGCCGTCAGGGCCTTGAAGTGATGGTGCAGGGATGACTTGCTCATGTTGGCCGTCTCCGCCAGCGCGTCAATGGACAGGGGCTGGTCGAAGTTGCCCTTGATCCATTCGATGGCCCGGGCCGTGCGGTGCCCCTGGCTGTCGGCCGCCGCAATGCTGCGCAGGCGGGCGCCTTGGGCGCCGGTGAGGAGGCGGTACAGCAGGGCCTGCCAGTAAAGGGGGGCCAGCACCGGGATGTCTTGTGGCGTCTCCAGCAACCCCACCAGACGCAGCACCGCATCCATCACCGGCGGGGTCAGGGGGCTCACCCCGAGCCCCAGCAGGCTGCCGGCCGAGGCCGGGCCGTCGGAGGGCACGCTGCCCGCCAGTTCGGCGATCCGGCGGGCATCCATCTCGAATACCGCGCACAGGTAGGGGCGCTCCGGCGAGGCTTCGACGATCTGTCCCATCACCGGCAGGTCCACCGAGGTAATCAGGTAATGCCGGCTGTCGTACTGGAAGGTCTCTTCGCCCAGACTCAGGTGCTTGCTGCCCTGGGCGGCCACCGCCAGCACCGAGCGATAGATGGCGCAGATCGCGGTGCTGGTGCTGGACGCGCGATACAGGTCAAGACCCGGGATCGGGGTGGGGTTCGGCCCTTCGGTGGTGCAATATCGTTCAATGAGCCGGGCGAGCTTCTGGCGTGCAACGTCCAGTCCCGATGGGTCGGTATCGTGGTAAAGACCTGATTCAGTCATGGTTTCTTCCTGTGCTGCGACTGCCGTGAGAATAGCGCAGGCGCCCGGGGTGGCGGCCGCCGAGACGATGCATATCGGACGATCAGGCAACAATCTCACAGGATTCTGCAATGCCGAAAAGGTCTTCATCGACTACATTTTCGTGCATGAAGGCTGGACCGCCCGCCGTGGCGCCCGGCCAGGAAACCCAGGATTGACCCCCGGAGATTGACCATGATCCAGCTCAACGTGAATGGCAAGGCCCACAAGGCGGACGTCGAAGCCGACACTCCCCTGCTGTGGACCCTGCGCGATACCCTCCTGCTCACCGGTACCAAGTATGGCTGCGGGGCCGGCCTGTGCGGCGCCTGCACCGTGCTTGTGAATGGTCAGCCGACCCGCTCCTGCATCACCCCGGTTGCCGATGTGGCGGGCAAGAAGATCACCACCATCGAAGCGGTTGATGCCACCCGCGTCGGCAAGGCCGTGCAGGAGGCCTGGCGCAAGCTCGACGTGGTGCAGTGCGGCTACTGCCAGTCGGGCCAGATCATGTCGGCCGTGAATCTGCTCTCCACCAAGAAGAAACCCACCGATGCCGACATCGACGCCGCCATGGCCGGCAACCTGTGCCGCTGTGCCACCTATGTGCGCATCCGCGCGGCCATCCACGAAGCCGCCAAGGCGCTGGCGTAAGGAGCCGACGATCATGAACAACCCCATCCAGAACCTCTCCCGTCGCGGCTTCCTGCAAGGCGCCGCCGGCCTGACCCTCGGCCTGTCCCTGCCGGCCTTCGCCGCCAAGGCCGGGGCCGCTGCGGCCCAGGCTGCCGCTGCACCCTTTGAACCGACCCCCTTCCTGCGCATCGGCGCCGACAACAGCGTGACGGTGCTCTCCAAGCACCTGGAGATGGGCCAGGGCACCTACACCGGCCTCGCGACCCTCGTCGCCGAAGAGCTCGACGCCGCTTGGGTCCAGGTGAAGGTGGAGGGCGCCCCGGCGGACGCCAAGCGCTTCAACAACCTGGCCTTCGGCCCCATGCAGGGCACCGGCGGCAGCACCGCCATGGCCAACTCCTGGGACCAGCTGCGCCAGACCGGCGCCACCGCCCGTGCCATGCTGGTGTCGGCCGCCGCCAAGCGCTGGAACGTGCCTGCTGCCGAGATCACCGTCCGCGACGGGGTGCTCAGCCACGCCGCCAGCCAGCGCAAGGCTAGCTTCGGCGAGCTGGCGGAAGCCGCCGCGGCCGAAGCCGTGCCGGCCAGCGTCAGCCTCAAGGATCCGAAGGATTTCCGCCTCATCGGCAAGCGCGCCCCGCGCAAGGACAGCTTCGCCAAGACCAACGGCAGCGCCCAATTCACCCAGGACGTGCACCTGCCCGGCATGCTGGTGGCGGTGGTGGCCCACGCGCCGCGCTTTGGCGGCAAACTCAAGTCCTTCGACGCGCGCAAGGCCAAGGCCATCAAGGGCGTGGTGGATGTGGTGGCCATTCCCACCGGCGTTGCGGTGCTGGCCACCGACACCTGGACCGCCAAAAAGGGCCGTGACGCCCTGAGCGTCGAGTGGGACGACAGCGCCGCCTTCAGGATGGGCAGCGCCGAGATGCAGGCCCTCTACCAGGCCCTGGCCCAGAACCCCGGCCTGGTGGCCCGCAAGGAGGGTGACGCTCCCGCCGCACTGGCCGCTGCCGGCACCCGCACCATCAAGGCCAGCTACGACTTCCCCTATCTGGCCCATGCCGCCATGGAGCCCATGAACTGTGTCATCCAGCGCACGGCGGACGGCCTCGAAGTGTGGAACGGCGAGCAGTTCCAGACCGTCGACCAGGGCACCCTGGCCGCCATGTTCGAGCTGCCTGCCGACAAGGTGACCATCCACATGCTGTATGCCGGTGGCAGCTTCGGCCGGCGGGCCAGCACCCAGGTGGACTACATCCGCGAAGCGGCGTCCATCGTCAAGACCACGGGCACCCGGGCACCGGTCAAGCTGGTGTGGATGCGCGAGGACGACACCAAAGCCGGCTACTACCGCCCCATGTTCCACCACACTCTGGAGGCCACCCTGGATGCGGACGGCAGCATCCGCGCCTGGCGTCACCGCCTGGTGGGGCAATCCATCGCCAAGGGCTCGCCCTTCGAAGCCTTCATGATCAAGGACGGGGTCGATCACCTGTCGGTGGAGGGGGCGGCCAACCTGCCCTATGCCATCCCCAACCTGCAGGTCGAGTTGCACACCCCGGCCGACATCCCGGTGCCGGTGCTGTGGTGGCGCTCGGTGGGTTCGACCCACACCGCCTACTCCACCGAGACCTTCCTCGACCGGCTGGCCGCCGAAGCGAAGCAGGACCCGGTAGCCCTGCGCCTCAAGCTGCTCGAAAAGCATCCCCGCCATTCCGCCGTGCTCCGCCTGGCGGCGGACAAGGCCGGCTGGGGCACGCCCCTGGCCAAGGGCAAGCCGGGCGAGCGCCGCGGCCGCGGGGTGGCGGTGCATGAGTCCTTCCACTCCTTCGTCGCCCAGGTGGCCGAGGTGACGGTGGCGGCGGACGGCAGCATCAAGGTGGATCGCATCGTCGCCGCCGTGGATTGCGGCATGGCCATCAACCCGGATAACGTCCGGGCCCAGGTGGAAGGCTCGGTGGGCTTCGCCCTGTCGGCGGCCCTGCACGGGGAGATCACCCTCAAGGACGGCGTGGTGGAACAGGGCAATTTTGGTGAGTACGCCCCGATCCGCATCAACGAAATGCCGAAGGTGGAGGTGCACATCGTCGCCTCTGCCGAAAAGCCCACCGGCATCGGCGAGCCCGGCGTGCCGCCTGTGGCGCCGGCGGTGGCCAATGCCATTGCCGCAGCCACCGGCAAGTGGGTCACGCGCATGCCCTTCCGCAGCGATGCGCTGAAGGCTTGAAGTGAAGAACGACCCACGCTCACTGTGTTCGCTGCCCCCCGAGGGGGCACAGGCCTCCCTTGGGGCGGCCCGGCGGGAGGCCTGATGAAACGACCCCCACGCTCACTGTGTTCGCTGCCCCCCGAGGGGGCGCAGGCCTCCCTTGGGGCGGCCCGGCGGGAGGCCTGACCATGGGCAAGCTCGCACTCGCCGCCAAGATCACCCACGTGCCCAGCATGTACCTGAGCGAGCTGCCCGGCGCGCGCCAGGGCACGCGCCAGGACGCCATCGACGGCCACGTCGAGATCGGGCGCCGCTGCCGCGAGCTGGGCGTGGACACCATCGTCGTCTTCGACACGCACTGGCTGG
>NZ_JAFLDT010000048.1 GCF_017302315.1 Zoogloea sp.
CGGCCTCGTCGAGCCACTCGGCGGGCAGGCTGCCGGCGCCGGCTAGGATTCGGTCGGGGCCATCCTGGGCCATCTCGCGCATCAGCCAGGCGGCGTCGATGGTCCTCTCAATGGTGTCGCTCGACTGGGCTGCACGGACGGGGAGCGGGCGGTTCGCCACGTAGAAGCCCGAGCCCCGGCGGGATTGCAGGTGCCCAAGGGCAACCAGTCGGTCGTAGGCCTCGACCACCGTAAAACGGGATACGCCGTACTGTTCGGCGAATTGCCGGATGGGCGGCAATCGTGCTCCCGGGCGCAGGATACGGTCGTCGATGCGCGTGCGGATGGCGGTGACGATCTGGTCCACCAAGGGGGTCGGACTGTCGGCGGAGAGGACGATCTGCAGCATGGGGTGCTCTGGTGTATTGGTCGGGGGGCCGGGCCAATCGGGTTGAGGTGGCCGGTACGGAAGAATGCTTTGTCTGATAAGTGTATATGTGTAGGTGTGGAATTGTCCGCTACTGTCAGGTCTCGTCAAGTTGCCCGCGGGGAGTTCCGTCATGTTCCGATACCTCTGTCATTGCCTTTTCGTGCTTGTGCCGGGCCTGACTGCCGGTGCTGTCTTGGCGGCGGATGTCTTGCTTGAGGTGCCTGATCTGAAGTGGGTGCTCGTCACCCAGGCAGAGGGCCGTGCGGTGCAGGTGCTCGATCTGAGTCGCGGAGTGACACCCCTGGCGACCCTTCGCACGGCGGGACGCGGGCGAGTGCTGGCGGTGCACCTGCAGCGGGAGGGGCGGCACGTATGGGTATTGGGGGAGCGTGGGCTGGACGTGCACGATGCCTATAGTGGCCGCCTCGTGGAGCGCTGGCGCATGCCTGAAGGCGTCCGTCCGGAGGGCTTGCAGGCCCCAACGGGGGGGCGGCCATTGGTGACGAGCGGCAATCGGCGATACGAGGCGCTTCTGGGGGCGGCTTTCCTGGTGCCTGCCGGGACACGGGTCAGTCTGCGTTGAGCGCCTGCGCGGCCCGATTTCTTCGCTGCGATGCGCGTCGGACCATCTCATGGTTGAGCTTGTCCGGGCGAACTCGAAATACCCAGCAGGATTTCTTCGCAAGCGCAGGGTGCTTGTGGCGGCCAGTCTGCCGGTAAAAA
The DNA here is from genome assembly GCF_017302315.1 of Zoogloea sp. Classification (GTDB taxonomy): domain Bacteria; phylum Pseudomonadota; class Gammaproteobacteria; order Burkholderiales; family Rhodocyclaceae; genus Zoogloea. The sequence goes on from NZ_JAFLDT010000048.1 coordinate 1,133, forward strand.
AGTTTTCGGGGATGGGTTTACATCGGGCAAACCATTTACTAAATTACTGACCAGTCAGTTATTAGTGTGGTGAGCCACCATGAGTCCCCTCGAAGTCGTTCGTCGTCAGCGTCGCAAGGAGGCCCGCCCGGCCGAGCTTGCCGCCGCAGCCCTGTCCTTGTTCATCGAGAAGGGGTTTGCCGCTACCCGTCTGGACGAGGTGGCGGCCCGCGCCGGGGTCTCCAAGGGCACGCTCTACCTCTACTTCGACAGCAAGGATGCGCTTTTCAAGGCCGTGATTGAAGAGGGCGTGGTCCCGCTCTTCGAGGAGTTCGAGGCCAAGCTGGAAACCCTGCAGGACGACCCCGAACGACTGCTGCGGGAGATCCTGCAGGGCTGGTGGGACAAGGTGGGGTCCACCGACCTCGGGGGGATCTGCAAGCTGATGATCTCCGAGGCTGGCAACTTCCCCGAGGTGGCCCGCTATCACCACGATGCGGTGATCGTGCGCTGGATGGCCCTGCTCGGCAGAGCTTACGCAATCGGCGTCGAGCGTGGCGTGTTTCGAGACATGGATGTGGAGACGGTGCGCCAGTTGGTGTTCTTTCCCTTGCTGATGCAGGCCGTCTGGAAGAACTCCATGTCCTGCTGCGACGAGACCCGCAGTCTTCCCGACAGCTATTTCCCGACTTATTTCGAAATGATCTTTCGCGGCCTGCGGGCTGCCCCTGTGCAGGAGTCACGCCCATGAATCGCCCCTTGCTTGCCAGCGTTCTCGTCGTGGCCGTGCTGGCCGCTTGTTCGAAACCCGAGCCGGTGGCCGAGCCTCCCCGCCCGGTGGTGGTCCATACCCTGGCTTTGGCTCCGGTCGCGGCGGGTGCCCTGTATGCGGGTGAGGTGCGGGCCCGCTATGAGTCGGACCTTGCCTTCCGCATCGGCGGCAAGGTTGTCGAGCGGCGGGTGGACGTGGGGGCGGTGGTCAAGCCGGGGCAGGTCCTGGCGCGGCTTGACCCGACCGATGCGGGGCTCAATGCCGAGGCCTCCCGGGCCCAGCTGGCGGCGGCGCAGAACGAATATGCCTTTGCGAAGGCCGAGGTCGAACGTTACCGGGATCTGGTGGGCAAGAACTTCGTCAGCCGCAGTGTGCTGGATGCCAAGGAATCGGCGTTCAAGTCGGCGTCGGCGCGGGTCGAGCAGGCCCGGGCCCAGGCCTCGGTGGCCGGCAACCAGAAGGACTACACCACCCTGACGGCCGATCAGCCCGGGGTGATCACGGCGGTGGCGGCCGAAGTCGGGCAGGTGGTGAAGGACTCCGCCCCGGTGATGCATCTTGCCCGGGACGGCGAGCGGGAAGTGCTGATAGCCGTGCCGGAGAGTCGTGTGGCCGATCTGCGCAAGGCCGGCTCGGTGGAGGTGCGCCTATGGTCGGCGCCCAACGTGGCGCTCAGGGGGCGAGTGCGGGAGATCGCGCCCAGTGCCGATGCCGCGACCCGGACCTACGCGGTGCGGGTGACGATACTTGACACCAGCCCGGCAGTGCAGCTGGGCATGACGGCCAACGTCATCCTGCCCGATGCCGCGGCGGCGACCGGCGCTCTGCTGGTGCCGGCCAGCGCCGTGTTCGAGCACCAGGGCGGCAGCGCCGTGTGGGTGCTGGTGGCGGAGGGCGATCTGCTCAAGCCGCTGTTGCGTCCGGTAAAGGTGCGTCAGTTCCGCGAAGACGGGGTGTTGATTGCCGATGGCTTGAAGCCGGGTGAGCGGATCGCCGCCGCCGGTGTGCACAAGATCGTTGCCGGACAGCCCCTGCGTGCCATGGCGGCGGGTGTACCGGCGGCCGGGGGGCAGGGGTGATGCGCTTCAACCTCTCCGAATGGGCCTTGCGCCACCAGCCCCTCGTCCGTTACCTGATCGTGGCCCTCGCCCTGGTGGGGGTGCTGTCCTACCAGAAGCTCGGCCAGTCGGAGGATCCGCCCTTCACCTTCAAAGTGATGGTGGTGCGTACGGACTGGCCCGGCGCCTCGGCCCGGGAGGTGGAAGAGCAACTCACCGACCGCATCGAGAAAAAGCTGCAGGAAGTGCCCTATGTGGACACCATCCGCAGCTATTCGCGCCCCGGCGAGTCGGTGGTGCTTTTTGTCGCCAAGGATTCGACCCCGGCCCGGGAAGTGCCGGAGGTCTTCTATCAGGTACGCAAGAAGATCGGCGACATCAAGGGCACCCTGCCCGGCAGCATCCGGGGACCGTACTTCAACGATGAGTTCGGCGATGTTTTCGGCAACATCTACGCCCTGACGGGTGATGGATTCAACTATGCGCAGCTGAAGGCCGAGAGCGACCGCATCCGTGCCGAGCTGCTGCGGGTGCCCGGCGTGGCCAAGGTGGACCTGATCGGTGAGCAGGAACAACGCATCTACGTGGAGTTGTCCAACACCAAGCTGGCGACCCTGGGGCTGGACGTGCAGACGGTCACCGACGCCCTGGCACGTCAGAATGCGGTGGCGCCCGGCGGGTACTTCGAGACCCGGGACGAGCGCATCTACCTGCGGCCCAGCGGGGCCTACGATACGGTGGAGGCGATCCGCGAGACGCGCATCCGGGCCGGTGGCCGGGAGTTCCGCATCGGCGACATCGCCACCGTGGCCCGCGGTTTCGTGGAGCCTCCCGCCCCACGCTTCCGCTTCCGCGGGCAGGACGCCCTGGGCCTGGGCGTGTCCATGGCCAAGGGGGGCGACATCATCGCCCTCGGCCGCGACCTCAAGAGCACCGCGGCGGGCATCCAGGCACGCTTGCCGGTCGGCATGGATCTGGTGGAGGTAGCCAGCCAGCCCGCTGCCGTGCAGCGCTCCATCAGCGAATTTGTCCGCTCCCTGGCCGAGGCGGTGATCATCGTGCTGGTAGTGTGCTTCTTCTCCCTCGGCCTGCGCACGGGGCTGGTGGTGGCGCTGTCGATTCCCCTGGTGCTCGGGGTGACCTTCTTCGGCATGCGTCTGTTTGACGTGGGCCTGCACAAGATCTCCCTGGGCGCCTTGATTCTTGCCCTCGGGCTGCTGGTGGACGATGCCATCATTGCCGTCGAGATGATGCTGGTGAAGATGGAGCAGGGCTGGGAGCGGTCCAAGGCGGCAGCCTTTGCCTATACCAGCACCGCCGGGCCGATGCTCTCCGGCACCCTGATCACCGTGGCCGGTTTTCTGCCCATTGCCACGGCCCAGTCATCCACCGGCGAATACACGCGCTCGATCTTTCAGGTGAACGCCATTGCACTGCTGGCCTCGTGGCTGGCGGCGGTGGTGGTGGTGCCCTACCTGGGCTACGTGCTCCTGCCCGACCCCCGCGGGCCGAAGAAGCCGAGCTGGTTTTCCACCCGCTTTCCGCGCCTGGATGCCTTCAAGGATCGCATCGGGCTGGGCGACCCCCATGTGGAAGAGGGGGATGAGGATGCGGTGTTCCGCACCCCGTTCTATAACCGCTTCCGCAAGTTGGTGGATGCCTGCGTGCGGCGGCGCTGGCTGGTGATCGGCAGCACACTGGGGATCTTCGTCACTGCCATGGCGGGCTTCGGTGCGGTGCAGCAGCAGTTCTTCCCGAGTTCGACGCGACTTGAGCTGTTGATCGATCTGCGCCTGCCGGAAGGCTCCAGCCTGCGCGCCACCCAGGCGGAGGCGGAACGACTGGAAACCATCCTCAACAAAGAGGAGGGCATCTCCAATTACGTGGCCTACGTGGGTACCGGCAGCCCGCGCTTCTACCTGCCCCTGGACCAGCAACTGCCCGCCGCCAATTTTGCTCAGTTCGTGATCCTCACCGAGAGCGTGACCGCCCGGGAGGCCCTGCGCGAGCGCATGATCGCCCTCTTCAAGCAGGACTTCCCCAATCTGCGGGCCAGCATCAATCGCCTGGAGAACGGCCCGCCGGTGGGCTTCCCGGTGCAGTTCCGGATCAGCGGCCCGGACATCCCCACGGTGCGCCGGCATGCCGAAGAGATTGCGGGTGTGATGCGCGGCAACCCCCACCTGTCGGATGTGCAGATGGACTGGAACGAGCAGTCCAAGGTGCTCAAGGTGGAGGTGGATCAGCACAAGGCTCGCCTGCTGGGCCTGACCACCCAAGACGTGGCGAACTTCCTCAATACCTCCCTGCGCGGTCTGGCGGCCACCAGTTACCGGGAAGGCATCGAATCCATCGACGTGGTGCTGCGGGCCGATGCCGTGGAGCGGGACAAACTGTCGCTGATCAGCGAGCTGTCCATCCCCACCCGGGCCGGCAAGTCGGTGCCCCTCGGTCAGGTGGCCAGCGTGAGCTATGCGTTCGAGCATGGTCTGGTGTGGCGTCGCAACCGGGAGCCGAGCATCTCGGTGCGTGGTCAGATCTACGATGGCCGCATCCAGGCGCCGACCGTCACGGCCCAGGTTCTACCCTTGCTGGAGCCAATCCGGGCCCGTCTGCCGGCCGGCTACCGCATCGAAACCGGGGGGGCTGTGGAGGAGAGTGCCAAGGGGCAGAGTTCGGTGAACGCCGGCTTTCCCTTGTTCTTTGCCGTGGTGCTGACCGTGCTGATGGTGCAGCTGGGGAGTTTCTCGCGTACCACCATGGTGGTGCTCACGGCGCCTCTGGGGCTCATCGGGGTGGTGCTCTTCCTGTTGCTCTTCAACAAGCCCTTCGGCTTCGTGGCCATGCTCGGCACCATTGCGCTGTTCGGCATGATCATGCGCAATTCGGTGATCCTCGTGGATCAGATCGAACAGGACGTGGAGCGAGGTCTCAGCGTGTGGGATGCCATTGTCGAATCCGCCGTACGTCGACTGCGCCCCATTGCCCTGACTGCGGCAGCGGCTGTGCTCGCGATGATTCCCCTGACCCGCAGTGCGTTCTTTGGGCCCATGGCGGTAGCCATCATGGGCGGGCTGATCGTGGCGACCCTGCTGACCCTGTTGTTTGTGCCCGCCCTTTATGCCGCCTGGTACCGGGTGCGGCGTGAACCGGACAGTAAGGACGACGTGAATGATCTAAGCCCCGCTCAAGTAAGCTAAAATTCGAAAGTTTTTGGCAATCGCTCAGGCATGCAGATCATCAATATTAGCTTGTGCTAATATATATCCGGGAGTCACACAATGAATTTCGAACAAGCACGGTACAACATGGTCGAGCAGCAGATCCGCCCCTGGGAGGTGCTGGATTTCGGGGTGCTCGACTTGCTGATGAGCATCCGCCGCGAGGAGTTCGTGCCGGAGGCCTACAAGTCCCTGGCCCTGTCCGAGGCCGAAATCCCCCTGGGCCATGGTGCCAGCATGCTGGTGCCGGTCATCGAAGGGAAGATCCTGCAGGCCATCCAGGTGAAGCGTTCCGACAAGGTGCTTGAAGTGGGTGCAGGTTCCGGTTACTTCGCGGCCCTGATGGCTGCCAAGGCCGACTGGGTGCGTACCGTCGATATCGAACCGGCCATGGTCAACATGGCCCACGACAACCTCAAGCGCTACGGCGTTGAAAACGTCATCGTCGAAGAAGGCGATGCCATCTGTGGCTGGCCCAGCAATGCGCCCTACGATCTGATAGTGGTGTCCGGTGGCGTGCCGCAGATTCCCGAATCCCTGCTGCAGCAGGTCAAGGTAGGGGGGCGCCTGTTTGCCTTCGTCGGTGACGAGCGTCTGATGACCGCCCAGCTGGTCACCTGCGTGGCCGACGGGCAGTACCGTACCGAATCCCTTTTTGAAAATGCCGTGCCCATGATGCGCAATGCACCGCGCAAGAGTGAGTTCAGGTTCTGAGCGACTGAGTCCATGAAGCAGATCACCCCCACGGAGCTGGCCGCCTGGCTCAAGGACGAGGGCCGCGCGGCCCCCGTCCTGCTCGATGTCCGCGAGCCCGTCGAGTTCGCGCATTGCGCCATTCCCGGTTCCATCCCCATGCCCATGGCCAGTGTGCCTGCGCGTGTGCAGGAGCTTGAGCCGGACGCCGAGATCGTGGTGATCTGCCATCACGGTGGGCGCAGCATGCAAGTGGCCATGTTCCTGGAGCGCCAGGGCTTCTCCAACTTGATCAATCTGGCCGGCGGGGTGGCCCAGTGGGCGGCCCAGGTGGATCCGTCCATGCCCCAGTACTGATGTACCCGAATGAACGGACGGAGAACCTGATGAGACGGATTGCGCGACCTGTGGCACTGGCAATCGCACTGGCGTTGGCCGCGGGCCTGACGGCAGCCCGTGCGGCGGCGGCAGACCTGGAGCAGGTCTATCGCGATGCGCTGGCCTACGACGCGGCCCTGGCCTCGGCCCGCGCCTCCCGCGAGGCCGGTCTCGAGAAGCTGCCCCAGGGGCGGGCGCTGCTGCTGCCTTCCCTGTCGGTGACAGGCAATACCACGTGGAACGATCTCACCCTGAAGCATCTCAATCCCGACGTTTCCCGGGGCTATAACAGCAATGGCTGGCAGGCCCAGCTAACCCAGCCCCTGTTCCGCTGGCAGAACTGGGTTCAATACAAGCAGGGGGAGCTGCAGTCCACGCTCGCCGAAGCCCAGTACCAGCTTGCCCGACAAGATCTGACCTTGCGCGCCGCCCAGGCCTATTTCGACGTGTTGGGCGCCCAGGACACCCTGGCCGCCGTCAGCGCCCTCTATGAAGCCAACACCCAGCAGCTGGCCTTGGCGAAGAAGAGTTTCGAAGTCGGCACTGTGACCATCACCGATGTGCACGAAGCCCAGTCCCGTGCCGATCTGTCTTCTGCCCAGGTGATTGCCGCCGAGAGCGATCTGGCGGTCAAGCGCCATGCGCTGCTGGTGCTCACCGGCAAGGAGCCCGATACCCTCAAGGGGCTGCGCAAGGGGGTGGCCCTCAGCCGCCCCGAGCCGGCCGACATCCAGGCGTGGGTGAGTGCCGCCGAGGGCAGCAACCTTTCGGTGCAGGCGGCCCAGATTGCCGGCGAGATCGCCGGCCGTGAAGTCGAGCGCAACCGGGCCGGGCATCTGCCCACCGTCGATGTGGTGGCCTCCTACGGCAACAGCGCCACGGCCAACGCCCTGGCCAACTTCATCAATACCGACATCCGCTCGGCCGTGGTCGCGCTGCAGGTAAACGTGCCCGTCTTCCAGGGCGGCGCCGTCAATTCCCGCGTGCGCGAGGCTGCGGCCCTGCGCGACAAGGCCTCGGCGGATCTCGACAACGCCCGCCGCAACTCGGCCCAGAATGCCCGGCAGGCCTACCTCGGCGTCACCAGTGGCTTGGCCCAAGTGAAGGCCTTCGAGGCAGCCCAGGTGTCTTCCGCCTCGGCCCTGGATGCCAACAAGCTGGGCTACGACGTGGGGGTGCGCATCAACATCGACGTGCTCAACGCCCAGAGCCAGCTTTACGACACCCGCCAGAAACTGGCCAAGGCCCGCTACGACACCCTGATGGCCCAGCTCAAGCTCAAGGCCTCCGCCGGCACCCTGGGTGAGGACGACATCAAGGCGATCAACGGTCTGCTTGATTGAGGCCGGATTCAAGTTAAGGTTATGGGGCTGCGCTTGCAGCCCCTTTTTCTTCCATCCCGACTTTTCGACTGCCAGCCTTCCATGCGCTACACCGACCTCCGTGACTTCATCTTTCAACTGGAACGCCTGGGGGAACTCAAGCGGATTTCCGTCGAGGTCGATCCTCATCTGGAGATGACCGAAATCTGCGACCGGGTGCTGCGCGCCGGTGGCCCGGCGATCCTCTTCGAGCGGCCCAAGGGGCATTCCGTCCCGGTGCTGGCCAACCTCTTCGGCACCCCGCAGCGGGTGGCGCTGGGCATGGGTGTGAGCGGTGATGACTGGCAGGGCGCCCTGCGCGAGGTGGGCAAGCTGCTGTCATTCCTCAAGGAACCGGAGCCACCCAAGGGTCTCAAGGACGCCTGGGACAAGCTGCCCATGTTCAAGCAGGTGCTCAACATGTCGCCCAAGGTGGTGTCGTCCGGACCCTGCCAGCAGGTGGTGAAGGAGGGCAAGGATGTGGACCTCGCCAGCCTGCCCATCCAGCACTGCTGGCCCGGCGATGTGGCGCCCCTGATCACCTGGGGCCTGGTGGTGACCCGCGGCCCCAACAAGACCCGCCAGAATCTGGGCATCTACCGCCAGCAGGTGCTCGGCCCCAACAAGGTGATCATGCGCTGGCTGGCCCACCGGGGCGGTGCGCTGGATTTTCTCGAGTTTCAGAAGGCCAACCCGGGCAAGCCTTTCCCGGTGGCCGTGGTGCTGGGCTGCGACCCGGCCACCATTCTCGGCGCCGTCACGCCGGTGCCGGACTCCCTCTCCGAATACCAGTTCGCCGGCCTGTTGCGCGGCGCCAAGACCGAGCTGGTCAAGTGCATCGGCTCCGACCTGCAGGTGCCGGCGTCGGCCGAGATCGTACTGGAGGGTGTGATCCACCCGGGTGAAATGGCCCTGGAGGGGCCCTATGGCGATCACACCGGCTACTACAACGAGCAGTCGCAGTTTCCGGTGTTCACCATCGAGCGCATCACCAGCCGGCCCGACCCCATCTACCACAGCACCTACACCGGCAAGCCGCCCGACGAGCCGGCCATGCTCGGGGTGGCCCTCAACGAAGTCTTCGTGCCCCTGCTGCAGAAGCAGTTCACCGAGATCGTCGATTTCTACCTGCCCCCCGAGGGCTGCTCCTACCGCCTGGCGGTGGTGAGCATCCGCAAGCAGTATCCGGGGCACGCCAAGCGCGTGATGTTCGGCATCTGGAGCTTCCTGCGCCAGTTCATGTACACCAAATTCATCATCGTGGTGGACGACGACGTGAACATCCGCGACTGGAAGGAAGTGATCTGGGCCCTGACCACCCGCATGGACGCCACCCGCGACACCACCCTGGTGGACAACACCCCCATCGACTACCTGGACTTCGCCAGCCCGGTGGCCGGCCTGGGCTCCAAGATGGGCCTTGATGCCACCAACAAATGGCCGGGCGAGACCCAGCGCGAGTGGGGCACGCCCATCGTCATGGATGCGGAAGTGAAGAAACGGGTGGACGCCATGTGGGGCGAGCTGGGGCTTTGACGGGTGACTTCGGAACTGACCCGTATCGTTCTCACCAACCAGGGATCCGAGCCATCGGTGATCTACTTCGAAAGCCCCGTTGTAGCTGACAACGTCAGCGGACAGGTACTTACCGACGCATAGCCCGTTGCAGGCCTGCGTTGTGAAGGAGTGCACTGCAAGGTGCGTTGTGAATCCCCCGCCCGCATTTTCGGCTGTCCCCAACAACGCCACCGCTACCCGGCGCGACACGCATCAAACGCGGGTCATTGGGGAAAGCAGGAGGATTGATGGCGAGGCCGAAAGCAAAAAAGCAGCCCGCGGGCTGCTTTTTTTTGCTGTGCGTGGCGGTCTTCTGCTCAGCGCTTGCGGCGGGCCAGGGCGAGGGCGCCGAGGGCGCTGCCCAGCAGGGCCAGGGAGACCGGCTCGGGGACTTGGGTGCCGGGAGTGCTGACCCCGAGCACCCCGACGGTGATGCCGTGCCAGTCTTCGCTGGTATCCGTGAAGGTGATGGAGGTGTAATCACCCACCAGTTCGATCACGCCATGGACCTCGCCATTGCCGACGAAGCCGGTTCCGGCCGGGTTGACGTCCGGCGTGCCGCAGCCCCAATAGCCACAGCCGAAGCTAAGGACGTTGATGGGAACGCCGAAATCCACCGTGTTGCTGTTCCAGCTGACCAGGCCGATCAGGGGGTTGTGCACGCTCTGGGAGAAGGTGATGGTCTTCGTGCCACCCCCATTGAGGGCAATGATGTCGGCAGTCGTGGGGCCGTTGTCCACGCTCGGGCTGGTGTAGATCACCGGGTTGCTTCCCCAGTAGTTGGTGCCCCCGGAGGTCTGGGCGAAGCTGTAGGCGCCCGAAAAGGTGACCCCTACGGTCGCGCTGCCGACGATCAGGTCGCCGATCACGGCTGAGGCGACGTTGGAGGTGCTGGTCCAGTCGGTCCAGTAGGCCGGCGCGGCAAGTGCAGGCGTGGAGGCAAGGGCTGCAAGGAGGGCGGTGGCAAGCAGGCGCATGATCGTATCCTTTCGGTGGTGTCGGGCTTGTAGATATGTTTCTCACAAATTCAGCAAAAACGATGCCACTGTTTTGTTTATGAAAAAATTATTATTTTTTTCATAAAAAACACTTGTTTGGGTGGAGTTCGCCGATCCTGTGGGGAGGAGAAGATTGAAATTTGTAAAAAACGCTGACATCGCTTACGGGGTCGTGGCGACCTGGGAGGCGGTGGGAGCGGCCGGTGGGAGGGCCAGCACGGTTTCAGCAGCGATCCGCCACTGCCCGTCCACCTTCACCCAGTCGATCTGTTTGTGCACCGTGTCCCGGTAGTGGCCGGCGCTGTAGTGCTGGACGAAGCGGGTGCTCATGCGTTCGGCGTTGAGCTGGCGCAGTTTCAGCTTGTCGATGCGGACGCTGGGAGACTGGGCTTGAGTCACGCGGAGGCGTCGTTCGTTCTCCCACTCGGCAGTGCTACGCCCCTTGCCGGGCTGGAAGTCGGGTCGGTAGAAGTCCCGGTAGGCGGAAAAATCACCCGCTGACCAGGCCGCGGCCCAAGCGGCGAGGCGCTGTTCCGGGCCGGCAGCGTCCGTTTCTTTCGCCGTGACAGACACGGGTGGGGTGGATGTGCCGGCAGCCGCGGAGGTGATGGCGGGAGACGGTTCCATTTCCGGTGCGGGGGGCGCCTCGACGACCGGTATGGGCGCGGCTGCCAGAGCCGGGTTGTAGGGGGTGGTGCCCAACAGTTCGGGCAGGATGGGTACTGGCTGGTAGCGGGTACGCAGGGTCTCGCGCAGTTCGCCGGCCAGGCTCAGGAGCTGGGCCTGCAGCGTGGTCTGCTGGGCGCGGTTTTCGATCAAGGCCCGCTGGGCGTTGAAGAGATCTTCCTGGGCGATGGACAGGTCGTTGAGGCTGCGCCGGCCGGCTTCGAAATGCAGTTCGTAGGCGGCGGCGACCCGCTGGGCTGCGATCACCCTGCGTTCCGTCAGGGGGGCAATCTCGCGGGCTTCGCCGAGCTGCCGGTAGAGATCGGTGATCTCCCGCGATACCTTCAGCAGCAGATCATCGGCATCGGCCTGGGCGGCCTGATGGCGCTCCACCGCCTCACTGTGGCGGCCGATGTTCTTGCCGCCCAGGGGGATGTCGATACTTACCTGGAGCTGGGCGGCCCGGTCGGTGTCCGACACCGGGACAGGTATGGTGCTGTTGTCCAGGCGTTTGTTGATGGACAGGTCCACGGCCGGGAAGAAGCTGCCCCGGGCCACGCCGATGTCGGCCTTGCGCGCCGAACTCCGTTGCAGGGCGGCGCGCAGGCGCGGATTGCGCTCATGGATGCGTTCCACCAAGGCGTCCATGTCCGCATCCCGATCGTTGGGCCGGATGCCCGGGGTGATCAGGTCGTCCGGGGCTTCGCCGGTGAGCAGGCGGTAGCGATACTCGGCAGTGCCGAGCTGGGCCCGGAGCTGGCCAAGAAGGGTGCGGCTCTGGATCAGGCGCACATGCATCAGATCCAGTTCGGCCGACGAGATACGGCCCGCGTCCACGCGCTGGGCGACATGGGCTTCCACCTTTTCCTGGCGCGCGATGGTGCTCTGCAGGCTGGTCATCGTCTGACGCAGGCGTACCACGTCGGCATAGGCTTCGGTAATCTCGAAGGCGACCTGCTCCAGGACGCTGTCCAGGTCGGCATCGGCGGCGTCCCGGGTAAAACCGGCGGCACGCAGGCGGTGGGTATCGGCCGCGCCATTGAACACGTTCCAGCGCAGGCTGGCATCGCTGCGGCGCACATTGCGGTCCACCGGGCGACCCTGGGTTTCGTCGCGGGCGTCGGAGCTGCGATAGCTCAGCCCGAGGCTGGGCAGAAAGTCGGACCGTACCTGGGTGATCTGGGCCTCGGCGGCCCGCAGCAGGGCCTGGGCGGAACGGACGCTCGGCTGTTGCAGCAGCACCTTGTCCACGACCACGGGTAGGGGGGCGGCAAGGGCCGGGGTACCCAGCAGGCCGCAGGCGGCAAGCGCGGCGGCCAGGCGGCGGGCGGGGAGGGGCAGGGTCATCAGCGTTCCCGCAGGGATTTGTCGAAGGTCTTGACGATGGGCTTGAGCATGTACTCCATCATCGTGCGCTTGCCGGTCTGGATGCTTGCGTCGGCAGCCATGCCCGACGAGATGGTGAGGCGTTCGGAGGGGGCGCCGAGGTAATTCTTGCGGGTTTCGAGGAAGACCTCAAAGAAGGTCTCCTTGCGCTCCGGGTCCACCACCGCATCGGCCCCCACTCTCACCACCTCGCCGGCAAGGGTGCCGAAGATGGACGAGTCATAGGCGCTGATGCGGACCTTGGCTTCCTGGCCGGGTTTGATGAAGGCAATGTCCGAGGGTTTGACCCGTGCCGCCACGAGCAGCCGTTCTTCGGCAGGTACGACTTCCATGATGCTTTCGCCGGCCTTCACCACGCCGCCGATGGTGGGGATGAGAACCCGATTGACCACGCCGTCGAGGGGGGCACGGAGTTCCCGCCGGGCCACCTTGTCACTGCGCCCCGTGAGTTGCTCGGCCAGGGTGGCCGCGCGCAGTTCGATCTCGTTCTTCTCCTTGCTGGTCTCGGTGAGAAAGCGCGAGCGGGTCTCCGAATGGCGGGCCTGGGCTTCCGCAACGGCAGCCTGGATGCGTTGGATGGCAATGCGGGTGGTCTCCAGCTCACCCTTCTGGCTGGTGTAGCGTTGCTGGGCATTGAGCAGGTCGGCACGGGCGCCGGCACCGGCCGCGGCCAGCTTTTCCTCGATTGCCAGCGCCTCGCGGGCCGGGCCGATGGCCTCCTGAAGGGCTTCGTGACGGGCACGTGCTTCCGCCAGTTCCTGCTGGCGCTGGTTGAGTTGGCGGGACAGGGTTTCAAGGGTGTTTTCGCGCTCCTGGCGGCGGGTCTGCCAGAGCGTGCGTTGTTCCCGGACGAGATCGGGGGCGTTTTTCTCCAGTTCGGGCGAAAAGACCGGTGCGGCATTGCGGGCTTCCGCTTCCAGCCGTGCCAATGCCGCGCGGGCACCCCACAGGCTCTGCTGGGACTCGCCGAGATCCGCGGTGAACTGGAGGTTCTGGACGATGGCAAGGACGTCGCCTTTCTTCACCACGCTGCCCTCACGGGCGTTGAGGGCCTGCAGGATGCCACCCTCCATGCTCTGGATCTGCTGGAGCCGGCTCGACGGTACGACCGAACCGATTGCGTTCACCGAAATGTCGAGGCGGGCCAGGCTCATCCACGCGAACAGCAGCACGAAGAACAGGGCCGTGGTGCCCAGCAGGATCAGGATCGCCCGGCGGGGGCCCCGATCGAAATCGGGATGGGGGCTGAGGGGTTCGCTTTCGATGCGGGGGGCGCAGGCAGGCGCGTTGGCTTTCATGCGGCGTATTCCTTGGGTGTAGCCTGGGTGGGGCCACCCTGCAGCTTGCGCAGGACATCGGCACGGGGGCCGTCCAGAACGACCCGGCCCTGATCGAGGACGACCAGTCGGTCCACCAGGGGCAGCATGGCCATGCGATGGGTGACCAGCAGCAGGGTGATGCCCTTGATGCTGCGCAGGTTCTCGATGAGTCGGGATTCGGTGCCCGGGTCCATCATGCTGGAGGGCTCGTCGAGGAGCAGCATGCGGGGTTGCTGCACCAGCGCCCGGGCAATCGACACCGCCTGGCGCTGTCCGCCGGAGAGGCGATCACCCCGCTCTCCCACCTGGGTGCCCAGGCCGTGGGGCATCTGCGCCAGGGTTTCGTCCAGGCAGGACAGGCGCAGGGCTTCGAGCAACTGAGCATCGCCGGCCTGGGCGTTGCCCAGCAGGATGTTCTCCCGGATGTCGCCGTGGAACAGCACCACGTCCTGGGGCACGTAGCCCACCTGTCGACGCAGGCTCTGGGGTTCGAGCTGGCTGACCGACATGCCGTCCACCAGCACGCTGCCCTGGTCCGGGCTGTAGAGATTGAGGAGCAGCTTGAAGAGGGTGCTCTTGCCCGAGCCGATGCGGCCGATGAAGCCGATGCGCTCGCCGGGACGGATGCTCAGATTCAGGCCCTTCAGCAGGGGGGGAGACTCCGGATAGGCAAAGTGCGTGTCCCGGAAGTCGATGCGCCCCTGCATGCGCGGCAGGTGCAGACTGTCGGTGCTCTCGTCGGTGGGGGACTCCATGATCTTGTCGAGGGCATCAAGGGCTTGGCGGGTCTGCTCGTAGCGGACAATCAGGGCCGCAATCTGGGTGGCCGGGGTGATGGCCCGGGCGGTCAGCATGGAGACGGCAATGAGCTGGCCCATGGTCAGCTCGCCTTCGGCAATCAGCAGGGCGCCGAACATCACGATCAGGATCGTGGTGAGGTTGGTCACCAGCAGGGAAAGATAGGTCCCGAAGGAGGTCCATTCCCGCATCCTCACCGAGTTTTCGGAGATCTTGACCGTCAGCATCTCCCACTTGCGGCGGGCCCAGGCTTCCGCGCCGAGGGACTTGAGGGTGTCGACCCCGTTCATGGTTTCGAACAGGTGGGCCGTGCGCTGGGCCGACTCCTGCATGTTGGCGCCGAGAACGCGGATGAGGGGGCGGCGGATCAGCAATGATGCCGTGATGGTCAGCGGAATCATGATCAGGGGGATCATCACCAACCAGTGCCCAACCAGCCCGATCAGGACCAGGAAGAACAGCATGAAAGGCACGTCGCCCAGCATCGTGAGGGTGGACGAGGTGACGAATTCACGTACCGATTCGAAGTCCCGCACGATGTTGGCCAGCACACCACCGGATGCCGGACGGCTGGCTGCCCGCAGGCGCAGGGCATGGGCGAACACATGGGATGACATGGCCACATCCGCCTTGCGTGCCGCGGCCTCGAGCAGATAGCTGCGCAGCATTTTGATGACGAGGTCGAAGAGGGCCACCACCACCACCGCGCCGGTCAGAACCCAAAGGCTGTCCAGGGCGTTGTTGGGAACGACACGGTCATACACGGACATCGTGTAGAACGGGATCACTGCGGCGAACACGTTGGTCAACACCGTGGCGAGCAGAGCCCAGCCGTAGATGGCGCGGTTGGCCAGGAGGGTGTCCCAGAACCAGCGGCGCGGCCGCGGAAGATGGTAGAGCAGGCTGCGGGTGTCGAAGAACACCCGCGGCCGCACGAAGTAGCTGACCCCCGGGTACTCGGCGGTGATGCGCTCGGCACTCAGTGAAACGCTACCCCGGATGCCCGCCTGCACGCATTCGAAATCCTCTCCCTTGCGGCTCAGGACCACCAGCGGATCCCCCCCCTCGACCACGATCAGGGCGGGCAGTTCGGATGGCCGGAAGTCTGCCGGGGTCTTGCTGCTGCGGCTGAGGGACAGCCCACCCCGCTGGGCGCACTCGTGAATGTGGGCCTCGCTGATGCGGCCATCCATCACCGGGGTATCGGCCAGCAACTGGGTTGGGTCGGCGCGTTTGCCAAAGAAATGTGCCAGGAACATCAACTGGTCGATGACCCCGTCGACCAATGCCTCGCCAAGGGTTGAAGAGGGTGTTTCGCGCATGGGCAGAATGCTCGGTTAGTCGTGCTGAGCGGAGGCCGGAAATCGGCCTTCGCATGATTCAGGAGGCCGATGGTGCCACAGGAGCGCAAATGCCAAATGTAAAAAAGTCACGAGGGTTTGCCTTGATGACATGAGGTAGGTACTCGATCACGCACCTTGGCGCGCTGGTGACAATGGGCTTTGTGGAGAAATAGGCAATTTTTACAAATACGTTGTCTTTAATATGCGCCTGATCCGTCGTTTCCTGAATGCAAATTTGTTTTTTTTATTGTGAAAAAAAGTGTTAATTCCTGTGCTGCCGGTGTGGAATTTTCCCTGTCGGAGAATTTCGTGGGTTCCTTCACGTATCGAAAGTAGGGGACGAGATCCTTTTAGGGTTCGTGAAGAGGCGGCAAATTTTGTATAAAAAAATATATAAATCAATAACTAAACACTATTTTATATGACCATGGCGTCCATTTTCGGAAGGCTTGTCGTCACCCTCGCAATCCTTTTTTCCATTCTTGTTTGTCGAATTTTTTTACACCCTCCTTGGGTTCGTGATTTTTTACACAGGTAAAAAACCCGATAGAATCCATTAAGTTATTGAGTGGTATTGAAATTATCGTTTTTGACAGTTAAGAGGGGTGTGGTGGCCCGCAAATTGCAGTTGAACCTCCGTTTTTCTTAATTCGCCGCCCTTGGCGCAGGGTCAGGCGAAACAACACGCCAAAACATGGAGGTCGTTCATGGCAACTACGCGGTACTCAACCAGCGTTTCCCTTTGCGAAGACACCAGCAAGAATTTCGAGCTGTTCGATCTGCTCAAGCAAGCTGATCCCAACTACTCCGCCGTGGATCCGGCGCGGATCAAGCTCTACGTTTATGACGGCACCAAGTACGTCGAAGCCACTTCCGGCTACTTCACGGCCGTGGACAAGGACACCTTCACTGTCGATGCAACGCAACTGCCGAACTTCAATGGCGAGCTGAAGGTTCGCGTTCTCGGCACCGACAGCACCGGCAACACCTTCATCCTCGATCTCTCCATCACCGTCACGCCGGTCAATGATGCGCCCTCCGGCACGGATGACTCCGCCAATGTCGCCAGCGGAGACGTGTACGTGCTCGGACTGGACGATTTCGGCTTTTCCGATCCTGTCGAAGGCGACAGCTTCAAGTCGGTGGTCATCACCACCCTGCCGACGGCGGGTACCCTGCTGCTCAACGGTCTTGCCGTGGTCGCGGGCCAGGAGGTGCTGGCTTCCGACGTGGCCGCCGGCCGTCTCACCTACCTTGCACCGACCGATACCGGCGGCGCCATTGGCTTCACCTTCCAGGTGCGCGACTCCGGCGGTACCGATGGTTGTGGCGGCAATGACCTGGATCTGACCCCCAATACCTTCACCTTCAATGTCCCGCTTCCCGCCAAGGCGGTCATCGGCGACACCGTGTGGGAAGACATCAACGGTAATGGCCTGCAGGACTCAGGCGAAGCCGGCATTGGCGGTGTGACCGTCCAGCTACGCGACCCCCAGGGCAATCTGGTGCAGACCACCACCACCGATGCGGCCGGCAAGTACAGCTTTACGGTCAATCCGGGGAGCTACTTCGTGTCCGTTGTCGCACCCGCCGGCTACGCGCCGACGGAGCCGGATGTGGGATCTGATGACACTCTCGACAGCGATGTGGACGGCACCGGCCGTAGCGCCACCGTCACTGTGGCCGCTGGCGAGGTCAACAACACCATTGACGCCGGCCTCTATCGCACCGCCGAGATCGGCAATCGCGTGTGGCTCGACGTCAACGGCAACGGTGTGCAGGACGCGGGCGAGGCCGGTGTCCAGGGCGTCCAGGTTCGCCTGCTCGACGCCAACGGCAATGCCGTTGATGGCCCGATCGCCACCGATGCTAACGGCAACTATCTTTTCTCCGGGCTCAAGCCGGGTGTCTACAGCATCGCCTTCGATCCCGCCACCCTGCCTGCCGGCTATCGCTTTACCACCCCCGATGCCGGTGCCGATGGCGCCGACTCCGACGCGAACCCGCTGGACGGCACCACCATCCAGACCGAACTGGTATCGGGCGAATCGGACCTGACCTGGGACGCCGGTATCGTCGCCAATCCCGGTTCCATCTCGGGCACCGTGACTGAAGATCAGGACAACGACAACGCCGGCGATGTTCCGATTGCGGGCGTGACCGTACAACTGAAGGACAGCACCGGCACCGTGGTGCAGACCACCACGACTGACGCCAACGGCAACTACACCTTCAACAACGTGCCCGCCGGCACCTACACCGTCGTCGAAACCAACAAGCCGGGCTTCTCGGATGTGGGTGACGTGGACGGCGGCGATCCCAACGTGATCGCCGTGACCCTGCCCCCTGGCACCGACAGCACCGGCAATGACTTCGTTGATGAGCGCCTGCCGGGCGTGGTCTCCGGCTCCGTGCTGGAAGACCTGGACAACGACAACGTGGGTGACACTCCGATCCCCGGCGTGACCGTCGAGCTGAAGGACCCGCAGGGCAACGTGGTGCAGACCACCACGACCGACGCCAACGGCAACTACACGTTCAACAACGTGCCGGCCGGCACCTACACCGTTGTCGAAACCAACAAGCCGGGCTTCTCGGATGTGGGCGACAGCGACGGTGGCAACCCCAACACCATCGCCGTGACCGTGACCCCGGGCTCCTCCAGCACCGGCAACGACTTCGTTGACGAGCGTCCTGCCACCCTGGGCGACCGGGTGTGGGAAGACAAGAACGCCAACGGCGTTCAGGATGCCGGCGAAAGCGGCATTGCCAACGTCACCGTGCAGCTCAAGGACACCAGCGGCAACGTGGTGCAAAGCACGACCACCGACGCCAACGGCAACTACGGCTTCACCGTCACCCCGGGCACCTACACGGTGGCCGTGCTCAAACCTGCCGGCTACGAAATCACCGGCCAGGACCTGGGCGGCAATGAAGTGACCGACAGCGACATCAACGCCGCCGGCCAGACGGCCCCGGTGACCCTGCAGTCCGGTCAGAACAACCCGAACGTGGATGCCGGCCTGTACAAGCTGGCCGAGCTGGGCGACAAGGTCTGGTACGACACCAACAAGAACGGCGTGCAGGACGCGGGCGAAGCCGGCGTGCAGGGCGTCAAGGTGTCGCTGCTGGATGCAGCGGGCAACGTGGTCACCACCCAGACCACCGACGCCAGCGGCAACTACCTCTTCACCAGCCTGAAGCCGGGCACCTACAGCGTGCAGTTCGACAAGACCACGTTGCCCACCGGCTACGCGTTCACCTCGCAGGATGCGGGCGCCGACGGTGTGGACAGCGATGCCGACACCAGCACCGGCAAGACCATCCAGACCGTTCTGGATTCGGGCGAATCGGACAAGACCTGGGACGCCGGCATCGTGGCCAACCCCGGTTCCATCTCCGGCACCGTGCGTGAAGACCTGGACAACAACAACAGCGGCGACACCCCCATCGCTGGCGTGACGGTCCAACTGAAGGACAGCACCGGCACCGTGGTGCAGACCACCACGACCGATGCCAACGGCAACTACACGTTCAACAACGTGCCGGCCGGCACCTACACCGTTGTCGAAACCAACAAGCCGGGTTACCTGGACGTTTCCGACATTGATGGTGGCAACCCCAACAGCATCACCGTGACGCTGCCGGCGGGTACCTCCAGCACCGGCAACGACTTCGTTGACGAGCGCACCGCCGCCATCGGCGACAAGGTGTGGCTGGACAAGAATGCCAACGGCGTTCAGGACGCCGGTGAAGCCGGTATTGCCGGTGTCACCGTCAAGCTGCTCGACAGCACCGGTACCGTGGTGGGCACCTCCACGACCGATGCCAACGGCAACTACCAGTTCAGTAACCTGACCCCGGGTGACTATGCCGTACAGGTCGCCGCACCAGCGGGCTACTTTGTCAGCCCGAAGGACCAGGGCGGCAACGACACCACCGACAGCGACATCGACCCGACCACCGGCAAGACCATCAACACCACCCTCAGCGCCGGTGAAACCGATCCGACCTGGGATGCCGGCCTGTATCAGAAGGCTGCCCTCGGCGACAAGGTGTGGCTGGATACCAACAAGAACGGTGTTCAGGACACGGGCGAAGCCGGTGTCTCCGGTGTCACCGTGAAGCTGCTTGACAGCAACGGCAACGTCGTTTCCACCGCAACCACCGACGCGAACGGCAACTACCTGTTCAAGGATCTGGTACCGGGCAACTACTCGGTTCAGGTCGTGGCGCCGGCTGGCACGAGCTTCACCGGCAAGGACCTGGGCGGCAACGACACCACCGACAGCGATGTGGATAGCACCGGCAAGTCCGGCGTCATCAACCTCGAGTCCGGTGAAACCGATACCTCCGTGGATGCCGGCCTGACCCAGGCCACCGCTTCCTACGGTGACAAGGTGTGGCTGGACAAGAACGCCAATGGCGTGCAGGAGGCGGGGGAAGGCGGCATTGCCGGCGTCACCGTCAAGCTGCTGAACAGCGCCGGTTCCGTGGTGGCCACCACCACCACCGACGCCAACGGCAACTACCTGTTCGACAACCTGACCCCGGGTGATTACTCCGCCCAGATCGTGGCCCCCACCGGCTACTTCCTGAGCGCCAAGGATCAGGGCGGCAACGACGCCACCGACAGCGACTTCGACCCGACCACCGGCAAGACCATCGTGACTACGCTGGCCACCGGTGAAGCGGATCTGTCCTGGGATGCGGGCCTGTACCAGAAGGCGTCCATCGGCGACAAGGTTTGGGCCGATTGCGACACCGACGGCATCCAGGATGCCAATGAAGCGGGCGTCGTAGGCGTGACCGTGAAGTTGCTGAACAGCGCCGGCACCGTGGTGGCCACCACCATGACCGATGCCAACGGCAACTACCTGTTCAAGGATCTGGTACCGGGCAGCTACTCGGTGCAGGTCGTGGCGCCGACGGGCTACACCATCACCGCCAAGGATCAGGGCGCCAACGATGCCGTGGATTCCGATGCGGACCAGACCACTGGCAAGACCGTGACCACCGTGCTGGAATCGGGTGAGAACGACACGAGCTGGGACGCCGGCCTGGCTGCCAAGGTGGTGACCGCCACCTTCGACTTCAACGGCAACATGGCCACGGACGGTACGGATGGGAACGTCCTGTGCTTCAGCAACAACGGCATCACTGTCAATGCCAGCGCTTTCAGCCGTGACAAGGGCACCGGCGCGTGGGCCAAGGCCTACCTCGGTGCCTACGGCGGCGGCCTGGGCGTGACCGACAGTTCGGAAGGTTCGGGCAGCGGCAACACCCACACGGTGGATAACAACGGCACTCGGGATAACTACGTGCTGTTCGAGTTCAGCCAGTCCGTGGTGGTCGACAAGGCCTACCTGGGCTACGTGGTGGGCGACAGCGATGCCAAGGTGTGGATCGGTACCGTGAATGGCGCCTTCGACAGCCACATCACCCTGTCCGACGCGGTGCTGTCCAGCATGGGCTTCACCGAAGTCAATGCCACCACGCTCACGTCTGCCCGCTGGGCCGACCTGAACGCCAATGGTTTCGTGGGTAATGTTCTGATCGTTGCTGCGGCGACGGGGGAGACCAACGACTACTTCAAGATCCAGAATCTGGTCGTGAATACGCCGTCGGCCTTCTGCGCCACAGACGTCAGCATCGGCGACAAGGTGTGGGAGGACAGCAACGCCAACGGCGTCCAGGACGCGGGTGAAGCCGGCATCGCCGGGGTCACCGTGAAGCTGCTCAACAGCGCCGGTACCGTGCTGACCACGACCACCACTGACGCCAGCGGCAACTACCTGTTCAGCGGCCTGCCGGCAGGCAGCTACAAGGTTCAGGTGGTTACGCCGACCGGTTATGTCATCACCACCAAGGACGCCACCGTGGCGACCGATGCCACCGACAGCGACATCGACGCCAGCGGCATCTCCGGTCTCTACACCCTGACCGGCGGCAGCAACAACCTGACCGTTGATGCCGGTTTCTACAAGGCCCGTGCCTCCCTTGGTGACAAGGTGTGGTGCGATACCGACAAGGACGGCATCCAGGATGCCGGCGAAGCAGGCGTGTGCGGCGTGACCGTCAAGCTGCTCGACGCCAACGGCACGGTTGTCGCCACCACCACCACCGATACCAGCGGCAACTACAAGTTCAGCAACCTGAACCCGGGTGATTATTCCGTGCAGGTCGTGGCCCCCACCGGCTACGCCTTCTCGGCCAAGGATCAGGGTACCAACGATGCGGTGGATTCCGATGTGGATACCACCACCGGCAAGTCGGCCCTCACCACCCTGGTGGCCGGTGAGAACGACGTTTCCCTGGATGCGGGTATCTACTGTCTGCCCACCACCGCCAGAGTTGGGGACCGGGTGTGGGAGGACATGAACTACAACGGCATCCAGGATGCCGGTGAGGCGGGTGTCAAGGGTGTGACCGTCAAGCTGCTCAACTCTGCCGGGTCCGTGGTGGCCACCACCACGACCGACGCGAGCGGCAACTACCTGTTCAGCAACGTCAATGCCGGTGATTACAAGGTGCAGGTGGTGGCCCCGACCGGCTACTACTACACCAAGCAGGATCAGGCGGGCTGGAACGGCACCGACAGCGCGGTCAACTCGTCGGGCTACTCCGGCATCTTCTCCCTGGCGGCTGGTCAGTCCCTGCTCAAACTGGATGCCGGCCTGTATCGCAAGGCCAGCATCGGGGACAAGGTCTGGGCCGATTGGGATCACGACGATGTCCAGGATGCGGGCGAAGGCGTGGTGAAGAACGTCAAGGTGATGCTGCAGAACGCTGCGGGCACCACCATTGCGACGACCTACACCGATGTGAATGGCAACTACAAGTTCACCAACCTGGATCCGGGCACCTACCGCATCGCCTTCGACAAGACCAGTGGCATCCATACCTCGGATGGCGCTTCGGTCAAGTACTGGAGCTGGGCTGATCCCAACATCGGTACCAACGACAGTGTGGACTCGGACGGTGTTGCCGCAACCTACACCAGCGTCGCCTACACGGCCTACACCAACCTGGTGTCCGGTGAGGCCGACATGACCTGGGATGCCGGCGTCACTCCGATTGTCCTTGACCTGGATGGCAACGGCATCCAGACCATCGCCCGGGAAGATTCGGGTGGCAAGTTCGACCTGCTGGGTACCGGTGCCGGTATTGACAGCGGCTGGATCTCCTCCGGGGACGCCTTCCTGGCCGTCGATATCGACGGTGACGGCAAGGTCACCAGCGTGGCCGAGCTGTTCGGTGGTTACAGCAAGGGCGACGGCTTTGCCAAGCTGGAATCCTTCGACAGCAATGGCGACGGCTTCGTCGATGCCAAGGACGCCGCATTCGGCGATCTGCGCGTCTGGCAGGATCTGAATGGCAACCACCAGACCGACGACGGCGAGCTGCGCAGCCTGTCCGAGGCCGGTGTGGCTAGCCTGAAGGTGGACTTCGTCGAACTGCCGGCCATCGATGAGCAGGGCAACCTGCACCTCGAGCGTTCCAGCGCAACCCTGGCCGATGGCAGCAGCATCGACATGGCTGACGTGTATTTCAACGTCTCCGTGGCCGACGCCGAGGCCGCCGGCATCGAGCTGCCCAGCTTGTCCGCCCTTCTGGGCGACGACCGCAGCCTCGACGAAGCCCTGGGCTCCACGGTGATCACGGTCGAAGTGACCGCCACCAGTGCCACGGTCATCAACTGCGTGAGCGACGGTGCCGTGAGCGCCATGAGCCAGCTGGCCAACCTGTATGACGAGCAGCAACTTGCCCTGATGGCAGCCTGAGCATGACCCCGTCCGGCCGGGTGCGTCCCGGCCGGGCTTTCAGGATCCATCCGGATAGCCAGTCACTTTTTTAACGTAGGAGAAATATCAATGACTTACAGCAACATCTTCAAGAAGTCGGCCCTGGCCCTCGCGGCCGTCGGCCTTTTCGCCAGCGCTTCCGCCCAGGCTGACTCCCTGGTGATTGAGCAGGACATCAACTCCCTGGCCTTCACGGTTAACGTCAGCGGTACGCAGGATGATGTTGTTGCCGGCGTCTTCAATGTCGACAACCTCACCACCGGCACCAGCTTCCTGGCCTTCTGTTTCGAGCTGCTGCAAGGCGTGAATGTGAATGCCCTGACTCCCCCGGGTCTCGTCTTTACCGCCGGCAGCACGGCCAATGCCGATCTGCAGACCCTGTTCAACCAGAGCTACTCAAGCCTCGATTTCAACGACGCCTCCCAGCTGGCAGGCTTCCAGATCGCCCTGTGGGAAACCCTGGATGACAAGAGCCTCACCTCCGGTACCTATCGGAACTGGGCTGGCGACACCGGCAGCATTGAAGAAGACCTGGCCCTGATCGTTGCCGAGACCTTCCTCGACAACATCACTCTGGGTGCCCCGGGCACTGGAAACTACAAGCTGACCACCTGGCTCAACGGCAACAGCCAGGACTTGATCCAGGCGACCCCGGGCACCACCGTTCCGGAACCCACCTCCATGCTGCTGGGCGCATTGGGGCTGGCCGGCATGGCCGCCGTTCGTCGTCGCAAGGCCTGATAGTCCGGAGAGACACCCGTCCAGGGTGTCCGTCGGGCAAGGCACGCTGCGGGAAGCGGAGGAGGGGATGCCCTTTTCCGCTTCTTGCGCATTCAGCCCGACAAGGGACCGTCTGGCGCAGCGGATAGGCTTATCCCTGTAAAATGGCAGTCCCCGTACGTTGTTTCGTGGCCGATTTCCATGGCGTGTGGCGCAGGCCTGCCAGCGTTCTTTGGTTCGCGTTGCAGCGCTTTATCGTCTGAGGTTTTCATGCATCGAACGCGTTTTTTCCTGCCCCTGGTTCTGGGCGTGGGCCTTGTCTCCCTTTCCCCCCTTGTCAATGCCGACCTGATGCTTGGTACTCAGCCCATCCCCCAGGAGGGTGGTGCTCGCGCCGATGGCAGCGCCTTGGCGCGGGGCCGGGCGGCGCTGCGCGCGAGGAATTTCGAGCAGGCCGAGAAGGCGTTCAGTGAGGCATACCGCCAGAATCCCTCGTCGGTTGAGGCCATGCTGGGCATGGCTGCCGTCAGCCACGTGCAGGGCAAGGAAAAGCTTGCGCGGGACTGGATGTCCAGCGCCGTTGCGATGGCTCCCGGTCAGCCGGCCGTTCTTCAGGCCCAGGCCCGTCTGCTGGTGGAGCAGGGCCTGCCCGCTGCCGCAGAAGAGAGCTACAAGGCTGCCATCGGCGCCCGTCCGGACGAGGTTCAGCTCAAGCTCGATCTGGCGACTTTGTATGCCGAGTCCCTCAAGAAGCCCGGACAGGCGGTCAGCCTGTTACGCGATGTCGTGCGGCAGCGCCCCGACATGGTCGACGCCCAGTATCAGCTCGGTGTGGCCCTGTCCATGGACGGACGGGTCGATGAGGCCGGACGGGTGCTTGATGATGCCCTGCGTCGGGAGCCCGGAAATGCGCGTGTACTGCATGCCCGTGCCCTTGTGCTGCTCAAGCAGGGGCAGCCTGAGCGGGCTCTCGAATTGCTGGACAAGGCCTTGGCCCAGCGCAAGGATTTTGCCCCTGCGATGATGGCGCGGGGCGATGCCCTGCAGGCGCTCGGTCGCAGCGAGCAGGCCCTCGAGGCCTACCGTCGTGCTGTTCCGATGGCGCCATCGAGTGCTTTGCCCCACGCCCTCGTGGCCCAGACGCTGCAGCGCCTGAAGCGCAACGGCGAGGCGGAGAAGGCGTATCGGGAAGCCCTCCGCCTGGAGCCCGACAACATCCGGGTAGCCAACAATCTGGCGGTCTTGCTCGCCACCCAGAACTCAGGCTTGGACGAGGCCCTCAGCCTGGCCCGCCGGGCGGTAGACAAGGAGCCGGGGCGCGGAACCTATTTCGATACCCTCGGCCTGGTCCTGCAGGCCCGGGGCGATGCAGCGGGAGCGCGGCAGGCTTTTGAGCGCGCGCTCTCCCTGGAGCCCGGCAACGCGGAGTTCCGCCAGCATCTGAGTCAGGCAGGGACGGCCACGGTGGCCGCCATGGCTGCCACCGTGGCGCCGGCAAAAGCGCTACCGGTCGCCGCACCGTCGACCGCTGCCGCGCCGGTGGCGCAGCAAGCCCCCATCACCAAGCCTGTGGCGGCGGGCGAGGATGCGGTCCGTCTGGTGAGCTCGCGTCTGGAGGCTTGGCGTCTGGCCTGGGAGTCGAAGGATGCAGGCCGCTACCTGGCGTTCTACGCCAGCAGTTTCGTGCCGGCCGACAAGCGTGCCCGTAGTGCCTGGGAGGCGGATCGCCGCAGCAAGCTCGACAAGAAGGGTGAGATCAAGGTTCAGGTCAATGCACCCAGCATCAAGGCTGAAGGCGAAGTCGTATCCGTGATCTTCGAGCAGCGCTACCAGTCCGGCAATTACAGTGATGCGGCCCGCAAGCAGCTCGAATGGGTTCGCGATGGTGGCGAGTGGAAGATCCGTCGGGAGCAGCAGATCTGATCGCTGCTGCCGGGGCGCAAGCCGCCGCTGCGGGGCCATTCTGGTGATGTGATGGCGTCTGTTCTATTGCTCACGCGATCTGCCAGCGGTTGCCGCCGCTGCGTTTGGCGGCGTACATGGCCCGGTCGGCCAGGATCTGCAGATGGGCCGGGTTGTAGCCGTCCTCGGGGTAGAGGGCAACGCCGATGCTGATGCCGAGATGGCAGCCTGGAATGTTGTCGCGGGGAAGGTCGAGCACGTGGGTGACAAGCCGTTCGCATAACTGATCCACGTCGTCCTTGCCATGCAGTAGGGGGCACAGGATCGCGAATTCGTCGCCACCCAGTCGGGCGACAATATCGGTGGCGCGGGCGGCTGCCTCAAGGCGGCTGGCAACGGCGCGGAGAATGGTGTCTCCGGCGGCGTGCCCGAAGCGATCATTGATCCCCTTGAATCCGTCCAGATCGAGCATCAGCAGGGCCCCTGGCTGGGCATCCATCCGGGCCCGGCTGAGCTGGGCTCCCACTGCCTCTTCAAAGGCCTTGCGGTTGGCAATCCCGGTGAGAGGGTCGTGGCGGGCCATGGCCTGCCAGCGCCGGCTGTCTTCTTCCATGCTGCGGTGACGGCGCAGCATGCCGAATACGATCAACAGGAAGTTCACCATCGCGAGGGCGAAGGCGCCGGTCTGGATGAGGCGGAGATCGCGCGTGCGGCGCACCGAGTCGTGTTCGAGCGCTGTGGTCAGGCGGTTCATCAGGGCCAGGATCTCCTGGTTGTGACTGACCATGTATGCGGCCGCCGGGCCCCGGTCGGAATCGGGAGCGTCCCGGGTGGCAGCGAGCAGTGCGGATACCGGCGCGATCAGAGCTCGGGTGGTGGCGACAATATGGGCGCTTTCCCCCTGCACCGCCTGTAGATGGGCCACGGTGCCGTCGCTGCCGCGAGCTTCTCCTCCTTCGGCAAAGGCCTTGATGGTCTGTTCAAAAAGGCCGAAGGCATCATCCGTTTCCTGGCGTGATCTGAGTAAGTCTTCGCCTTGAGTCGGCCGGGTGGTGAGGAGGAGGGCCTTGGTGGTCTGCTGGGACAGCATGCGCTGGCGGCCGGCGAGATTGATCGCCACCGCATCCTGGGCGACCTGCTCGGCAATCCACAGATTGATCACCAGGATAGCCAGGTCGAGCACCACGAACAGCACGATGGCTGTCATGAGGCGGCGGGGCGAGCCGATGAGGGCGCTGACCGGGATGGGCATGGGGTTTGGGGCGTTTGCTGCAGTATGCCAGATAGGCAGGATAACGGCCCGGGGCCCGAGAACCGGAGATTTTTCTGCCCGAAATAGGGAATGCGGCCCAAGGGCCGCATTCCGGGGTGCATCGAGGGGGTGGAGCCTGCGAAGAAGCCTGGCGATCAGTCCTTGAAGCGTTCCTCGAGCGCAGCAATGGCCGGCAGGGTCTTGCCTTCGAGGAATTCCAGGAAGGCACCACCACCGGTGGAGATGTAACCCACGTCGTCGGCGATGTGGAACTTGGCGATGGCCGCCAGGGTGTCGCCGCCGCCTGCGATGGAAAAGGCTTCGGAGTGGGCGATGGCCGAGGCCATCATCTTGGTGCCACCGGCAAACTGGGGCAGTTCGAACACCCCGACCGGGCCGTTCCAGACAATGGTGCCGGCGTTGGCGATGATTTCGGAGAGCTTGGCTGCGGTCTTCGGGCCCACGTCGAGGATGCGGTCGTGGGCGGCTACGTCGTCGACGGAGATCTTGTTGGCACGGGCCAGGGCGGATACTTCGTCGGCCACCACCACGTCCACGGGCAGGGGGACTTCGGCGCCGCGCGCTTTCATGATGTCCATGATGGCGTGGGCTTCCTTGACCAGGTCGGGCTCGGCCAGGGAGTCGCCGATGCGCTTGCCGGAGGCCAGCAGGAAGGTGTTGGCGATGCCGCCCCCGACAATGAGCTGGTCCACCTTGTCGGCCAGGGACTTGAGGATGGTCAGCTTGGAGGACACCTTGGAGCCACCGACGATGGCCACCAGGGGCCGCTTGGGCGCGTGCAGGGCCTTGCCCAGGGCGTCGATCTCGGCGCCCATCAGGATGCCGGCACAGGCCACCGGGGCGAAGCGGGCGATGCCGTGGGTGGTGGCTTCGGCCCGGTGGGCGGTGCCGAAGGCGTCGTTCACATAGATGTCGCACAGGGCGGCCATCTTGCGGGCGAGTTCTTCGTTGTCCTTTTTCTCGCCCTTGTTGCAGCGGCAGTTCTCCAGCAGCACAACCTCGCCCGGGGCGACCTCGAAGCCGCCATCCACCCAGTTCTGGATCAGGCGCACCGGCTTGCCGAGCATCTGGCCCAGGCGCACCGCCACCGGGGCCAGGGTGTCGTCAGCCTTCAGCTCGCCCTCGGTGGGGCGACCCAGGTGCGAGGTGACCATGACCGCCGCGCCGCCCTCGAGGGCGTACTTGATGGACGGGATGGAGGCACGGATGCGGGTGTCTTCGGTGATGTTGCCAGCGTCGTCCTGGGGAACATTGAGATCGGCGCGGATGAAGACCTTTTTGCCCTTGACGTCGAGATCGGTGAGTTTCTTGACTTGCATGATGATGTTCTTCGAGGCTCTGGAATGAAAAACGCCCCGCGTGGGGCGGGGCGTCGAAACAGCAGGATTACTTGGCGTTCACGAAGGCGCGGGCCGCGTCGAGCATGCGGCAGGAGTAGCCCCATTCGTTGTCGTACCAGGCCAGCACCTTGACCAGCACGGAGCCGTCTTCACCCTTGATCACGCGGGTCTGCGTGGCATCGAAGGTGGAGGAGACGGTGGTGTGGTTGAAGTCGGAGGAAACCAGCGGCTCGTTGTTCACTGCCAGGATGCCCTTGAGGGGACCATTGGCGGCAGCGGTCATCAGCGCGTTGATTTCTTCCTTGGTGGTGGCGCGGTCGGCGGTGAAGGTCAGGTCCACCAGCGAGACGTTGATGGTGGGCACGCGCAGGGCGAAGCCGTCCACCTTGCCCACCAGCTGGGGCAGCACCAGGCCCACGGCCTTGGCGGCACCAGTCTTGGTGGGGATGATGTTGGCGGCGGCGGCGCGGGCACGGCGCAGATCCTTGTGGCGCACGTCCACGGTCACCTGGTCGTTGGTGTAGGCGTGGATGGTGGTCATCAGGCCCTGTTTGATGCCGACGCTGTCGGCCAGGATCTTGGCGACCGGGGCCAGGCAGTTGGTGGTGCAGGAGGCGTTGGAGACGACGGTCATGCCGGCCTTCAGCGCTTCTTCGTTGACGCCCATGACGATGGTGGTGTCCACGTCGTCACCGCCGGGGGCGGAGATCAGCACGCGCTTCGCGCCCTGGTCGAGCAGCGCCTGGGCCTTGGCCTTGGTGGTGTAGGCGCCGGTGCATTCCAGCAGCACGTCGACACCGTGGATGCCCCAGTTGACGCCCTTGGGATCCTTGGTGGAGTAGAAGGGGATCTTCTTGCCGTCGATGATGATGGTGTTTTCGCCTTCGGTCTCCACGGAGGTGGCGAAGCGGCCATGGGTGGTGTCGTACTTCAGCAGGTGGGCGTTGGTGGCCAGATCGCCGGAGGCGTTGATGGCGACCACTTCAAACTCGTTCTGCAGACCCTGCTCGTAGATGGCGCGAAGCGTGCAGCGACCGATACGACCGAAACCATTGATGGCGACCTTGATGCTCATCGATTCTTCTCCCTAGTTCAGATACACGAAACCAATATCACGTTGCTTGCGGCACCCGCGGGGTGCCGGCCCTGTTGTCCTGTCGAATCCGTCGCCGCTTCAGGCGAGAACCTTCTTCACGGCAGCCACCACGGCATCGGTGGTGATGCCGAAGTACTTGAACAGTTCGCCTGCCGGGGCGGATTCGCCGAAGCGATCCACTCCGATGACGGCACCCTCAAGGCCGACATACTTGTACCAGCCATCGGTGACGCCGGCTTCGACGGCCACCCGGGGCAGGCCGGCAGGCAGTACGGCGCTGCGGTAGGCTGCGTCCTGGCGATCGAAGACATTGGTGCTGGGCATGGACACCACCCGTATTGCAATGCCTTCGTCGGCGAGCTGCTTCTGGGCCGCCATGGCCAAGGCCACTTCGGAACCGGTCGCGATGATAACGGCTTGCGCCTTGCCCGTCTGTGCAGGAGTACCGGCTTCGGAAAGGATGTAGCCGCCACGGCGGATGTCCGCCACCTGGTCGGCGCTGCGGACCTGGAAAGGCAGGTTCTGACGGGAGAATGCCAGTGAAGACGGGCCTTCCCTGCGTTCGATGGCAGCGGCCCAGGCCACGGCGGATTCGGTGGTGTCACAGGGGCGCCACACGTCCATGTTGGGGATGAGGCGCAGGGAGGCGGTCTGCTCCACCGGCTGGTGGGTCGGGCCGTCTTCACCGAGGCCGATGGAGTCGTGGGTGAACACGAAGATCTGGCGCACCTTCATCAGCGCCGCCATGCGCAGGGCATTGCGGGCGTATTCGCTGAACATCAGGAAGGTGGCGGTGTAGGGGATCAGGCCGCCATGCAGGGCGATGCCGTTGGCGATGGCCGCCATGCCGAACTCGCGCACGCCGTAATAGACGTAGTTGCCGCCGGTGGCCTTGCTGACGCCCTTGGCGCCGGACCACAGGGTCAGGTTGGAGCCGGCCAGGTCGGCGGAGCCGCCGAGGAGCTCGGGCAGCCTGGGTGCGAAGGCCTCAATGCTGTTCTGGCTGGCCTTGCGGGTGGCGATGGTCTCGCCCTTTTCGGTGACCTTGGCGAGCACCGCATCCACGTGGGCAGCCCAGTCGGCGGGCAGCTCACCGGCCATGCGGCGGGTGAACTCGGCGGCGAGCTCGGGGAACTCGGCGGCGTAGGCGGCGAAGCGGGTGTTCCATTGCGCCTCGGCGGCAGCACCCTTGGCCCTGGCGTCCCAGGCGGCGTAGACGTCGGCCGGGATCTCAAAGGCAGGATGGGGCCAGCCGATGTGGGCGCGGGTGGCTTCGATCTCGGCAGCGCCCAGCGGGGCGCCGTGCACGTCGTGGCTGTCCTGCTTGTTGGGGGAGCCGGCGCCGATGAGGGTCTTGCAACAGATCAGCGAGGGCTTGCCGGTCTCGGCCTGGGCAGCCTTCAGGGCGGCTTCGATCTCGACCGGGTCGTGGCCCTGCACGTCGCGCACCACATGCCAGCCGTAGGCTTCGAAGCGCTTGGGGGTGTCGTCGGTGAACCAGCCTTCGACATGGCCGTCGATGGAGATGTTGTTGTCGTCGTAGAAGGCGATCAGCTTGCCCAGGCCCCAGGTGCCGGCCAGGGAGCAGGCTTCGTGGGAGATGCCCTCCATCAGGCAACCGTCACCCAGGAACACATAGGTGTGGTGATCGACGATGGTGTGGCCGGGGCGATTGAAGCTGT
>NZ_JAFLDT010000049.1 GCF_017302315.1 Zoogloea sp.
GCACCCGGTCCTGCAGGGCCGCCAGGGAGTCGGCACTGCGCGCCACCGCCACCACGCCCAGGCCGGCGGCGGCGAGGCGATCCACCATGGCGTTGCCAAAGGCGCCAGTGGCACCGACGACGACGGCCAGTTCTTCACGCTTGTTCATGTGCTTGCTCCTTATGGTTCAGCCGGTCAATACGGTCAGGAAGCTCTCCCGGACCACGTTGTCCTGGGCGAAGGTGGCATGCCCCAGCTCGGTGGTGTCCCAGGTGAGGGTCGGGGTGTCCGGGTAGTGGACGTAGCCGCCGGAGAAGACCTCGTTGCGGTTGCCTGACGGGTCGAAGAAGTAGATGGTTGCGCCGCGGGTGACGCCATGGCGGTTGGGGCCTACATCCACCGGGATGCGGTACTTGCCGATCAGATCGGCGGCGTAGATGACGTCGGTGACCGATTCGAGCAGGAAGGACACATGGTGGAAGCGCCCCGGCGTGGGCTGCAGCACGAAGGCGATGTCGTGGGGCTTGGTGGAGCAGCTCAGGAACAAGGCCAGGGACTGACCACCCTCGGCATCGATGAGGCGCTCACTCAGATCAAAGCCGAACACCTCGGTAAACAGCCGCGCCGACTCGTCGATGTTCACACCGCCCAGCAGCGCATGGTCGAGGCGGTTGATGCGGAAGCCGCGGATCACTCCCTCGTCAGGCATCACGCCCGGGTTGAGCAGGGGCAGGCTGTTGCCGGTCTGCTCCTTGTGGGCATACAGCTGCATCACGTGGCCGCTGGGCAGGGTGAATTGCAGGCGCCGCCCGCTCTTGGGGTACACGCCGGCTTCAATGTGTTCCACCTGCAGGCCGAAGGCGCGGATCTTCGGCTCGAGCTCATCCATGGTGGCGTCGTCGAAGACCTTGAAGGCAAAGTAGTCCATGCCCGACGAGTCCGCCTCGCGCAGCACCAGGCAGTGGTGGTCGTGCTCGTCCCAGGCCTTGAAATACACCTGCCCGGCGGCGTCGGTCATGACCTCATGCAGGCCCATGCGTTTGCCGTAGTGCTCGCGGGCCTCGCCCATGTCGAGTACGCGTATCGCCACTTCGCCCATGCGAAGCAATCCTCTGAGTGCCATCTTTGTCTCCGTTGGTGGATGGGGGTGCTGCTGCGGGGTGCCTGCGTGGGCACCCCGTCCGTGTCTTCAGGCGGCCACGGCCTTGAGCAGGCCGCGCTCCCGGGCCATGGTCATGGCGGTGTCCATGATCATGTCTTCCTGACCACCGATCATCTTCTTGCGGCCCAGCTCCACCAGGATGTCCCGGGCTGAAACGCCGAAACGATCTGCCGCACGCTTCGAATGTAGCAGGAAGGTGGAGTACACACCGGCGAAGCCAAGGGTCAGCGATTCCCGATCGACGCGTACCACGTGTTCCATCATCGGCACGATGATCTCCTCGGCCACATCCATGAGCTTGAAGAGATCGACCCCGGTCTCGATGCCCATGCGCTCGCAGACGGCGGCAAAGACCTCGAGCGGGGTATTGCCCGCCCCCGCTCCCAGCCCCGCGGCGGAACCGTCGATGCGGGTGGCACCGGCCTCAATGGCGGCGATGGAGTTGGCGATGCCCATGCCCAAGTTGTGGTGGCCATGAAAGCCGATCTCGGTTTCCGGCTTGAGCACCGCACGCAGGGCGCCGACGCGGGCCTTCACGTCGTCCGGCAGCATGTAGCCGGCGCTGTCGGTCACATACACCGTGTGGGCGCCGTAGCTCTCCATCAGCTTGCCCTGGCGGGCGATGCCCTCGGGGTCGTTGAGGTGGGCCATCATCAGGAAGCCGGTGGTGTCCATGCCCAGCTTGCGGGCATAGGCGATGTGCTGGGGTGCGGTGTCGGCCTCGGTGCAGTGGGTAGCCACGTGCACGCTGCGGGCGCCGCAGTCGAAGGCGGACTGCAGCTCGCGCATGGTGCCCAGGCCGGGGATGAGCAGCACCGACACCTTGGCCTGGGTCATCTTCGCGGCCACGGCCGAGATGTATTCCTCGTTGCTGTGGGGGGCAAAACCGTGCTGCAACGAATTGCCGCCCAGGCCGGCGCCGTGGGTGACCTGCAGGTAGGGCACGCCGGCCGCGTCCAGGGCGGTGGCGACCTTGACCATCTGGTCGACGCTGATCTGTTCGCGCTTGGCGTGCATGCCGTCACGCAGGCACATGTCGTGCAGGATGATTTTCTTGCCTTTGAGATCCATGGGATTCTCCGATGTAAAAGGTCTGGCGGCGCTGCGGCACCCGGTAGGGGCGATTTCAGCTCGGATGGGCGACTGCGGCATCCGGTAGGGGCGACTTCAGTCGCCCGCGGACTTCGATCTGGGGGGTGCCGATGATCGACGCGTGGGTGGGCGACTGAAGTCGCCCCTACGAGTTGCTCCTACGAGTCGCCCCCGCGGTTGTGCCTATACGACGGGCTCCAGCTTGATGCTGCCCTTGAGGATCTCCTCGGCGAACATCTCGGCGGTGCGGGTGGCGGCAGCGGTCATGATGTCCAGGTTGCCGGCGTAGCGCGGCAGGTAGTCGCCCAGGCCGGCCACCTCCATGAACACCTGCACCTTGTTGCCGTCGTAGATCGGCCCATTCACCAGGCGGTAGCCGGGCACGTACTTCTGCACCTCCTTGATCATCTGCAGGATGGACTCGGTGATCTTCACGTGGTCCGGCTCGTCGTCGGTGAGGCAGGAGATGGTGTTGCGCATGATCATCGGCGGCTCGGCCGGATTGATGATGGCCAGGGCCTTGCCCTTGCGCGCGCCGCCCACCTTCTCGATGGCGCCGGAGGTGGTGTAGGTGAATTCGTCCAGGTTGGCCCGGGTGCCCGGCCCCACCGACTTGGAGGCCAGGCTGGCCACGATCTCGGCGTAGCCCACGCTCTGGATGCGCGACACGGCATTGACGATGGGAATCGTCGCCTGGCCGGCGCAGGAGATCATGTTGACGTTCATCTCCACTTTTTCCGCATGCTCCCGGAGGTTCACCGGCGGCACGCACAGGGGGCCGATGGCGGCGGGGGTCAGGTCGATCATCATCACACCCAGGGCATTGAGCTTGAGGCTGTTCTCCGCATGCACGTAGGCGCTGGTGGCGTCGAAGGCGATCTGGATGTTGTCTTCCAGGACATGGGGCAGCAGCCCATCCACGCCCTCGGCGGTGGTCTTCAGGCCCATCTCCCGGGCACGGGCCAGGCCTTCGGAGGCGGGGTCGATGCCGACCATCCACACGGGCTCCAACACCGGGCTGCGCTGGATCTTGTAAATCAGGTCGGTGCCGATGTTGCCCGAGCCGATCAGGGCACAGCGGATCTTCCTCGTGCTCATGCGGTTCTCTCCTGGGCCCGGGCGGCGGCGCGCTGGGCCATGGTCTGGCCGGCGACGTAAAAGCCGTCGCCAGCGTGTTCGGTGATGAGGATGCGCACCGTGTCGGCGCTGCACTCCAGGCTCTTTGCCACCGCCTCGGTCACCGCAGCGGCGACCTTGTTCTTCTGCTCGGTGGTGCGGCCCACCATCATGTGCATTTCGATGATTGGCATGGGGCTGTCTCCGGGGGTTGGGGGAAATGCGGTTTCTGGCATGGGCGCGTCGCTACTCGACGAAACGCATGGATACGCTGCCCAGCGCCTGGAAGCGGGCAATCACGTTGTCGCCGGGCTTCACGGCGATGGCCTCGGTGATGCCGCCGCTCATCACAAAGCTGCCGGCGGGCAGCCCTTCGCCCAGCTCGGCCAGGATGTTCACCAGCATGGCGATGGCCTCGGCCGGGTGGCCGAGCACGGCGGCCGAGGCCGCCATGGCCACCAGCTCGCCGTTCTTCTCCATCACCACGCCCAGGGTGGTCAGGTCGATGTCTTCCACGTAGCGCGCCCGGCCGCCGCCCACAAAGCGGGCCGACGAGCCGTTGTCGGCCACCACGCTGGGCAGGTCGAACTTGAAGCCGGAGAAGCGCGAATCGATGATCTCCACCGCCGGCAGCACGTAGTCGGTGGCGTCCAGCACGTCCTGGCGGGTGCAGCCGGGGCCCTGCAGGGCCTTCTTCATCACGAAAGCCACCTCGCATTCGACGCGGGGGTGCACCAGGTCGGCGGTGGAGATGGCCGAATTTTCGGGGCGGGCCATGCGGTCGGTGAGGAAGCCGATGGAGGGCACATTGACGCCCATCTGGATCATCTTGGCCTTCGAGGTCAGGCCCGCCTTCCAGCCCACCTGCGTGTGACCGGCCGCCAGGAAGCGCTGGCGCAGGGCCATCTGCACGGCGTAGCCGTCACCGATGGTCATGCCCGGGTATTCGTCGGTGAGCTTGGGGATGGCGTAGGCGCGGGTCTGGGCGCCTTCAACGCGCTCGCACAGGCGCACGACGTCTTCGCGGCCCAGGGTGAGGTTCATGCCGGCGGTGCCGCTGCCGGGTCGGGCCTCGCTGCCGGGTGCGGCCGCAGTGGTGGTAGCGGTGGCGCTCTGCCCCGCAAACTTCACCCGGCAACTGCCCAGGCCGCCAACGGTGCACACCAGTTCGTCGCCATCGACCACCGGTACCAGGGCCGACTGGGAGCCGGACAGGATCACCTCGCCGGCCTTGAAGGGGATGCCCAGCTCGCCCAGGGTGTTGGCCAGCCAGGCCACCGCGTTGGCAGGCGAGCCCTGCACCGCGGCGCCGACGCCGGTGGAGAACAGCTCGCCGTTCTTCTCCAGCACCATGCCGGCCAGGGTGAGGTCCAGCCTGCGCGGGTCGCCCCTGGTGTTGCCCAGCACGTACACGCCGCAGGAGGCGTTGTCCGCCACGGTGTCCTGGATCTTGATCTTCCAGTCGGTGATGCGCGAATCGACGATCTCGAAGCAGGGCAGCACGTAGTCGGTGGCGCGGATCACGTCCATGGCGGTGATGCCCGGGCCTTTCAGATCCTCCTTGAGCACGAAGGCCAGCTCGGCCTCGGCCTTGGGCTGGATCAGGCCGCCCAGGTCGATGGTGTCGCCTTCGGTGTACACCATGCCCGACAGCAGGATGCCGAAGTCGGGCTGGTACACGCCCAGGAAATCCTGCACCGGCTTGCTGGTGGCGCCGATCTTCTTGCCGATCACCTTCTCGCCGGCCGCCACACGGCGGGCCACGAAGCGCTCCTGGATGCGGTAGGCGTCGGCGATGCTGATGTCCGGCTCGCGCTCCAGCAGCGGGCGGATGGGGCGGCGGCTGACGAAGGCTTCATAAAGCTCGTCGCCGTATTGGTGGATCTTTTCGTCGTTCATGTTCATGTCCTTCCGGTACGGATGGGTCCGTCTGTGCTGCACGTCCGCAGGCGACTGAAGTCGCCCCTACAGGATCGGCGCCAGCCCGTGGGGTCGGATCTAGCCGACCGCCCTCCTGGTCACAGCTTCACGCAGATGTTTCGGGTCTCGGTGTAGAACTCCAGGGAATGCACCCCGCCCTCGCGGCCGATGCCCGACTGTTTCGACCCGCCGAAGGCCGTGCGCAGGTCGCGCAGGAACCAGCTGTTGATCCAGGTGATGCCCACCTCGATGCGCGCCGCGATGCGGTGGGCGCGGGCCAGGTGGGTGGTCCAGATGGTGGTGGAGAGGCCGTAGTCGGTGTCGTTGGCCAGGGCCACCACCTCGTTCTCGCTGTCGAAGGGGCGGATGTGGCAGCACGGGCCGAAGATCTCCTCCTGCACCACGGCAGCGGTTTCGGGCAAGCCGGTCCAGATGGTGGGCTGCACCCAGGCACCCTCGGCCAGCTCGCCGGGCATGTCGGGCACGCCGCCGCCGGTCACCACGGTGGCGCCCTCCTCCACCGCCTTGCGGTAGTAGGACAACACCTTCTGGCGGTGCTCCTGGCTGATCAGGGGGCCGTAGTTGGCGGCCGGGTCGTCGGGCCGGCCAAACTTCACGGCCTCGACCTTGGCCTTGAGGGCCTGCACAAAGCGCTCGAAGATGGGCCGCTCCACATACACCCGCTCGGTGCCCAGGCACACCTGCCCCGTATTGAGGAAGGCGGAGCGGAAGATGCCGTCCACCGCCGCATCAAAGTCGGCGTCGGCAAACACGATGCCGGCGTTCTTGCCGCCCAGTTCGAAGGACACGTCGCGCATGCCGTCGGAGGCCGCCTTCATGATGGCCGCACCGGTGCGGGTCTCGCCGGTGAAGGTGATGGCATCCACGCCCGGGTGACGGGTCAGGAACTCGCCGGCCGAATCCGGCCCGAAGCCCTGCACCACGTTGTAGACGCCCTTGGGGACGCCCACCGCGTTCATCACCTCGCCCAGCAGGGCCGCCGTGTGGGGCGACTCCTCGGAGGGCTTCACCACCACGGTGTTGCCGCAGGCCAGCGCCGGACCCACCTTCCAGGTCATCAGCAGGAAGGGCGCGTTCCACGGACTGATCACGCCCACCACGCCCTTGGGCACGCGGACAGCGTAGTTGAGGGCGCCCCGGCCGTCGGGCGTGGACATCTGGAAGGTCTCGGTGGGCACGTTCTTGATCACGTCGGCAAAGACCTTGAAGTTGGCCGCGCCGCGGGGGATGAACACATGGCGCATGACGTGGGAGGGCTGGCCGGTGTCGGCCATCTCGGCGGCCACGAAGTCCTCGAAGCGGCGGGTGATCTCGTCGGCCACGCCGTAGAGCAGATCGACACGCTGATCCACGGTCAGTCCGCCCCACTCGCCATGGAGGGCTGCGCGGGCGGCACATACCGCCGCGTCCACCTCGTCGCGCCCCGCCTCGGTGATGCGGGCGATCACGCTGTTGTCCAGGGGCGAGCGCTTCTCGAAGGTCTTGCCGCTGAGCCCGGCGGTGTATTCGCCGCCGATGAAGTTCTGGATGAGACGCATGCTGTCCTCGATTGGAAGTCTGGAATCGCCGTACCTTGGGGGCTGGCATGGAGATCAGTCTACGAACCGGCACCAATACCGTCCAATACCTAATAACAACAACCTCATTACCGTCTAGGTATGAACTTAAGGGCACGCAACGGCAGACTGTCCGCTGGGGTGTGCTTTTACCGGTGGGCCTTCTTCACCTTGAGCTGGCCGGGATTTTTCCACGGCCGCGTTTGCACACCCGGCCGGCTACGGCAGCACGGAACTCGCCCTGCGGGCTCAGACAGCCGCGCCGGCCGCCCGATGCGAGCAGTGTGTAGGGGCGACTTCAGTCGCCCGCAGGTGCCAGACCGAAGTCCGCGGGCGACTGAAGTCGCCCCTACATGAACAAGAAAGGGGTCGCCTGCCGGGGCGAGACCCGGCCAACTCCACGCGGAAAAGTGGAAACCCGCCCAGTAAAGGCTCAAACGCAGTGCGACCACCAAGACCACCTGGACAACACTGCCTCGTCAGGACCGCAGCGTTATACAACACCCTCGTCAAGGCGCCTGCGAAGCAGCAGGTATCGCCCTCAGGCCTGCAGGAAGCCGCTCAGGCGGGTGAAGAAGTCCTTGTCGCGCTCGTACTGGGCACTGGAGATCTGTCCGCGATGGGCCTCCAGGGCGGACAGGAAATCGCTGACGAGTCGGCGGTAGCTGTCGATGTCGTCGGCCTTGTAGGCGGTGGGCACGTTCTGCCCGTCGATCCGCAGGCCATGGACGGCACCATGCATCATCAGGCTGTAGGTGAGCACATCGCCGTCCTCCATGGAGGCCGTCGTCTGGAACCATGCCTCGCGAACGGCGGCGGGAGCCTCCCTGGGCGGGAAGTGGGCGACGAGGGCCGCCCCGACTTCCTCAAAGCCATCGCGATTCATGTCAACGCCATAGCCCTCGGGCAGGAGCAGGTTGCGCGCCCCCTCCTCGCTGATGGCACCCACGTCGATGGGGTCGGCGAGGCAGTGGTTACGGCGAACCGCCTCCAGTTCCTCGGCGGAGAGACTGCGGAGGAACTGGCGGGCATTGCCCATGGCGCCGCTGCCATAGGCTTCATCGAGCACCCGGGCATACCGGGCCTGACTGTCGGAATCCACGCCCCGCAGGGCGGACAGTTCGACATGGGTGCGCCCGAGGATGGCCTCAAGGGCCTCGGCGGAGGTCGGGCCGGCAGCGCTCGCGCCGCTGGCGGTATCCGCAACTCGGCCCTCCGCAGCCGCAAAGGCCGACTGAAAGGTCTGGTAGAAGCTGCTGTCGGGTGTCTGGCTGTAGCTGCGGCGTTGGGATGCGGTGATCGGCTGACCCACGGCACGGATATCCATTTTCTGCCTCCGAATCGGTAATTGTTGCCGACAGGCGGAATCGCCTGCCGGTCCGCAGGGGTGCGGGAGTGATTCGAAAGACACTATGCACGATGCGTACCGAACTGGGCCGGACCCTATCGGGCGGGCGGCCCCGCCCTTCCGACGCCGCGGCCTCTCACAGGGCCTTGAACAGTGGGCTGCGCACCTGCTGGGCGTCGGCCGCCGAGATGAACTTCTCGGTGTAGATGTCGCGCTCGAACAGGCGGCCCTGCATCAGGGTGCTGATGCAAGCCTCGATCATCAGCGGCGGGCCGCACAGGTAGGCCTTGTGGCCGCGGAAGTCGTTGTCGAAGGCGACCTTGGCGGCCTCGTGCACAAAACCACGAAAGCCCGTCCACCCCGACGCTTCCGGCTCATGGGACAGGGCCGGTACGTAGCGGAAGTTGGGGTGCTGCTCCGCCAGGGCCAGGAAGTCGTCGTGGTAATAGAGCTCGTCCCGACTGCGCTGGCCGTACACCAGGGTGATGGGTCGGTCGAAGCCTTCCGCCAGCAAGTCCAGGATCATCGATCGGGGGCTGGACAGACCCGACCCGCCGGCCATGAAGAGCACCGGCACATGGGCCGACTTCTTCACGAAGAAGCGGCCGTAGGGGCCGGTGATGCGCACCCGCTCGCCAGCCCGCATCTTTTCATGTACGTAGGTGGTGCCCTGGCCACCCGGCACGATGCGGATGTTGAGTTCCACCTCACCATTGGCCGACGGCGGGCTGGCGATCGAGAAGGCGCGGCTGCCGATGCCACCGGGCAGTTCAAGATTGACGTACTGGCCGGCCTGGAAGCGGATCGGTGCATCGAGCCGGATCCACACCCCCTTGATGGTCGGGGTGAGGGTTTCAATGCGCGTCACCACGCCCTCGAAATCCCGCACGGGCAGGTTCTCGGCGTCCGGGTCTTCGTCGATCTCGGCCTCGATCACCAGGTCGCTCTGGGGCATGGCACAGCAGGCGAGGCACTTGCCCTCGTCCCGCTCGAAATCCATCAGGGCAAAGCTCGAGGCCTCGCCATGCTCCACCTCGCCGTCCGCCACCTGCACCTTGCAGGTGGCGCACAGGCCGTGGCAACAGGCGTGGGGCAAGTAGATGCCGGCGCGCAAGGCCGCGTCGAGGATGGTCTGCCCCTCTTCGATTTCGATGGTCTGGCCGAGGGGCTCAATGGTCAGCGCATAGCTCATCGCCCTGTCCTCACGCGGCGGCCGACAGGCTGTTGAGCCCAGGCGTGCGAAAGCGCAGTTGCGTCTTGTGGGTGATGCCGTTGGCTTCAAGACTGGCAGCGAAGTCGGGCACCCAGGGCTGGTTGGCCTTGAGCCATTCGACGCTGTGCCAGTCGATGGCGGCAGCATCCGGATCGGCCTGCACGAGCATGCTCAGCGGGCCGCTGACCAGCTCGCCGAAGGGCATCCCGGGCGGCACGCACAGCAGGAAGGGGGCCGCAAACAGCAGGTGGCGGTCCCAGCTCGCGTAAACAAGTTGCTTGCCGTGAAAGTTCTCCACGCGGTCGCGGGGAGTGGCGATGTAATCCTTGATTGCAGCTACAGCCATTTTGAGTCTCCTGATTTCTTGTATTGCGCCGTGCGAGGTTTGCGGACGCGACGCGTAGGGGCGACTTCAGTCGCCCATCCGCCCGTCGATCATAGGCAAGCCCTTGATCGACGTCCGCGGGCGACTGAAGTCGCCCCTACAGGTCGCCCGCCGCTGTTACTGGTTGGTGGTGGCGAGGCCGCGCCAGGCTTCGAAGTTCTTCTGGTCTTCGGAGCCGGCGTAGTCGCCGTTGTCCTTGCCGTCGAGCAGGCTGACCCACTTCATCCACTCGCCCAGGTCCCCGTTGATCGGGTCCTGGAAGAGCTGGGGCATGGGCAGCCAGGCCTGCACGTATTTCTCGGGCTCGTTCTCGAAGATGTGCTGGCAGCCGTCGGAGCAGAAGTGATAGGTCTCGCCTTCGTGGACCGTCTCCCGGTGGCAGGTCAGGGTGGGGTCGTCGGGCTCGGTGAACACGCAGGGCAGCTGGCAGGTCTGGCATAGCTTGGCGAGGCCGTAGTTCTTGAACTGCGTGCCGGCGTCGGCGAGCTTCTTGATGTGCTTCCAGCGCGGCCGGTAGTACGTATCGAAGGTGTCCGGATACTTGGCCGACAGCCAGTTCATGTCGTCTTCCGACGGGATCCAGCTATGGAAGGCGGTACCGAAGCTCCACTGATACAGGCCCAGCATGAACTGGTGGGACATGTGATCGATGGCCTTTTCGGCGTCGTCCCAGCCCCGGGGCGGCTTGATGCCGTAGCGGGCCAGATCCTTGAACAGGGCGCCACCGTTTTCGATGCCGTAGATGTTCCAGGCCTCGCGCCAGGACATGACGCGCTTGGGCAGCATGTAATCCATCATGGTACTGACCAGCCCGAGCACGCGGAAGCCGCGCCAGAACCACTTGTCGATCCATTCCTGGACGATGGGCAGGTTGTCCGGGTCCTGCTCGAGCATGAACTTGATGCACTCCAGGCCCAGGGTCATGTGGCGGGCTTCGTCGGACTGGGCCGAGAAGCCGAAGGTTACGGTGGCCATGTCGCCGTTGTAGGCCGCGCCCGACATGAAGGGCACGAACAGCAGGTTGGTCAGCACGTACTCGAAGCTGAAGCCGATGGCGATCATGAACTCGAAGGGGCCGGCCGACATGGAGTCGTCGAAGAAGGAGCGGGCCACCGAGGTGTACCAGATGCGGTCGCGGGTGTCGGCGAAGGCGTGGAAACCGTTGTAGTAACGGTTGTAATTGGACATCGCGTGGATCTGCGTCTGGGCGTGGCGAATCTCGTCGATGGCCTGCATCTGGCACGCCACCTGGGTGCCGACACCGGGGAACTCGCGACCGACGCGGGCAAAGCCCTTGTGGGCGGCGTATTCACCCGGGCTGATGGCCTGCAGGAAAATTTTCAGGGCCGACAGGTAGCGGGCGTCGGTGAGGTTGAGGTGGCCGTTGTTCTGGGCGTGGGCGTCGATGATGGCGTAGAACTTGCGCTCCTTCTCGGCCTGGTACTTCCAGTAGGAATCCATGGTCAGGCGGAAGGGGTCTTCCCACTTGTCCCAGTCATGGATCTTGATGCCCTCGTAGCCCACGTAGGGGAAGACCTCGTCCTTGCTGTGGTAGGTCGGCTCCCAGCCCAGGTCGCGGGTCATCAGCTTGTACTTCTCTTTCAGGCCGAGTTTTTTCTTGGTGACTTTCATGTCCATGGCGGTCTCCTCTTTCAGCTGTTCCAGCTCAGGGTCAGGGTGTCGTCGTCCTCGCTCACGTGGCCGGTGAGGGAGATCAGATTGATGTGCAGCTCCTGCAGGTCGAAGTCGCGGCCGACCTGCTCTTCAATGGTGGCCTTGCGAATCACCAGCGTGCCCTCGGCGTCGATCTTGACCATGGCCGGCTGGCGATGGACGACGGCGTGGGGGTTGTCGATCTCGATGGCCTCGATGATCGGGCGGGTGTCTTCGTTGGTCTGCAGGGCAATGAATACGGTGGACATGGCGGCCTTTCAGAGGACGATGCCGGTTTTCTGGATGCGCGCCTGGAAGGCGGCGAGCTGCTCGCCGACGGCTTCGTCGGCATCGGCACCGAGGGCCAGCTCGACGATGGGCACCATGGCCGACGCAGCGCGGGCACTCCAGCCGCGGGTCCATTCGGCGAGCAGGTCCCGGTTGGCGTCGGATTCGGCGGCCGCCACCTTGAGCACGGCATCCACCCATTTGCGGGTCTCGTCAAACCAGTCGCTCATGAACTGGGTGAGCATGGCCACCGCCGAGGCGCCCTGCACCGACAGGTGCTTGTCGACGATGCGCTCGTACACCAGCGGATAGAGCAGGCCGTCGAGGGCCACGTTCTGGGCCACGAAGAGCTCGAAGGGGTCGCGACACACCAGGCAGTCCTCCACGTAGCGGCGCAGGGGCTGCCAGGCGGCGGCGTCGAGCCAAGCGGCCTTGCCAGCGTCGAGGGCGTCGGCGTCACCGAGCAGGAGGCCCAGGCGCGACAGGTACTGGGCGATGCCCAGGTTGTCCATGGCGTGGTACATGCACGGCTGGGTGAAGGTGGTGCCGAAGCCGTAGCCGCAGATGAAGGTGTTGTGCTGGTTTGCGCCCCAGGCGGCATGGCGCAGGGGCACCAGCACCTTGAGGGCCACGTCACGCAGCGCGTCGGAGAGCATGTCCCCCAGGCCGCGGCTTTCAACGAAACTGAAGTTGGCCTCGGCGGTCTCCTGCTGACGGGCGCGGGTCAGGGTGTAGGTGCTGTAGTAGAACTGGCGCGGGTCTTTCAGCGCGTACCAGTCGGCCATCACGATGCGGCTCAGGCTGGCGTCGTAGAGCTGGTGGTCCGGGTCCCAGGTGGGCCTGTAGTGCAGGTTCTCGGCGGCCTGGATGTCGTAGCTGCCCTCCTGGTAGCGCGAAGCGGGCTTGTCGCCAAAACGGCGCACCAGATGGTCAAAGGCCTGGCGCCGGGGGGTGATGGCGACCGTGCGGAGGTCGATCTGCATGGTGGGTGTCTCCTGTTGTTCGGATTATCTGAAGCGGGTGTGGGTGGCATC
The DNA here is from genome assembly GCF_017302315.1 of Zoogloea sp. GTDB lineage: Bacteria > Pseudomonadota > Gammaproteobacteria > Burkholderiales > Rhodocyclaceae > Zoogloea. Next base: position 12,768 of record NZ_JAFLDT010000049.1, read on the forward strand.
GGCGAGGCGCCAGTCCCAGTCACCCGGAGGAGCGTCGGGGTCGCGAGGCGGCAGCAATTCCACCCGGTTGGCAAGGCAGAACGCGGTGAAGGCCTCGCGGGGGAGGATCATCTCGACGAAGACCTCCGGCTCGCCGATGGCAAACTCGAATTCGACGAAGCCATCGGGACGCTCGCCCGAGGGGCGCACGAAACGGCGGGTGGTGTCCATGCCGGCCTCAGCTCACGACCGTCAGGAAGGTCTCGTGGAGCTTGCGCTGGGGGTAGTCGAGGCCCTGGCCGAAGTTGTCAAAGGTCCAGGTCATGGTCTCGTAGTCCGGGTAGGGCAGATGGCCGCCAAAGAAGGTCTCGAAGCGGTTGCCGGACGGATCCCAGGCATAGATGGTGCAGCCGCGGGTCACGCCGTGGCGCGTGGGGCCGATGTCCACCGCCACCTGGTTCATGGACATGATGTCGCCGGCGCGCAGCACCTGGTCCCAGCTCTCCATCAGGAAGGAGCAGTGGTGCAGCTTGCCCGGCTCGGGATACTCGGCAAAGGCGATGTCATGGACCTTCTGCCCACAGGACAGCCAGATCGCCGCGTTGCCCTGGCCATCGGGCGTCAGCACCCGCTCCACCAGGTAGAAACCCAGCACCTCGGTGAAGATCTTCTGCACCTCGGCCACCCTGGGGCCATAGAGCAGGGCGTGGTCGAGGCGGATCGGGGCGATGCCGTTGTCGCGGGCCTTGCTCCAGGGCGCCGGGTTGATCAGCGGAATGCCGTTGCCCACCTTGTCCTTCTCGGCGTACAGCTCCATCACGTGGCCCGAGGGCAGCGTGAAGCGCACCCGCTCGCCGGTGGCCAGCATTTCGCCGGCGGGGATGCGCTCGGTGGTGAGGCCATAGGCCTGCAGGTCGGTCTCGAACTTGTCGAGGGTCGCCTTGTCCAGAACGCGGAAGCCGAAGAAATCCAGGCCGGCCCGGTCCGACTCGCGGATCACATAGCTGTTGTGGTCGCGCTCGTCCCAGCATTTGAAATACACGCGGCCCTGGGCGTCACGGCCGGTTTCCACCAGGCCGAGCACGTCCCGGTAGAAGCGCACGGCCTCGTTCAGATCAAGCACACGCACCTGGGCGTGGCCCGGGCGCAGAACACCAGTCATTGCCATTTCTCGTCTCCTCTTTATCGGTATGGATAGGTCAAACGCAGTTCATCAAACGGTGGCCGGCCCGCAGACGCGCGTGTGCAGCTTGCCGATCACCTTCAGGGAAAGATCACTGGCCGGGTACACCCGGCAGGCCAGCAACCTGTGGCTGGCCCGGTCGTCATCGCTGACGTGGTCCCGGCTCATGGCCCGGGTGTGAAAGTCGCCGGACAGCACTTCCACCTTGCACACCCCGCAGCCTCCGCCCCGGCAACCCACCGGAATCCCCCGCCGCCCGAGCCGGGCCATGGCCGACAGCAGGGATTCATCCCCGGTGCAGGCGTAGTGTTCGCCGGTGTCGGCGATGGTCACGGTGTGGGGCATGGGGTGTCTCCATCTCGTCGCTTTACATTCTTGTAGAGGGCGGCTTCGGATCAACAGATCTGATGCCTCCACAAGGACAACTAATGCAGCCGCCGTGCCACATCTGGCAAAGGACTGATTCGAAAAGGGAAAGCAGGAAGAACAGGGGAGAGCCGCCAGCCCCGCGCCTGACGGATTTGTCCGCCAGGCCGGGTGGGGTGACAAAAAGGTAAAGCTGCAGTGCAGCAAGCCGGGCGAGTGACCGCCCGGATGTGCGCCGGGCACTGCGGCGGACCGCAGTGCCCGGCACGGGGGCTTCAGCGGTCTGCTTCAGCGGTCTGCGTCGGCGGCAGCGGCGTCGCCGGTAAAGAAGGACTCGTTCTTGCGCGGCACCACCCGGTAGGCCTCGTCCTGGAACAGGCCCTGCACGGTGCTCATGGTGCCGGCCTGCAAGTTGTGGATGGTGACGGGCTTGGCCAGCACCGCCGGCACGGCGGGTACGAAGAAGTTGGGCACCATGGACGTGCGCCACAGCTTGCCTTCCGAGTCATAGCCATCCACCAGGGCGAGCAGCCAGGTGTCTTCATCGAAGTAGTAACGGCGCTTGGGCACGGCGTGGCGCTTGCCCGAGACCACCGTGGCCTCCACTTCCCACACCCGGTGCAGCTCCCAGCGCAGCTTGGCGGCATTGAGGTGGAATTTGTCGTAGGCCTCGGCCTCCTTCGCCGTCACCAGCTCGTTGTTGCTGTACGGGATGTACATCTCGCGCTTGCCCACCAGCTTCCATTCGAAGCGGTCGGGATGGCCCATGTAGCCCATCACCTCGTCGAAGTAGTTGGCCCCCGAGGACACGAAGTCGGGCGTATCGTAGGCCACCGTGGGCGCCCGCCGCACCCGACGCTGGCCCACCAGATACTGCCAGGCCTGGCGCGGGGCCTTGGCGTTGATGCTGTCCCGCAGGACCAGGGATTCTCCGGCCTTGAACGGGGGCGCCGTGGTGTTGAAGCGCTGGATGAAGTACTCGCCGCTCCAGCCCTTGGCCGAACCCTCCTTGTAGTAGTAGGGATGCTGGAAGAAATTGTCGGTGCGGGTGGCCAGGGTGCGGGCACCATTGGCGGTGCCGACGATGTTCTTCGAGCCGAACTCCACCGACTCGGGCTCGATGCGCAGGATATAGTTCCAGATCACTTCGATGCCCGCCTTGGGGATGGGAAAGGGCACACCCCCAAAGCAGCCCTCCACCGACAAGCCGCCTTCCACCGTCCTGCAGGCAGTGGCGTTGCGGGCAGTGGCGTCATACACATGCTGGGGCGCCACGGCGGTGCGATGGGTGGGGTACACATTGACCCGGAAGGAGTCCGGGTACTTCCTGATCAGCGCCTGGGTACCTTCGGAGAGCTTGTCGGCGTACTGGGCCAGGTTGGCCGCGGTGATCTGCAGGGTGGGCTTCTCGCCGGGGAAGACGCTCACCGGCACGTCGCCCACCTTGGTGCCGGCCACCTTGGCACCGCCCCCACTCCAGGCGGGAATGCTGCCGTCCTTGTTGCCGGCGCGCTCACCCCCCAGGGGCGTGAGGGTGGTCTTGAGCTGGGCGGCCTCGTCGGCGGACACCGCGGCGAGCGCCGGCTGAAACTGGGCCAGTGCACCGACCACGACCAGATGGATGATTGTCTTGCTCTTCATGTTGGGATTCCTCTTGTAGGCGGGTGATCAGAAGCTGCGCTGAATCGACAGCGACACGAAGTCGCGATCCCCGTGGAAGTTCTGGTAGGAATTGAGACCGGCGGGCGTGGCCACCGAACCGGCCGAGCCGATGTAGTGGGTGTAGTTGAGGCCTACATGCCAGGCCTTCTGATACACGGCCTTGGCCCCCAGGCTGATGCTGCCGCCCTGCTCCGCCGGGAACAGCACACCATTCACCGACGAGCGTCCGAACAGGCCATAGCTCACCCCGATGGGTAGCTGCAGGTCGGTCTCGGGCAGCACCTGGAAGTACTCCGGCGTGAACACGAACTGCACGGCGCCCGCATCCCGGGTGGCATTGGGGTCCAGCGCCTCGGGGTTGTCGGTTACGCGCAGGCGGCGGTTGAAGGCAAACTCGCCGAGAAACGAGGCCCCGTCCCACAGGGCGTTGGCCCCCAGCACGCTGACCGCCGAGAGGTTGAGGTGCAGGGTGTCGCCCTTGGGAAAGCGGGCGTTGCTGCCTCCATCGGCGGCCGGGTCGTTGATGGGGAAGATGAAGCTGCCCGCCGCCACCAGGGGCTGGTTGCTGCGCACGGACAGCTCCCCCGCCACATTGGTGTCCCCGAACAAGGTGCTGAAGCTGCCACCCACCGTGCGGATGTTGCGCCCGAAGACCATCACGTAATCCTGCGGCACCACGCCGCCGGGGCCGGCGTTGAAGCGGGCGTAGAACTGGGGCAGCTTTTCGTGGAAGGTGGCGGCATACAGGCCGTACTCGCTGTCGCCGGACTTGAAGCGCACCTGCATCCCGCCCTGCCCCGCGTTGCCGGGCTCGATGTCCTTGCCGCGCCGCGCCGGGCCATAGGGCGTGTACAGCAGCTCGCCGCCGTCATCCACGAAGTCGGCAAAGCTGAAGTAGCTGCCCGCCGCCGGCAGGCGCGACTTGCGCCATTCCGGCTGGATGTAGGCCCCCACGATCACGTCGGGCGTGATCTGTAGCTGGGCCGACACCTGTCCCACCGGCCGCGCCACCTCCTTGAACTGGGAGTTGGGCACGGACAAGGCGCGGGCCAGGTCCAGGGGCGTCTGGGCGCCGGCAATGCCGTTGTTGCCGAAGAACAGGCTCTCGCCGTAAAGCTGGGTGAAGCGGCCCGCCTTGAGGTTGAGGTTCATGTCCCCCAGCGACTGGCGGGTATACACAAAGGCATCCAGCACCTCGGCATTGCGCCCGTGGGTGATGCGCGTGTGCTTGTTGAAGCGGTCGTAGGGGCCGCTCTGGTTGAGGCCGGGCGCGTCGGCGGCGCTGCGGTCGTTGCCGTGCTGATACACGTCGTCATACCACCCCGCCGCACTTACCCGGAAGCCGCTGTCGCGCTTGTAGCGCACCCCCAGCTCGGTGAGGATGTCGAGCCGGTTGGAAATGAGCCCGCGGCTGAAGTTGCGGTCGCCGTCATTGGTGTTGACCTGGGGCGTGAGCCCGGCCAGGCCCGCAGGTGCCACGCTGTCGCTCACCCCGCGCACCCGCCAGGCGGTGCTGTATTTGAGGGTGGTATCCCAGGAGATGGCCAGATCGGGCGAGTCCGAGTCCACCGTGAAGGCCAGGGCCGGCCCCGACAGGGCCATGCCCGTACAGGCCCAGGCCACCGCGCGGGCAAGAAGCTTGATCTGCATGCTCGACCCCCTCAGACGCGCTCGACGGGGCGGCTGTCCGCGGCGTCGGGCTGGCTGCGCCGCACTTCGTCGGCAATCACGCTGCGCAGGATGCGCCGCGCCCGCACCGCCCCCACGTCGCTGCTCAGCAGCACCGGGTTGAGGCTCAGCAGGTCGGCGTTGCCGATGGTGGCGTACTGGGCATCCACATAGGGGCCGTCCTCGTCCACAAAGGCGTCGTGCATGCCCTTGATCTTGGCGGCGTTGTAGTCGGCGTCCTCCACCAGATGATTGCGGCGGGTGGCGAAGAAGTAATGGGTGGTGCCGTCGGTCTCGGGGGTGGTGGTGTGCAGGTCGTACTGGCCCACACAGTCAGCCAGATCCAGCGCGGCCTGGTCGTCCTGGGTGGCGCCGATCTGCAGCTGCACGGTGGTGGGCGCCATGAACTTCACCTCCACAAAGTGCCGCGCCTCGGCCATGGGTTCGGGCAGAAACTGGTTGAGGATGAAGATGGGCGGGGTCTGCCTCCACTCCCAGCGGGTGGCCACGCTGCTGTCGGTCTCCTTGACCTGAGGCACCTGGGGGGTGAGCTGGCCGCGGGTGGAGATGATCTCGCCATGCAGGTGGTCCACGTGGCTCAGATCCATCACGTTGTCGGTGATCAGCTCGTAGTAGGTCTTGCGGTGCATGTAGGTAAAGCCGACCCCGTTGGGATGCCCCTCGGTGAGGGGGCTGAAGTCAGGCAGCTTTGCCTCGTCGGCCGGGGCGTCACCCATCCAGATCCACACGAATCCGAAGCGTTCGAGCAGCGGGAAGGTGCGAACGCGGGCGGCACGGGGGATATGACCGTTGCCATGGGGGTTGCGGGTGCAGGCGCCGCTGCAGTCGAACTTGAGGCCGTGGTACTTGCACATCACCTCGTCGCCATCGCGCACGCCCATGCTGAGGGGTACGAAGCGGTGGGGGCAGCGGTCCTGCAGGGCCACCGGACTGCCATCCTGTTTGCGGTAGATGAGCACCGGCGTGTTGAGCAGCGTGCGCGCAAACAGGCCCTCGGCGCTCACTTCGGTGGACAGCGCGGCGACATACCACGCGTCCCTGAGGTAAGTGACACTCTTCCTTGTCTCCATTTTTTCTTCTCCAGGTGGAATGGCCGGGCAGGCGCCCGGCAGCGGAAACATGACGGCGTCTGCCGCCATGCTTACAAATCGATGGTCAGGGTCGGGCTGTGGGCGCGGGAGCAACAGGGTGTGAAGCAGCGGTTGGCATCCCGCTCGGCCACGCTGAGGAAGACGTCCCGGTGATCAGGCACGCCATCAAGCACCGGCAGCAGGCAGGCGCCGCAGATGCCCTGCTCGCAGGACACATTGACGTCCACCCCGTGGGCCAGCAGGGCCTGGGCGGCACTCTCGGCGGGGCCGACCGGCACGCGCACGCCCCGCCGGGCCAGGATCAGCTCGAAGCCGCCGGTGGTGCCGGCCGGCCGGGTGGGGGCAGAAAAATGCTCGAAATGCACCCGCGCCTCGCGCCAGCCCGCCCGCCGGGCGGCGTCACACACATGACCGATGAAGCCCGCCGGGCCGCATACATAGAGATGGGCGTCGTCCCCGGCCTGGCGCAGCACACCCTCGGCGTCGAGGCGCCCGGCCTCGGGGGTGCTGTCGTGATAAAGCCGTAGCTGCGGGGCGTAGGCCGCCCTTGTCAGCACATCCAGGTAGGCGGCCCGCTCGGGGCTGCGGCTGCAGTAGTGCAGCTCGAAATCCCGCCCTTCCGCCTGCAAGGCCTCGGCCATGGCCAGGATGGGCGTGATGCCGATGCCACCGGCAAACAGCACCGGGCGGCCCTCGGGCAGCAGGGGAAAGAGGTTGCGGGGCGGGCTGATCTGTAGCGTGTCGCCCGGGCGGATATCCCGGTGGGCACAGGCCGACCCGCCCCGCCCGGTGCGGTCGTGGAGGATGGCGATTTCGTACTGCGCCAACGCCGGGCCGCTCCGGCACAGGGAATACTGGCGCAGCATGCCGTTGGGCAGGGCCACGTCGATGTGTGCCCCCGCCGTGCAGGCCGGCAAGGGCCCGCCGTCGAGAGGCGCCAGCACAAGACTCAGGACATCAATGGCAGGGTGGCGCACTTCGCAGACGCGAACGGCCAGCATGGGTTGAGAGCTCAACACAACCGGGTCTCCTTTGGGGTGAAAGTGCCTGGGCCACTGCGGGCCCTTGATCAGCACTTGGCAATCCCCGTGCCAGCGGTTGAGATCACTTCAATCTATTGATTCATAAATATTTCTGTTTTTCGCCCCTCCGAGGCTAGAATCAAGACGATTGAAATCCGCAACTTCAATTTGCTGTTTTTAGACATATCAATAAAAACAGACACCGGAGACCCACCCCATGTCCGCGCCCGCCGACCGCCACCTGCAGTCCGTTCCCGGAGACATCGACGACCGGGAAATTTCCAAGTACGTCCAGTTCGATCCGGACAGCGGACAGATCCTGCTGCTCGATCAGCGCATGCTGCTGATCCACGGCTTCACCCTGGCCGCCCTGCGGCGGGAGCTGATCGAGCGCCTGGGCATGGCGTCCACCCGGGAACTCTTCACCCGCCTGGGTTACCAGCAGGGCATGGAAGACGCCCGGCGCCTGAACGCATCGGTGGGTGGCGACCTGAAGCAGACCTTTGCCTATGGCCCGCGCCTGCGGGAGATGGAAGGCTTTGTGCGCAACCAGGCCGTGGACCGCATCCAGTTCAACCAGGAAACCGGGGATTTCTGGAGCGACTACTACTGGGAGTCGTCCTGGGAGGCGGACATCCACCGCGCCCAGTTCGGTGTCAGCGGGTCGCCCGCGTGCTGGATGATGGTGGGCTACGCCACGGGCTTTACCACCGCGCTGATGGGGCGGCCCATCCTGTGGCGCGAGGTGGAATGTGTGGCCATGGGGCACGCCCGCTGCCGCGTCATCGGCCAGCCGCTGGAGGAATGCGATGATGCCGAGGCCCATCTGAGCTTCCTGCAGGTGGAAGACTTCATCGCCACCCCCCGGCGCCGGGCCACCCCGCCGGCCCGGGCCACGCCCTCCGACGAAACGGCCCGCCAGCTACCCGATCTGATCGGCGCCTCCAGCAGCTTCAACCAGGTGGCCTACCTCATCAAACGCGTCGCTCCCACCGACGCCACCGTGCTGCTCACCGGCGAGAGCGGGGTGGGCAAGGAGCGCTTCTCGAAGGCCCTGCACGCCCTCGGGCCGCGGGCCGAACGCCCGTTCATCTCCATCAACTGCGCCGCCATCCCCCAGGACCTGGTGGAAGCCGAGCTGTTTGGCGTGGAAAAGGGCGCCTTCACCGGCGCCACCGTGTCCCGGCCCGGACGTTTCGAGCGGGCCAGCAGTGGCACCCTCTTCCTCGACGAGATCAGCAGCCTGCCCCTGCACGCCCAGGGGAAGCTCCTGCGCGTACTGCAGGAGGGCGAGCTGGAACGGGTGGGCGACACCCACGTCCGGCCCATCGACGTGCGCATCATCGCCGCCACCAACCGCGACCTGCGCAGCGAAGTGGAAGCCGGCCGCTTCCGCGAAGATCTGTTCTTCCGACTCAACGTCTTCCCGGTCAAGATTCCACCGCTGCGTGAACGCCGCGAAGACATCCCCCTGCTGGTGGACACCTTCGTCAAACGCTACGCCCTCCGCTTCGGCAAGCGTATTGCCGGCCTCACCCGCAACGCGAGCGAGAAGCTGTGGGCCTACGACTGGCCCGGCAACATCCGGGAACTGGAGAACATCATCGAACGGGCGGTGATCCTGGCCGAGAACGATGGCAGCATCGATGTGGAGCACCTGTTCTCGGGCGGCGAGCAGATCCCCCTGCCCCTCCCCTCCTCCATCCCCACCGACGCCCGCTCCGGAGCACTACTGCGCCCTGACGGAGAAATCCCCATTCAGCACGCCATCGACCGCCTGCTGGATGCGCAGCTGTCACTGGAGGAAGCGGAAGCGCTGATGATCACCACCGCACTACGGCGGACGGAGGGAAATCTGTCAGCCGCAGCGCGCTTGCTGAAACTGCGGCGCGGGCAACTGCAGTACCGGGTGGGCAAACGGGCGGAGTAAGGCGTCGGCCAAGCGGCCTTACGAAATGCCACTGCACTGGGGACCTTCTGCGACAATCACGCCCAATTCTTCAATGGAGCCCACCATGATCCCTGTCACCCAAACCGCCTTAGGCCTGGCGAAGCCCTACTGGACCGACCCCGCGCAACGGCGCATCGCCTGGGGGCTGGCCCTGGCGATCATCGTTCTGGCGGTCGCCTTCACGGGGCTCAATCTCTGGCTGACCGAGATCAACAAGGCCTTCTACGATGCGCTGCAAACGCTCAACGCAGCGGCCTTCTATTCGGCGGTGACCCTCTTCTTCGGCGCGGTTGCCATCCTGGTCACGGTCGCCACCGCCGCCCAGTACCTGGAGCAGGCGCTCGACATCCGCTGGCGTCGCCACCTTACGGAGAACCTGGTGGGCCGCTGGCTGGACGGCGACACTTTTTACCGTATCGAACGCGACAGCCTGTGCGACAACCCCGACCAGCGCCTGACCGAAGACATCGCCGAGTACGTACGCCTGATGCTGAGCCTCACCAAGGGCTTCATCGTCAACCTGGGTTCCCTTGGCACCATGGGCTGGGTGCTGTGGCAGAGCGCCGGGCCGATGAGTTTCGACATTGGCGGCTCCACGCTCACCATTCCCGGCTACCTGTTCTGGCTTGCCGTGTTCTGGGGGGTGCTGCAAACCCTGGTCACCCACCTGGCCGGCCACCGCCTGGCCGGGCTCACGGTGGCGCAGCAGTCCTTCGAAGCCGACTACCGCTTTGCTCTGGCCAAGGTGCGGGAAGCCTCCGAGCAGATCGCCCTGTACCGGGGCCAGGCCGTCGAACAGCGGCGTCTGAACGGGCTGTTCGGCGAGATCGTGCGCAACTGGCAACAGATCATGCGGCAAAACATCTATCTCGGCGTGGCCACCACCAGCTTCTCGGTAATTGCCGTACTGGTGCCCATCATCGCCGTCTCCCCCAAGGTCCTTTCCGGGGAGCTCTCGCTCGGCACCCTGATGCAGGACATCTCCGCCTTTGCCGCCACCACCGCAGCGGTCGCCTGGTTCGCCCTGTCCTACCGCGACCTCTTCCAGCTTTCGGCGCGCACCCGGCGACTGGAGGCGATGCGGCGGGCCATGGCCCCCCCGCCTCCTCCGGGCATCCGCGTGCAGCGTGACCCCGCCACTGACGACGTCGCCGGCCGCCAGGTCGCGCTGGCCCTGCCCGATGGCCGCCCCCTGTCCCGTGTCGGTGAGTTTCTGTTCGAGCCGGGCGCGCGCTGGATGGTGCGTGGCCCCTCCGGCGTAGGCAAGAGCACACTGCTGCGCGCCATCGCCGGTCTCTGGCCCTTCGGCGGTGGCGAAGTGTGCCTGCCCGCCGGAGCGCGCGTCATGTTTATGCCCCAGAAAAGCTACCTGGGCGACGGCACCCTGCGCGACACCCTGACCTACCCCGCCGAGCCCGGCAGCGCTGACGACACAAGCCTTGCACAGCTGCTACGTGACTGCCGCCTGCCCCACCTCGCCGACCGGCTCAATGAAACCGCACGCTGGGGCCATCGCCTTTCGCCGGGCGAGCAGCAGCGCCTGGCCTTCGCCCGCGCCCTGCTCTATCGACCCGACATCCTTTTCATGGACGAGTCCTCCAGTGCCCTGGACAACGACACGGAGGCCCATCTCTACCAGATGGTGATCGACCGCCTGCCCGACTGCACCGTGGTCAGTGTTGCCCACCGCACGACACTGGAGGTGTTCCATCCGAACACGCTGCACGTGACAGCGCCCGCCTGAGCCCTGCAAGAACGGGACTTCCCAACGGCATCCGCGGTGGCGAGCAGGGCAGGCCACCGCGCCGTCCGGCCGTGGTGATTTCACCCGGTCCGGGCGCCCCGGGTAGCCGGGGTGGTTCAAGGCGTGGGGCGTCGGGCCGATAAGACTGCATCAACGAACCCGGTCTCGCCCGCTTCAGCCCATGAATTCCCTCCACGACAAGGACGAGCCTGCCCCTGCCCGGGCGACGGAACGACGATGCCGCGTCTTTCTGCTCATCGTTTCGTCGAGTCTGGCCCTGATGATTGCGGGAGCACTGGTCTTCGTCTCGAACGACAGGGGTCTGCCGCCCTACACGACGCTGGTGAGCGCAGGCGTGGGGCTGATCCTCATTGCCTGCCTCTGCGAGATCGCCCGCCTGCGGCGCATCACCCGCGCCCACGCCCTGGCCATGATCGGCACCAATGACGGGATGTGGGAGTGGGACCCGGTCAACAAAGAACTGAAAGTCGGACGACGGTTGTCCAGCATCCTGGGCTACGCCGACAACTTCCTCAGCGATTCGGAGCAATGGACACGCCTCATACATCCGGATGACCGGGCGGGCTACCACGAGGCGGTAGCAAGCCACCTCAAGGGCATCACCCCCCATTTTTATCACGAGTACCGGGTGCAGGCGGCGGATGGCGCCTACCGTTGGCTGGCGGCCCGTGGCGTGGCCCAGCGGGACAGACGGGGCGTCGCGCGCCTGATGGCCGGCTCCATCACCGACATCTCGGAGCGCCGGGCTGATGAGGCGCGCATCCGCTACCTTGCCCACCACGACTCCCTCACCGGCTTGCCCAACCGCAGCCAGTTGATGGAACAGGTTCCGCGCCTGATCTCCCGGGCCGCCGGGCGGGGTGACATGCTGGGAGTGCTGTTCATCGACCTGGATCGCTTCAAGACCATCAATGACGCCATGGGGCATTCGGTCGGCGACATGATGCTGAAGAGCGTGGCCCGCCGCATCGCCGAAGCCCTGCGCCCCCTTGACCAGGTCTATCGCCAGGGGGGCGACGAGTTCATCGCCGTTCTGCCGGAAATCTCCGGCGCCGGGGACGCAGGGCATGTGGCCGAACGCATCCTCGAAGCCATCACACGGCCAATGCGCGAGGCCGGGCTTGATCTGCACACTGCGGCAACCATCGGCATCGCCCTGTTTCCCGGCGACGGTGCCGACGCCGAGACGCTCCTGCGCAATGCCGACACCGCCATGTACGCCGCCAAGGCCCGGGGCGGAGCAAGCTGCCATTTTTTCTCGGAGCAGATGAACGAACGCCTGCAGCGCCGGGTAGCCCTCGAAGCCGCCCTGCGCAACGCCATTGCGGGCGGTCAGATGGAGCTGCACTACCAGCCCCAGGTCAACGTGGCCGACGGCCGCGTGGTGGGTGCCGAAGCCCTGCTGCGCTGGCGTCATGAGGGGCGTCTGATTCCGCCCGACCACTTCATCCCGGTGGCCGAGGAAACCGGAATGATCCACACCATCGGCGAATGGGTGCTGGATACGGCCATCTCCCAGGCCGCCCGCTGGCATGCGGACTGCGCCACCCCACCGCGCATCGCCATCAACCTGTCACCGCGCCAGTTCTGGCACAGTGGCCTGGCACGGGGCATCGTCCAGCGCCTGCAGGCCCACCGTCTTCCGGCCGACAGCATTGAGCTCGAAGTCACCGAATCGGTGCTCATCCAGCCCGAGGGGCCTGCCATCGGTGAGTTGCGCGCCCTCCGGCGGCATGGCCTGCACCTGGCCCTGGACGATTTCGGCACCGGCTACTCGTCCCTGTCCTATCTGCGCAACCTGCCGGTCAACCGCCTGAAGATCGACAAGTCCTTCATCTTTCCCCTCGCCGGGCAGCGGGCCGAAAACCCCCAGGATGCCGCCGCCATCGTCCGTGCCATCATTGCGATGGCCCACAGCCTGTCCCTTTCGGTGGTCGCGGAAGGCGTTGAAACCGCCGCCCACCTGCAGACCTTGAAGGTGATGGGTTGCGATCTCTACCAGGGCTACCTGCTGAGCCCCGCCCTGCCCGCCGAGCAGTTCGCCGCAAACTTTCTGCGGCCCGCCTGACACCACAGACGCTTCCCCCGGCGGGGCTGAAAAACCCGCCCGGACGCGGTACGCTGCGGGCAAGCCCCTTCCTGCGATCCCGAACCCATGCCCCATTCCAACACCCTCATCACTGATCTTCAGCCTGCTGCCGTGTGGCAGCACTTCGCCACCCTGTGCCGCATTCCGCGCCCGTCCAAAGCCGAAGGCCCCGTGCGCGACGCCCTCCAGACCTGGGCCCATGGGCGCGGGCTGGCAACCCGGGTGGATGAGGCCGGCAACCTGATCATCCGCAAACCAGCCCGCCCCGGCCACGAACACGCCCCGGGCGTGGTGCTGCAGGGCCACCTGGACATGGTGTGCCAGGCCAACAGCGGCACCGCCCATGATTTCACCCGCGACCCGATCCGCCCGACCCTGCGCGACGGCTGGCTGGTGGCCGACGACACCACCCTGGGTGCCGACAACGGCATCGGCGTGGCCCTGATCCTCGCTGCGCTGGACGACGACACCCTGGCCCATGGTCCCCTCGAGGCCCTGCTCACCGTCGACGAGGAAGCCGGCATGGGCGGCGCCCAGGGGCTGCAGCCCGGCACCCTCGAAGGGCGCCTGATGCTCAACCTGGATACGGAGGACTGGGGCGAGTTCTACCTGGGCTGTGCCGGCGGCGTGGACGTGAATGTGAGCCGCCCCGGCACGCCGGCCGCGCTGCCCGCGGACTGGGAGACCTGGACACTGACCCTCGCCGGCCTGCGCGGTGGGCACTCCGGGGTGAACATCCATGAAGAACGGGGCAACGCCATCAAGCTGCTGGTGCGGGTGCTGCGCAGCCTGGAGCGCACCCACGCCCTGCGCCTCGCCAGCCTTGCCGGTGGCACCGCGCGCAATGCCCTGCCCCGCGAAGCCCGCGCTACCGTGGCCCTGCCGACCGGTCAGCGCAGCGCCCTGGAAGCCGCCCTCGCCGCCGCCCAGGCCGAACTGCGCGAGGCCCTGCGCGGCGTGGATGAGGGCGTGACCCTGAGCCTCGCCGTGGCAAGCGCCAGCGACCTCATGAGCAGCGCCGACCAGGCCCTGTGGCTGGCCTCCCTGCATGCCGCCCCCCACGGCGTGCGCCGCCGCAGCCTGAGCGTGCCCGGCGTGGTGGAGACCTCCAACAACCTCGGTGTGGTGGATCTCAACCCGCGCTCAGGCAGTTGCAACTTCATGGTCCGCTCCCTGCTCGACAGCGGCAGCATCGCCCTGGCCGACGAGATCGTCAGTCTGTTCGCCCTGTCCGGCACCGCCGCTGATGTATCGGGCCACTACCCCGGCTGGACGCCCAACCCGGCGTCGCCCCTGCTGGCCCGCTGCCAGCGGGTGTTCGCCCGGGATTTCGGGCAGGCCTCCTGCGTCAAGGTGATCCATGCCGGCCTGGAATGCGGCATCCTCGGCGCCAGCCATCCGGGCATGGACATCGTCTCCTTCGGCCCCACCATCCGCGGCGCCCACGCCCCGGGCGAGCGGGTGGACATCGCCTCGGTGGGCAAGGCCTGGCAGCTACTCCGCGCCATCCTCGCCGACATCGCCGCCGACTGAGCGCATCGATCAAGCAGCGCTGCGCTCCGAACCGGCTCCCCCAGGCATGTACCGCCCTGCCCACCTCCTTGCCCTGTTGATCGCCCTTGCCGGCGCCAGCACGGGCGACGCCCACGCCACCCGCGGCAGCCGCTATCTCACCGCCGGCCAGTGCGCCGGCGTCCCGGCTGTGCAGCTCAAGGTGGCAAAGGGCTTCTGCGTCGGGCTGGCCGCCCGCGGGCTGGGCTTGCCCCGGGGGGTGCTGCCCTTGTCCGATGGCCGCGTGCTGGTCACCGATCTGGGCCGCTGGGACGCCCCGGCCGGACGGCTGCTGATGCTCAGCCCAAGGCCAGGAGGCTACGAGGTGCGCCCCCTGCTCAAGGGGCTGGACCGGCCCCATGGCCTGCAGACGGGGCCGGACGGTCAGGTCTATCTGGCTGAGGCCGGCCGCATCCTGAGGGTGAACCTGGAACGCACCCCGCCCACCGTAACCCCGGTGATCACCGGCCTGCCCACGGAGGGCCGACACCCGCTGAAGCAGTTCGTGTTCGGCCCGGACGGAGCCATCCATGTGAATGTGGGCGCCAGCACCGACCACTGTGAGGACGCCCCGGCCCCCCGCGGCATGCGCTGCCCCGAAGCCGAGCGCGAGGCCCCGGGCGCCGCCATCTGGCGCTACGCCCAGGTGGACGGCCGCTGGGTGGGCAAGCCCTATGCCCGCGGGCTGCGCAACGCCATGGCCCTGGCCTTCGCCCCCGAGGGCAGCCTGTGGCAGGCGGAGAACAGCCGGGACACCCTGCCCGGCGGAGGCGATTCGGAAACCCTTCCCCACGACGAACTCAACCGCATCCGCCCGGGTGCCCACTATGGCTGGCCCTACTGCACCGACATGGGCCGTTTCGACCCGGCCTTCGCGCCGGGGGACTGCAGCCGCTATACCAAGCCCGAGCGCCTGCTGCCCGCCCACTCGGCCCCGCTGGGCATGGTCTTCTACACCCATGCCGCAGCGCCGGATCCCTGGCGCGGCAGCCTGATCATCGGCCTGCATGGCTACCGCCGCCAGGGCCACCGCATCATCGCCTGGCGCTTCGACGCCTCGGGTAAGCCGGCGCGCAATTTCACGGTGCTGGTGGACGGATGGCAGGCCACCGCCCGCCATCCCCTCGGCGCCCCCACCGACATCAAGGCCGACCCCCGCGGCCGCCTGTGGGTCACCGAAGACCGCAACGGCACCGTGCTGGTGATCAGCCCGGAGTAAGTTTGATGGACCGGCAAGGCTCTCCAAGCCCGGCGGACATGGCAGGGATAGTGAGTGCATGCCGGACGCGAACATGACTAGTTCGTTCGACGTTCTTGGTTTGGGCCCTTACTGGCTGGCTTTCCAGTGCATGAAGTTACGTTGGCCGGGATTTCGCCCCGGCGGGCGACCTTCTTCTTTGCTTCGCCAAAGAAGAAGGCAAGAAAGGCGACCCGGCCACCCCGGTCATTCGCTGCGCGAATGACTCCCCTGTGCTGCTCCCAGCAGGCGGCCGGCGCGGAACTCGCCCTGCGGGCTCAAACAGCCGCGCCGGACTTCCCCGCCTGCTGCTGCGCTGCTCGGCGGGTCGGAACGGGCTTTTCGGATACACCGAGCCCCTGCGGAAATTGAGTCGGGCACTGGCCGCTGAGCACCTGCATTTCCTCTCCCCTCTGGCGCGCCGACTGGAGGGTTCGGCAGGCGGAAAAAGGGCTGCGCATGTTTGAGCCCGTAGGGCGAGTTTGCGCAGACCCCGCCTGACGGGCCCGGAAGGAGGGCACCCCCGAAGGGGGCGCGACAGCGGGGTACGCTTTCTTGCCTTCTTCTTTGTCGTACAACAAAGAAGAAGGTCGCCCGCCGGGGCGAGTCCCGGCCAACGTTACGCCAATCACGGGAAAGCCGGCCAGTAAAGGCTCCCCCCCCGAAGGTCGAATGAACTGGACCCCACAGGGGGGCCGGACCCCGCTTACAGCATCATCACCACCGACTTCGACTCCGTATACATATCCAGCACCGCACGCCCCATCTCGCGCCCGATGCCCGACTGCTTGTAGCCGCCGAAGGGCATGGCGTTGTCGAGGATGTTGTGGCAGTTCACCCACACGGTGCCGGCCTTGATCTTCGGGATCAGGCGATGCACCCGGGACAGGTCGTTGGACCAGATGCTGGCCGCCAGGCCGTAGGGGGTGTCATTGGCGCGGCGGGCCACCTCGTCGAGATCGGCGTAAGGCATGGCCACCACCACCGGCCCGAAGATCTCCTCCCGCACCACGCGCATGTCGTCGCGGGTATCCACCAGCACCGTCGGCCTGACGAAATAGCCCGCCCCGTCCGTGCCCTCGCCGCCCGCCGCCGCCCGCGCGCCCTCGCCCAGGCCGCTGTCGATGTAGCCCAGCACGCGCTGCTGCTGCACAGCCGACACCAGCGGGCCGATCTGGGTGCCCGGATCGATGCCCGGACCGATCTTCATACCCGCGGCGATGCCCGCAAGCTGCTCCACCACCTCATCGAAACGGCTGCGATGCACGTACAGGCGCGAGCCCGCCGTACACACCTGGCCCTGGTTGAAGAAGATCGCCTGGGCCGCCCCGGCGGCGGCTACCGCAGGGTCGGCATCATCCAGCACGATCACCGGGCTCTTGCCCCCCAGTTCCAGGGACACGCGGGTCATGTTGTCGAGGGCCGCCTTGCCCACCAGCTTGCCGATCTCGGTGGAGCCGGTGAAGGCCACCTTCTCGATGCCCTTGTGGGCGGCCAGCGCAGCGCCCGCCGTATGGCCCAGGCCGGTGACCACGTTGAGCACACCCGGCGGGTAGCCGGCTTCCTGTACCAGCTCGGCAAAGCGCAGGGCCGTCAGCGGGGTCTCCTCGGCTGGTTTGAGCACCATGGTGCAGCCCGATGCCAGGGCGGGCCCCACTTTCCAGGCGGCCATCAGCAGCGGGAAATTCCACGGGATGATGGCCCCCACCACGCCCACCGGCTCGCGCCGGGTAAAGCCGAAGAACTCCCGGTCGCGCACCAGGGGCACCGACACCTCCATGGTGGAACCTTCGATCTTGGTGGCCCAGCCAGCCATGTAACGCAGAAAGTCGATGGACAGGGCCACGTCCACATGACGCGCCATGGTCACCGGCTTGCCGTTGTCGATGGCCTCCAGCTCGGCCATCTCCTGGGCATTGGCCTCGAGCAGGTCGGCCAGGCGCAGCAGCAGGCGCTCCCGGTCCACCGGGCGCAGGCGCGACCACTCGCCCGCCTCGAAGGCGTGGCGGGCGGCGGCCACGGCCCGGTCGATGTCGGCTGCATCACCGGCTGGCACGCGGCAGAACACCTCGCCGCTGGCCGGGTCGATGACCGGCAGGGTTTCACCGCTCACGGCCTCCACCCGCTGCCCCCCGATCATCATGCGCTGGGGTGCGTCCAGGAAGGCGGCGGTGCCTGCGCCCAGTTCGATACCATGCAGTTTCTTCATCGGTGTCTCCTCTTCATCGGTCTTGTAGTGGGGTAAAATGAATTCGATTCAGGCGTCGCCGGGCGTGCCCCGCAGGATGCCGGCGCGGGAACCCGCGGTGGCGCGGGCAATCTCGGCGGCGCCGTCACCCAGATCCAGCTGGCGCGCCAGGCGGCGCATCAGCGTGCCTTCGAGCTTCTCCAGGCCGTCGGCATAGGCCACCTCCCACAGCATGGTGAGGATCTCCTGGCGCTCGCCCGGCCCGAAGCCGACCCGCACCGCCTCGGCAAACTCCCAGTCGTCCAGGGCTTCGGCGTAGCGCACCTCGGCGATCCCCACCAGCTCCTCGACCCTGTCGGGCGGCAGGTGGAAGCGCGCCATCAGCAGGCGTTTGACGGCCAGGTGTTCGGCCTCGGAGGCCACCCGGTCCACGTACATGGTTTCCAGCAGCAGGGCCGCCACGGCGATCAGGCGCCGTTCGAAGGGGCCGCGCTCGGCCGCCTCCGCCTGCACTTCGCCGCGAAGCAGGCCGATCAGTCTTTCCAGCATGGTGTTGTCCTCGATGTCATTTGGCTGCGGCTATTTCGCTGCGGCTTCGCGCAGCACGCCGTTCTGGGCGAGCAGCACCAGGGCCTTGCCGCCCTCGGAAACAGCCGCGACGGCGGCCAGGTTCTGGCGGTCCTCCCGGATGCGCGTGACGAGCTGCCCGTCCTTCGACGTCACCACGGCACCGCCCGTCCCCACCAGCACCAGCTCGCCGTCCGGCCCCTCGACGCCGCCGGTCAGGGCCTGGCTGGTGCCGGTGTCCAGGGCTTTCCAGTGCCTGCCCCCATCACTGCTCTCCAGCACCCGCCCGCTCATGCCGAGGAGCAGCAGGCGGCCGTCGCGACGCTGCAGGCCCGACCACAGGGAGCCCGTCACGCCCGTGTCGAGACGCGTCCAGTGCTCGCCCCCATCCTGCGAGGCGAAGGCGGCGCCACTCTCGCCGGCAGCAAACAGGGCGCCATCGGCGCCGGGGAAGACGTGGTTGAGGTGCAGGTCGGCATCCCGCCCCTGCCCCACCGCCATCGGCGCCCAGGTCTTGCCGCCGTCGGTGGTGCGCAGGGCCGTGCCGTAGGCGCCGACCACATAGCCGTGCTGGGCGTCGCTGAAATGCACCCCCAGCAGCACCGGCCGGCCTTCGGCCTCGTGCTGGATCTGCCAGGTGTCGCCGCCGTCGGTGGTGGCCAGGATGACGCCCCCGTGACCCACCGCCCAGCCTGTTCGGGCATCGGCAAAGCTCACCGCGGTGAGCAGGCCACTCACCGGCACGGTGCGGGCCTGGGTCCAGGTCTGGCCCCCATCCACCGAGCGCACCACGGTGCCAAAATCGCCCACCGCGACCAGGGCGGAGCCGGCGGTGGCCACCGCCACCAG
>NZ_JAFLDT010000005.1 GCF_017302315.1 Zoogloea sp.
CCTCGCGCAGCGCCCTGGCCATCTTCTCGCTTGGCGTGGCGTATTTTTCGATGGTCTCGCCATAGGCTTTCGCCCGCTTCCTTGCCGCCGCCAGCGCGGCCTCGTCGGCTTCTTTCCTCTGGACGGCTCCGCGCCTCCATGCCGTCGGCGGCGGCCATCAGGGCCTGCACGTCATTGACCTGCAAGGCCTGCAGCACCGCGTACAGGTGGTCATCGCCCACCGTGCCAAGCATGTCTTGAACCGCCTGCTCCTCCACCCGCCCCGCCCCGTGGGCGATGGCCTGATCGAGCAGCGACAGAGCGTCGCGCATCGACCCACTGGCCGCCTTGGCAATGGGGCGCAGGGCTGCGGGCTCGAAGGGCACCGCCTCGGCTTCCAGCAGGCGGGTCAGATGGCCGACGATATGCCCCGGCGGCATCTGCTTGAGGTTGAACTGCAGGCAGCGGGACAACACCGTCACCGGAATCTTCTGCGGATCGGTGGTGGCAATGATGAACTTGACGTGCTCGGGGGGTTCTTCAAGGGTTTTCAACATGGCGTTGAAGGCATGCCCGGTGAGCATGTGCACTTCATCAATCATGTAAACCTTGTAGCGGCCCTGCACCGGCGCATACACGGCCTGGTCCAGCAGCGCTGCCATGTCGTCCACGCCCCGGTTCGAGGCCGCGTCCATCTCCACGTAATCGGGAAAGCGGTCGGCATCAATGGCCGTACACGCCGCGCACTGGTTGCAGGGGGTGGCGGTGACGCCGGTCTCGCAATTGAGGGCCTTGGCCAGGATCCGGGAGATGGTGGTCTTGCCCACCCCCCGCGTGCCGGTGAACAGGTAGGCATGGTGCAGGCGCCCGGTTTGCAGGGCATGGGTGAGCGCACGCACCACGTGCTCCTGCCCGACGAGCGTCTCGAAACTGCGCGGGCGCCACTTGCGGGCAAGTACTTGGTAGGCCATGGCGGAATTCTAACAGCCCCGCCCTACGCACCGGCGGACGGAGGACAAGAACGCAGAACGAAAAAAGGGGCGCCAACCTGGACGCCCCTTTTTATTGAAGTCGGGGTGGCGAGCCTGACCCCCGGCACTTGCAGGGAACGGCTGTGGCTGCTGCCTTCCGGCCCTGACCAGGTTCACCGCGCTGCAATGCGGGGAGACCCGCCACGGCCGGCATTCTAGCAGCTTGGCTGCGGCGGCGCCTATTCCTTTTGCGGCGCGTCTGCCGCCAGGGGCAGGGTGATCTCGACCAGCAGCCCGCCGCCCTCCCGATTGCGCGCGCCTATCGTCCCGCCGTGGGCATCAATGGCGCGACGGGCAATGGCGAGCCCCAGGCCGAAACCACTCGCCCCCCCGGTGTTGCTGCCCCGGTGGAAGGGCTCGAACATGGATTCCAGCTCGGCCGCGGGCACCCCCGGGCCGCGATCCCCCACCCGCAGCCTGAAGACATCGCCGTCGGCAAGCGCGCTGACCTCAACGAAAGTCCCGTCGGCGGTGTACTTCACCGCATTGCGGATCACGTTCTCGAAGGCACGCTGAACAAGCTCTCCCCAGATCAGGGCCTCCGCCTCGCCTCGCCCTTCGAAACGCAGGTCGCGCCCCAGGGCATGGGCCTCGAAGCGCGCATCGTCGGCAATGGCCGAGGCCAGATCGATCAGGTCAACGGGCTCGCGCGGCGTATCGCGCCGATCCGTGTCCAGGCGCGACAGGGTCAATAGCTGGCCGACAAGCTCATCAAGGCGCACCGCCTCGCGCTCGATCCGGCTTATGGTCACGTCGAGCTTCGCCGGGTCCTGACGCATCAGACCGACGGCCGCCTGCACCCGGGCCAGGGGCGAACGCAGCTCATGGGAAACATCGTGGAGCAGACGTCGCTGGGCGCCCACCAGGGTCTGGATCTGCTGGGCCATCCGGTCAAAATCCTCGGCCAGATCGGCGATCTCGTCGCGCCGCCCGCCGAGCAGCGGCCGCACCCGGGCATCGAGCCGCCCCTCGGCCACCGCCCCCAGGGCCCAGCGCAGGCTGCGAATGGGCTTGGACAGATACCACGCCAGCAGGGCGCTGAAGAGCACACTGGCCACCAGGCCGGACACGATGGGAAACCACGGGTTCGGCGCTGGGCCGCGCCGCCCGAAGGGTGGCCGCGGCTCGCCGGGTGGCCGCGGAAAGGCCCCCGCGCGATCCTCGAACTCGGCCGGCACGAACAGCAGCCAGGCCTTGCCACCCAGGTCGTTCACCCGGCGCGCGCCACGACGGGGGCTGTCGGACTCGGCCCGCTCCCGGGCTTGCGCCAGCACCGCCGGGTCGACAGGTCGCCCCAGCACCTCCCGGCCCGTCTCATCCACCGCCAGCAGGCGCGGCGAGCGCACCTCGTCCACATCGGCAAGAAAGCCCCGCAAGGCATCCTCGCCGCCCCGCCCCAGCACCGCCGCCGCGGCCTTCACCGCCACCGCCGCCCGTGGCCCGCCGGCCAGCAGGCGGTCATCCTCATTCGCCTGCTGCTCACGCTCAGACTGGTGGAGCCACCACACCGCCGTTCCCACGCCGCCGCCCGCCAGCAAGAGGGCGAGCCAGAACGCAAAGAAGAACTTCCAGAACAGGCGCCCCAGTCTCATTCCCGCACCAACTGGTAGCCCAGCCCCCTCACCGTCTCGATCCACGGCCGCCCGTCCGGGCGTGGGCCAAGCTTGTGGCGGATGCTGGAAAGATGCACATCGATGCTGCGATCAAACCGGGCCAGCGGACGCCCAAGCCCCTTCTCGGAGAGTTCCGCCTTGCTGACAATGCGCCCCGCGCTACGCGCCAGGGTCTCCAGCAGGTTGTACTCGGTGCTGGTCAGCCCCAACTCGGCGCCATGCCACTGGATGCGACGCATGGAGGGCCACATCACCAGCGGCCCGACCGTCAGCGTGTCGCTCCCGGGCTCCGCCGCCACCTGCCCGTCCTGGCTGCGCCGCAGGATGGCCCTGATCCGCGCCACCAGCTCCCGCGGGGTGCAGGGTTTGGGAACATAGTCATCCGCCCCCAGCTCCAGGCCCACGATGCGATCCACGTCATCACCCCGCGCCGTGAGCATCAGCACCGGCACCTGGCTTTGGCCCCGGATGCGCCGCAGCGCCTCGATGCCGCCCATCCCGGGCATCATGACGTCCAGCACAACGATGCCGTAACCCCCCGAGAGCGCAGCACGCACGCCAGCCTCGCCGTCATGGACCGCATCGACGTCGAAACCCTCGCGCAGGATGTACTCGCGCAACATCGACGACAGCTCCACATCGTCGTCCACCAACAGCACCTTGCCCATCGCCCCTTCGCCTCCCGGATATCACGCCTCCGATGATACGAGAGGGGCCGGCTTCGCATGAAGCACAGGTCGCGCTTTAACCCGGCTTTACCTGCCTTTACCGTCGCGGCGGCCCGTCCTCAGCCGTTCATCACCCTTACCTTGCCCCCGGTGGCCTCCTGCAGCCGGCGGGCCAGGGCGTGCCGGGCGTCGGCATCGCCATGGATGAGGCGCACCTCCGCGGGAAGATGGCGCATGCGGGTGACAAAGCGCACCAGATCGTTCTGGTCGGCATGGGCCGAATAGCCCGACAGGCTGTGGATGCCGGCGCGGATGTCGATGCGCTCGCCATCGATCTCCACGTAGCCACCCCGCGGGCCGAAGGTCTGGATGGCACTGCCCGGCGTACCCCGGGCCTGATAGCCCACAAACAACACATCGTGGCGCGGGTCGTGCAGCATGGCTTTCAGGTAGTTCATCACCCGCCCGCCGGCACACATGCCGCTGGCGGCAATCACGATGGCCGGCGCGCCGCTGCGGGCCAGGCGGCGCACGTTGGCCTCGTGGTCGGCGTGATCGTCAATGGCCACCAGCTGCTCGAAATCCAGGGGCTTGCGCCCCGCCTTCACCCGGGCCAGCGCCTCGGCATCCCAGTAGGGCTGCAGCTCGCGATAGATGCGGGTGAAACGCCCGGCCAAGGGCGAATCCAGGTAGATGGGCAGCTTGGCCCAGGCCTCGGCAAAGCGCCCCGGCGTCTGGCGTTGCCGGTAGAGGATGTCTTCGAACTCATACAGCAGCTCTTGCGTGCGGCCGATGCTGAAGGCCGGGATGATCACCGTGCCGCCATTGCCCAGCGCCTTCTCGACCACCGCCTGCAGGCGTGCCCGGCGGGCGCTGCGCTTCTCATGTACCTGATCGCCGTAAGTGCTTTCCAGCACCACCACATCGGCCGACCAGGGCGGCCTGGGGGCCGACAGCAGCGGCGCGTGGGGCGCCCCCAGATCCCCCGAGAACAGCACCCGCAGCCGCTCGCCACCCGGGCGCGACAGCTCGCATTCCACATAGGCCGAGCCCAGAATGTGCCCCGCCCGCTGCAGGCGGATACGGCAACTGCCCTGCGGCCCCGAAAACACCGGATACCAGGTGCGCCAGGGAATCGGCCGGATGCGCGCTTCCACCATCTTCAGGTAGCGCTCCACCAGCCGCGCGTCCCGCGTCACCCCCACCGCAAAGGCATCCGCCAGCACCACCGGCAGCAGCTTGGCCGAAGGCTCACTGCACAGGATAGGCCCCTTGAAACCCGCCGCCAGCAACCACGGGATGCGGCCCACATGATCGATGTGCACATGCGTGGCAACCAGCGCCTGCACCCGCTCCACTGGAAACGGGATCTCCAGCCTGTCTGCCCCCGACGCCCCATCGGGCGCCGTCTCCGCCCCCTGGAACAAGCCGCAGTCGATCAACAGGCTGTTGATGTCATCAATGAACAACTGGTGACAAGACCCCGTCACCCCCTGAAAAGCGCCGTGATGGATGATGTTTGCATTCATGGACAAGAATTCTAGGTGCCATCGGCATAACGGTGTAGACGCAGTGCCGCAAAACGACAGGACCGCAGCAACTGTCGCCCCCGCGCGTTGCGCCTCCGTCCCCCCGCCAAAACCATCCGGCCCACTGAGCGACGGTCACAGCCACACCGCATCCCAATGGGGAAAATCGCCGACACGGCTCACCAGGCCGGCACGGACAGGGTTGGCAACAATATAGCGGGCAACGGACACAACATCGTCCTCACGACGAAGGGCGCGGTCATGGAAAGCCCGCTGCCACACGGGATGGCCCAAAGCACGAGCACTTCGCCCCTTCAAGGTCCGGATCGGCATCGACAAGCTCACGCCTTGACCAAGCTGGATCAGCCAGTGCAGATGATCCGGCATAAGCACCCAGGCAAGCGACACCACACCCCCTCGGCAGACACGCGACGCATCTCGCAGATCACCCGCCGCGCGCAATGAAAGTCCGCAAACACCGGCAAGCGCCCAGCCGTTGCCGTCGTCACCAGGTAAATGCCACCCGCCTGAGAAAAACGCCCAACGCGCAGAGCCTCACGGGTCATCGTGCAACCTGCCGCGTCCAACCACCATCGGAATCCCAAGCCCCACAGCCCGGACGAGGGCTTGCATCGGTAAGCACATATAAACAGCCCCATCGATCATATCAATGCGCAATTCTGCACGAATGAAATGCCTAAGGCATTTATTCACTTCACAAGAGGCGACCAACACCCCGATGAAAGCACGGGGGGAAGCGCGGATGGGCGACTGAAGAGGGTGTCGCGAAACCCTCTTCCCTGGCGTTGAGCTACGATTCTCCCCGGTGATCATGAGATCGGTGTGGCAATGGGGCATAAGAAGATCAAGCGGCGGGTGACCCGCATCAAGACAGGCGTGCAACTCGGCTTCGACGAGTTTGATAGCGAACCCGGGCTTGAGCCTCGCCAAGTAGAGGCACGCCGCCCGGCGATTCGCTTCGAAGATCCGGACCCTCGGGAGATCCGCATCGGGATGCAGCGCCTGGACGCGCACCTGCGTGAGATGGGTCTGCGCGACGCCCTGGTGCTGCGGGAGATTCTGAGCGAACAGGACTGGAGCGCCTTCGAGGCGCAGTACAGCCCGGTGGGTCGGCCGGGGTACGCACCGTGGCTGATGGCGGGGGTGGTGCTGTTTGGCCTGATGAGGGGGATCAGCTCACTGCGCGGGCTGGAGCGGCTGACGCGCAGCGATCTGGAGTGCATGTGGGTGGGCGGGGGGATCACCCCGGACCATTCGATCCTGGGGCGCTTCATCACGCGCCATGAGGAGGCGCTGAGCGGTGCCCTGTTCGCTTCGGTGACCGAAGCCGTGCTCAAGCGCACGAACTCCGGGCGTGCCCGAGTGGCGGGCGATGGAACGGTGCTCGAAGCGATGAGTTCGCGCTTTGCCCTGGTCAAGCGCGAAGCGCTGGAAGCGCAGTGGGGTGAATCCGCCGAAGGCTCGGCGGCGTACGAGGAACTTGAGCGCGCCCGTGCCGCGCTGGGCGATCGTCCCAACGCCAAGGCCGTGGTGGTGGGCGAGCCCGAGGCGGGGCTGCTCAAGCTCAAGAACGGCCGCGGTAGCCGCCCGGCCTACCAGGCGGCGGTGCTGGTCAATGAGGCGCGGGTGGTGCTCGACGCACAGGTGCATTCAACGAGCGAACAAGCCGCACTGGCCGAGCCCCTGGAGAGGCTCGACGGCACCCAGACCCAGGAGCTTCTGCTCGATGCCGGCTTCAACAGCTACGCGGTGCTCGAGTGTGCGCTGGAGAAAGACATCAGCCTGCTGTGTCCCGAACAGGCGGAGGATGGACAGAGCCAGGGCAAGCAGCCCGGGCTGTTTGCCCTGCGCGACTTCCGCTACGTGGAGGACGGTGACCACTACCTCTGCCCGGCCGGGGCGCAGTTGCACCCCGCCCGCCGCTGTGCGGGCAATCCGCAGAAGGGGCTACGGGCTTACGTGCAGTACGCGAGCTCGGCCTGCGGCGCATGTGAGCGCCGCGCCCAATGTACCCAGGCCGAGGCGCGGACGATCCAGCGCAGTGCGGGCCAGGAGCTCAAGGAAGCCTTGCGCCAGGTGATGGCCCAACCCCGGGCCAGACAGGTGTTCGCCCAGCGCAAGGCCATGGTCGAACCGGTGTTCTCGATGCTGCGCGAGCGCCAGGGCCTGAACCGCTTCCGCCGCCGCGGCTTGAGCCGCGTCCGCCTGGAGTTCCGTCTGCACTTGACGGCTTATAACCTCGGGCGGGCACTGGCATACGCCCGCCGGGGGCGGTTGTTGGCCCTTTTGTTGCGCCTGACGCGCCGTTTGACCACGCTTTGCCCGCCAACGAGACAATGGCGTGGGCGACTCATCGGCAGGTGCCCAGCGGCGCTCAGCGTCCGATGGACCCAGGCACAGCCCGGTTTGGCGTGAAATGCGGGGGCGAAAAGAGATTTACAACACCCTCTGAAGTCGCCCCTACAAGGGACGTGGGTGCTGCGTCGGCGGGTCATTGCGAAGGTTCGCGTAGGGGCGACTTCAGTCGCCCGCGGACTTCGAACAAGGGTTTGCCGGTGATCGACGCGGGGATGGGCGACTGAAGTCGCTCCTGCAAATCGCTCCGCCCGCCGTCAACGATGCCTACGATCAGAAATCCCCGTGTTCCCGGCACCAGGCGATCAGTTCCCGCGTGGATTGGTCCAAGCCGTCGGTATCGCCCTCGCCCTGCAGCGCGGGCAGCAGGCGGCCAGCGAGTTGTTTACCCAGTTCCACGCCCCACTGGTCGAAGGAGTTGATGCCCCACACCACGCCCTGCACAAACACCTTGTGCTCGTACAGCGCCAGCAGCATGCCCAGGTGGAAAGGGTCGAGCCGGGGCAGGATGATGGTGGTGGAAGGTTGGTTGCCGGCGAAGACCTTGTGGGGCAGCAGCGCCGTGATCTGATCGCCGGCAATGCCGGCCGCTTCCAGTTCGGCGCGGGCTTCCGCTTCCGTCTTGCCAAAGGCCAGGGCTGCGCTCTGGGCCAGGAAGTTGGCCATCAGCGGGGCCTGATGCCCCGGCAGCGGAAAATCGCTCTGGGCACTGGCGATGAAATCACTCGGCACCAGCCAGCCGCCCTGGTGGAGCAACTGGAAAAAGGCGTGCTGCCCGTTGGAGCCGATCTCGCCCCACACAATGGGGTTGGCCTGACACGACAGGGGCAGGCCGTCGCGCCCCACCGTCTTGCCGTTGGACTCCATCTCGAGCTGCTGCAGGAAGGACGGCAGAAAACGCAGGGATTCGTTATAGGGCAGCACCGCGCTGGTGGACGCCCCCAGGAAGTTGGTGTTCCACACCCCGATCAGCGCCATCAATACCGGCAGATTGCGCTCGAAGGGCGCCTCGCAAAAATGGGTGTCCATGGCCTGCGCCCCCGCCAGCAGGCGCTCAAAGCCGTTCATGCCAATGGCCAACGCAATCGGCAGGCCCACCGCCGACCAGAGCGAATAGCGCCCCCCCACCCAATCCCACATGCGAAACACATTGGCCTCGGGCACGCCAAAGGTGGCCGCCCGGGCCACATCCGACGTGACCGCCACAAAATGCAGGGGCAGCGCCCGTGCCCACCCCTCGCCCGCTGCCGCGCACAGCCACGCCCGCGCCGTGTGGGCGTTGAGCATGGTCTCCTGGGTGCTGAAGGTCTTGCTCGCCACCACAAACAGGGTCGAGCGCGGGTCGAGGGAATCGAGCAGCTTGGCCAGATGGGCGCTATCCACATTGGACACAAAATGCATGCGCAAGCCCGAACGCTGGTAGGCCGCCAGGGTGCGCACCACCATCTTCGGCCCCAGGTCCGAACCGCCAATCCCGATGTTCACCACATCGCGAATCGCCTCGCCCGAAAACCCCCGCCACAGCCCACCCCGCACCCGCTCGGAAAACGCCCGCATCTGCGCCCGAACCGCGCGCACCTCGGGCATCACGTCCCACGCGGCCGAAGGGAAAGCCCCCAGCTTGAGATAGCGCAAGGCCGGGTGCATCACCGCCCGCTGCTCACTGAAGTTGATCTTCTCGCCCGCAAACAAGCGCGCCCGCCACTCACCCAGCCGGGCCGTCTCGGCCAGATCAAGCAAGAGGCGCAAAGTGGTGTCGTCGACGCGCTGCTTGGAAAAATCCACCAGCAGACCTTCCAGCTCCAGCGAAAAACGCTCGAAACGCTGGGGGTCGGAGGCGAACAGATCGCGCAGATGCACCCTGAAAACGGACTGGTGATGCTTGATGAGGGCTTGCCATGCAGGCATTTGTGTATTGGGCATATCCGGACGCCTCGAAAATCTATCGTATAAAAATACAGTCTCGCCAAGAGTAGCCCCATCTGAAACTCGCTTTTACTGAACAGACGTGAAAATCAATCCAGCAAAACCTCGACGAGTAGCAGAAATCCATTCTGAAGCAACAGGCCTAATGACTATGAATATTGTAATTCAAGAAAACTACTCATACTCAAGCTGGTTCCCGACTCGCCTCACGAGCCGGACCAATCCGATCCCAATCAATGCTCCCAGAAAATCTATCGCCCCGTCGGCAACGTCCGCCTTCCTACCTTCAACGAAAAGTTGCAACACCTCGGTGCTCACGGCCAAAAACAGCAGATCGATCAAAAGCAATGGCCCTCTTTGATCCGGCCTTACCACAGCAAGGATGCCGCCAAGCACAAAAAACATCGCACCATGAGTCAAACTGCTCCACGATACTCCGATGGAATCGTCCGGCTGCCACGCAAACATTTCGCAGACCCACCGATCCAGTCCATTCTTCACATCACCCGGCATAAGAACCCCCCACAACACTACAATCAGAGCTACCAACAAGCCAGCGGGACTACGCGCGCGCATCGCCCACGATCTTGCAAGCAGTATAAGGACAAGCCCCCAAACAAGCATCAGCCCCCGCGATGCCCAGAGGGCGGACTCCCGCTCAGCCAACCATTCGAGGCGAAGATTCTTGACTAGGAGCTCTCCAGATACGCGCACCAGCCTCGCCATCAACACAACGCTACCAGCATCCGGACGCAACAGAATTACCTCCTCGAAATCGGCCGCAGCCGATCCACTCAAAGCCAGCAATACCTTCGAGGATGAACGGCCCTCGTTCTTGATCTGTAACACAGCGATCTGTGCCGCCCCTTTAGGGTCATCCCTTAAACTAACTCCAACGGCCCGCACCGAACCATGCACACGAAACGCCACCGCACCTGCGGAAGGGCGGGCCGACCAGCCCAAAGCCTTGATACCTGCGGGATTCAGTGCTGATAGTGAAAGCCCCGCGGCTCCGAACGCCACCACGGGTGCGCCGGCGAGAACCGTAGCGCCCTCTTCAGCCGCAGGGACCGCCACAGGGATGAACACTCCCTTGACAACATACCGAACGGACGTCGAAGTAAGGATAAGTGACGCGATAATCAAGACAACGAACAATAGATGGACAGACCACCTCCCTGCCATGACTACCTTTCGAAAGCCCATAGCAACTCCACGGTCAACCAATTTACTCGCACTCCGTTGCAACATCACTGGCGTACCTTTTACCACTGGAGAATCGGTCTGAATATGAAACGCACTCTGCTGGACCTCATTTTCCTCTGCATCCTCCTGACGGTAGTGAGTCCTGTCGTAGCTGAAACCACAATCACTGCAAGCGACCTGATGTGGCTCAATCGGGTAACCTATGGCATTAACCAGCAAACTATCGAAGCATTTTCTCGGCTAGGCAGGGCTGGATTCCTCAATGCACAACTTCAGCCCTCAGATGAAACCAGGCAAGAGTTGAACTCTGGAGCCCCCGAAAGGCCTTTGAACGACCTACAGAAAGAGCGCAGCCAACGACGCCAACACGCCAACACCTTGCCCCCAGGCGAAGAAAAATCTCGTCAGCTGATAGAACTAGGCTTAGAGCGCACACAACTAATCCGACAGGCGACCGAACTGCACCTAACGCGCGCAGTTTACTCACCGGACCAGCTTAAAGAGCAATTGGCTTGGTTCTGGTTCAACCATTTCACGGTTCACGGCGGTAAAGGCGATATCGCCACCATGGTTGGCAACTACGAGGCAGCTCTCCGCCCTCATCTTCTTGGGAAATTCAAAGACCTGTTACGCATCTCTCTGCATCATCCCGCCATGTTGATATACCTTGACAACACCCAAAATCGTGCAGGAAAAATAAATGAGAACTACGCTCGCGAGCTACTTGAACTCCATACACTGGGCATTGACGGCGGCTATACACAAAAGGACGTACAAGAACTCGCTCGTATTCTCACAGGCCTACAAGCGAATCTAAGCGGCGCTCCACCAAAACTCCCAAAGGACCGCGAAGCCGAGTACGTACTCGATGGCGTATTCCAGTACAACCCCGCCCATCACGACTATGGGGACAAGACTTTCATGGGCCGAAGCATCAAGGGTCGGGGGTTGGACGAAGTCAATGAAATACTCGATTTTTTGGCGGATCACCCTGTTACGGCACGATTCATATCGCGCAAGCTCATAGAGTATTTCGTGGCCGACACCCCACCAGCCCGTCTCATATCGGCTGCTACCGCCACATTTCAACGCACCCAAGGGGACATAGCCGAGGTACTTCGCGTTATTCTAGATTCGCCGGAGATGGAAGCATCCCTCGGCAAGAAATTCAAATCACCCTTTCAATACAGCATTTCCGCCCTGCGTCTTTTACACGGCGGGGCACCATCCCCCCTTCCGCCGAACGAGCTTCGACTAGCTGAACAGCTGGGAGAGCCTCTCTTTGGCAGAACAACACCGGACGGGTACCCTTTGGTCACAGCCCAATGGGCTACGCCCGCACAACTTCTCGGCCGTATCCAATCAGCGGATCGCTTGGCCAAACGCTGGCACGGCGACATGCAGAAAGCTCCATCATCAACCGACGCACCGTGGTGCATATACCAACCACTGCTAAGCTCGACAACACTGCAGGCCATCTCCTCCCAACCGGAGCCTACACGTGCGGTTCAGATGTTTCTTAGTGCCCCAGCATTCATGTATCGCTGACAAGGAAAACATGCCATGCATCGCCGACGCTTCCTTCAAGCAGCCAGCGCGCTAACGTGTGTTGGCAAGACCAGTCAGCTGCTAGCCGTCCCCACGCAGCAGAAGCACCGATTTATGTTTATTCTTCTGCGCGGTGCATATGATGCGGCGAGCGCTCTCATTCCAATATCCAGCGACTTTTACTACGAAAGTCGTCCTAACATCGCAATTCCGAGAGATGCCGCAATCACGCTGGATGGAGACTGGGGACTCCATCCAGCCCTGAAAGAAAACGTTCTTCCTCTGATCCAGAAGAAGCAGATGGCTTTTTTACCGTTCGTAGGTATTCCCGGCACATCTCGCAGCCACTTTGATAGTCAGGACAGACTAGAACTAGGTATCGGAGGCAAGGACAACAAAGTCGGACACAACGGCCTGCTCTACCGCATGGCAACTGCAATGGTTGATGCCCGCCCAATTTCCTTCACATTGGCCCGCCCCTTTGCATTCAACGGCCCCCGGACGATTCCCAACATCTCCCTCAAACCCACAGGTGGCCGTGAAATTAGCGAAAATATAGAAAACGGAGTACGGGAGATGTACGCTAACCACGAACTATATGACACTATTAATACAGCCCTAACTCTTGAATCAAAGACAAAATCCATAAAGCAAACGATACTCGAGCCCAACCGGACGGCCAACACTTCTACGGGATTTGCAGCCGAAGCAAGCAAGATTGCCCGACTGATGCGAGAAGAATTCAATCTTGGCTTTGTCGACATTGGGGGCTGGGACACCCATTACAACCAGGGAGCAGTCACCGGTTCATTAGCAAAGCGTCTGGAAGAGCTCGGACAAGGCCTTGCTGCCTTCGTAACAGAACTCGGGGATGAATGGCAAAACACCACAGTCATCGTCGTATCGGAGTTCGGCCGTACATTCCGAGAAAACGGAAGTAAAGGGACCGATCACGGCTACGGAACTACATACTGGCTGCTGGGCGGAAATCTAAAAGCAAGAGCCCCAATTATCGGTGAACAAATCGACCTCAAACCGGACAACCTCAATGACGGGCGAGACTACCCCATTCTTACGGACTATCGGAAAGTACTCATCGACTTAGCTATAGACAACATGGGGATAAGCCACTCACGCGCAAAATCATTGTTCGCAAAAGTCTCCCCATGAACTTACCCCGCGTTTGCGCCGGGTGCATCTGGCGCAAACGCAGATTCGGCTAAAGGGGAGCACAAGCGGATTCAGGCTCGGAAGAAGGAGCTGACTCGCAACCCTCAATCGCTACCAAACAGATCCCGGGTATAAACCTTGCCCCGAACGTCTTCCAGCGCATCCGTCCGACGATTAGCAATGATCACATCCGACTGCTTCTTGAACTCGGCCAGATCATTCACCACACGGGAATGGAAGAAATCGCCTTCCTTTAGCACCGGCTCATAGACAATCACCTCAATTCCCTTGGCTTTAATCCGCTTCATGATCCCCTGGATGCTTGACGCCCGGAAGTTGTCGGAACCGGCCTTCATGATCAATCGGTAGATACCCACCGTCTTGGGGTTGCGCCGGATGATCTCATCGGCAATAAAATCCTTGCGAGTCGTGTTGGACTCGACAATAGCGTGGATCAGGTTCTGCGGCACATCACGGTAATTCGCCAAGAGCTGCTTAGTGTCCTTGGGGAGACAATAGCCACCGTACCCAAAACTAGGATTGTTATAGTGCGAGCCAATGCGCGGATCGAGACACACCCCATCGATGATCTGGCGACTGTCCAGACCATGGGTTGCGGCATAGGTATCTAGCTCGTTGAAAAAGGCTACCCGCATCGCCAAGAACGTGTTGGCAAACAGCTTGATTGCCTCTGCTTCGGTACTATCGGTCAGGAGCACCTGAATATCCTGCTTGATAGCCCCTTGCTGTAGCAACTCTGCGAACATCTTCGCACGCTCCGAACGCTCCCCCACGATGATCCGCGACGGGTATAGGTTGTCGAACAAGGCCCGCCCTTCCCGCAGGAACTCCGGGGAGAAGACCAGATTTTGGCAACTAAGCTCGGATCGAACCTTGGCCGTATATCCCACGGGCACTGTGGACTTGACAACCATCAGCGCGTCTGGATTGATCGAAATCACATCGCGCACAACGGCCTCGATGGACTTGGTGTTGAAATAGTTGCTTTCCGGATCATAGTCCGTCGGAGTGGCAATCACGACAACCGCCGCTCCGGTATAGGCGTCTTCCTTGTCCAGCGTTGCCCTGAAATTTAGGGGCTTACTCGTCAAGTATTCCTCGATCTCTTTGTCATCAATGGGAGACATCTTCTTGTTAAGCATATCAACCTTGTCGGCGACGATATCTAGGGCGACAACCTCATTGTGCTGCGCTAACAGGATGGCATTGGACAAGCCAACGTACCCCGTGCCTGCGATTGCGATTTTCATAATGAACCTGCAATTGATATATAGAAACTGGCACAAACCCATGGGACCGGCTTTAGCGGCCCACACAGGAGCTTCATTCAAAATCCGTGGACGGCTGAAGCCACCCTACACATAGCAACGCGTTGAAAAGTCCTTGCCCTCGCGGCTTTTCACTTGCCAAAATGATCACTCATTCCCCAACAAAAGCCTCACACTAGCTGACCTGCCTATTTTATGCACTTAGTCTGCTGCCGCCCACACGTCAATGGCAGGCCCATTGCGCCGCCCCTCAACGCTCCATATCTGCTCTACTTGGCCGGCGGGGACTACATTCCCCTGCTCAAGAGGGACTGAGCCAGCAAATTGCCACGCCGAACCGGTTGGCAAACTTCAGTAGTACCTCGCCCCAAATACGATCCAACCTGCGCAGCATGCTGCGTGCGTGCCATGCACATCGACGATCAGGCCGTGGCGGTTCTCTCTGAGCGTATGAATAATGTCGCTCAGATGGGCAAAGCCCGTGTTCTTGGTGGCCAGGAGGGGATCCGGATAGGTGCGAGAGACGTGGGTCTTTTTCGTGCGCTTCTTGCCGCGGAAATCCACCTCTGGGGTGCGCTCCTGGTCCGGGACTGGCACCTTCATCCGAGCCATCCCGCGCAGCCAGGCCCCTGTGCGAGGCCCGTGCCCGCAAGAGCGAGCCGTCCACACTAAAGTGTCCATCTGAAGCCAGCTCAGCCCATTCGGCGGCGCTCACGAGGCCGCCAAAGAACTCCTGCATGGCACTCTCATCGAGCAACCGATCGCGGATGGCCAAAAAGCTCGAGTAGTCCCACACCGGTTCGTCCATTAGCAAGCCGACGAAGCAGCGGAACAGCATGTTGAAATCGAGGTGCTTGATGAGTCGCCGCTCGGAGCGAATGGAGAACAGGTATTCCAACAGCAGGACGCGAAGAAGGCGCTCAGGCGCAATCGACGGGCGTCCGCCTTCGGCAAATAGGGAATCGAAGGTCGGCGACATCGAATGTGAACCCATATCAGCCGGGAGTTTAATGATCAGCAACGGACTATTCGCCGCAATCCGGTCTTCGATGTTAGTACAGCCGAACAAGCTGCTCTGTTTATGGACGTGGCTGCGCATGAAAATTAAATGTCATTAATACACTGCATGTCACAAATCTGCGAAAAACCTTGCGGACACCGGGGACTGATTAAATCAACACCCTGCCAAACTTAACTGCGCCGAATACGGAATCTCTTCCGAGCACCACCCTCTGCCAGAAAGCCATAGACCGCAACAACGCAAAGCAATAGAAGGCCATGATGCAAGAGCGTTGTAAAAAGAGCGCTCGTATTAAGCTGATAAACATAGATGAACAAAAAGCCAAAATACTTGCTAGATATCGGCCGAGTAGCAAGAAATGAAAGAACAAAAGCCAAAACCGCAGATTGAAAAGCGGCCCCAAACCAGCCCAGATTAGCATACCCATCCGAAGCAAATCCATTATTGGCCGAAATAATCTCAGACCCAAAATACTCCAAACCGACCACATAAGGCGGGGTATCGTAATATCGATTCTCTACAATTCCGCTCAAAAAACTATGGGCATAATAGGCGGGAACCTCGGCATAGACTCGGAAATAATACTCGTTCAATATAGCCGGCAATACCAACATTCGTCTAATAAAAAGAGACTGAACAACGTCAAACTCAAAAAACAAGAAAATAGCCATAGAAACAGCCACCATCAGAACAGCACCGTACAAAAACAACAAGCTCTTCTTTCTAAAACCCGCCTCTCCAGAAAACGCCAAGAGAAGAACAACGGAAAAAATAACCGACTTATGAGCACTGGTTGCGAAAAGGTACAACATACCTAGCAACCCCAAGAACACCAGCAAATAATTACGGCGAAGCATTCCCCACACAATGGTCAGAGGCAGTATTAGCTTAGTCGACCAGCTGTAAAAATAACGCCCAAACTGACTACGCTCCTCCCTAGCCGCCTCTCTAACCTCATATACATCCTCAAGTGCAAATACATTCAAATTCAAAGAAAATCCATGCACAGAAATGAAATAAAAAAGAGACAACAGCGACAGCACAACCAATATCTTGACTCGCCCCTTCTCAGAAAGAACAGGCATTTTTACTCTTACATCAAAGAAATTAGCCAAAAAAACAAGCAACAGAGAAAATATAAAATATACAAACAGAAAACCGAAATTCAAACCAGTAGATGCATAGAACGCAGCGTTAGGAACAATCATCAACACCATGAACATATGCAAAATACACTCAACGGGACTATCAGCTTTAGCAGCGGTCAAAATAAAAGCAGACTGAACTGAAAGCACCAAGGCTGCGAAGATGATTCTAAAGAGCGAAAATGAGTTTTCTATATAAGGATAGGGGTAATATTTATCCAAGAAAAACAACAAAAAAATTAGCAATAGCGAAAAATAAGCAGCATATCCAACAAAGAAAAACTTTTGACCCGCACTAGCTTTCATTAACTGCACTCCTAGCCGAATCCAAAGTCATTTTTTTTTGAAGCAGATTTTTTATGGCAAGAAAATCAGTTTTCTCAAAAAACTTCGGCGCATCCCCGCCGGAAGACCGCGGCAGAAGATCATCACCGGTCTCCAATAAATTACAATTAATAACATTACTAGGGAGTCTTTCAACGCCTGCCACCGGAAGTACGTTCACCAGAAGTCCTTTAGCCGCAAGCTCGATTACTAGCGTCGAATAGCCCCCAACGATAAAAGCACACCGGGAGACTAAATCATTCAAAAGGGACTCTCGATGCACTACGACTCTACTCCCCATTCCCTCATATTGATTACCTTTATCCTCTGCAGGATGCAGCTTGACCTCAAAAATATAGTCTGAAGAACGCAAAGCCTCTTCTATGAAGGCCCTAATAGAGCCTGAAATGGACCTCTGTGAAATAACCAAGACGTGCTTAAAACCATCAGGACACTTTGCGGGAGGAACCTGGTTTTGAATATATTCCTTCCAAGCTGGATGCCCTACAACAAACGTCATGCACCGCCACGGAAGCTGCGGCGCCCAATCCGTTCCAAAAAAGCCGAACCAGTCTGGCCTACAAAGCGAGCTCTTAAAGTCACAGTACCCAATATGATTGGGAGAGATGAGTCCATGCTGAAGTTCAACTACAATTACGCCCAAGTCCTTTGCAGCAGCACAAAGCGCAGCATTGCAGTAGCTAACGGTCATCACAAGAAAAGTCGGCCCCTGCTTCTTAAGCAGATAACGGTATAAATAGTAGGCAATCCAAGCCTCACCAAACCTAAGCACCAACGTCTTATATGCCTTCCAATTCAAATAGGCTGAGCCCAAGAAAAAGACAGGAACCAGGACGACACCAAACAATGGCGCGACAACTATGGAAGCGACTTTTGAAACAAATTTCACGGCATCGATTGACTGAAATTCCAAATTCCCGAATCTGCCATTTTGATCCTCGCACCGAGAATCACCCCAAAAAGCGAACTCTGCCCTATCTCGCCCAGTTGCCTGAATGAACATATCAAGATAAGGATCGACTCCATTTCTAGCTCTCTCATGCACGAGAAACAAAATCTCTACATTTCCAGTACTAGAAAAAAGAACTTTGAATGATCTCAGTGCAGCAACGGCTCGCGTCACTACATCAGACCTCGTAGGAGTGTATGGAACATCCAACTCCGTGCGCTGACTAAAGATCAACGTAAATAGGTAGAACCGCGCAGATTCCCAACACCTTAAGAACCAAGCTCGGCCACTCGCACGCAGAGTAACAGCCTGATCGAAATCGCAAAGTGCTCGCAAAAGATCAACGTTCTTCATAGAACAGTCTCGATAAGACGATAATCAATCACGAGTGAAATACTATTTGAAATCATAATTCTTATTCCAATAGTTATAAACGCGAATTGCGATATACAGAAAGGAAAGAACTGTACTAATCGCCGCACCTAGCCCCTCCAACGAAGGAAGCAAGACAAAATTCAAGGCCAGTTTAACTAGCGCGCCCTCAGTCATAGCTGTGGCGAATTTCGCAAAACGTCCGACGAGCATCAGTCTAGGCAAAAAAAACTTGATAATTCCATTTATGGAATATCCAAACCCGATCAACAAAACCAAATCGACACGAGGGCTGTAATCCTGTGTCAAAAAATACGACGAAAGCAGACAAAGAGATGCCGAAACAAGAAACCCAACAATAATGAGAAGCCCACCAATCCTCTTCAAGGATCTAATCTCATACTTCTTTATATCCGAATCCGTCTCACTTGAGTACCTACGCATGACATCAGGGGCATAGCTCTTGTGATAAGAATCCTGGATCAGGGAAACTGATTGACCCAGCAGCAAAGCCGCCGCGTATGCACCGACGACCTGTGGCTCAAAGAAAAATGATAGAGCAACCCGGTCAGAGAAATTAATGATTGACGTTGAGAAAGAGTGCAACAAGTAAGTGCGCGACTCAAAAAAACGCCTCCACACACCTCCTGGCCATTTGAATGAAACACCTAGCCCGACCAAAAAACTGACCGTGTAAGCAGCAGAGATCACTTGAAATAAGATATAAATCTTAACAATATAAGAAAACTCAGCGGACGCGCCCCACGGCAAATATTTACCAAACAAAAACGCGGCCAAGACGCCAAAAAAAGTCCCCACAGAAGCAATATTGGCCGCGAAGAAGTATGTAAATGGCTTTTCTATATTCTTAAGAACCTGAAGCCCCAAGAAAACGATAGAACTAAATAACGAATAAACTACTGCGTATGAAAAAACGTCTGAAAAAATAGCCAAGCCAAATTGGTCAGCCAGTATCAGAACAACGATCAAAATGGCATGAGCCACAAGAACAAGCCAAAAAATCTGCCCAATCTCTTCTGCGGAGGCCTTAACCCCCCTCGAGGGTATTGATCTATCCAATCCCATAAAGGCATTTCCTGAGAGAAGAGGCATCAAAATTCCGGCCCAGGCAATGACCAATAAAATCCGACCATAGTCGGCAAGATCTACGTACTTTGAAAACACATAAAGACTGAGCAATGGAACGCCTTTCGCCGTTCCATTAGAAAGCAAATAAAGAAAAAACCTATAGCCTCTGCTCATCTCATTTCGCTATCTTGTATGTTCAAGGAACATTTTTTTTCTCAATACAAACGCATCAAAAAAACCAACCAAAGTCCCTAGTGCATGAGACAAATGCTGGGAAAAGACGTAAAGGGGGATGCGACTCGCAAGTAGAGCATTTCTTTCCTTGAAATAGAAATCTTTAGCTACAACTCCAGAAAATGCAGAATACCCAAGCAAGAGTCCCCCACTAAGCGTTGGCATGACAGGCAAGCACAAGACCGAGCTTAAAAAGAATATCAAAGGCACTAATGATCGAAAATTCAAAGAACGACGGTGTTTCCTTATGATAAAAGGCTTTGCATACGCATATTGAAACATCATCTTGCAAAACTTAATATAAGAACTCCTCGTGTAATATTTGAATGAACGATCAGTGTCCACAATAACCTTGTAGCCTTTCTCTCGAAGGCGGAGATTGTGTTCATAGTCCTGTCCACGAATAAAATCGGTATCAAAAAGGCCTACGTCGTCAAAAACCCTTTTACGCCAAGCGCCAAATAGCAACGTATCAGCTTCGACAAGCCCCTTCCCGCGAATTGACCTGTGGCTGTTTCCAACTCCATACTTAGATGAAAGCAGATACGCTATCAAAATACTTTGATCAGAGCCATCAGGAGCTGTTGTGTCTGCCTTAATGCCCACGTTGCCCAAATCGGCAGGCAACTCGTCCAGCAATGCGCTCAGAGTTCTAAAATAATCTGATGGGTATTCGGCATGGGCATCACATCTTATAATGTTTTGCCCTTTAGCCTGCTCAATCCCAACATTTAGCGCGAAGACCTGAAATTTATTCGGATTATCAACCAACCGAAGATGCGGGTATTTAACACAATACTCGCTGACAATCTCCCGAGTTCCGTCCGTACTACCTCCATCCAAAAGGAGAATCTCCATATCAGAGTACGGATAGTTATTCGCACAAAGACTCTCAAGGAGCTTAACTATATAGCGCTTCTCATTATAAATAGGCACAATAACAGAGAGCTTAATAGTATTTGTCATAAACCATTTAGTTATTTTGAGGCATTACGATCTCAGAATGCTGTAATAGTGACCAGCATCACGTTCCTTAAACTTCCTGGCCGGGGAGCCTCCCACAATTGCAAGCGGCTCAACATCTTTTGTCACAACGGCACCTGCTTGAACGATAGCACTATCACCTATTGTCACACCGCCAAGAATAATGACTCTGGAACCGAGCCAAACATTGTCACCAATCAATACGTTTCGTACGAGATATCCCTTCCCATATGGCAGTGCATCTCCGTGATCATAGTCATGAACATCAGTTATAATTAAACACTCTTTACCTGAGTGAAAATTATTACCAATTCTCACGACACCACGCCCCTCAATCTCAATCCCATTAAAGTGACAGTTTCTCCCAAGGAACGTCTTTTTGGTTAGCTTGCACTTTCCGTTTATTTTCGAAAATTTCCCGAAATTTTTATGAAATTGCAAGTTATATACATTCCAAGGTAGCGCGGCGAGTTGCTCCAATTTTCTTTTGAGGTAGTCCATGAGACAAAGCTCGTAATTCATATCCGCACTATAAGTCGCCCATGATCTTGGGCGACTCACAGCACTTCCGCCAAACTCAAATCAGAGCTTAAATCGCTCAAGAAAATCCAACGCGTTCCAAAATCCTTCGCCGCTATTTTTATGCCCTTGCCAGACCTCTGGAATAAACTGAACGCCACTAGCGCAGCCGCTCAGATCTGATGCAAGTTGGGTGAAGTCCACATCGCCCTGGCCTATCTGAACACCTTCGCCGTCTACGCCCAAAGCATCAACAATGTGCATGTGCGCGATATACTTTCCTACCTTAAGCGTGAAATCATGAAGATCCCAATGGTAATAATTGCATGCCATCATTGAATGCGATACGTCATAGCAAATTCTGAAATTATATCTTTCGCAGAACTCTGCAATTTCGTTCGGGTCAATAAACAAATTATGGTAACTTTGTCCGCCAAAGTGCCAAGGAAATGGGGGCATTGTCTGTATTATTATCTCAACACCGTCCTGATTTACTTCCTTGAGCGCTGCAGCGACTCTTTCATACATCTGAGGGCGTTGATCTTTTGGAAGAAAGCCGGTGGAGTTAAATCCGCCTGCATTCACAACAATAACAGGGCACTCAGTTCTCGGAAAATGCGCTTTGAGACTCCGCGTCACGTCACAAACTTTATTTAGCTCGCGAATTGACCTATCAAGATATTCATCGTCAGTCGACGCAAGATCAAGAATGTGATCGCCGGCAAAAAGTTCCGGCGAGTGAACCGCAAAACCGATTGGCTGAACACCCGTAAAGAAGTCTTCCAACTTCAAGTCCATATCCTGATAGCTCAGGTGAAACTCTACAAAATCCAGGTTTGACAGCGGCGCAAGCTTCCCGTAGTCGTGATATCTAACGGGAATTCCAAACGGGCGACTAAACACATAAGCTCTAGCGTCAACAGAGTCTGCTTTCAGATCCGACTCGTAGAAATACTCTCCGGCCCGAAAATCACGTTTCGTTCTCAGCCCAACCAACTGATCCAAATACATCGGCTGCAGCCCTTGGCCAGGGCTCTTTACTAAGACCATATCGCGCGTGATGACGGTTCCAGATGGTGCATCACATGCAATTACCAAGCTCTTTGCCAGCGTCTCTCGATTAATCATTTCACCTTGAGTGAGAGATCTTTCACGAGCGCCCCCCATTGCCTCCTCTACCTCACGAATCTGCCGCACCATATCTGCAAACTCATCTGGCAACAATGATACCTTATGATCGTTACCCTCCATTCCCTTATCGACCGTGAAATGCTTTTCGATTACTTTAGCGCCTAATGCAACGGCAGCCACTGGAACGGAAATGCCCCTCTCATGTCCGGAATATCCGACTACTCCGCCAGCGATCTCCTGCAGGCGCTTTATATAAGCAAGATTCACATCTTTGAAAGGTGTTGGATATGTGGAATTACAGTGAAGCAGGACAAAATCGGCCCCTCTTGATCTGAGAAAAGCAACAGAGGCCTTTATCTCACTCTCTGTACACATGCCGGTTGAGCAGATCAATGGCTTCCCTGTTGCGGCTAGGGCATCAAGTAACTCGTGGTTAGTAAAGTCGGCCGACGCAACCTTATAGGCCTCCATGCCATATTCTTCCAGTGCTCGAAGACTGTTCAGATCCCATGGAGTGCACAAGGGAGTGAGTCCCTTTTCCTTGCAGTGATCAAATACTTCAAATAGCTCATCGTTTGAGAGCTGGAACTTATTCAGCAGATCAATGGTGTATTGAGCGCCAAGATCAGCAGAGCTATCCTTACCTCCACCGCCCTTGTATAGGCTCCCCAAATCACGCATTTGGAACTTGACACAATCTGCGCCTGCCTCAACAGCCAAGTCCACAAGCCGCTTGGCAAGCGTGATATCACCATTATGATTGTTTCCTATCTCGGCAATCAGGTAAGCAGGCCCCTCTGCTTCAATTACGTTCCCGCCTATAGCAAACCCTTTTTGGGTCTTAAATGCAATTGCAACTAAACGCTGGGAACTATCTAGCAAAGGAACTGCGTCAACAGCTGTCCCAAACATCGCCTCAATCTCAATTCGCTGAGATGAGACAGGAGCGGAACGTACGCCCTTATTCATAATCTCGGCAACACTCACACCAAGATCAAAATCACTTGTTGAGGTCAGCCAGCGCCGAAAATCTCCGTCCGAGACTGCACCTTGAAGACATCCACTTTCGTCAACAACAAAGACAATTCTTTTCTTATTGTTATTGATCTTCTCAAGCGCCTTGATTATTGACTCAGTATCAAAAACCAGAAAATCAACCAACTTTTTCACAACAATCATTTCAGACTCCGCTTGAGAAACTCTTCAAAATGGTTTCAACTATTACCCAGTCGAGTTCGGTATCAATTTCAAAACTCTCTTCCTCACTCATTACGTACATCGCAACCTTTCCAAAGAGTCTATTCTTTTCTCTAACCAAGCCATTTGACTTGGATATATATATAGAGCCATTCTCTTTAAATTTAACGTCTTTCTTTTCGATGTCTTGGCGACGCGGGCGATTTTGAAAATCATAGAGCGCCTTAGGGGAGTCTAAATCCTTCCAAAGGAAATTCCACATCTCGCACACGCTGACAAGAGAGTCCGCATTTCTGTTTGAAAACTCCTGAAAAGCGTTATCTATCGCATCACATGCGCGAACTGGAGACGTAGCCTGCAATAAAACTACGTTGTCTGGGTGATACCTATCCTTTTCACGAAGAAAGTCTAGTGCATGAATAAGACTTGGCTCCGTAGGGGCGCGATCGTTGGCAAGATCTGCAGGCCTCATAAATGGGACTTCGGCCCCATAGGCTTTCGCGATTTCTGCTATTTCCGGGCAATCTGTACTTACGACGACTCTGTCAACACACTTAGCAGAGATTGCGTGCTCTATAGACCATGCAATTAGCGGCTTCCCTCCGATATCTTTAACGTTTT
The DNA here is from genome assembly GCF_017302315.1 of Zoogloea sp. Lineage (GTDB taxonomy): Bacteria > Pseudomonadota > Gammaproteobacteria > Burkholderiales > Rhodocyclaceae > Zoogloea. The sequence continues at coordinate 23,943 of NZ_JAFLDT010000005.1, forward strand.
TCCTCGGAATGCCCTTTGAGCCACCTCTTGCGGGAATGACCACCAAATTCTTCACGTTGCCTCCTACTGACCAAGCTAGCGTCAAATCCTAATCTTGGATGACGTCATCACACATCGACAATTACTTTCACCAAGACACAAGAAAATTTATACGGATGGACAATTTATCAACCTTGATGGGCAGCCCCCTTTTGGCACTCGCATCGACTTTTATGAATCGAACTTGGCACATATATCCAACGTTATCCTGAGCTGCGGGCCGAGACGGTATAGTAACTTTTCCGAAATAATCTTGAACCAGGACTTATTTCTTCGTCGAATAAGAGTACTTGTAAACGTATCCCCTGTAGCCATATTTATAGCGTTGGCGCTCCATATCAAGGTCATTGAACACAAATCCTTTTACAAAAACGCCTGCTTGACGCAACCGCTTCACCGCCTGTTCCAGTTCGCGTGGCGGATGCTGGCCTGCTCGGGCAACCATAAGCGTCGCCCCAACATTTCGTCCGATAATTGCAGCATCAGACACCGCCAGAATTGGAGGAGCATCCACGATTAACGTATCGAAACGCTCGCCCAGCTTTTCGAGTAGCTCCTCAAACCTCAGGTGCATCAACAACTCAGAGGGATTAGGTGGAATTTGGCCAGTTGTTACTATCCAAAGGTTTGGAACGGCTGTTGGTTTAACGATGTCATCGACCTTGACCTCGCCTGCAACAAACTCCGAAATCCCACTTTCACGCTTTAGGCCAAACTCCTTATTGATGTGACCACGCCTTAGATCGGCATCCACAATCACTACACGCTTTCCCGTTTGGGCTAGTACTGCACCTAAGTTTTTTGAAATAAAACTTTTTCCAAGCCCTGGACTGGGACCTGTGATCAACAATGAATTCCTCTGCGCATCCAGCAAAGCAAAATGAATAGTAGTCCGCAGGCTACGCAAACTCTCAATCGCATCGTCGTCTGGATTGGTGACTGCCAGCAATTCGCCTGATTTAGCCCCCTTATTCCGCTTAGCCAATTCAACCTCTTCTTCACTATGCGGTATAGATGCATAAACAGGCAGTCCAAGGCGGGACTCAATTTCATCGGGACTTTCAATAACGACTCTTAGGGTACGCAGCAGCCAAACAATAACAAGACTGACCACACCCCCCAAAACTCCGCCTATCGCCAGAATGACAATTGGCTTTAGGCCGACTGGTTGGCTTGAAACAGCTGCAGGATCAATGATTCGTACGTCCCCTACGGTGCCAGCCTTGCTCACTCGTAGTTGCTGCGCAGTATTCACCAAATTTGTATACAGAGCCGTATTGACCTCGACATCTCGCGCCAAGCGCAGAACCTCCTGCTGAGTATCCGGCAGCTTTGCTACTGAAGAGTCAAATTGAGCCCGTCGCTGCTTGAGTTGCTCGATGCGAGCGTTAGCGGCTTGGATGCGAGGATGTTCCTGGGTAAAGTACTGCCTAAGTTCATCTCGTTCTTGGCGCAGTGCGACAATTTGATTGTCCACTTCGACGAGTGATTGCAGCACGCTTTGAGTTTCGATGTTCAGATCCAGCGACCCTCTTGTCTGCCTGTAACTGTTGTACGCAGCCTCCGCTACGTCCATCTGGCGCTTTATCTCGGGAAGCTGCCTTTCCAAAAAGGCCAAGGTACTTTCCGCCTCTGCAGAACGACGATCCACATTTTGACGGACATACGTGTTGAGTATATCGTCCAGCACAATGCCGATTTTATTTGGATCCTTACCTTGAAGGCTGATATCAAGAATTCCAGACTTCTTCCCCCGCTCTTTAACCACGTACTTCTTACTCAAGTCCTCCAAAGCCTGATCAGACGAGTAACGAATTATTCTAAACTGTGTCCCTGGACGACTATTTAAATCAGATACGAATATAGAGTAGTTGCCAGCAGTCGCGCGCTTGCCGACAACACCCTTAATAACTGAAACATCATCTGCATCGAAAATCTCAAATGCACCGTTCTCCAACGATATTAATGTGAGCTTTTCATCAAGCATATCCCTTGGGACTGAAAGCGAATCGACCTTAATGGTCTCTCCTCCCCAAGCAAAGCTGTTGAGCCCCAGAAGGGGGGCTGCCACCCCCTGCTCCTTGTTGTACAGGCTATTCACAACCGCTCGTCCGATTAATGGGAAGTAGCGAGGTTCAGCCAGAATGTTGAGCCGCTGCTTCTCGATTACTTTATCTAGGATCATGCGAGAGTTGAGGATCTCTTGCTCTGCGGCTACGGTGGTATCACCCGCCAACCCCATGAGAGAACCCAGCTCCTTTAGACCACTAAGAGCGGCGGAGGCTTTTTCTTCTACCTGAATCAAGCCACTAGCCTTATATTCGGGCCGAGCGATAAATGTCCAAGCTGCACCGAGAAGCACGCCCAGTAGTGTAACGACAGCAATCAGCCAACGGTAGTCAATCAGAACTGAGATAGCTTCACCGAGTGCCAATCCACTATCTTCTTGATCATCTGTACTACGGGCTTCAGAGCTAAGATTTTGTTGTTCCATGAGCTGTCCGTTCTGTCTTCTAATTCTGAGGAGCGTAGGAGCGCGCGATCAGTTGCGGCCGCCAAACAGCGGATACTTGGTTCCGCTCAACTGCCAGAGGGTCTGGGCAGTGGGCAGGATGTTGGAAACCACGCGATTCCAGCGCACCACGTCGGCCGCATCCACATAAACGATGTCACGGGGGCGCAGGGGGAAGCGGTCGGCCAGCAGCATGGAGTCAGGCGAGGAACCATCCAGGTGGAAGAGCTCTGGAGTTTCGCTTTCGCCGCGCATCACGTAGATCCACTTGGGATTGGACTTCTCTTGGGAGATGTAGCCCGTATCGGCAAGCGCCTCAGCCAGGGTGGAGCGCTTTTTGGTCATGACCAGGGAGCCGGGCTTTTGCACCTCGCCCAGCACAAAGATCTTGTTGAAGCTGCGATCTGAGACGTTGAGGATGTCGCCGGGCTCCAGCAGGGCGTTTTGCTCGGTGGCGCCGTCTTCGTACATGGACTGGATGTCCACCCGGTAGGTGACGCCCTTGCGGGTGAGCAGTACACGGCTGTGATCTGCCTCAGGGCTAAAGCCGCCAGCGCGGTTTACGGCCTCAAGCACCGTCATGGGAATGTCGGTGACGTCTTGCAGGCCGGGCTTGGCCACCTCGCCCACTACATACACGCGCTTGCTGCGGAAGGCGGCCATGCGCACGTCCAATTGCACCTTTTCGATGTACTTGGACAGGCGGGTGCTGAGCAGCTCGCGGATCTGGCGGGTGGTTTTGCCGGCCACCTGCAGGGTACCCACGTAGGGGTAGTAAATAGTGCCGTCTTCGGCCACCACAGTGCCGGCCTGCTCCGCAGACCGGTATTGACCGGCCGGGGTGGTGAGTTCGGGGTGATCCCATACGATGATGGTAAGCACATCGCCGGGGCCGACCTTGTAGTCCACCGGGGTGGCCACGTTGGCAGGTTTGGTGGGGGCGGCGGGCTTGGTGAAGCTGTCTTGGGCAAGGTTTTGGCGCGGCGGCTTGGCGGCGGCAAGCTGCTCGATGATCAGCTCGGCGGTGATGGGGCGGATTTTGACGTTGTCGGGCACCGTCTCTTCGCCCTGCTTGACGGGCAGCTTGACGGCCGACTGGCTGTCGCGCAGGGAATAGGCCTTGTCGCCCGGCACCAGCGCACAGGCAGAGCTGAGGCAGGCGGCCAGGGTGGCCAAGGCAAGGCCACGCAGGCGCGGCCGGGAAGCGGTGCGGAAGGTTTGAGCGTCTCGGTAGGCCATCATGATCCGATGTTCTTTGGGGTATGGCCTAGCAGCACTGGCGGGGCTTTTGCCCTTAACCCCGGCTTGCGCGTAGTGCGCAGCGGGTGGCGCCGTTGTTTGCTGCAAAACCGAAACCCCGTGTTGTTGATGAAGGCTCCGGCATGCCAGCACCGGAGCGTCTCTGTTCCGTGCCCCACATCAAGGCAGGCGCGAGGACGAATCGAAAGTTTGCGCTTGTAATGTTAACACGCAGCTTTCATTACCTCGACCGAACAAGTTCACGCCCCGGTAAAACAAAAAGATACGGAATGTTGCAAAGTTGGCGAAGAGGGGATTGTCAGCAGGCGGGCCAAACGCTTTGCCCAGCCCCAGCGCCCTAACCCGAGATGCGCCGGATGATCAGGGCCACCACCAACAGCGCCCCGGCCAGCAACATGGATTCGGTGCTGCCTTGCTCGCCCGGGCCGACGCCCCAGGCCTCCGGCACGCCCGCGGATGGCAGGTGGACAGCCCCGCCCGGAAGGCCGACGCGGGCTGCGGTAGCAGGGAACATGGCCTGCACGCTGGGCACTTGCATGCTTACCGGTGTGTTGCCGAGGGCATCGGGCGCCATGCTGAGGGCACCCCCGCTGCCAGCGTTGCCTACGTTGGCACTTGCTGCCCCGGCCAGGGAGACCGCCGCCGAGGCCAGGCACGAAACAATGAGTTTGCGCATGATGGCATGACCAGTGATAGTTGATGCTTAAGCAACAAGCAAAAACCACGCCGGCTGCATTTGGCATGGGCCGCTGCATAACCAAAGTCACAATAATTCATCATGTTGCGGTGTAGCATTTTCAGAATGACCGAGACACTGCAGCGCAACATTCTGGGGCAACTGTAAAATTTGCCGACACACTCAGCACCCAAAAGGGGCGCAAGCTGGATGCAAGGTCTTTTGAGCAGGTGGAAGATTTGCGGTAGACTTCTGCATGTTATTGTATATAAAACGTTTTTGGCATTTATCACGATTTTGCCGAAGATGCTGTGCGGTTTGCCGCACCACGACGGATCGTATCCGACATTTCAACATGGTCTTGCCGCGCCGCGGCATTGCAGTGCAACAACGGATCTCATATGTTCAGTTCGCTTGACAACCATCGCAGCTTTCTACGGCCGAGCTACTCGCTGACCTCGGCCCTTGAGGCCTTGCTCGACCCCGTTGTGGCGATGCTCTCTCTGGCCGGCTGCGTGCTGTTGCTCGACCCGCTGGGTGGGCCGCATTACATCCTCCTGGCGGTGATGGCCTTCGGCTTGCTGTTTCCGGGCAACGCGGGGTTTCACGAGCAACCTCGGCGCGTGATCCGAAAGATCGGGACCAACTGGCTGCTGCTGGTGGCCGTGTTGGGTGGCTTCGGGATTGCCAGCGGCTATGTACGGCATTTTCCGCGCACGGTGGTGTTGTCGTGGGTGGTGCTTGCGCCCCTGGCCATGGTGGCGGCGCATTTCGTGGCGCGGGTGGTGGTGCTGCGCGCCCTTACGGCCACCACCCGCCAACGCACGGCGATTGTGGCCGGCGTGAATGACGTGGGCCTGAGCCTCGCGCGGCAATTCAAGCAAAACCCCTACCTGGGCTGCCGCGTGGTGGGCTTTTTTGATGACCGCAATCTGGAGCGCCTGCCCGATACGGATGGTTTGCCCACCCTGGGCACGATGACCGAGCTGCCAGACTTTGTTAAGTTGAACCGCATTGATCAGATCTACCTGGCGGTGCCGATGGCAACCCAGCCACGCATTCTCTCCTTGCTGGACGATCTCAAAGACACCACGGCGTCGATCTTTTTTGTGCCGGATATCTTTGTGACCGATCTGATCCAAGGGCAGATGCACAGCGTTGGCAGCACGCCCGTGGTTGCGGTGTGCGAGACACCCTTCACCGGGCTGAGGGGTTTGATCAAGCGGGCATCGGATATCGTGATTTCGGCCATATTGCTGGTCTTGTTGCTGCCCGTCATGTTGGTGCTGGCCATTGGGGTCAAGCTCTCGTCACCGGGGCCGGTGATTTTCAAGCAGCGCCGTTACGGGCTGGATGGCCAGGAAATCCTGGTTTACAAGTTTCGCTCGATGACCACGACCGACAATGGCAACGTGGTAAAGCAGGCCACCAAGAACGATGCGCGGATTACGCCCTTTGGGGCCTTCATCCGCAAGACGTCGCTGGATGAACTGCCGCAGTTCATCAACGTGCTGCAGGGGCGGATGAGCATTGTTGGGCCTCGGCCCCACGCGGTGGCCCACAACGAGACGTATCGCAAGATCGTGAAGGGCTACATGATCCGCCACAAGGTCAAGCCGGGCATCACTGGCTGGGCCCAGGTGAGCGGCTACCGGGGCGAGACCGATACGGTGGACAAGATGGAGAAGCGTATCGAGTACGACCTGGAGTACCTGCGCAATTGGTCGCTGGGGTTTGATCTGTGGATCATCTTCAAGACCGTGGCGGTGGTGTTCAAGGACAAGAACGCCTATTGAGCGTGGGTTGCTTGTGCGCGCGACTTGCTGGGGTGGCTTCAGTCGCCGATCCGCGCGTCGATCACAGGCATGCCGCTAATCGAAGTCCGCGGGCGACTGAAGTCGCCCCTACAGTCCCTCAAGCCGCCGTCTGAGCCTCCCACGAACCCCTTCAGCTTCACCCGTCGGGTGATACCGCCAAACCCTCTTCAGCATTGGGTTTGCGTCTTGTTTGGGGAGGAAAACCGAGGAAAGTAGGTTGAATCTGCCGCCGCGGGCGTCGCCGACGTAGTAAGCGTCGCCACTGCGATTTACGCTGTACTAGGGTGAGACGATCTTCCCGGTGAAGATCCGGCCGAAGGCGATGCGGGTGTATTCAAAAAGATTGCTTCGCTCAACCCGCGAGCGGGACTTGATGTGACCGCCGTGGCCGATCCTCGCGGCGATTTTTGAACAGCCATCTTCCATTGTGCGAGCATCTCAGTTGATGCAAAATTGAACCTGCTTTGATGACGCGGGGCGTATATGAGAACCACGGTGACCATTGATGATGCCCTGTACGAACAGGCACTGGAAGTTGCCGATCCAGGCATGGACAAGGCAGACCTGTTCCGTGAGGCCATTAAAACCTTTATACGAATCCAGGCAGCCAAACGCCTTGCCTCCCTTGGCGGGGCCATGCCTGACATGCCGGAAATTTCACGCCGCCGCGAGGATGCGCAAGGATGAAAGGGGTTCTCGTTGATACCTCGGTGTGGGTCGATCACTTTCGAAATTGCAATGACGCGTTGATTCAACTGCTGGCGTTTGATCTTGTGATGATGCACCCGATGGTCCTGGGGGAAATCGCGTGTGGAACACCGCCCAGTCGCGTTCAGACCTTATCTGATCTCGAAAAGCTGCAGCAGACGCAACAGGCAAGCGTGCGGGAGGTTATGGCATTCGTCGAACGAGAGCGCGTGTTCGGGGTAGGGTACGGCCTGGTGGATCTGCAGCTACTGGCATCGACCATGATGACCGCGGGCGCGGAATTGTGGACCTTGGATAAGCGCTTGTCTGTATTGGCGGAGCGTTTCGGTGTGATGTACCAGCCGGCTCTGCATTAACGGGCAATCCCGCGCCCGTTAGGCATCGCCAGCACCTTGCGGTGGCCTTGAGCGTCGCACCGTTGTCGCCATGGAGCACGGGTATGGAACGTGCTGATCGTTTGTGGCGACCAGCACGACCTTTCTTTGCCGACTCGACAAGCGTTCAACATCGCAGGCCCCCAACGGAAAGCCGCTCGTTGGGGATGGTCGAATAAACCTTAATTTTCTCCGTTTGACGCGTCGTCTGACGGTCGATACGGTCTCTCCTGTACGAGCGATTTGCAGGGGCGACTTCAGTCGCCCATCCGCGCGTTGATCACAGGCACGCCCTTGATCGCAGTCCGCGGGCGACTGAAGTCGCCCCTACAGTCCCTCCAGCCGCCTTCTGAGCCTCCCACAAACCCCTTCTGCTTCACCCGTCGGGTGATACCGCGAGTGGCGGGAAAACCCGCGTCAGCATTGGGTTTGCGTCTGGTTCGGGGAGGACAACCGAGGAAAGCAGGATAAACCCTACATCCGCAGGTTGAATCAGCCGCCGCGGGCGTCGCCCCAGCGGAGGGGGCATTCGTCGTCGCCGACGTAGTAGGCGTCGCCACTGCGATTTACGCAGTACTGGGGTGAGACGATCATCTCGGAGAAGCTCTGGCCGAGGGCGATGCGGGTGTATTCAAACAGAATGCTGCGCTCAACCCGCGCCCGGGACTTGATGTGACTGCCGTGACCGATCCAGGTGGGGCCGATGATGGATGCGCCCGGCTCGATGCGCACGCTGGAGCCGATGTACACGGGGCCGACGATCTGGACGCTGTCCCAGGCGATGGAGGTGTTGGGGCCGACCCAGACGCCGGGGCGGATCTCTTTGCCGGGCATGTCCATCTGGGCGACTTCGCCATTGAGCACGCGCATGAGCACCGACCAGTAGTCGCTCAAGCGGCCGATGTCGATCCAGTTGAAGAAGCGCTTTTGGGCAAAGAAGGGAAGCTCCTTTTCAACCAGCATGGGGAAGAGCTCGCTGCCGATGTCGAAGGTTTGGCCGGAGGGCACGAGGTCGAGCACGGAGGGCTCGAAGATGTAGATGCCGGTGCTGGCCAGGTTGGACTTGGCCTCTTCGGGGGAGGGCTTTTCCTGGAAGGACTTGATGCGGCCGTTGGAGTCGGTAACGACGATGCCGTAGTTCTTGACTTGATCCTGGGGAACTTCGAGGGTGACGACGCTGGCGACCGCTTGCTTGGCGCGGTGCTCGTGGAGGGCCGCCCCGATGTCGAGATCGATGATGGCGTCGCCGCAGATGACCAGCGTTGTTTCGTCGAAGAAACCGCTGAAATCCTGGATCTTGCGCATGCCGCCGGCGGAGCCCACGGGCTTGGGAACGATCTCGCCGTGATCACGGACACCTTCGTAGGAGTAGCCGATGGTGACGCCCCAGCGGTGCCCGTCGCCAAAGTAGTTCTCGATCTTGTAGTGGTTGTAGGCCACGTTGATCATGATCTCTTTGATGCCAAAACGGGCGAGATGCTCAACGAGGTATTCCATCACCGGCTTGCCGAGGATGGGCACCATGGGCTTGGGTACGTTCTTGGTGAGGGGTCTGACCCGCGTTCCCTGGCCAGCCGCCAGGATCATTGCCTTTGCCACGATGGAGCTCTCCGGTAGTTGCATACGTTGCATCGCTGTTGCGCCCGCCGCGAGCCGGCGCAAGACGCGAGCCGGTTGACGCCACAGTTATTTACAATGAATTCTACCAGTTTGCTCGAAGGAATTCGCCGATGCTTGGCGATGTTTCATGACGTTCTCGTGAAATCAAACACGGCTTGCCCAGGTTTTGACTTCTGCGGCGACGAGGTTGTAGGCGGCAAGATGGGCACCGCTGCCCCGTTGATAGGGGTCGGGAACCTCCTGCTTGCTCCAATGGCCAAGCAGGAAGGTTTTGCCGCGGGCGGTGGGGTCGAGGGCGACGACGTAGTCCAGGTGGTGCTTTTGCATGACGAGGATGAGATCGGCCCAACGGGTATGGCTTTGGGCGATCTGGCGGGCATGGTGCGGAGCCATGGAGACGCCGAGCTGATCGGTGAAGGCCAGGGCCGCATCATCGGCAGGGTGATTCACCAGGGCGCCAATGCCGGCCGACTGCACCTCGATGGCACGCCCCGCAGCAGTGAGTTCGTGCCGCAACAGGTATTCGGCAACCGGGCTGCGGCAGATGTTGCCCGTGCAGACTGTGAGGATTTTCTGGAACACGAGTAGTGAAAAGCCTGGAAGGAAGGCCGTGATTTTACGCCGATACCACCCCCGCAAGAAATGCATAGTGCACATTGCGGCCCGACTTGGCGGGTGCGGCCCGTGAGGGATAAACGGGCCAAAATACAAAAGCCGCCCAAGGGCGGCTTTTGTATTTTTCGAGCCCATCAAAGGCTTCGAGATGTTGGCGGAGTGGACGGGACTCGAACCCGCGACCCCCGGCGTGACAGGCCGGTATTCTAACCAACTGAACTACCACTCCATTTACTGATGACTTCAGTGCTTGACTGAATCGCCTGCACTAATGCTGCAGGACTTTGCATCCTGGCGTCCCCACGGGGATTCGAACCCCGGTTATCGCCGTGAAAGGGCGGTGTCCTAGGCCTCTAGACGATGGGGACTTGACACTGAATTTTGTGGTGGAGGTAAACGGGATCGAACCGATGACCTCTTGCATGCCATGCAAGCGCTCTCCCAGCTGAGCTATACCCCCACGATACTGCCAACTGCTCAGGCCCCTACCCTGGAACCTGCCTTTCTTGGCGTCCCCACGGGGATTCGAACCCCGGTTATCGCCGTGAAAGGGCGGTGTCCTAGGCCTCTAGACGATGGGGACCTGCTGACCGACAACAAAGGGGCCAAGGCCCCTTATGCAAAACGTTGGCGGAGTGGACGGGACTCGAACCCGCGACCCCCGGCGTGACAGGCCGGTATTCTAACCAACTGAACTACCACTCCATTTACCCAGCCATTCAGCTTGCTTCAGCTAAATGCGCCTGCCATGCTGCCGCAGGACTTGAATTTTGGCGTCCCCACGGGGATTCGAACCCCGGTTATCGCCGTGAAAGGGCGGTGTCCTAGGCCTCTAGACGATGGGGACCCGGTATTGCTTTTGTTGGTGGAGGTAAGCGGGATCGAACCGCTGACCTCTTGCATGCCATGCAAGCGCTCTCCCAGCTGAGCTATACCCCCGTCCAACGAAGACCGCATTATAGGTGTCGAACTGTGCTTTGTAAACCACTTTTTGCGCCAAACACCTTGAAGATGCGTGCTTGCGATCTTCACTATAGATGGAATTGCGCCCGGTTTTGTGAAGCAAGGCAGAAACGACAAGTTGCCGCCCAGGGGCGACAGAAATCGCCCCCGGGGCGTTTGGTGCGATCACCCGGCAGAAATGAAAACGGCGGCTTGCGCCGCCGTTTTGACCTGCACGAAGCAAGCTACGATCAGGCAGCCTTGCGACGACGGGCAGCCGCCAGGCCAGCCAGGCCGAGGCCGAGCATGCCAAGGGTGGCGGGTTCCGGAACGGTGAAGAGAACACCATTGGCGGCGAAGGTGCCATCAATGACGGCGTTGCGGTTGCCAGCAGGCAGACCGAACGGATTGACCGCCGGCAGGTTGTCGAGGGCCAGCAGTGCGTCTTCGAAGCTGCCACCAACGAGGTTGGTTTCGTCGATCAGGATTTCGATGGAGTCTTGGAACAGCTTGTAGGACACATCAACCGTGCCGGAAACCGGATTGACGAGGAAGGAGCCCAGGCCCAGCAGGGTGCCGAACAGGGACGTGGCGCCCGCACCGCTGATGGTGATCGCGCCGGTGGTGTAGGGGATGGACTGCAGAACGCCATCCAGCTTCAGGGTGGTGGCGCCGACGCCGTTGAAGTCGAACTCAACCAGGCTGCTGGTGGTGTTGGTGACCGCCACGTTGCCACCGCCGACCTTGGTGGTGGTGGGGTACACGGCGCCCAGATCAGGACCGGCGATGCCGTCGTAGTCGATCAGGGAGGAGGTGCCGGCAAGGGCGTAGATGTTGTAGTTGCCGGCGGGCGGCACCTGGATGGTGACCTTGCCATCAACGTTGGTCAGGGTGACCTTGAACTGGTTATTGGAAGGATCAGGGAGCGTGGGGCCGGCGGTGTTGATGCCGAAGTCGGAGATTACGAAATCACCGGTCAGGCCGGCGAAGGTGGTGGCGTAGCCGGCAGCGAAAGAGGCCGAGCTGGCGGTGGCGAGGGCCGCGACGGTAGCGGCTACAGCGAATTTCTTCATGAGGTCTCTCCAATACAGGTCAAACGGATTTCAGATCTTTACGTGCCGACCCTGATCAGATGAATCGCTGATTTTTTGGGCAGGCCCTTTAAGGCGATGTGCCGAAAAAAGAGCAATAAGCGTGCCGAAAGCGAAATATCACATTAATTCATGGGTTTATTGTTTCTGACAAAACGCTGGTACGTGTGATTGTAAAATTTGCCGACACAGACCCGCAGGCTACGGACATCGAACCCAAACTGGGCTCAATCTGCCGCCCTTCTCCCCTGCAGAACCTTGCCCGGGTTCATCAGGCCTCGGGGGTCGAGCGCGTACTTGATGCGGTGCATGAGTTCCAGCTCGACGGCGGGTTTGTAGGCAGGAAGCAGCGCCCGTTTGAGCTGACCGATGCCGTGCTCGGCAGAGATGGAGCCGCCCAGTTCATGCACCAGATCATGCACCACGCGCCCCACCTCTTCGGTGCGGGCGATGAAGGCCGCGTTTTCGTCGTGGCGAGGGCGGGACTGGTTGTAGTGGAGGTTGCCGTCGCCCACGTGCCCGAAGGCGACGATACGCAGGCCGGGGTAGCAGGCTTCCAGGGCGGCGCCGGCGCGGTCGAGGAATTCGGGAATGGCACTGACGGGCACGGCGATGTCGTGCTTGATGCTGACACCTTCGCGCTTCTGGGCTTCGGAGATGTTCTCGCGCAGGCTCCACAGGGCGGTGGCCTGGGCCTGGCTGGCGGCGACGGTGCCATCGAGGACGGCACCGTCGCCGATGGCGGTGGCGAGTTCGGCTTCGAGGACGGCGGCGAGGTCGACACTGATGAGGGTGTCGGTGAGTTCGACGAGCACATACCAGGGGTGCGCCTGGGACAGCGGATCGCGGGCGCCGGGGATGTGCTGCAGGACGAGGTCGAGGGACGGGCGGCTGATGAGTTCGAAGGCGGTGACCCGGTCGCCCGCCACACTGCGCAGGCGGGAGAGCAGTTCGACCGCGGCGGCGGGGCTGGCCACGGCGAGCCAGGCGGTGACGGTCTGGCGCGGTTTGGCGAAGAGCTTGAGGGTGGCGGCGGTGATGATGCCGAGGGTGCCTTCGGCGCCGATGAAGAGGTGTTTGAGGTCGTAGCCGGTGTTGTCCTTGCGCAGGGCGCGCAGGCCGTTCCAGATCTGGCCATCAGGCAGGACGACTTCGAGGCCGAGGACCAGCTCGCGGGTGTTGCCGTAGCGCAGCACCTGCACGCCGCCCGCATTGGTGGAGATGACGCCGCCGACCTCGCAGCTACCTTCGCTGGCGAGGGACAGGGGGAACAGGCGCCCTGCCCCGTCGGCGGCGGCCTGAACGTCGGCCAGGGTGACACCGGCGTCGACGGTGATGGCGTTGTTGGCGGGGTCGACGCTGCGGATCTTGCGCAGGCGGGAGAGATTGACGACGACCGCCTTGCCGTCCGCCAGGGGCGTGGCGCCGCCGCACAGGCCGGTGTTACCCCCCTGGGGCACGATCGGCACACCGACGGCCGCGCAGGCCTGCACCACGGCAGCCACCTGGGCCGTGTCGGCGGGCAGGACGACAGCCAGCGCGGTACCGGTGTAGCGGCCCCGCCAATCGGTGAGGTAGGGCGAAGTGGCGGATGGGTCGGTGAGGCAGTGGGCGGAGCCGACGAGGGTACGGAGGGTGTCGAAGAGCGGCGTCATGGTGGACTGCAGTGATGGGGTCGAATGAATTCGACCCTACAGGAAAACGCGGGGCACGGCTGCGTTTGTGGGGTCGAGGTGTCGGGGCGACTCGTAGGGGCGACTTCAGTCGCCCATCCACGCGTCGATCACAGCCAGACCGTTAATCAAAGTCCGTGGGCGACTGAAGTCGCCCCTACAGGTCGCCCCTACAGGCGCCGCCTAGCGGCCGAGCGCCCGGGCGATGGCGGGTAGGGCGAGCTCGACGGCGGCTTCGCCTTCGGCGATGGCTTCGGCGCCGCGGTGGAAGTCCATGAGCCCGAGCTGGGCAAGGCGCGGTGAGATGAGGACGTCGGCGGGCTCACCCGCCAGGCGGCTGCGGGCGATGCGGACGGACATGATGGCGATGCTGCTTTGCATGACGCTGAGCATGGAGGGCAGGCTTTCGTCGGCGCCCTCCTCCACATCGGCGGCCTGTTTGCCATTGATGCCGAAGCGGGAGAGCAGCTTGCGCGACCACCCGCCGGGGGCTTCGGCAGCGGCTTCGACCGGGTGGCGGTTGCGCCAGGCCCAACCAACGGCATCTGAGTTGAGCTCGACGGCGATGACGACATCGGCACCCATGGCACGGGCCAGGGAGACGGGTACCGGGTTGACCAGGCCGCCATCCACGAGCAGACGTCCATCCTGCCACGTTGGGGCCATGAGGCCGGGCAAGGCGATGGAGGCGCGCACGGCACTGGAGACACTGCCGTCCCGCAGCCAGACTTCGTGGCCGCTGTGGAGATCCGTGGCGACACAGCCGAAGGTGTGGGGCAAGGCGGTGAAGTCGCGGTCGACGAACTGGCGTTCGAAGAAGGCCATGAGCTTGTCGCCCTTGAGCAGGCCGCCGCGCAGGCCCATGTCCATCAGGCCGACCACGTCCTGCCAGCCCAGGGTTTCGACCCAGGCGCCGAGCTTTTCGGTGTCGCCGGCTGCGGCGACGGCGCCGACGAAGGCGCCGATGGAGCAACCGCTGATGATCTGTGGCTCGATGCCCTCCCGCGCCAGCGCCCGCAGCACACCGATATGCGCCCACCCGCGGGCGGAACCGCTGCCAAGGGCGATGCCGATGCGAGGGGGGCGTTTGCGGCGGGTCATGGCTTTACCGTGGGATCGAATTCATTCCGGGAGCCTCGATTTGACGCGCCGCCCCGGGGGCAAAATGCAGAGGCGAATTGTAGGGGCTGTAGGGGCGACTTCAGTCGCCCAACACGCGTTGATCACGGACATACCCTTGATCGGAGTCCGTGGGCGACTGAAGTCGCCCCTACAGCTGATCCGCACGTAATACCAGGCGGCGTCCGTTGATCGGAGTCCGCGAGTGACTGAAGTCGCCCCTACGGGGCGGGAATCCCTGGCTTTCGCCTGCTTCAGGCATCCGCGCTTAAAGCGGCTCGGCGTAGAGGTCGTGCACATCGCAGTCGGTGATGCGGACGCGGGCGAATTCGCCGGGTTCGAGGTGCTCGCCGGCCGGGATGATGACGAGGCCATCGATGTCGGGGGCGTCGCCGGGCGAGCGGGCCAAGGCGCCGTCGTCGTCGATCTCGTCCACCAGCACGGTCATCTCGCGGCCGATGAAGCGTTCGAGGCGTTCGGTGGAGATGTCTTCCTGGAATTCCATGAGCTGCTGGCGACGCTCTTCGCGGATTTCGTCGGGAACGGCTCCGGGCAGTTCGTTGGCGGCGGCACCTTCAACCGGCGAGTAGGCAAAGGCGCCCACGCGGTCGAGCTTGGCTTCTTCGAGGAACTGGAGAAGTTCTTCGAACTCGGCGTCGGTCTCGCCAGGAAAGCCGGTGATGAAGGTGGAGCGGATGGTGAGGTCGGGGCAGATCTCGCGCCAGCGACGCACGCGCTCAAGGTTGTTCTCGGCGCTGGCCGGGCGCTTCATGGCCTTGAGGATGCGGGGGCTGGCGTGCTGGAAGGGCACGTCGAGGTAGGGCAGGACCTTGCCTTCGGCCATCAGCGGGATGATGTCGTCCACGCTGGGGTAGGGATAGACGTAGTGCAGGCGCACCCATACACCCAGCTCGCCAAGGGCGTTGCACAGGTCGTAGAGCTTGGTGCGCATGGGCTTGCCGCCCCAGAAGCCGGTGCGGTACTTGGTGTCGACGCCGTAGGCGGAGGTGTCCTGGGAGACGACGAGGAGCTCCTTGACGCCGGCATTGACGAGGTTTTCGGCCTCGCGCATGACATCGCCGATGGGCCGGCTGACCAAGTCGCCGCGCAGGGACGGGATGATGCAGAAGGTACAGCGGTGGTTGCAGCCTTCGGAAATCTTGAGGTAGGCGTAGTGATCGGGGGTGAGCTTGATGCCCTGGGGCGGGATCAGGTCGATGAAGGGGTCGTGGGGCTTGGGCAGGTGCTTGTGCACCTCGTGCATGACCTCTTCGGTGGCATGGGGGCCGGTGACGGCGAGCACTTGCGGGTGAGCCGCCAGGACGACGTCGTCCTTGGCACCCAGGCAGCCCGTGACGATGACCTTGCCGTTCTCGGCGAGGGCTTCGCCGATGGCGTCGAGGGACTCTTCCACCGCGGAATCGATGAAGCCGCAGGTGTTGATCACCACCAGGTCGGAGCCTTCATAGGAGGGGGATATCTCGTAGCCTTCGGCCCGCAGGCGGGTAAGGATGTGCTCGGAGTCCACCAATGCCTTGGGGCACCCGAGCGAAACGAACCCCACCTTGGGGGCGGCGAGCTTGGATTGGGTCATGCGTAAAAACCTGTGGGGATGAAGTGCAGGGGCCGCGTCGATTGCGCGGCCCCGTTTTTTATTTCTTGGGAGTGGCCGGCGGAGCGGCGTCGGGCGCCGGTGCGGCACTCTTGTCACCGGCAAGGCCGGAGGGGAAGCCGGGGAAGGGGAAGCCGGAGAAGAGGTTGCGGGTCTGGCTGTCCAGTTGCTCCTGCATCTGGGCATACATCTTCTTGCTCTGCTCCATGTAGGCACCCATCATGCTCTGCATGGCCGGCCCCTGGAAGTTCAGAAACTGGGCCCAGAGGTCTTGATTGACGGTGGCGTTTTCGCCATACACCGAGCGGACTTGCTCCTGGAGCTTGGCCTGCATGTCGGTGAAGGCCTTGATGTTGTTCTCGAGATACTTGCCCATCATGCCCTGCATGGCATTGCCATAGAAGCGGATCATCTGGGAAAGAAGGTCGCTGGTGAACATGGGGGCGCCACCGGCTTCCTCTTCGAGGATGATCTGCAGCAGGATGTTGCGGGTCAGGTCTTCGCCGCTTTTGGCGTCAACAACCTGGAAGATACCGTGTTCAAGGACGAGTTCCTTCACGTCTGCGAGCGTGATGTAGGAGCTAGTCTGGGTGTCGTAAAGGCGGCGGTTCGGGTACTTTTTTATCAGGCGAATCTGATCGGCCATTCGTGTCTTCTCCTCGGCGATGAAATTCGCCATTGCCGATTATACTGCGGTGCGCAAAAAAAAACCCTGCCCCGCTGCGGGTTTACCGTGATGGGTGTTGCACGATGATGCATGTGTCGCGGGCACTGATTCAGGAGGGCGATTGCGGTCGTCCGGACAAGGCCCGGGTCACGTGCCGCGCCTGCCCGCGCAAAAAAACAAAACCCCGCCGAAGCGGGGTTTTGCGCGATGCATACTGCGACAGCGTATTACTGGTAGTACAGACCGCCGTTCACGTTCAGGGTGGCGCCAGTGACGTAGCCAGCCAGATCGGAAGCCAGGTAGACCACAGCAGCACCGATTTCTTCCGGCTTGCCAAGGCGCTTGACGGGCACGGTGTCGATGATGGCGTTGCGGACTTCTTCCTTGATGGCCATGACCATGTCGGTGCCGATGTAGCCCGGGGCAATGGCGTTACAGGTAACGCCCTTGGTGGCCAGCTCGGCAGCCAGGGCCTTGGTGAAGCCGATGACACCGGCCTTGGCGGCGGAGTAGTTGGTCTGGCCGGCCTGGCCCTTGACGCCGTTCACCGAGGAGATGTTGATGATGCGGCCAAAGCCACGCTCTGCCATCTTGGGGGAGATGGAGTGGGTGACGTTGAACAGGCTGGTGAGGTTGGTCGCAATGACCGCGTCCCACTGACCCTTTTCCATCTTCGGGAAGAATTTGTCGCGGGTGATGCCGGCGTTGTTCACCAGGATGTCGATGGGGCCGACTTCGGTGGCGATGGCCTCAACGGCCGCCTTGCACTGCTCGTAGTCGGAGACGTCGAACCCGTACAGCGGGATGTCGAGGCCTTCCGCCTTGCGGGCCTCAACCCATGCGTCCTTGGCGGGATCGCCCGGGAAGAAGTTGCCCACCACGCGGACACCTGCGGCGGCGAGGGATTTGCAGATCGCAGTGCCGAGACCACCAACTGCGCCAGTAACAAGAGCGATGCGTTGAGTCATTTCACTTTCCTTTTGTTGCAGTGCCAGAGAGAGAGTGGCGATTAGAACATATGCTGACCGCCGTTGATAGAGATGTTGGCGCCGGTCACGAAGGCTGCCTCGTCGGAAGAGAGGTAGGCGATCAGACCGGCGATTTCTTCCGGCTTGCCGAGGCGGCTCATCGGAATCTGGGGCAGGATCTTGCTTTCAAGGACTTCCTGCGGAATGGCGAGGACCATCTTGGTGCCGATGTAACCCGGGGAGATGGTGTTGACCGTGACACCGGACTTGGCGACTTCGAGGGCCAGGGACTTGGTGAAACCGTGCATGCCCGCCTTGGCGGCGGCATAGTTGGTTTGACCAAAAGCACCCTTGATGCCGTTGAGGGAGGACACGTTGATGACGCGCCCCCATTTGCGCTCGACCATGCCGTCCATGACCTGCTTGGTCATGTTGAAGACACTGTCGAGGTTGGTATGCATGACGGCGTCCCAGTCGGCCTTGGTCATGCGCTTGAAGGTCATGTCGCGGGTGATGCCCGCGTTGTTGACCAGAACGTCGACGGGGCCGATCTCGGCGGTAACCTGCTCGACGCAGGCTTTGGCTGAGTCAAAATCACCCACATCGCAGGGATAGGCCTTGAAGCCATAACCCATGTTGTTCATGGTCTGCAGCCATTCGGCGGCTTTTTGGTTGCCGGGCGAGTGGGTGGTGACGACCTTGTAGCCGAGCGCCGCCAGCTTGATGCAGATGGACTCGCCGAGACCGCCCATACCTCCGGTTACCAGTGCTACACGTGCCATGATTCTCCCTCCTTTTTCATGATTTATGCGGGGGTGACTTGAACGCCGGCAGCGCCCCCGTTGTTGTCTCGCCGCCAGCGCTTTTCTATTTTTTATGGTGTGCGCTCCGGCACGGGCAAGGCCGTGCCGGAGTTGAAACTCAGGCCTTTTCCTTCACGTAACGGCCGGGGGCCGCTTCGATGACCTTGTATTTGGTGCTGCCGGGCTTGTTGCGGGCGGCGATCTGGGTGCCGCTGCGGGTCTTGAGCCATTCGATCCAGTGCAACCACCAGCTGCCCTTTTGCTCGGTGGCAGTCTCGAGCCACTCCTCGGGCACGGAGGCCTGGGAGTCGCTGGTCCAGTAGCTGCGACGGTTCTTGGAGGCCGGGTTGATGGCGCCCGCGATGTGGCCGCTGGCACCCAGCACGAAGGTGGTTTCACCGCCGAGGATCTGGCGCACCAGGTAGGCGCTGGTCCAGGGAACGATGTGGTCTTCGCGGGTGGCGAGGAGGTAGGCGGGCAGATCAACCTTGCCCATGTCCACCTTGACACCGAGCATCTCGAGCTTGCCGGGAACCCGCAGGTTGTTCTCAAGGTACATGTTGCGCAGGTACCAGGCAAGGAAGGGGCCGGAGAGGTTGGTGCTGTCGGAGTTCCAGTACAGCAGATCGAAGGCTTCGGGCTGCTTGCCCTTAAGGTAGTTGCCAACCACGTATTGCCAGATGAGGTCGTTGGCCCGCAGGCTGGAGAAGACTTGCGCCAGCTCGCGGCCCATCAGCAGGCCGCCCTTGCCGATGGCGGCTTCGCGGGCGGCGACCGAGGCTTCGTCCACCAGACAGCCGATTTCGCCTGCATCGGCGAAATCAAGCAGGGTGGTCATGAGGGTAAGGCTTTCGGCCGGGTCTTCGCCCTTGGCGCGCAAGACGGCAAGGGAGGACGACAGGATGGTGCCGCCCACGCAGAAACCGAGGACGTTGGGTTTGTCCACCTTGGTGACTTCACGCACTACCTGGAGGGCGGTGACGGGGCCTTTTTCGAGATAGTCGTCCCAGCCGAAGTGGGCTTCCTCGGCCTTGGCGTTCTTCCAGGAGACGAGGAAGACGGTGAAGCCCTGTTCGACGATGAAGCGCACCAGCGAGTTGGCCGGCTGCAGATCCATGATGTAGAACTTGTTGATGCAGGGCGGCACGATCAGCAGCGGGGTCTTGTAGACCTTTTCGGTGAGCGGCGCGTACTGAATCAGCTGGATGAGCTCGTTTTCGTAGATGACGGAACCGGGCGTGGTGGCCAGGTTGCGGCCGATCTCGAAGGCGGAGTCGTCGGTCATGGAGATGCGGCCCTTCTCCATGTCGCCGATGAGGTTCTTGATGCCCTGGGTAATGCTCTCGCCCTTGGTGGCGAGCGCCGTCTGGATGAACTCGGGGTTGGTGGCCGCGAAGTTGGAGGGGGCCAGGGCGTCGATGTACTGGCGGGTCAGGAACTGCATGCGGGCCTTGCTGCGACCATCAGCGATGGGCAGGGCGTCGGAAACCTTGGCGAGGTAGTCTGCATTGAGCAGATAGGCTTGGCGAATGTAGTCATAGACGGGGCTCGACGACCACTCGGGCGCAGCGAAACGGCGGTCGCCGGGCTGGGGCTGAACCATCGGCTCGACGGGTTCGCCGGGGCGAGCTTGGGCCATGCTGGTCCATAGGCGGGTGTGGGCTTCGGCAAGCTCCTTCTGGAGCCGGGCAAGCTCCTGGGTCTCAGGCAGGGGGATCTGCGGCGCAGCAGCAGGTGCGACCTGCTGGAGCGCGGCATTCTGCTTGCCGAGGAAATCGAAAAAGCCTTCGGCCAGTGACTGACCGAACTTGAACATGCCCTGTAGTGCCTCTGCAGACTGCTCCGGTGTTACAGACATCCACCTCTCCTTGTTGTTTGCCTTTTGCACGACGTTATGGTGCGGGCGAATCTGACCAACACCTGCCCCCGACCCGCATTGCGGCCTTGTAGAATCCGGGGATGTATATCGTTGCTATCGCTTGGATTTATGTCGCCCTGCTCGCCACGGTAACCGAAACGACCGTGATCGGCGGGATTCTGACTTTCTTGTTGTATGGCCTTGCGCCGCTCTCCCTGTTTTTGTGGCTTTTCGGCACCCCGGCCCGCCGCCGTCGCTCAGCCCAGCGCTCGCTCCGCGAGGGGGTGGGCCAGGACGATGGAGGCAATACCGGCGGCGATCAATAATACCTGTTGGGCGGTGGCGCGCAATTCAGTCCGTTTATGCAAACCCGGAATGAGATCGGCCACGGCGACGTAAATCATACTCGCGGCGGCGAGGGCGAGAAACACCGGCACCAGCGTCTCCATGTGAGAGAGGGCAAAGTACGCCAGGATGCCTCCCACCAGGGTCGCGAGGCTCGACAGGAGATTGAAGGCCAGCGCCTTGCCCCGGCTGTAGCCGGAATGCAGGAGAATCAGGAAGTCACCGGCCTCCTGGGGGATCTCGTGGGCAATGATGGCCATCGCCGTGACAATGCCCAGCGGCGTGCTCTCCACGAAGGCGGCGGCAATGAGTACGCCGTCGACAAAATTGTGAAATGTGTCACCGATGAGGATCAGCAGGCCGCTTCGCCCATGATCGTGCTCCGGGGCCGCAGCCTGCCCATGCCCGTGGTGATCATGCCTGTGCCCGTGACAACCTTCGTCGTGGCAGTGACGCCATAGAACGAGCTTTTCCAGAACAAAGAAAATCAGGATGCCGGCCAGAATGTTCATGGCGGCACGTTCGGGGCTTTCGGCAGCCTCGATGGCGTGGGGCAGCACCTCGAGGAAGGCAGCCCCGAGCAGGGCGCCAATGGCGTAGCTGATGAGGGTGGGAACCCATGTGGGGCGGGCAGCCCAGGAGAGCGCCGCGGCCACGAGCACGCTCAACAGCCCCCCGGAGATACTCATCACTACAATCCAGGCAAGGGGGGTCATGGTCATCCGCAGATCAAATGGGCCGCGCAGTATAGCGCCAGCGCCCCAAAACCATGGCTCACGCCAACCAGATGAGGGAGGCCATGCGGCCGGTGGCGCCGTCGCGACGGTAGGAGAAGAAACGTACCGGATCGCTGACCGTGCAGGCGTCACCACCATGGATGCCGGTCACGCCTGCTCGGGCCAGGCGCTGGCGGGCCAGAAGGTAGATGTCGGCCAGCCACTTGTGTTGATTGGGGGATGGCCGGAATGCGGCCTCGGCCACCGGATCGTGACCCATGAAGGCCGCCCGGACCTCTCCTCCCACCTCGAAGGCATCGGGGCCGATGGCCGGGCCGAGCCACGCCAGTAGCTGGCCCGGCGGTACGCCCATCGCCGCCACGGTCGCTTCGATCACGCCGTCAAAGAGTCCGCGCCAGCCGGCATGGGCGGCGGCGACGACGGTCCCGGCCCGGTCGCAGAGCAGCACGGGCAGGCAGTCGGCGGTCATGACGACGCAGACACGACCCGACTCGCGGGTGAAGGCGGCATCGGCGTCGGGCACGCCGTCGCCGACGGCGGCATCCACGACGGTGGTGCCGTGCACCTGGTTGAGCCAACGCGGTTCGCCGGGCAGGGCCTGGCGGAGGATGCCGCGGTTGTCGGCCACCCGGGAGGGGTCGTCACCGACATGGGTGCCGAGGTTGAGGGTGTCGTAGGGGGCCTTGCCGACGCCGCCGGTGCGGGTGGTGGTCAGGGCCTTGACGCGGGCCGGAGCGGGCCAGTCGGGTTGGATCCAGGTGTCGTTCATGGCGTGGTGCTGCGCAACAGGGCCAGCAGGCCCTCGAAATCGGCGGGCAAAGGGGTTTCCCAGCGACAGGGTTCGCCGGTGCGGGGGTGGATGAGGCCGAGCTGCCAGGCATGCAGCGCCTGGCGGGAAAAGGCGTCGAGACGCGGATCGGCGCTGCGGGCCTTGCCATACGTGGCGTCGCCCACCAGTGGATGGCCGATGTGGGCCATGTGTACGCGGATCTGATGGGTGCGGCCGGTGGCCAGTTCGCATTCGACCAGGGTGGCGCGGGAAAAGCGCTCGATGACCCGGTAGCGGGTCAGGGCCTCGCGACCGCCCGGCACCACGGCCATGCGGGTCCGCTGGACCGGGTGACGGCCGATGGGGGCATTGACTTCGCCACTCTCCCCGGGGTGACCATGCACCAGCGCCTGGTAGTGGCGCTTGACGGTACGCGCCTGGAGCTGGCGGACCAGATCGGTCTGGGCTTCGAGGGTCTTGGCCACCACCAGCAGGCCGCTGGTGTCCTTGTCGAGGCGATGCACGATGCCGGCACGGGGCAGCTCACGGAAGCGGGCACCGTGATGCAGCAGGGCATTGAGCAAGGTGCCGGACCAGTTGCCACTGCCGGGATGCACGACGAGGCCCACAGGCTTGTCTATGATGAGCAGTGTGTCGTCCTCGTGGAGCACCCGGAGCGGGATGTCCTCGGCCTGCTCGGCCAGCATCGCCTCGGTGGGCTCGGGGCTGACCAGCACGGTCTCGCCCCCCCAGACCTTGGATTTTGAATCCGGCGAGGCCCCATCGATGAGGATTCGCCCGGACTTGAGCCAGGATTGAAGACGGCTGCGGGAATGCTCCGGAAACAACCGGGCAAGTGCCTGATCAGCCCGAAGGCCGGCACAGTCGTCAGGAATAGACTCTCGCAGCGGCGAGGGGGAAGGGATGGCTGGGCTATAATCGGCCCAATCTTCTTCCAAAGAGTTTTCAATGGCGCATTTCACCCTGCGTAGTTTAACGCTTGCCGGCTTCCTTCTGCTTGCTGGCTGTAGCGGCCTGCCCGACCAGATCGACGAAACCAATGGCTGGAGCGCCCAGAAGCTCTACTCGGAGGCCAAGGAATCCATGTCCGATGGCGCCTGGGACCGGGCCATCAAGATGTTCGAGAAGCTGGAGGCGCGCTACCCCTATGGTCGCTACGCCCAGCAGTCCCAGCTCGAAGTGGCTTATGCGTACTACAAGTCCAATGAGCCGGCTTCGGCCATCGCGGCCTGCGAGCGCTTCGTCAAGCTGCACCCGAACCACCCGAACGTGGATTACGCCTACTACTTGAAGGGCCTGGCCAACTTCAATGAAGATTTGGGCCTGCTCGGCGCCCTGGCCAATCAGGATCTCTCGGAACGCGATACCAAGGCGGCCCGCGCGTCGTTCAACACCTTCAAGGAACTGGTGCAGCGCTTCCCGGAGAGCAAGTACGCCCCCGACGCCACGCTGCGCATGCGTTACCTGGTGAATGCCCTGGCGTCCCATGAGGTGCACGTGGCCCGTTACTACTATCGTCGCGGCGCCTACCTCGCATCGGCCAACCGGGCGCAGACAGCCGTCAAGGACTTTCCCCAGTCCCCCGCCACCGAGGAAGCCCTGTTCCTGATGGCGAAGAGCTACGACGCGCTGAAGCTCACCGAGCTGCGGGACGATGCGGAGCGGGTGCTTCGCACCAATTTCCCGAAGAGCGCCTATCTGACCGCCGGGGCCCCTGCCGACCGCAAGGGCGCCTGGTGGAAGCTCTGGTAAGCAGGGGATCACACCCTCATGGATGAAGCGGTCCGGGCGGCCCTGGCCAAGTGGCCGAATGTGCCTTCCTGCACCGGCTGGCTGCGCCTGAGCCGCCGGGGTGAGTGGCGGGTGCCGGAAGGGCCGATCCGCCATGCCGGCCTGAACGCCTTCATTGGACGCAACTATCAGCCCACGGCCGACGGGCGCTGGTATTTCCAGAACGGCCCGCAGCAGGTGTTCGTCAGCCTCGACTACACCCCCCTGATCCTGCGCCTGAGCGGCACCGAGCAGCTTGAGACCCATACCGGCCAGCCCGTGACCCACGTGACGGAGGCTTGGCTCGACGAGGACGGCAGCCTGCTGCTGGGCTGCGAGCACGGCGTGGCATTGCTGGATGATCGGGATCTGGCGGCCATGTGCGTCAGACTGGAAGGCGACCTGGAAGCGCCAAACTCAGCCTTGAGCCTGAACTGGGCGGGCCGGCTGCTGACGGTGGGGCGGATTGCGCAGGCCGGCGTGGCGGCCCGTTTTGGTTTCATCCAGGAGCCGGGCCTCTCAAGCCCGGCATGACTGGGCCGGCAGTAGCAGCCGGCCCTTTGGTGCTCACCCGCGCCCGTACTTGTCCTCGAAGCGCACGATGTCATCCTCACCGAGATAGCTGCCCGACTGCACTTCGATGATCTCGAGGGGCACCTTGCCCGGGTTGGCGAGGCGGTGCACGTGGCCCAGGGGGATGTAGGTCGATTCGTTTTCACCCAGCAGGAAGGTCTTCTCGCCGTTGGTGACTTCGGCCGTCCCCTTGACCACGATCCAGTGCTCGGCCCGGTGGTGGTGCATCTGCAGGCTCAGGCGGGCACCCGGATTGACCACGATGCGCTTGACCTGAAAACGCTCGCCATTGTCGATGGAGTCGTACCAGCCCCAAGGGCGATGGATCTTGCGGTGGGCCGAGGCCTGGCTGCGGCTGCCGGCCTTGAGGGCGGCGACGATCTGCTTGACGTTCTGGGTCTTGTCCTTGCGGGCCACCAGCACGGCGTCGGGGGTCTCGACGATGACCGCGTCGTCCAGGCCCACGCAGGCCACCATGCGGTCCTGGGCATAGACGAGGGTGTTGCGGCTGTCCTCGAAGAGCACATCACCGCGGGCCACGTTACCGCTGGCGTCCTTGTCGGCGATCTGCCACAGGGCGTCCCACGCCCCCACATCGGACCAGCCGGCCGACATGGGCACGACGCAGCCGGCGATGCCGAGCCCTTCGGCCGCCGAGAGCTTTTCCATGACCGCGTAGTCGATGGAGTCGGACGGGCAGGCCTGGAAGAGGGCCTTGTCGACCCGCACGAAGTCGGCGTCCCGCGAGCCGCCCGCCCAGGCGGCCAGGCAGGCCTGGGACATGGCCGGCTGGAGCTGGGCCATGGCCTTCAGCCAGACGCTGGCCTTGACCATGAACAGACCGCTGTTCCAGAGGTATTCGCCGCTGTCGAGGTAGCGCTGAGCGGTAGCCGCATCGGGCTTTTCGACAAAGGCGGCGATGGCCTTGCTGCCATCGGCCCGGTCGGCGCCGCAACGGATGTAGCCGTAGCCGGTTTCGGCGTGGGTCGGCACGATGCCGAAGGTGACGATGGCGCCATCAAGGGCAGCCGGGATGCCGTCGTCGATGGCCTTCTGGAAGCCGGCCAGGTCACGGATGACGTGGTCGGCCGGCATCACCAGCAGCACCGGGTCGGCCTCCTGTGCGGCCAGTGCTGCCAAGGTCAGGGCCGGCGCGGTGTTGCGGCCGGTGGGCTCCAGAACGATGTCGCGGCTGGCGCGACCGACGGCACGGAGCTGCTCGGCGGTGACGAAGCGGTATTCTTCATTGCACACGACGATGGGCGCCTGCGCCACCGCCAGGCGGCCGCCGAAACCGGCCAGCCGGCCGGCCGTGGCCTGCAGCATGGTTTCTTCACCCACCAGGGCGAGGAGCTGCTTGGGGTACTGTTCGCGGGACAAGGGCCACAGGCGCGTGCCGGAGCCGCCGGAAAGGATGACGGGTTGAAGTTCCATGATCGGTCGGGTCGGGAAAGTAAAAAATCGGCTGGTGCGTGCAGTGCACAATGAGTTCGCTTTTTACCACAAACCCCGGCCCCTCAAACCGGCGTCATGTGGACACAGTTTCACCGGGGAGTTCTTCATCCGGTACAGACAGCCATGATCCAACGACACGCTCGGCTTCTTCAATCCCTGTCTTCTTGAGACTTGAGAACAACTGCACGGTGACCTGTTCGCCCAGGGGCGCCAGTTCCTTGCGCACCGCCGCCAGTGTCGCGGCCTGCTCCGAGCGGGTGAGCTTGTCGCTCTTGGTGAGCAGCACATGGATGGGACGGCCGCTGGGTGCAAACCAGCCAATCATGACCCGGTCACGGTCCTTGAGGGGATGACGGGAATCCATGATCAGGACCAGACCGACGAGATTGGGGCGGCGGGTGAGGTAGTCCTCAAGCAGACGCTGCCACTGAAGGCGGATGGCCTCCGGTACTTCGGCGTAGCCGTAGCCGGGCAGATCCACCAGCACGGCCCCGTTGCGCAGGCGGAAGAAGTTGATCAGCTGGGTGCGCCCCGGGGTTTTCGAGACGAAGGCCAGACGCACGTGGTCGCACAAGGTGTTGATGGCACTGGACTTGCCGGCATTGGAACGGCCGGCAAAGGCCACCTCGGGGCCCGCAGGCGGCGGCAGACCGTTGGGTTTGGCAACGGAAATCTCGAACTGGGCGTTACGGAACAGGGACATGAGGGAGCGTAGGCATACGCAACACACGCTATTGCATCGCGCAAAAGACTGAAGTTGCTATAGAATAACAGGTTTGAGACATCCACATTCTTGGCTTCCGAGGACATCATGATCAAGCGTTCCCTGCTGCTTTCGCTGCTTCTGGCCACCGGCGCGGTCCAGGCTCAAGACAAAGCCGCCGCCCAGCCCGATCTGGCCAAGGCGAAACAGACTGCAGAACAGGTTTGCGGCGCCTGCCACGGCGCTGACGGCAACAGTCAGATTCCGGTCAACCCGAAACTCGCGGGCCAGCATGCGGAATACCTTTACAAGCAGCTCAAGAACTTCAAAAGTGAGGGCGGCGCCCCTGCCGAGCGTGCCAACCCCATCATGGGCGGCATGGTCGCCGGCCTCTCCGACGCCGACATGAAGGGCCTTGCCGCTTACTTTGCCGGTCAGGCCCAGAAGCCCGAGTCTGCCAAGAACAAGGCGTCCATCGAGCTCGGCCAGAAGCTGTGGCGCGCCGGCGACCTGAAGCGCGGCATCCCTGCCTGTGCAGCCTGTCACGGCCCTGCCGGTGCCGGCATGCCCGCCCAGTACCCGCGCTTGTCCGGTCAGTTTGCCGACTACACCGAAGCCCAGTTGCGGGCCTTCCGTGCTGGCGAGCGCGCCAACGATCCGGCCAAGATGATGCAGACCATCGCCGTCAAGATGACCGACCCGGAAATCAAGGCTGTCGCCGACTACGCGGCCGGCTTGCGCTGAGTCAAGGCGCTTCCGGGCGCCCGCCAGCTATAAAAAGGGGTGGTCAGACCACCCCTTTTTCATTGGCAAGCCCCCTGCTCCATCGCATCCAACCACCTCCACCGCCGCAACGCCATGCGACACCGCAGCACCCTCCGCGCCATTTACGAGCTGCTCAGCTCGATGCGCTTTGCCATCAGCCTGCTGACCCTTCTTGGCGTCGCCTCCATCATCGGGACGGTGGTCAAGCAGAACGAACCCTACAACAACTATCTCAACCAGTTCGGCCCGTTCTGGTTTCCGGTTTTCGAGAAGCTGGGCCTCTACTCGGTCTATAACTCGTTCTGGTTCCTCACCATACTGGGCTTTCTGGTGCTGTCCACAAGCGCCTGCATCCTGCGTCAGACCCGGCCGATGCTGCGGGACATGCGAGGTTTTCGGGAGCATGCCCGGGAAGCCTCCCTGTCGAGCTTTGCCCACCATGCGCGCTTTGCTCACAGCCTGCCGGTCGCACAGGCAAAGGAAGCCGTAGAAGCCTATCTCCGCAACAACGGGTTCTCGACCCGCATCAATGGGCGCGAGGACGGCATCCTGCTGGCAGCCAAGCAGGGGAGCTGGACCAGAATCGGCTACTTCCTGGCGCACGGGGCCATCGTGCTGATCTGCCTGGGCGGGCTCCTCGACGGCAACCTTCCCCTCAAGATCCAGATGGCCCTGGGTGGCAAGCAGGTCACCACCGGCAACCAGCTGATTTCCCGGATCCCCGATACAAGTCGGCTGGGCGTCGATAACTGGAGTTTCCGCGGCAACGTCTTCATTCCCGAAGGAAAGAGCGCCAATACCGCCGTACTCAACGTGCAGGATGGCATCCTGCTGCAGGATCTGCCCTTCACGGTCTCCCTGCGCAAATTCCATCTGGAGCACTACGAGAGCGGCATGCCCAAGCGTTTTGCCAGCGACATCATCATCACCGAGAACGCCACCGGCAAGTCGGTGGAGAAGACCATCGAGGTAAACAAGCCCTTCGAGTTCGCCGGGGTGATGATGTATCAGGCCAGCTTCGAAGATGGGGGGTCGCGTCTACACCTGCTGGGCCATGATCTGCGCAGCGGTGGCGCGCCACGCCCCTTGGCGACCGAGGCCGTGGTTGGCGAGGCCATGGCACTGAAAACCGCCGGGTTCGACTACACCCTGGAACTCGGCAGCTTCCGAGCCTTCAACATTGAGAACATGGCTGCCGACAAGCCGGAGGCCGACACAGGCAACTTTGCCCGCCTCGAGAAGCACCTGGGCAGCGGCGCCCGCTCACCGACCGCCAAGGATATGCAGAACGTCGGTCCGAGCATCCAGTTCAAGTTGCGTGATTCGGCCGGTCAGGCGCGGGAGTACCAGAACTTCATGCAGCCCATACGCCAGGACGGCGCCTGGTATCTGCTGACGGGAATGCGCGACAGCCCTTCGGCACCGTTCCGTTTCATGCGCATCCCCATGGATGATGACGGCCGGCCCGATAGCTGGTTCGCCATACGCCGGGTGATGCTGGATCCGACCCGCCACCCCGACATTGCAAGGCGCTTTACGGCCACGGCCCTGGGCGCCGACACGAGCCCCGATGTCCGGGCCCGCATGCAGGAAACCACTGCGAGTACCCTCGAACTGTTTGCCCGGGGTGGCTTCGAGAGTCTGGGCAAGTTCATCGAAAACACCATTCCCGAAACCGAGCGGGACAAGGCCGCCGACGTCTTCATCAAGATTCTCGAAGGTTCGGCCTGGGAGGCCTGGAAAATGGCCCGCGCGGATGCGGGCCTGCCGGCCCTGGTGCCGGCAGCGCAACACTCGCGGCTGCTGCGCGACACGTTGAACGCCACCAACGACAGCCTCCACTACGGCGCCCCGGTGTATTTCCAGCCGGTTGGCTTCGACGAAGTACGCGCGACCGTGCTGCAGGTCACCCGCTCGCCCGGCAAGCCCATCGTTTATCTGGGCTCACTGCTCCTCGTGCTGGGCGTCTTCGCCATGCTGTACGTTCGCGAACGTCGCCTCTTTGTATTGATCAAAGACACCGGAGAGGCCTTGGTGGCCCTCAGCTCGAACCGCAAGTCGATGGATGTGGAAGAGCGCTTCAGACGCCACCGGGACGACCTCACCACCCTGCTCAATCCCTCCCCCCGCTCCTGACCTGAGTTATCGCCATGGAAATCGCCCAGAAGGAAAGTAGTCCGCTCCTGCGCCGCCTCAGCCCCGGCGACTGGCTCTATGCCCTTGCCCTCGCGGGTGGCGCCCTGTTTGCCCTGCGCCAGTATGGGGGCTTCATGGATGTCTATGACAAGGCAATCCTGCTGTTCACCGTGCCGGGCCTTGCTGCCATGGGCTTTGCCTGGAAGCCCTTCCGGGCCTTCCTGGCGGCATCCACGGCCCTTGCCCTGGTCAGCATCGCCTTGTACCAGGGAGATCTGGCGCGGGCCGAGCAGGTGTTCTTCCTGAAGTATCTGATCTCCAGCCAGACGGCGATCATGTGGATGAGCGCCCTGTTCTTCATCGCCACCGGGGCCTTCTGCCTGGGCCTGGCGGCGCGCTCCGACTTTGCCGACGCCACTGGCTCGGCGCTCACCTGGTGCGCGGTGACCATGGGTACCACGGGCCTGATGGTGCGCTGGTACGAGAGCTATCTGATCGGGGCCGATGTGGGCCACATTCCCCTGAGCAACCTTTACGAAGTCTTCGTGCTCTTCGCCCTGATGACCGGCCTGCTCTACCTGTATTACGAAGGTCGCTACGCCACCCGCCGCATGGGGGCCTTCGTGCTGCTGGTGATCTCGGCTGCCGTGGCCTTCCTGCTGTGGTACACCTTCAGCCGCGAGGCGCAGGAGATCCAGCCCCTGATCCCGGCGCTGCAGAGCTACTGGATGAAGGTGCATGTGCCGGCCAACTTCATCGGCTATGGCGCCTTTGCCCTGGCGGCGATGGTTGGCGTAGCCGATCTGCTGGTGCGCAAGGGCATCCTGGCCAATCGCCTGCCCCCGGCCGAGGTGCTGGATGATGTGATGTACAAGGCCATTGCCATCGGCTTCGCCTTCTTCACCATCGCCACCATCCTGGGCGCCTTGTGGGCGGCCGAGGCCTGGGGCACCTACTGGCAGTGGGATCCGAAGGAAACATGGGCCTTTATCGTGTGGCTCAACTATGCCACCTGGCTGCATATCCGCCTGACCAAGGGTTTGCGCGGACCCATGTTGGCCTGGTGGGCCATCGCAGGCCTTGTGGTGACGGCCTTTGCCTTTGTCGGGGTCAATATGTTCCTGTCGGGCCTGCATTCCTACGGCTCACTCTAGCCCCTGCCCGACAGCGGGCAAGTGCTAGCGCACCGTGGATGCGGCCTTGCCCGCCTCCAGGCAGGCGATCT
The DNA here is from genome assembly GCF_017302315.1 of Zoogloea sp. GTDB lineage: Bacteria > Pseudomonadota > Gammaproteobacteria > Burkholderiales > Rhodocyclaceae > Zoogloea. Next base: position 54,796 of record NZ_JAFLDT010000005.1, read on the forward strand.
CCGCATCACTGAAGCCCGCCTTCCGGCGGGCTTCAACGTTGAGGGGGCGCGGAGGCCAGGGTGCATCAAACCGGGCCATGAGAACAAGGTAGGTGGCCTCGGGCGCCAGCCCGCGCTCGGCACAGAAATACCGGAACCATCGGTCACCCAGGGCCACATGACCGATTTCATCGCGCAGGATGATGTCGAGTACCGCGATGGTTTCGGTATCACCGATACGCTTCAGGGCGCTGACGATGGGCGGTGTTGCATCCAGCCCGCGGGCTTCGAGCACCCGGGGCACCAGCGCCATGCGGGCCAGGGGATCGTCAGCGGTCTTGATCGCCATCTCCCACAGACCGTTGTGGGCCTGAAAGTCACCGTAGGCATGGCCAAGACCCCTCAGGCGAGCCTCGATGAGGGAAAAATGGTAGGCCTCCTCGGCAGCCACCCCAAGCCAGGCCCCGTAGTAATCGGCAGGCAGGCCGGAGAACCGGTAGGCACAATCAAGGGCAAGATTGATGGCATTGAACTCGATGTGCGCAATGGCGTGCAGCAAGGCTGCGTGCCCGCCCGGGGAGCCGGGGCGTCGCCGGGGCAACTCGGTGTGGGGGACCAGCTCGGGCCGTTCGGGTCGCCCGGGATTGAGCACGGGGGGCGGCAAGGCGCCGGCTTCGGGCAGGACGAGATAGCCGGCTTGCCAGTCAGCGAGGAGTGCATCCACCTGCGCGGCCTTCAGCGCCGGGCTGCAACTCATGAGTGCCTCCAGCGCCCGGGCCTGGAGATTCACGTGGGAAAAGTCCTGCATGGGGCCGGATGGTATCAGGCCCACCCGCCCGCCGGAAACAGACAAAAAAAGGCCGCAATCCGGAGATCGCGGCCCGAGAATGGCTTTTCTTTGCGTGCAGGCTAAGGTCAGGCAGCCTTGCGCTTGCTCGTGGCAGCAGGCTTGGCGATGACCGGCTTGACGGCATTCTTGAGGGCCACCACATTGGCTTCGGCGATGCCATTGATCTGGTCGCTGACCAGAGACACGCTTTCGAGGGCGGTGATTTGCGCAGCCAGACCATTGCGAATGGCTTCAAATACCGGACCAAAGCCTTCGGGCGCCTGCTCGGCCAGACGGTCGATGCCGGCCTGGACCTGCTGGGTGGCTTCGGCGGAAGCCTCCTTGATGGCGTCAAGCACCACGCTGCGGCTCTCGGCGAGAAGGTCATATTGCTTGCGAACGGTGTCCGCGACGCGCTCAAGACCGGGCTGCCAATAGGTAGTCTGCCAGTTGCCGAGCTCCGCCGGATCCTTGATCTCGATGAGGGCCTGGGCTGCGGCAAGCGCCTCGCGGGTCGCCTCTGCGCCCGCTTCGAGCTGCAGACGGGTGATCTTCTCAACCTGAGTGGTCAGATTCCCGAAAAGGGAAAGACCGCTTTCCATGGCTGCTTCCTGATACGGGCCCCACTGAAACAAATTCTTTTCCGCCATCTGATTCACTCCTCGATTCATTCAGTCACAGGCATCACATAGTTGAAGGTGTCTCCTCCCCCCTTCCCTTGTGCTTTTGTTTGACGCCCCCAGCTGGCGCTGCGGAGAGCTTCTGGTTTGCCGCAACGCCATGGAACGTATGATGACAAGAATGCTGCAAGGCACAAATCCGGCCTTTCCCCCCCTCCTCCCCGGGAAAACCCGGATAGGGAAAGGGTATTCATTCGGACTGACCCCCGGCCAGGACGACCATTCGCACAAGTTCGGCAAGGGAGTCGACACGCAGTTTCTCCATGACCCGGGAACGGTGCTGCTCGACGGTTTTCATGCTGATGCCAAGATCATCGGCGATCTGCTTGTTGAGGCGCCCGGCGACCATCCCTTCCATGACATCGCGCTCCCGCGCGGTCAGGCAGTCAAGACGGCCCTGGACGTCCGCCAGCCAGACCTTTTCGTTGCGCCGCCGGGCCGCCACCTGAACGGCCTCCTGGACGCGATCAAGGAGGTGCTGCTCATTGAAGGGCTTCTGCAGGAAATCGAAGGCGCCGTCCCGCATGGCCCGGGCCACCATGGGCACATCCCCGTGGGCGGAGACGAATATGATGGGGATGGCATTGCCCAGACGCATCAGGCGCTCCTGCAGCCCCACCCCGCTGAGGCCCGGCATGCGCACGTCCAGAACCAGACAATGGGCCTGCTCAAGTGCCTGGGGATCCGCAAGCATGTCAACGGCACTGGGAAAGTTGCGCACCGGGAGCCCGAGCGTCTCTACAAGCAAGCTGATGGATAACCGGACTGCATCATCATCATCCACAACACAAACCAGCGGGGTGTCCATGTCTGCCTCCTGTTTTTTTTGTTCACGCGCGCCGCACAACCTGTCTTCCTGCCCGGCTACGGGATGCGCTCACACCGCAACGACCGGCAGACAGAAGCTGAAGGTGGTACCCGACGATGTGCTGGATTCGACCCACATTCGCCCGCCATGGTTCTCGACGATGGTGCGGCAGATGGCGAGGCCCAGACCGACGCCATCGGGCTTGGTGGTGACAAAGGGGGCAAAGGGGTCGGCACGGACAACGTCGGCAAGCCCGCCGCCCCGGTCAATCACGCACACACCTACGGTGCCGTCGTCGAGCGGCCGGGTGCGGATCGTCAGCACGCGCTCACGGGTACTCTCACCCATCGCCTCAATGCCGTTCTTCACCAGATTGCCGATGACCTGCTCGATCTGGACCTGGTCGGCCAAGACGGGGTGCAGAGGATCTGCCAGTTCGAGGACGAACTGGACCGAGTGGGCGCGGGCGTCGAATTCGGCAAAGCGCACCATGTCCCGAACGACCTCGTTCAGGGCCACGGGGGCCGTCACCAGCCCCCCCTTGCGGACAAAGCCGCGCACCCGGTGCACGATTTCGCCGGCGCGCAAGGCCTGTTCGGCAATCATTTTGAGGGGGCCGCGGATAGCCTCGCTACCACTCTCGGGCTCTTCCAGGCGGCGCAGGGCCACGGCGCTGAAGTTGCGCAGGGCAGTGAGTGGCTGGTTGAGCTCGTGGGCCAGGGCCGATGCCATTTCCCCCACGTGGATCAGGCGCGCCGCATGGGCCAGCTCGCGCTGCTGCTGCTTTTCCCGTTCAACGCTGAGGTGCCGGTCGTGCACATCGCGCACGGTTCCGATCATGCGCGTGCTGCGTCCGTTGGCATCCCGCTCCATGATCTTGCCGCGCAGGGCAATCCAGCGATAGGAGCCGTCCTCCATGCGCAGCCGGAACTCGGTTTCGGTGATGGGGCGGGCGCCGGACAGATGGGCGGAAAACGCCGCAATCGCTCCTCGCAGATCGTCCGGATGGAGACGCGACGGCCAGATGTCGTTGCCACTCAGGGGGCGGTCCTCGGGGTAGCCGATGATGGTGGCAAACGACGCACTGACGTTGATCTCACCGGTTTCCACCGCCCAGTCCCACAGGGCATCTCCATGCCCCTCCAGGGCAAACTGCCAGAGCCTTTCCGAGGCCCGCAGGGTTTCCATCAGGGAACGGGTTTCACTGATGTCCCGGTGCGTGCCGAGAATGCGCATCGGCGTGCCGTCCACATCCCGGGCCATGGCCTTGCCCCGGGCGGCGATCCAGCGGTACTGCCCGGTCTTGCAGCGCAACCGGAACTCCGCCTCGTAGATCGGCACCACACCATGGAGGTAGTCCTCCATCTTCCCGAGCACCCGGCTGCGGTCGTCCGGATGGATGAGTTCGCGCCACGCCAGACGACGTGACTCGGCCGGCGTGTAACCAAGCATCTCGCCCCAGCGGGGCGAGCGATAGAAACTGCCGTCACGCACGTTCCAGTCCCATACGCCGTCCCCCGCCCCCTCAAGGGCAAACCGCCAACGTTCCTCGGCCTCTTCCAGACGGGCCACGGTCTCCCGGGCTTCGGTCACGTCCCGCACGATGAGAATCGCCAGGCTCACACCTCGTTGATTGACGTAGGACACCGTGGTCTCTGCGGCAAAGCGGGTACCGTCCTTGCGCACGTGGTCACCCGCCGGCAGGAAGGTGGGGCGCGTGACGAAGAGCCTGAGCAGGGCGAGGTCGTTGGTGATGAGGCTGGCGGCACGCTGGCCGAGAATCTCATCGCGGGTAAAGCGGTAGAGATCGGCTGCGGCAGGGTTGGCATCCACGATGCTGCCCTGGGTGTTGAGCAGCAGGATGGGAAAGGGCGCACCATCGAAAACCGTGCGGTAGCGCAGGTCACTCTCGAGCTGCACAGCGGCACTGCGGGTCCGTTCCGAAGCATCGCGCACGGTCAATACGGCGACCTCGCGGCAATTGCGGGTGCAATAGCGAATGCGTATCTCGACAGCAATGTGGCTTCCGTCGGCCCGGCGGTGGAAGCGTAGGGGGACGTAGTCGCGGTGCAGCCGCAGGAAGTCGCCGGCAATCGCAGAGCCCGCCACCAGATCGCCGACCGGACGGCCTTCCAGATCACGCACGGAATAGCCATAGAGTTGCGCGGCGCCGGGATTGCTGCGCAGGATGCGGAGGGTGCCGCAATCAACCATGAGCATGGCTTCGGCTGCCGCGTCGAAGATGTTCTCCACCTCCTCCCGCGCTTCGTGGGCGACCATGAGCGCCCGGCTCAGGGCCAGATCGGCACGCATCGACACCGACTCATCGGTCCATACGGAGAGCCATTCGCCACGTGCCGCATCGAAGCGCCCACGTACCCGGAAGTAGCGCCCGTTTTCCCCTCCCCGGGTCAGGGTCAGATCAAACTGACCTTCCGCCTTGCGCAACGCATCACGCAGCCGGCTCGTGGCTGCGACATCAAGGCAAGCGAGCCAGCCGGCGCCTTCGCGGGTGGCGGGCTCGAGGAGCTGGAACCACTCCCGATTGGCATCGCTCAGACCGGCGTCGACCGTCAAACAGGCGGCCGGAACGGGCAAGCCCGCAAGCGCGTCCGCCTGGCTCGCACCCCGGGCTTCGGTGGGCGGAGGAAAGATCAAGGGCGCCGGCACGACCGTTTCGCGCTTCATGCTGGCCCTCCACAAACACCCATCGTCAGGCGGGGACGATCAGGACAAACGTGGAATGCCCGTGGGCATGGCAGACGCGCAGGGACACCGGCCGATCCCCCAGCATGCCAGAGCTCGGCACCGGAGGGCCTTCGCCCGCACATCCTTCAACGCAGCTCAGACCAAGCCGCTCCAAGACGGACACCATGGGCACACCGGCCTGAAGGCCATCCAGATGCTCACGCCCCAGGTCGCCCACGCTGCGCACCAATGCCTCAGCCGCATCGAACTCGAGCAGCAGGGCGGCAGGGATGACGGTCAGGGCCTCACGCAGGAAAGCTTCGCGTTGGATCAGCACGGCCTCCCTGCGCTTACGGTCGGTGATGTCGGTGCTCTTGGTGCACAGGCCGGCCACCACGCCGTCATGGGAGAGGAGTCCGAAGCGCAGCACGAGGAAGGTGTGCTCGCCATCCGGCAGCGTCATCGTCTCCTCGCTCTCGACACTCCGGCCGCTGGCCAGCACGGCGAGATCGCGTTCGCGGATCTGGCGGGCCATGTCGTCAGGCAGGAGCTGAAAATCGGTACGGCCGATCAGATCTTCAGCCGTCGTGCGGAAATACTCCTTGAAGCGGGAATTGACATACTCGTAGCGCCCGAGCGTGTCCTTGACGGAGATGAGCGCAAAGGCGTTCTCCATGATGGCGGTCATGCGCTGCTCGCTGTTACGCAACTGGCACTGGGTCTCCAGGAGGTGGGTCTCATCAATGAGGGTGATGACGGCCCCTCCCCTTTCCGTGCTACGGGCAACGGCCCGTGGCGAGACCCGCAGCAGATAGTGGCGCAGGGCATCGCTGACCTGACGCTCGAGCGGACGACCATCACGCACCACCTGCTCGATCAGGTCGGTATGGGCGTCGAGCTTCTGCTGGGCGAGGATGATCCGCACATGCTCACCCGTCGCACTGTCATTGAGTCCAAAATAGCGCGCCGCCACCTCATTGAAGCGCAGCACGCGCATCTGCTCGCTGACCACCAGCAGGCAGAAGCCAAAGCTGTTCTGGACGTTCTCGAGATCCGCATTGGCATCAGCCAGCTCGGCGGACTTGATCTGGAGTTCTTCGTTGACGGTGGTGAGTTCTTCGTTGGTGGACTGGAGCTCTTCGTTGGCGGCCTGGAGTTCCTCGTTGGCGGCCTGCAACTCTTCGTTGGAGGCCTGCAGTTCCTCGTTGAGCGCCTGGGTTTCCTCGTTGGAGGTTTCCAGTTCCTCGACCACGGTCTGGAGATGCTCGCGGGTGGCGATGAGCTCCTCTTCGAGATCCCGCGAGGCCAGATTGAGTTCGCCCGACGGTAGATCATTGCCGGAAGGCTGCTCGACCACCGTCTCGAAGGACACGATGGCCGCGTCCCCGTCGGTTTCGACACTGACCGGCCACAGATGCATGCGTAGCTGCTGGGGCGCCACGCCGGGCACATCGAGGAGACGTGGGCGGCCACTGATCGCCCCCCCCTTCTGGCGAACCTGGTGCAGCAGGGTCTGCAACTCGGTGCGGAATTCCTTGCGGATGAGCCCGAGGAGGTTGAAGTCCGGACGCCCCGACGGAATGCCCAGGACCCGATTCACCTCGCCGAACACGTGCAGGATCTCGAAACTCTGATTCACCAGCAGGCTGGGTGGGGCGTAGGCTTCGGCCAGGGTATGCAGCAGTACATCGGCCGGGTTGCGTCGCTCACGCTCGGGAGGACGGCTGCGCAGGGGCTGGCGCATGGGACCGAGGGGCGCCCGAGCGGCCAGACCGCTGCGGCGGAAGATCTTCCCGTCCCGATGCACGGTGTCGAACAGATCCTCGTGCTGGAAGACGCTCTCCGACTTGCCCAGGAACAGCAGCCCGGCCGGCGCCAGCGCATAGTGGAAGGTGCCGAGGACACGCTCCTGAAGCGGATTCTGGAAGTAGATCAGGACGTTCCGGCAACTCACCAGATCCAGACGCACGAAGGGCGGATCCTGCACCAGATCCTGGCGGGCGAAAACCACCAGTTCACGCAGGGGCTTTACCACTTCATAGGCGTCGCCGGCGGTGATGAAGTACTTCTGGACGATGGCGGCGTCCACTTCACCGAGGCTGGCGGCCGAATACACGCCGCGCCGGGCGATGGCCATGGCGCTCATGTCGATGTCGGTGGCGAATATCTGGACCGTGTACTCGGAGAGCGCCGCGCCCAGATACTCGGAGATCAGGATGGCGATGGCGTAGGCTTCTTCGCCGGTGGCGCAGCCGGGTACCCAGACCCGGATCTCGTCACCGGGCCGCTTGACCGCCAGCCGCTCGCACATGGCTGCAGCCAGCGCATCAAACGCATCCCTGTCGCGAAAGAAGGAGGTCACTGAAATCAGGATTTCCTTGCTTAGCTGGCCCAGCTCCTCGGGATTGCGCTCGGTGAGGTCGATGTAGTCCTGAAGGGACTCCACCCGGTTGGTGGCCATCCGCCGCAGGATGCGCCGCCACACGGTGTTCTCCTTGTAACCCGAGAAGTCGATGCGGGTGTAGCGCTGAACCCGGGTAAGAAGGGACTGGATGGTGCCCGGTGCGTCGCGCAGCTTTTCGGGTGGGTCCACCAAGCCCTGGGTGCGCACGATGAGGGCGATCTCCCGGGCGATGGCGTCGGGGGTGAGCACCCAATCGACGCAATCGGTCTCGATGGCCGACTGGGGCATGCCGGCGTACTTGGCTGATGCCGGATCCTGGGCAAACACCAGGCCACCTCCAGCCTTGATTGCCCGAACCCCGCCCGCGCCGTCCGAGCCGGTGCCCGACAGGATCACGCCAATCACTTCCTCGCCCCGCTCGGCGGCGACGGAATAGAAAAAGCTATTGACGGAGGGCTTGGGAAGGACGTTGGGGATGGGCTCGATCAACTCGAAACGCCCGTCCCGATAGAGCAGATTGCGATTGGGCGGCGTGATGTAGACCGTATTGGGACTGGGCGATTCGTGCTGCTCGACCTCCTTGACCTCCATCGCGGTCTCGCGGCCGATCAGCTGAACCAGCATGCTCCGATAGGTGGGTGACAGATGCTGGACGACCACATAGGTCGCACCGAGATCGGTGGGCAGACTCGAGAACAGCCCCGAAAGGGCCTCCAGACCGCCGGCCGAGGCCCCGACACCGACGATGTAGTTACGGGTGAGGAGGCCCGGGCTCTCGCCTTCCAGCCCCCCCCCACCGACCTCATCTTCTGCAGGGACCCCGTCCAGGCCACCACCTTCAGCCGAAAATTCTGCCATTGCTGCCTCCGCCACCGGACAATCGGGCGCCATCGCCCCGAAATAAAGACTTGCCTGCACAAAAATGCAAGCGCAGGTGCAGCATCAGCGCAGGCCACCGCCCGGCATCAAGCCCTTCATGGCCCGCATCATCTTCTGCATGCCCCCCTTGGAGAACTGTTTCATCATCTTCTGGGTTTGCTCAAACTGCCCCAGAAGGCGATTGACCTCCTGCACCGTCACCCCGGCACCGGCGGCAATGCGCCGCTTGCGGGAGGCCTTGAGGATCTCGGGCTTGGCCCGTTCGGCGGGGGTCATGGAGTTGATGATGCCTTCGATGCGCTTGACCGCCTTCTCCTCGACCCCGCCCTGGAGCTGGCCCGCTGCCTGGGCGAACTGGGCGGGCAACTTGTCCATCAGGCTGGACAGGCCGCCCATCTTCTTCATCTGGCCGAGCTGGTCCTTGAAGTCGTTGAGGTCAAAGCCCTTGCCGCTCTTGAGTTTCTGGGCGAACTCCTTGGCCTTCTCTTCATCCACGCCACGCCGGGCATCTTCCACCAGGGACAGGATGTCGCCCATGCCGAGGATGCGGCTGGCCATCCGCTCCGGGTGGAACTCCTCAAGGCCGCCGAGCTTTTCGCCGACACCGGCAAACTTGAGGGGCTTGCCCGTCACATGACGCACCGACAGTGCAGCACCGCCGCGGGCATCGCCATCGAGTTTGGTCAGGACCACGCCGGTGAGGGGCAGGGCTTCGTTGAAGGCCCGGGCGGTATTGACGGCATCCTGGCCAAGCATCGCGTCGACGACAAACAGGGTTTCGATCGGATTGACCGCCGCATGCAGGGCCTGGATCTCCTCCATCATGGCCTGGTCGATGGCGAGCCGGCCCGCGGTGTCCACCAGCAATACGTCCATGTAATGGCGACGGGCGTAGTCAACTGCGGCGCGGGCGATATCCACCGGCTTCTGGTCCGGCGTGGACGGGAAAAACTCGATACCCGCCTGTTGGGAGACGGTCTGCAACTGGGCAATGGCCGCCGGGCGGTAGACGTCGGTGGAGACGGCCAGCACCTTCTTCTTCATGCGCTCGGTGAGCATCTTGCCGAGCTTGCCGGTGGTGGTGGTCTTGCCGGCGCCCTGCAGGCCCGCCATCAGAATGATGGCCGGCGGTTGCGTGGCCAGATTGAGCCCGCTGTGTGCGCCGCCCATCAACTGCGTCAGTTCCTGATGGACGACACCCACCAGGGCCTGGCCCGGGGTCAGGGAGCTGAGCACCTCGGTGCCAACCGCCTTCTCCTTGACGCGGGCGATGAGATCCTTGACCACCGGCAGGGCCACGTCGGCCTCAAGCAGTGCCATGCGCACTTCGCGCAGGGCATCCTGAATGTTGTCTTCGGTAAGCCTTGCCTGGCCGCGGAGAGTCTTGACGACTTTCGCCAGGCGGGTTGTGAGGTTATCCAGCATGATGGTTCGTGACCGAGGCCTTGGAGTAAACTTGAGGAATGGCCGCGATTCTACTTCATCTCCTCCCCGCCTCCCTGTATGCCATTCTCGGCGTGCACTTCTGGCATAGCCGCTGGCTGGCGCCCACCCGGGCGCCTCGTCAGGGCCTGCTGCCCTGGGAGCGCGGTGTGATGCTGGCCGCCCTTCTGGCCCACGGTTTCGCCCTGCACGGGGTCTTCTTTTCGACCGACGGCATTCACTTCGGCTTCAGCATGGCACTTTCACTGATGCTGTGGCTGGCCATGCTGTTCTACTGGATCGAAAGCCTGTATGCCCGGCTGGAGGGTCTGCAGACCCTGGCCATGCCTGCCGCGGCCGTCTGCGCGCTGCTGCCGGCCTTCTTTCCCGACCAGCACCTGCTGACCAACGCCAACTCGCCCCTGTTCCGCGCGCACTTCGTGGTGGCCATGCTGGCCTACAGCCTGTTTACGCTTGCGGCCCTGCACGCCACGCTGATGGCCGTTGCCGAGAAGCGCCTGCACGGCGCCCACCTGACCCGCGCCTTTGCATCGCTGCCGCCGCTCCTCACCATGGAGGCCCTGTTGTTCCGGCTGATCGGCATCGCCTTCGTGCTGCTCACACTCACGGTGGGCTCCGGCATCGTGTTCTCGGAGGCCCTGTTCGGCAAGGCCTTCCGCCTGGATCACAAGACGGTTTTCGCCATCATTTCGTGGTGCATCTTCGCGAGTCTGCTGGTGGGGCGCCACGCCTGGGGCTGGCGGGGCAGAAAGGCCTTGTACTGGACCCTTTCGGGCTTTGTCGCCCTGATGCTCGCGTATGTGGGCAGCCGCTTCGTCGCGGAAGTCCTGCTCGCCCGCCCGGCTTGACAAGCGCTGACCCGGCCTGAATACTGGGCCGAAGTCACCTGCGCCAAGCCACTTGAACAGCATCCCTCTCTCCATGCAGCTGGCCATCCTGGTCACGCTGCTCGCCCTCTCGGGCTTCTTCTCCATGGCAGAGACGGCCATGATGGCTGCAAACCGGTATCGGCTTCGCTCCGCGGCCAGTCTGGGTTCCCGGGGTGCCCGTCTGGCACTGGAACTCCTCGCCAAGACGGACAAGCTCCTCGGCATCATCCTGCTGTGCAACAATCTGGTGAATGCGGCGGCTGCCACTCTGGTCAGTGTCATCACCATACAGCTCTTCGGCAGCGAGGAGTGGGTTCTCGGGGTGAGCACCCTGGTGGTGACCTTCCTGATCCTGGTGTTTTCGGAGATCACCCCCAAGGTGGTGGGTGCGAATCATGCAAACCGCCTTGCCTGCATTGTCAGCTATCCCCTGTCGGCCCTGCTCAAGGGCCTTTATTTCATTGTCTGGTTCGTCAACCTCTTCGTCGCCGGTCTCCTCCGGGTATTGCGCCTGCGCAACAACAACGGACAGGATGCGCACAGCCTGTCCACCGAAGAGCTGCGTACCATGGTGCTGGAATCGGGCACTTTCATTCCACCCAAGCATCGCAGCATCCTGCTCAACCTCTTCGAACTCGAGGACATTACCGTCGAAGATGTGATGACGCCACGCAACCAGATCGAGGCCGTCAATATTGCCGACCCGATCACCGTCATCCAGGGCCATCTGGCCACTTGCTACCATACCCGCCTGCCGGTATTCGACGGCGAGATGAACGCGGTGATCGGCCTGCTCCACGTGCGCAGGATCCTCGGCCAGACCCTGGATCGCAGCCTTGAGGCCGTTGATATCCGGGACATGCTGACCAAGCCCTACTTTATTCCGGCCAGCACGCCAATCTACGCCCAGCTCCATTTCTTCCAGGAGAACCGGGAACGTCTCGGTCTGGTGGTGGACGAGTACGGCGAACTCCTCGGCCTCGTGACCCTGGAGGACATCATCGAAGAGCTGATCGGAAAATTCACCACCAGCGCACCGGACTCCACCGACAAACTGTGCTGGGATGCGAGTGGCAGCGTCATTGCCGACGGAAGCCAGCATCTGCGCGCCCTCAACCGCAAACTCGGCCTGGATCTGCCGGTTGACGGCCCCAAGACCCTCAATGGACTGGTGCTCGAACACCTGCAGGACATCCCGGAGTCGGGGGTCTCTGTGAAGATTGCCGGCGTACCCATTGAGGTGGTCCAGGCCGAGGACCGGCGCATCAAGACCGTACGCATCTTCCGTCCGACGAAAGAGCGATAGCCCATGGGGAACGTCGCCGCTTTACAAGCCCTTCGCCTGACGGCATGATCCCCACGCATTTCAGGTTGATCCCTTCCAAAGACATTCCGGCATGGCCTCATCCCCGCAAGCCGCCCTGAGCGGCCTCGCCCGCGCTTTCGTCCAGCACGGCCGGCTTCTTGAGGCCGAGGCCCTTGCCTGCTCGTCCCAGTCGGCCAACCCCAATGATTTCCTCGTCGAAGTCATCAATCGGGGGCTGATGAAGGCTGCCGACATCGCCCTGTTTGCGGCAGAAACCTTCGGCTCCCCCACGCTGGATCTGGCCGCCTTCGATACAAGCCATCTGCCCGCTGACGCCATTGATCGCAAGCTGATGATCAAGCATCAGGTGGTTGCACTGGGACGCCGGGGCAACCGGCTGACCCTGGCCCTGTCCGACCCGTCCAATCTGCGCATTCTCGACGAGATCCGTTTCCAAACAGGCTTGGCGGTTGATCCCGTTGTGGTTGAGGTGCCGAAACTCAGAGCCCTTGTCGAACAGCTGTCCGAGTCCGCCGCAACGGCCCTCAAGGACCTGACCGGGGAAGAGTTCGACATGGATCTCCTCGGTCAGGAAGGGAACGGTGAGGCAACCCGGCCTTCGGACGACGGCGCGTCGGAGGTGGACGATGCCCCGGTCGTGCGCTTCATCCAGAAGCTTCTGATCGACGCCATCAACGAAGGGGCGTCGGATATCCATTTCGAACCCTACGAAAAGTACTACCGCATCCGCTTCCGCACAGACGGGATTCTGCGGGAGATTGCCCAGCCACCTCTGGTACTCAAGGAGAAGATCGCAGCACGCATCAAGGTCATCTCACGCCTGGACATCTCCGAGAAGCGCGTCCCCCAGGATGGCCGGATGAAACTGGTGCTGTCAAAAAACAAGGCCATCGACTTCCGCGTCTCCACGCTGCCGACACTTTACGGCGAGAAGATCGTGATGCGGATTCTCGACCCCTCCTCGGCAATGCTCGGTGTTGATGCCCTCGGTTACGAACCCGACCAACGAGCAGCCCTGATGGATGCGGTGCAGCGCCCGTACGGGATGATCCTGGTCACGGGCCCTACCGGTAGCGGGAAGACGGTGTCCCTCTACACTTGCCTGAACATCCTGAACCAGCCCGGCGTGAACATCAGCACGGCCGAAGATCCGGCGGAAATCAACCTTCCGGGCATCAATCAGGTAAACGTCAACGAAAAGGCCGGGCTTACTTTCGCCTTTGCCTTGCGCGCCTTCCTTCGCCAGGATCCGGACGTCATCATGGTTGGCGAAATCCGTGACCTGGAAACCGCTGAAATTTCGGTCAAGGCCGCGCAGACCGGCCACCTGGTCCTATCCACCCTTCATACCAACGACGCCCCGTCCACCCTTGAGCGCCTAAAGAACATGGGCGTGGCGCCGTTTAACATCGCATCGTCGGTCATCATGATCACCGCTCAGCGCCTGGCGCGCCGTCTGTGCTCATGCAAAAAGCCGGTCGACATTCCCATTGAGGCCCTGATCTCGGCGGGATTCAACGAGAGTGATCTGGACGGTAGCTGGCAGCCCTACGGCCCGGTGGGCTGCGAACGCTGCAAGGGCTCGGGATACAAGGGGCGGCTGGGCATTTACCAGGTGATGCCGATCTCCGAAGAGATCGCACGTATAATCATGACGAACGGCAACTCGATGGACATCGCTGCGCAGGCTCAGCTCGAAGGCGTCCGGGATCTTCGCCAGTCCGGTCTGCTCAAGGTGAAGCAGGGTGTCACCTCCCTGACCGAAGTGCTCGCCTGTACAAACGAGTGATGGCTTCACGCGGAATCAATTGATGGCCACAGCAACCAACAAGAAAGCTCCATCCCGCAGCGCCAACATCGCTCGGGAGCACCTTTTCGTCTGGGAAGGCAAGGACAAGACCGGCAAGATCATCCGCGGGGAAATGCGTGCAGCGACGGAAACCGTCGTACAGACCGTACTGCGCCGGCAGGGCATTCTGACCCACAAGATCCGCAAGCAGACCTTCTCCAGCGGACGCAAGATCACCGACAAGGACATCGCGCTGTTCACCCGCCAGCTATCCACCATGATGCGTGCCGGTGTCCCCCTGCTGCAGTCCTTCGACATCGCCATCAAGGGCTGTGGCAACCCGTCCCTCGCCCGTCTTCTCAATGACGTACGGGCCAATGTGGAAACCGGCAGCAGCCTGTCCCAGGCCTTTCGGCGCCATCCGGTCCACTTCGACGCCCTGTTCTGCAACCTCGTCGCAGCGGGTGAGCAGGCCGGTATTCTCGATTCCCTGCTCGACCGCCTGGCCACATACAAGGAAAAGATCCTCGCCATCAAGGGCAAGATCAAGTCGGCCATGTTCTATCCCATCGCCGTGGTCGTCGTGGCCGCCATGGTGGTATCGGTGATGATGCTGTTCGTGGTGCCGGAGTTCAAGAAGGTGTTCTCGAGCTTCGGTGCCGAACTGCCGGCCCCCACCCTTGTCGTCATCGCCATCTCGGACTTCTTCGTCGCTTACTGGTACCTCGCCTTCGGGATCATCGCCGGCGCCGTGATCGGGATTACCTATTCGTACAAACGCTCTGAGGCCATGCAGGCCGCCGTCGACCGGGCGATCCTGCAATTCCCGGTGATCGGCGAGGTCATCCGCAAAGCCACCATCGCCCGCTGGACCCGTACTTTGTCCACCATGTTTGCAGCCGGCGTTCCGCTGGTCGAAGCCCTGGACTCGGTGGGCGGCGCAGCGGGCAACGTCGTCTACAAGAACGCTACACGGCAGATCCAGTCCGACGTGAGCACTGGCACCAGCCTGACGGTTGCCATGCAGAACGCTCTGGTATTCCCGACCATGGTCGTGCAGATGGTGTCCATCGGCGAAGAGTCCGGTCAGCTCGACTCCATGCTCAGCAAGGTGGCCGACTTCTTCGAACAGGAAGTGGATGATGCCGTTGCCGGCCTTAGCCAGTTGCTGGAACCCATCATCATGGTCTTCCTCGGCGTGGTGATTGGCGGCCTGGTGGTCGCCATGTACCTCCCCATCTTCAAGCTCGGCGCCGTCGTCGGCTAACACACCTGCTGCCTGATGGAAGCATTCAAGGATCCCCTCGTCTTCACCGCCGTCTGCACCCTGGTCGGCCTGTTCGTAGGCAGTTTTCTCAACGTGGTGATCCACCGCCTGCCGCTCATGATGGAACGCGAGTGGCAGGCCGAGGCCGCCGCCCTGCGGGGTGAGGAAGCACAAACCGACGCCCCACGCTTCAATCTGGCCACACCGGGCTCCCGCTGCCCCCACTGCGGCCACCCCATCGGCGTCCTCGAAAACCTGCCCATCCTCAGCTATCTGCTGCAGCGGGGACGCTGCCGCCACTGCAACGGTCCGATCAGTGTCCGCTACCCGCTGATCGAAACCGCCTGCGCGCTGCTCTCCGGCTTCACGGCCTGGCATTTCGGTTTTGGCATGGCGGGCATCGCTGCCCTGGTTTTCCTGTGGGCCCTCCTTGCCCTGTGCTTCATCGACCTGGACACCCAGCTTCTACCCGACAGCATCACCTTGCCCCTGCTGTGGGGCGGACTTCTCCTCAACCTGTCGGGCACCTTCGCCGACATCTCCAGCGCAGTGGTTGGAGCGGCTGCAGGCTATCTCACCTTGTGGTCGGTGTATTGGATGTTCAAACTCACCACCGGCAAGGAAGGCATGGGCTACGGCGACTTCAAGCTGCTGGCGGCCATCGGCGCCTGGCTGGGCTGGCAGATCCTGCCCCTCACCATCCTGTTGTCCTCCGTGGTCGGCGCCATCGTCGGCATCGCCCTCATCCTGTTCCGTCGCCAGGGGCGGGAAACGCCCATCCCTTTCGGCCCCTATCTGGCCGCCGCCGGACTGCTCTCCCTCTACTGGGGCCCCTCCCTGACCCGAGCCTATCTGGGCATCCTCTGAGCGGAACCGCTTGAAATCC
The DNA here is from genome assembly GCF_017302315.1 of Zoogloea sp. Lineage (GTDB taxonomy): Bacteria > Pseudomonadota > Gammaproteobacteria > Burkholderiales > Rhodocyclaceae > Zoogloea. Next base: position 70,644 of record NZ_JAFLDT010000005.1, read on the forward strand.
CGGCCACCGCCCCCAATTGGGCTGGAAGGGGTCTGTTTCGCCCGATGTTGCGATGCGCTAAACTTCGTCCCATTGACCTTCCGGAGCTCGTCATGCCCATCTACGAGTATCGTTGCGCCGCCTGCGGCCATCAAAAAGACCATCTTCAAAAAATGAGCGACCCTGCTCTCACCACCTGCCCCGCATGCGGCGCTGAAAGCTACGCCAAGCAGATCTCTGCCGCCGGCTTCCAGCTCAAGGGCAGCGGCTGGTATGCCACCGATTTCAAGGGCGGCAGCTCCGCCAGCCCAAGCTCAGGACCGGCCAAGGCCGAAGCACCGGCAGCCACTCCCTGCGGCGGCAGTTGCGCGTGCCACTGAGGACGACGCGCGCGTAAACTGCTGAATGAAAAAATATTTCGTTACCGGACTGCTGATCTGGATTCCGTTGGTCATCACCTTCGTGGTGCTGGCCTGGATCGTCAACACCCTTGACCAGATCCTTCTCCTCGTTCCGGCCACAGTCCGGCCGGAGGCCTTTTTCGGCTTCCACGTTCCCGGGATCGGCGTCGTCATCTCCCTGCTGCTCATCCTCATCACCGGCCTCGCCGCCGCCAACTTCGTCGGCCAGCGCATGGTCGGCTTCTGGGAAAGCCTGCTATCGCGCATCCCGGTAGTCAAGTCGATCTACTACAGCGTCAAGCAGGTGTCTGACACGCTGCTATCGAGCAACGGCCAGGCGTTTCGCAAGGCTCTGCTGATCCAGTACCCGCGCGAGGGCATGTGGACCATCGGCTTTCAGACCGGCACGCCCGGCGGTGATGCAGCCCATCATCTGGGCAGTGAATTCGTCAGTGTCTATGTCCCGACTACACCGAACCCCACGTCCGGCTTCTTCCTGATGTTGCCGCGCAAGGACGCCATCGAACTGGACATGAGTGTCGACGAAGCGCTCAAGTACATCATCTCCATGGGTGTCGTGGCACCGCCTCCCCACCGGACAGCCGCCCCGCGGCCCGCAGCGGCCCTTCTGAATCAATAGACGCGCGTGCTTCACGCCGCGCTCCGTTTCTTCCAGGAATAAAGACTCCACCATGCGAACTCAATACTGCGGCCTTGTTTCCGCCGCCTACCTCGATCAGATCGTCACCCTGTGCGGCTGGGTCCACCGTCGGCGCGACCATGGCGGGGTCATCTTCATCGACCTGCGCGACCGGGAAGGTCTGGTGCAGGTGGTCTGCGACCCCGACCGCGCCGACATGTTCCATGTGGCCGAAACCATCCGCGGCGAGTTCGTTCTGAAGGTGACCGGCAAGGTGCGCCGCCGGCCGGCCGGCACCGAGAACGCCAACCTGGTTTCCGGCGAGATCGAAGTCCTGTGCCACGATATCGAGGTGCTCAACACCTCCGCCACGCCCCCGTTCCAGCTCGACGAGGAAAACCTCTCCGAGACCACCCGCCTGACCCACCGGGTCATCGATCTGCGCCGCCCGCAGATGCAGAAGAACATGATCCTGCGTTACCGCACGGCCATGGCCTTCCGCCGCTTCCTCGACGCCCAGGGCTTCATCGACATTGAAACCCCGATGCTCACCAAGAGCACCCCCGAGGGCGCGCGTGATTACCTGGTACCGTCCCGTGTGCATGACGGACAGTTCTTCGCCCTGCCCCAGTCCCCTCAGCTCTTCAAGCAGATGCTGATGGTGGCCGGCTACGACCGCTACTACCAGATCGTCAAGTGTTTCCGCGACGAAGACCTGCGTGCCGACCGGCAGCCGGAATTCACCCAGGTCGATATCGAGACCTCCTTCCTGACCGAAGACCAGATCACGGCCCTGATGGAAGAGATGATCCGCAGCATCTTCAAAGAGGTGCTGTCCGTCGATCTGCCCAACCCCTTCCCGCGCATGACCTACGGCGAAGCCATGGACCGCTTCGGCTCCGACAAGCCTGACCTGCGCGTCACCCTTGAGCTGACCGATGTCACCGACGCGGTCAAGGACGTGGCCTTCAAGGTCTTCAGCGGACCCGCCACCACAGGTGGCCGCGTCGCAGCCATGCGCGTGCCGGGCGGCGCCACCCTGTCCCGCGGCGAAATCGACGAGTACACCAAGTTCGTGGGCATCTATGGTGCCCGCGGGCTGGCCTACATCAAGGTCAACGACGTCACCCAGGTGAACGAAACCGGCCTGCAGTCGCCCATCGTCAAGAACCTCAACGAGGCGGCCCTGCGTACCATCCTGGAGCGCACCGGCGCCCAGTCCGGCGACCTGATCTTCTTCGGCGCCGACAAGACCAAGGTGGTCAATGACGCCCTCGGCGCCCTGCGCATCAAGCTCGGCCACGAAAAGGGCTTCGTCAACGGCAAGGCCTGGGAGCCCCTGTGGGTTGTGGACTTCCCCATGTTCGAGTACGACGACGAGGACAAGCGCTGGACGGCCTGCCACCACCCCTTCACCAGCCCCAAGGACGAGCACCTGGAGCTGCTCACCACGGACCCGGGCAAGTGCCTCGCCAAGGCCTACGACCTGGCCCTCAACGGCTGGGAAATCGGGGGTGGCTCGGTACGTATCCACCGTGCTGAAGTGCAGGAAAAGGTCTTCACGGCCCTCAACATCGGCCCCGAAGAACAGCAGGCCAAGTTCGGCTTCCTGCTGGACGCCCTGCGCTACGGCGCTCCGCCCCACGGCGGTCTGGCCTTCGGTCTCGACCGTATCGTCACCATGATGACCGGCGCCGAGTCGATCCGTGATGTGATCGCCTTCCCCAAAACCCAACGCGCCCAGTGCCTGCTCACCGACGCCCCCTCGCCGGTGGACGAGAAGCAATTGCGCGAGCTGCACATCCGCCTGCGTCAGAAGGCTGCGGAAACACCCGCCGGGTGATTCGCCCTGCCGGGTGCGGGCAAACAAGGCGAACGGCCGAGGCCGTTCGCCTTTTTCTTTTTCCCGACACCTCAAGATTGAAGCCGCCGCGCCGTTTGGACAGGTGTTCCTGTGCACTTTCCGCCCGCTATCCGTGACTGATCTCGGCACCGTCTCCGCCCTCATTGTCGAAGCCAACCCGTCCATGCGGACCCAGCTTCGCAACATGCTCAACACGAGCGGCATCAGCAAAGTCCAGTTTGCCGTGACCGCCGGCGTCGCAGTACGCAAGCTGCGCGACAGCCGCTACGACCTGATCCTCTGCGAATACCACATCGGCGATGGCCAGGACGGCCAGCATCTCCTTGAGGACTTGCGCAACAACAGCATCATTCCCCTGTCCACCCTGTTCATCATCGTCACCGGCGAACGCCAGTACGAGCGCGTGGTGAGCGCAGCCGAACTGGCGCCCAACGACTACATCCTGAAACCCTTCGCCGCCGACACACTGCACGACCGCATCGTCCGGGCCCTGGACAAGCGTGACGCCTTCCTCCCGATCTATCGCCTGATCGAGCTTGGCAACATCCCCGATGCCATTTCCATGTGCATCAAGACTGAGGAGTCCCATCCCCAGTGGTTGACCGACCTCTTGCGCCTGCGCGCCGAGCTTCACATCGCAAGCGGCAATGCCAACGAGGCGCAGCGCCTGTACGAGAAGATCCTCGAAGGCCGAAGCATCCCCTGGGCGCGGCTTGGATTGGCCAAGGCCTTCTTCATGCAGAAGCGCTACGCCGAGGCGGAGGACACGCTGCAGTCGCTGGTCAATGAGAACGAACTCTTCGTGGATGCATATGACTGGCTGTCGCGCACCCGGGAGGCCGCCGGCGAGCTCCAATCGGCGCGCAGCATCCTCGCCAATGCCGCAACCCTGTCGCCCCATCGCGTCGGGCGCCTGCGTCGCCTGGGCGAACTGTCCATCGAGATCGGGGAGCATGAGGAAGCCGAGAAGGCCTTGTCTGAAGTGGTGCGCAAAGGCAAGTACTCCGACTTCCGGGATCCGGAAGATCATGTGCGCCTGCTCCAGGCCCAGCTTGGCCGCGGAGACACGGCCCAGGCAGAGGCCACCATCCGGGATCTGGAACGCTCCATGGCCGGCCTCGCCAAGACTCGTTCCTGCACCAACCTCTCGAGCGTCCTGCTGCACGTAAAGAAAGGCAATACGGAAAAGGCCGCCGAAGCGATCAAGGCGCTCTTCTCCGACCAAGACAATGCCCAGCCCCTGTCCCTGAAACTCAAGAGCGAACTCGCCCGCGCCTGCTTCGCCACCAACATGGACAGTCACGGTGCCGAGGTCGTCCTCGACATCATGCGCAACGCCCCCGATGCCCGCACCTTGGCCGGCACCCAGGCTATCCTGAAAGAGGCCGGCAAGGCCGAGCTGGGTGAGCAATTGGCCAAACAGATGGACGCCGAGGTTAAAGACCTCGTCGCCGAGGGTGCCCGCAAGGCCCAGGGCGGTGACTACGAAGGCGCAGTGCAGTTCATGCTCAGTGCCGTACGCAAGATGCCCGGCAACGTGCATGTGCTTTTCAATGCCACGCTGGCCTTGCTCAAGTACATCGAAAACTGCGGCTGGAACGAACGCTTCGCGACCCAGGCCCGCGACCTGATGGAGCGAGCCCGCCAACTGGACCCGGGGAACTCCCGTCTTCCGGCCCTGACGGCGTTCTACTACACCCTGCTCAAGAAATACGGGATTCAGCCCTGAGAGCGGGCTGCTAAACTGGCGGGCATCGCCCTCGTCCGCCGCAGCCATGACCTTCCGCTTTCTCCACCTTGCCCTCCTGCTCCTGCTCTGCTGCGGCAGCGCCCACGCCAGGGACTTCCTCGACTGGAGTCGCCAGGAGCTTCCCCAGGTGTCCGCCAAGGCGCTCCCACCGGAGGCCCATGACACCCTCGCCCTGATCCGCAAGGGCGGCCCCTTTCCGCATCGCCGGGACGGCATCACCTTCCAAAACAGGGAAGGCCGACTCCCCGAAGCCCAACGGGGCTTCTATCGGGAGTACACAGTAACCACGCCAGGCTCCCGAGACCGCGGCGCACGGCGCATCGTCACCGGGGGCCGACCACCCTCCGTGTTCTATTACTCCGACGACCACTACCGCAGTTTCCGCCGGATCCAGGACTGAAGATGAGCGTTCCCCCGTTCCACACCCTGCTGTCCCGTGCCGAAAGAGCCGGGCTTTATCACATGCCCTTTGCCGCCGATCTCGCGCTGGAAGAAGCTGCCGAAAGCCTCGAATACCCCCTCTACCGGGTGAATCTTGCTCAGGTCGCCGACAAGGAGGCCTTTCTGGACGCCGTTGGCAAGGCCCTGGATTTCCCCGACTGGTACGGGCACAACTGGGATGCCCTGGCCGACTGCCTGACAGATCTATCGTGGATGGCCGCAGACGGCTACGTGATCGTTCTTGAGCACAGCGACGCCTTTTCCCAGGCAGCCCCAGCCGACTTTGCCATGGCCCTGTCCGTCTTCCAGGATGCAGCCGATACGTGGCGTGAGGACGGCATTCCGTTCTGGACGCTGGTGGGGACAAGCGGTGACGGTATCGACTGGCTGCAGGACATGGAATGAGCCTGGCACCGAAACAGCCGGTATCGGCTCTGGTGGTCATTCATACGGCGGATCTCGACGTCCTCGTGATGGAGCGGGTTGGCGGCAGCGGACTGTGGCAATCCGTCACCGGCAGCCGTGAGGGCGACGAGCCGCTGGCCGCCACTGCCCTGCGCGAAGTGGCGGAGGAAACCGGGCTCACCGCCGCCCCCACCACGCTTGTTGACTGGAAACTCACCAACCGCTTCCCCATCCTGCCACGCTGGCGCGGCCGCTATGCCGCAGGCGTCACACACAACACCGAACACTTCTTCAGCCTGTGCCTGCCCGCCACGTTTACGCCAGTGCTGGCGCCGGACGAGCACGCCACCGCCTGCTGGCTTCCCTGGCAGGAGGCCGCCTCGCGGGTCTTCTCGTGGACCAACCGGGACGCCATCCGCCTCATCGCCCGCCGCTTCAACGCGGCGGGGCCAGCGACGCAGCAATCTTCTTCTTGAGGCAGTCGGGGCAGTAGCACTGCCCCACTGGCGCCTCCGGCACCGCCAGGACAGGCGGCAGGCTTGCGCACCAGCAAGCGGCCAGCCCTGCATCCATACCACAGGTAAATGCCGCACCGCAGGCCGGACAGATGTTTGTTGCCCTTGTCACCCTCTGTTCTTCCATGACCAGGTCTCGCATTTTTGGTGCCTGAGTGGGTGTAAAAAAATCTGCTACGCGGCCCGATCTCGCCCCTGCGATGCTCGCCTTTCCATTGTACGGCTGCGCTTCTCGGGGCGAACTCGAACCACTCGCTATGATTTCTTCACACCCTCCGAGTCTATTACAGCAAGGCACACAGCTTGAAACGTCTTTGCGCTTTTGGTTTGCATGCCCGGTCATTACAATCGCGCCTACACCTCAAACCCTTCTGCGCGACAGCCCACCATGAGCGACCCGATCGACACCGCCAATCTCTCCCCGGCCCAGAAGGCCGCCATCATCGCCGAGGCCCTGCCCTACATCCGGCGCTTCCAGGACAAGACCCTGGTCATCAAGTACGGCGGCAACGCCATGACCGACCCGCACCTGAAGGAGTGCTTCGCCCGTGACGTGGTGCTGCTGAAGCTGGTCGGCTTCAACCCTGTGGTCGTGCACGGTGGCGGTCCGCAGATCGAGACCATGCTGACCCGCGTCGGAAAGAAGGGCGAGTTCATCCAGGGCATGCGCGTCACCGATGCCGAGACCATGGAACTGGTCGAGATGGTGCTGGGCGGACAGGTGAACAAGGAGATCGTCAGCCTGATCAACCAGGCCGGCGGCAAGGCCGTAGGCCTCACCGGCAAGGACTCGGGCTTCATCCGTGCCACGAAATTGAAGATGGAGAACAAGGATGTGCCGGGTGACCTGATCGACATCGGCCAGGTGGGCGACATCACCCAGATCGATCCGAGCCTGATCTCCTTCCTCGACAAGGGCGACTTCATCCCCGTGATCGCGCCGATTGGCGTCGGTGAGCAAGGCGAGAGCTACAACATCAACGCCGACGTGGTCGCCGGCAAGCTGGCCGAGATCCTGAAGGCCGAGAAGCTGGTGCTGCTGACCAACACCCCTGGCGTTCTCGACAAGGCGGGCAAGCTGCTCACCGGCCTCACCCCACGCCAGATCGACGATCTGGTGGCCGACGGCACCCTGTCCGGCGGCATGCTGCCAAAGATTGGCTCAGCCCTCGACGCCGCCCGCAATGGCGTCAAGAGCGTGCACATCATCGACGGCCGCGTTGAGCACTGCCTGCTCCTCGAGATCCTCACCGACCACGGTGTCGGCACGATGATCAAGAGCAAGTAAGGTCACTGGAGAGGGGATAGCGCGACGCTTCCCCTCGCTTTCCTCCTTCGACAGCGATGCCCTAGCCGGCCCGGAACAAAAAGATACGGCAAGCCCGCTACAATGGGCGCCTTCCATCCTGGCAACCCTCCGCTGATGTTCTCGCGCATTCCTGTCCGTATCCTGGGCCTGACCCTCTTTGCCACCTGCGCCGCCCTGCTCGCCTTCGGCCTCTACCTGCAACACATCCAGGGCATCGAGCCCTGCCCCATGTGCATCATGCAGCGCTACGCCATGATGGTGTGCGGCGTGCTGGGCCTGATGACCGGGCTGCACAATCCGCGTGGCCGCGGGCTGCTGGTCTATGCCGCCCTGCTCGCGACATCAGCCCTTGCTGGTGCGGGCATTGCGGCCCGCCAGTCCTGGATGCAGTGGTATCCGCCCGCCGTATCGGAATGCGGTCCCGGGCTGGAATACATGCTTGAGAGCTTCCCCCTGTCATCGGCCCTGCCGATGATCTTCCGCGGTGCCGGCGACTGCTCGGCCATCGACTGGACATTGCTGGGGCTGACCATCGCCAATTGGTCCTTCCTGGTCTTCGTCAGCATCCTGCTCGGCCTGGGCGTTTTTTTGCTGCAACTCCACAAAGCTCGGCACTGAGACCCGCCCCAATCCGGGGCAATCCGCACCGTCACGGTGCATTTGGCGGGTGCATGACCTTCCTGAAGTACCGGTGAAGCCCTTCTCCGCTTGGCTTCCTGCAGACCGTTAAGCATGGCACAACGATTGCTTACAGAGCCTTGTCAAGTACGCGGTTTTAGCAAGCATGGGTTTGCTGTACCGCGCACAACCTGAAATTCAGGTGCTTGCGCGCTCCACCCCATGGAGCGACGTGGACGGGCCAACGGCGGCCTGAGCCACGATCAACGACGATCTCTCCTGCCCAAGGCTCACCGCCCGTTCCGGATGTTCCATGCAGCCGGCCGGGGAGAATCAATCGTCGGAGGATTCATGCGCAAACTCAAACTGGTCATGGTCGGAAATGGCATGGCAGGCGTCCGCACGCTGGAAGAACTGCGGAAGATCGCGCCGGACATGTACGACATCACGGTCTTTGGCGCCGAACCGCATCCCAACTACAACCGCATCCTGCTTTCCCCGGTGCTGGCCGGCGAGATGACCATTCAGGACATCATCCTGAACGACTTGCAGTGGTACGCCGACAACGGCATCACGCTGCATCTGGGCGCCCGCGTCACCGAAATCGACCGGCGCAACCGTTCGGTCATCGCCACCGACCGGAAGGGTGGGACCATCACCGTCGACTACGACCGCCTGCTGATGGCCACCGGCTCCACGCCCTTCATGCCCCCCTTCCCCGGCAGGGATCTGCCCGGCGTCATCTCCTACCGGGACATCAAGGACACCGACGAGATGATCGCCGCCGCCGCCACGTTCCCGCACGCGGTCGTGATCGGCGCGGGCCTGCTCGGCCTCGAAGCCGCCAACGGCCTGGCCCTGCGCGGCATGAAGGTCACCGTGGTACACAACTCCGAGTGGATCATGGAACGCCAGCTTGATCGTACCGCCGGCAAGATGCTGCAAGCGGAGCTGGAAAAGAAGGGGATGCGGTTCAGGATGAACGCCCAGACCGCCGAACTGGTGGCGGGGGCGTCGGGGCGGGTGGCCGCCGTGAAGTTCAAGGATGGTGACGCCATCCCCGCCGACCTGGTGTGCGTCGCCGCCGGCATCCGCCCCAACGTGGAACTGGCCGAGAAGGCGGGCATCCATTGCAACCGTGGCATCGTCGTCAACGACACCCTTCAGACCTACGACCCGCGGATCTATGCGGTGGGTGAATGCGCCAACCACCGGGGCACAGCCTACGGCCTGGTGGCCCCCCTGTTCGAGCAGGCCAAGGTATGCGCCAACCACCTGGCCGAGATGGGCATCAGCCGCTACCAGGGGTCGGTGACCAGTACCAAATTGAAAGTGACCGGTATCGACGTCTTTTCGGCGGGTGATTTCTCCGGTAGCGATGGCGCGGAGGACATCGTCCTTCACGATCCGGGCCTCGGCATCTACAAGCGCATTGTCCTGAAGGACGACAAGCTGGTGGGGGCGGTGCTCTACGGTGACACCAAGGACGGCGCCTGGTACTTCCAGCTCCTGAAAGACGAGCAGGACATCAGCGACATCCGCGACCACCTGGTCTTTGGCAACGCCCATCTGGGCGACGTGGGCCACAAAGGCGGCAACGTGGCGGCCGGCATGCCCGACAGCGCCGAGATCTGCGGTTGCAATGGCGTATGCAAGGGCACCATCGTCAAGGCCATCCAGGAGCATGGCCTGTTCAGCCTCGAAGACGTGCGCCGGCATACCAAGGCCTCCAGCTCCTGCGGCTCCTGCACCGGTCTGGTGGAGCAGATCCTCGCCTCGACCGTGGGCGGCGCCTATCAGCCCGCCGACTCCAACAACAGGGCCGTGTGTGGATGTACCGAACTCTCCCACGGTGAAGTGCGCAGGGCCATCCGCGAGCACAAGCTGCTGTCGGTGGCCGAGGCCCAGCGGCACCTGGGCTGGCGAACCCCCAACGGGTGCGCCACCTGCCGCCCGGCCCTCAACTACTACTGCCTCTCTACCTGGCCCCACGAGGCCACCGACGATCCCCAGAGCCGCTTCATCAACGAGCGCGCCCACGCCAATATCCAGAAGGACGGCACCTACTCGGTGGTTCCGCGGATGTGGGGTGGCCTCACCACGCCGGGTGAGCTGCGCGCCATTGCCGATGCCGCCGAGAAGTACAAGATCCCCACCGTGAAGGTCACCGGCGGCCAGCGCATCGACCTCTTGGGCGCAAGAAAGGAAGACTTGCCCGGCATCTGGTCCGACCTCGCCAGGGCGGGCCTGGTCTCGGGACATGCCTACGGCAAGAGCCTGCGCACGGTGAAGACCTGCGTCGGGGCTGAACACTGCCGCTTTGGCACCCAGCGCGCCATGGAACTGGGCGTGAAGCTGGAAAAGATGCTCTATGGCATGTGGAGCCCCCACAAGGTCAAGCTGGCCGTATCCGGCTGCCCGCGCAACTGTGCCGAATCCGGTATCAAGGACGTGGGGGTGATCGGCGTCGACTCGGGCTACGAGATCTATATCGGTGGCAATGGCGGCATCAAGACCGAGGTGGCCCAGTTCTTCGCCAAGGCGAAGGACGACGACGAAGTCATGGCGTACAGCGGCGCCTTCATCCAGCTCTATCGGGAAGAAGGTTTCTATCTGGAGCGCACCTGCCACTACCTGGAACGGGTGGGCATGGAACACGTCCGGCAGCGGGTGCTCGAGGATGCCGATTCGCGCCGCGCCCTGTACGAGAGACTCCTCTTCGCGCTGCAGGACTACACCGACCCCTGGGCCGAGATCTGCGAAGACCCGTCCGGAGGCCCCCGCAAGCGCGAGTTCGAGATCATCAAGGTTCAGGAGCGCGAAATATGACACGCTGGACCAGAATCTGCGCCCTCACCGACATCCCGTCACTGGGCTCACGGGTGGTGGAGAGTACCGGCGAAGGACGCATCGCCGTGTTCCGCAGCTCGGCCGATCAGGTCTTCGCCCTGCACGACCGATGCCCCCACAAGGCCGGCCCCCTGTCCCAGGGGATCGTCCATGGCACCACCGTCACCTGCCCCCTGCATGGCTGGAAGATCCGGTTTGAGGACGGTCAGGTCGTGGCGCCCGACGTGGGCTGTGCCAAACCCTACCCGGTGAAGGTGGAAGGCGGCGACGTCTTCCTCCAGATCTGAGTTCCGGCCGGACAAGGTCCGGCCTCTCCCCCCCTCGCCACCACACCGGCCCATCGGTCCGGCGGGGCAACTCGCACAAAAAAACAGGGCGCCCGCCGTCGCCCGACGAAAAAACCATCAACCTGTAACACGTCTGAAAGCCAATCATCATGGATAAAAAATCCTTCCTGAAGGCCGGGCACACCCCGACCCTCCTCGCCGCCTTCCTCTACTTCGACCTGGCCTTCATGGTGTGGGTCCTGCTTGGCCCCCTGGGGGTCCAGATTGCCAATGACCTGGGCCTGACCCACGCTCAGAAGGGCCTGATGGTGGCCACACCGGTACTGGCTGGCGCCCTCCTGCGCATGGTCATGGGCGTGCTGGTGGACCACCTCAAGCCCAAGATGGCCGGCGCCATCGGCCAGGTCATCGTCATCGTGGCCTTGTTCGTGGCCTGGCAGTTCGGCATCCACAGCTACGAACAGACCCTGATCCTGGGGCTCTTCCTCGGCGTCGCCGGGGCGTCCTTCGCGGTGGCCCTGCCCCTGGCCTCCCGCTGGTATCCGCCGGAGCACCAGGGAACCGCCCTCGGCATCGCCGGCGCCGGCAACTCCGGCACCGCGCTGGCTGCCCTCTTCGGCCCCGGTCTGGCCGCCGCCTTCGGCTGGGTCAATGTCTTTGGCCTGGCCCTGATCCCGCTCACCATCGTGTTCGTGGTCTATCTGGTCCTCGCCAAGGATGCCCCCGAATGCCCGCCCGCCAAGTCCTTCGCCGAATACCTGAAGGTGCTCAAGGACAAGGATGCCTGGTGGTTCATGTTCTTCTACTCGGTCACCTTCGGCGGTTTCGTCGGGCTGGCCTCGTCACTCACCATCTACTTCAACACCCAATACGGACTTGATCCGAAGATGGCCGGCTTCTTCACCGCCGCCTGCGTCTTTGCCGGCAGCCTGGTGCGCCCCATCGGCGGCAACGTCGCCGACCGTATCGGCGGGATCAAGAGCCTCACGGTGATGTACGTCTTCGCCGCCATCTTCCTGACCATCGTGAGCTTCGGCCTGCCCCAGGCCTGGATGGCCCTGGCCGTGTTCGTCTGTGCGATGCTGTCCCTGGGCATGGGTAACGGCGCCGTCTTCCAGCTGGTTCCCCAGCGCTTCCGCAAGGAAATCGGCGTGATGACCGGCCTGGTGGGCATGGCCGGCGGCGTCGGCGGGTTTTACCTCGCCTCCAGCCTGGGCTACAGTCGCCAGATGACCGGCAGCTACCAGGCGGGATTCCTGATCTTTGCCGCCCTGGCGATCGCTGCGCTCATCGGCCTCACCGCCGTCAAGGGCCGCTGGCGCACCACCTGGGGTGCCCCCCACCTGACCAACGCCAGAATCTGACCCCGCCATGCCCGCTCTTCAGATCACCCTCGGCTACGCTTCGCTGACCGGCCCCCGCCCTCGCAACGAAGACTTCTGCGGCGCGGTCACGCCCGAGGGGGCGGAGCTGGAGAGCAAGGGCATCCTGGCAGCAGTGGCAGACGGCGTCGGTGGCCACGCCAACGGACGCGAGGCTGCCGAGTACACCGTTCGCGGCCTGCTGTCCGACTACTACGCCACCCCGGACACCTGGGCCGTCAACAAGTCCCTCGACACCGTACTCGACGCCCTCAACCGCTGGCTGGTATCCCACGCGGCGCGCAACCGGGAAACCGCCGGGATGGCCACGACACTGTCGGCCATCGTGCTGCGCGGACGCCGCTTCTACCTCGCCCACGTGGGCGATTCGCGCATCTACCGGCTGCGCGGCGAACGCCTGGAGCAGCTCAGTACCGACCACGTGTGGGAGCACCCGGAACTCGACAACGTCTTGTCCCGGGCCGTGGGGCTGGACGCCCATCTTTCGGTGGACTATGCCGACGGCGAGCTGGAGGCCGGCGACGTGTTTGCACTGATGAGCGACGGCGTATGGAGCCCCCTCGGCGAGAAACGCATTGCCGCCATCCTGCGCACCGAAGCCGACCCGCAGGTAGCCGCCTCCCGCCTCGCCATGGGCGCCGAAGATGGTGGCAGCCAGGACAATTGCACGGCGCTGGTGCTGCGCGTCGATGACCTGCCCCCCGACCGCCTGCGCGACAACATCGCCCGCCTGCACCGCCTGCCTCTGCCGCCGCGTCTGAAGCCCGGGCAGGAACTCGACGGCCTCATCATTGATGCCCTCCTCCATGAGTCCATTGCCACCCTGCTCTACCGGGTACGCGATGCTCAGGGTCAGGCCCGCGTCCTCAAGACCTTGCGCCCCGAACACGGCGATACCGAATCCGCGGCAGCCCTGGCCCACGAGGAGTGGCTGGCCCGGCGGGTGAACGACGCCTGGTTTCCCCAGGTCATCCCCCACGCCGAGCGCAGCCACCTTTACTATCTGATGAGCTGGCACGAAGGCGCCACCCTGCGGGCACGACTCGACAACGGACACCGCTTCGGCTGCGGCGAGACGGCCGAACTCGGTAGCCGCATCCTCAAGGGCCTTGCCGGGCTGCACCGTCTTTCCATCGTTCATCGGGACATCAAGCCCGACAACCTTCATCTGGACACAGAAGGTCGCCTGCGCATCCTCGACCTGGGCGTCGCCGCTTCGGACGCCTCCGGCGACGGACAGAAATTCGGTGAAATCAACAACCCCGGCACCCCGAGCTACATGGCCCCGGAGCTCTTCGGCCCGCGCAGCGAAGGTGCCAATGAGCAGACCGACCTCTACGCCGTCGGCGTCACCCTCTATCAGTTGCTGACCCGCAAGTTCCCCTACGGCGAGATCGAGCCATTCCAGACACCGCGCTTCGGTGACCCGGCCCCCCCGACCCGCTATCGTCCGGACATCCCGGATTGGCTCGAAGCCGTCCTCCTGAAGGCCGTCGCCCGCGAACCGAAGGCCCGCTTCGAAACAGCCGAGGAGTTTCTCCTTGCCATCGAACGGGGCGCCCACCGCCCCCTCGTCGTCGCCCGCAAATCACCCCTGCTGTCCCGTGACCCCCAACTCGGGCTAAGGCTGATGGTGGCTGCGTCTGTAACACTCAATATCTTTCTGATCTACCTGTTGCTGGTACGCTAGGGACCGACAGAACCCCCGCCTTGACGGACAAACAGACACCTCCGCTGAAGCAGCGCACTCACCGGTGCCCTCCGTGCCCAAACCCGCCCCCCCACATGGCACAGTGACCCTGCTGGACGAAGAAGCCGGCACGCAGATGCTCAGTTTTTTCAGTGCAACGGTCGTGCTTCTGCTGGGTACCTCCGTCAGCCTGGCCTATCTGTTGGACGCGCCCTCCAGTCTCCCGCTTCGCCCCGCCGTGCTGATCTGCGCACTTGCGCTGGCCACGCTGATCGGGATTCGGAAGGGTCACGCCCGGATTGCCGGCCAGATACTGATCTGGGGGAGCTGGGCGATCATCCTGGCGTCCGCCCCATTCGGCAGCGGCAATCGCAGTATCGGCGTCGTAGGCATTTCCCTGCTGATCTTCATGCAGGGCTGGCTCAAGGGGCCACGCCACGCCATCGGGATGACCATCGCCACCGTCGCCGCACTGCTCGGCATCTCTCTGGCCGAACACTACAACTGGATCACCCAGGCGGGTCCGGTCCCACCCTTGTTGCGCTGGTTGATGCTGTGCGCCGTCTTTTGCATCATGGGCTTTTTCACGGTCCTGTCCTACCGCCTGCATCTGCAGCGCTATTCCGAACAAGCCCGCCTCGCCACCACCCTGGCCCTCGTCACAGAACACAGCCCCATCATGCTCGCAGCCGTGGATGCGGAGGGGCGCTACCGTTACGTCAACAACAACTACGCGCACTTCCACGGCAAGTCGACCGACGAGCTGATTGGCAACCCGGTTGTCGATACGGTGGGCGCCGACACCCTACGTCAGATCCGTCAGACCCTGCTCAAGAATGACGGCAGAGGCACCTACCGCAGCCGGCACCAGGATCCGGTAAGTGGCATCGAACGCTGGCTTGAAACCAGCGTACAGCAAGCCCGCACCAACGGTGGAGAAGAGGACGGCTTCTATGCCATCCTGCGTGACATCACCGACGAGGTTCGCTCGGCAGAACGGGCCAACTTCCTCGCCTACCACGACTCCCTGACCGGCCTGCCGAACCGGGCATTGATGCTCGACCGCCTGCGCCAGGCCATCCTCCGGGGCGAACGGGAAGATAGTCTGCTTGTGGTGTGCTATCTGGATCTGGATGGTTTCAAGCGCCTCAATGACACCTGGGGACATTCCACCGGTGACAGCGTGCTCATCCAGCTCGCCGGCCGCCTCCAGGACTGTGTTCGCGGCACCGACACGGTCGCCCGCCTGGGTGGGGACGAGTTCGTCGTGCTGCTGGGCGGCATCGAGAATCGCGAGGAGATACCCGCCACGGTTGCGCGCCTGCTCAAAGCCGTGGAGTGTCCGATCCCCATCTCCGAGAGCAGTAGCATCGCCATATCTGCCTGCATCGGCGTATCCGTGTGCCCACTGAACGGAGAGGAGCCGGACGTCCTCCTGCGCAATGCAGACCAGGCGATGCTGATTGCCAAGCAGTCGGGCCGCGGCCGCTGCAGCCTCTTCGACACCGAGCTCGAAGGCCGCGCACGCGCTCTGTACCAGACCACCGCCAATGTCGAAAGGGGCCTCGCGGAAGGTGAGTTTGTCCTCTTCTATCAACCCCGGGTAAACATGCGCCTGGGCACGGTGGTCGGCGTCGAAGCCCTGATCCGCTGGGCCCATCCGGAGGAAGGGCTGATTCTGCCGGTCAGCTTCCTGCCCTATGTGGAGGGCAGCGAGGTGGCCGTCCGGCTCGGCCGGTGGGTGCTCGCCGAAGCCCTGTCCCAGATGCAGCGCTGGTCAGCGGTCGGCTTGCACCTCCCGATCAGCGTCAACATCTCAAGCCACCATCTGAAAGCCCCGGGCTTTGGCGAGCACCTGGCCAAGCTCCTGAAAGCCCATCCCGGCATGCCCGCGGAAAGCCTGGAGATCGAAATCCTGGAAACCGCTGCCATGGAGGACGTGGAAAAGGTCGCCCGGATCATCCGCGACAGTGCATCCCTTGGCGTGAGCTTCACCCTCGATGACTTCGGCACCGGCCATTCCTCCCTGACCTACGTTCGGCGACTACCCGCACGGACGCTCAAGATCGACAAATCCTTCGTGCGAAACATCCTGGAAGATCCGGAGGATCTGGCCATCGCAAAGGGTGTGGTGGCCCTTGCCCGCAGCTTCAGTCGGGAGGTTGTCGCCGAAGGCATGGAAACCATCGAACACGGGGTGGCGCTGCTCAGCATCGGCTGTGAGCATGCCCAGGGATACGGCATTGCCCACCCCATGCCTGCCGAGGCCGTACCTGCCTGGATCGCCCAATGGAAACGCCCCGCCGGCTGGGGGGACGCACCCCGCCCCGCCACCTGAAGACAGAACGCAGATGCCCGGCGGGAGGGACATGACACGGTCGGCCTTTGGATGAACGGGAACCCGCTTTACAATAGCGGGCTTTCCGGCACGTCTGGCCGGAAAGCCCTGAACATCAAAGGAACACCATGGCTCTCCAATGCGGCATCGTCGGCCTGCCCAACGTCGGCAAATCGACCCTCTTCAATGCCCTCACCAAGGCCGGCATCGCCGCCGAGAACTACCCCTTCTGCACCATCGAGCCCAACGTCGGCATCGTCGAAGTGCCCGATCCGCGCCTTGATGCCCTGTCGGCGATCGTCAATCCGCAGAAGATCCAGCCGGCCATCGTCGAATTCGTGGACATCGCTGGCCTGGTCGCCGGGGCCTCCAAGGGTGAAGGCCTGGGCAACCAGTTCCTGGCCAACATCCGCGAGACCGACGCCATCGTCAATGTGGTGCGCTGCTTCGAAGACGAAAACGTGATCCACGTGAACGGCAAGGTCGATCCCTTGGCCGACATCGAGACCATCGTCACCGAGCTCGCCCTGGCCGACATGGCCGCCGTCGAGAAGGCCATCCACCGGGAAAACAAGAAGGCCCGCTCCGGCGACAAGGATGCCCAGAAGCTCGTCGCCATCCTCGAAAAGCTGCTGCCCCACCTCAACGAGGGTCAGCCAGCGCGCACGATGAAGCTCAGCGACGACGAGAAGCTGATCCTCAAGCCCCTTTGCCTGATGACCCTCAAGCCCGCCATGTACGTGGGCAATGTCACCGAAGACGGCTTTGACAACAACCCCTACCTGGACCGCCTGCGCGAGCACGCCGCCAAGGAAGGCGCCCCCGTCGTCGCCCTGTGCGCCAAGATCGAAGCCGAACTGGCCGACCTGGACGACGAAGACAAGATGGCCTTCCTGGCCGACCTGGGCCTCGAAGAGCCCGGCCTCAACCGCCTGATCCGCGCCGGCTACCAGCTCCTGGGCCTGCAGACCTACTTCACCGCCGGAGTGAAGGAAGTACGCGCCTGGACCATCCACGTGGGCGACACCGCCCCGCAAGCCGCCGGCGTCATCCACACCGACTTCGAACGCGGCTTCATCCGCGCCCAGACCATCGCCTTTGAAGACTTCATCAAGTACAAGGGCGAAGCCGGCGCCAAGGAAGCCGGCAAAATGCGCTCCGAAGGCAAGGAATACGTGGTGAAGGATGGCGACGTGCTGAACTTCCTGTTCAACGTCTGAGTTCCGGAGCAGCGTTCACGAAAATGGGGCGCCCCAACCGGGGCGCCCCATTTTTCTTGCTTCGGCACCAGCCTCACTCCGTCACGGCATCACCGCGGGTCGTCGTCACGAAACGCGCCAGGAAGATCCCCAGCTCGTACAGCAGACACATGGGGATGGCCAGCATGAGCTGGGATACGACGTCCGGTGGGGTCACCACGGCGGCGATCACGAAAGCGCCGACGATCACGTAGGGGCGGGCCTCTTTCAGTTTGGCCACATCCACGATGCCCAGCTTGGTCAGCACGATCACGATCACCGGCACCTCGAAGGTGATACCGAATGCCAGGAACATGGACATCACGAAGGACAGATATTGCTCGATGTCCGGCGCGGGGGTGATGCTCTTGGGTGCAAACTGGGCGATGAAAGTGAACACCGTCCCGAACACGAAGAAATAACAAAATGCCATGCCGGCGAGGAAGAGCACGGTGCTGCCAACCACCAGCGGCAGACCGAGACGCTTCTCATGGGCATACAGCCCCGGCGCGATGAAGCACCAGGCCTGGTAGAGCACATAGGGCAGCGCGATCACGAAAGCCACCATCAGGGTGACCTTCATGGGCACGAAGAAGGGGGTGACCACGCCGGTGGCGATCATGCGCGTGCCCTCGGGCAGGGCCTGCATCATCGGATGGGCGAGGATGTCGTAGATATCGCCGGCCCACGGCATCAAGCCTGCAAACACGACGATGATCGCCACGACTGCCCGCAGGAGACGATCCCGCAGCTCAACCAGGTGGGAAATGAAAGTGTCTTCCTGGGCGCTCATGACGGGGTTTTCTTCACGTCAGGTGACGGTGCATCAAAGTTGAGGCCCAGCTGAGGTTGCTCCACGTCGGGCGCACCCTGCTCGGCAGACACGGGGGCATCAACAAAGGGGGGCGGGCCGGCATGGCTGTCGGCTTCCGCCAGTTGGCGATCCAGCGCCGCAGCGTGCTCCGCATCACTGGCCGGGGCCACGGAATGGGTCGCCTCCGGTGAGCGGATCGTGTTCTCCAGGTCGGCCACGGCCGAGGATGCGGAGGCCACGGTCGACGAAAGGCCGTTCTCGATGCCCTGCACCTCGCTGCGCACAGTCCCCTCGAAGGCCATGGCAGCCGTACGTGCCTCTTCCTGGAGCTTCTTCAGCTCCTCAAGCTGCATCTCGCGGTTGATGTCCGACTTCACATCGGACACATAGCGCTGCAGGCGGCCGAGAAGGTGCCCGGTGGTACGCGCCACCTTGGGCAATCGCTCCGGGCCGAGCACCAGCAGTGCCACGATCCCGATGAGCATGAGTTCCGAAAAACCGATGTCGAACATCCGCTTCGCCTAAAGTTGAAATGCGCCGGAACGGCGGGGCGGGCAGAAACAAAAAAGGGGCAAGCCTGCCCCTTTTCCGCGCCAGCCGCGGGTCCGGGATCAGGACTTGTTTTTTTCCCGGGCTTCGGCGTCGATGGTCTGACCGTTGCCGTTGCCAATCTTCTGGCTGGCATCGCCGCCCTGATCGGCTTCTTTCATGCCGTCCTTGAAGCCCTTCACCGCCCCACCCAGGTCTTGCCCGATGTTGCGCAGCTTCTTGGTGCCGAACACGAGCATGACGATCACCAAGACGATCAGCCAGTGCCAAATGCTGAAGGAACCCATTCAAATCTCCTTGAAACTACCGTTTAAGCATCGGCCCAACTGGCTCTTGCCCACCTACGATGTGCATATGCACATGCATGACTTCCTGCCCGCCCACACGACCGGTATTGATGATGGACCGGAAACCGTCGGTGCTGCCTTGATCGACGGCAATCCGGTTGGCTATCACCAGCATCCGCCCCAGCACTTCGGTGTCGGCCTCGGTGGCCTCAGCCAGCGAGGTGATGTGCTTCTTGGGAATGACCAGCACATGGACCGGACGTTGCGGCTGGATGTCCTTGAACGCCAGCACCCACTCGTCTTCATGGACGATGGCGGCCGGAATTTCACCCCTCACGATACGGCAGAACAGGCAATCCTGCATCGGCGTATTCCCTTAGCCGGCCGTGCGCGACTTCTTCTCGTCGATGCCCGACACGCCCTCGCGGCGGCGGAACTCGGCGAGCACGTCATCCACCGACAAGCCGAAGTGGTGCAGCAGCACCAGAGTATGGAACCACACGTCGGTGACTTCCCAGACCACATGGAGCAGATCCTTGTCCTTGGCCGCCATGATGGTCTCTGCGGCTTCCTCCGCGACCTTCTTGCAGATCGCATCAGTCCCCTTGTGGAACAGGCCGGAAACATAGGACGACTCAGGGTCGGCATCCTTGCGCGAGGCAAGGGTCTCGGACACACGGTGGAGCACTTCGATATCGATCATTTGTAGATTTCCTTCGGGTCTTTGAGAACCGGGTCGACAGCCGACCAGCTGCCGTCGGAGAGGTATTTCTGGAAGAAGCAGCTACGCCGGCCGGTGTGACAGGCAATGCCCCCCACCTGCTCGATCTTCAGAAGCACCACGTCGTTATCGCAATCGATACGGATCTCGCGGATCTTCTGGGTGTGGCCGGACTCTTCGCCCTTGTGCCACAGCCTGCCACGCGACCGCGAGAAGTATACGGCCTCGCCTGTTTCAACCGTTCGCGCCAGGGCGTCACGATTCATCCAGGCAAACATCAGCACATCGCCCGTGCCCGCATCCTGGGCAATGACGGGGATCAGACCATCCTTGTCCCAGGCCAGCTCGTCCAGCCAGGCCGTGCTACCGGGCAGGGAGCTCACAGACGCACCTCGATCCCGCGGGCACGCATCAGCTCCTTGGCCTCGCGCACGGTGTGCTCGCCAAAGTGGAAAATGCTGGCCGCCAGCACAGCGTCGGCACGGCCCTGGGTGACGCCGTCGGCCAGATGGTCCAGGCTGCCCACACCACCACTGGCGATCACGGGAATGGACACTGCGTCCGAAACGGCACGGGTCAGGCCAAGATCGAAGCCATTCTTGGTGCCATCCCGATCCATGCTGGTGAGCAGGATCTCGCCGGCGCCAAGGGACTCGACCTTACGCGCCCATTCGATGGCATCCAGCCCGGTACGGTTGCGCCCGCCATGGGTGAAGACCTCCCACTTTCCCGGGGCGACCTGCTTGGCATCGATGGCGACGACGATGCACTGGCTGCCCACCTTGCCCGACGCGTCTGCCACCACCTGGGGGTTATTCACCGCGGCGGTATTGATGCTGACCTTGTCGGCACCGGCATTGAGCAGGCGGCGCACGTCATCGACGGTGCGCACGCCACCACCGACAGTGAGCGGGATGAAGACCTGCTCGGCCACCTGCTCGACCACGTGCAGGATGATGTTGCGGTCGTCGGAGCTGGCAGTAATGTCGAGAAAGGTGATCTCGTCGGCGCCCTGTTCGTCGTAGCGACGGGCGACCTCCACCGGATCACCGGCGTCCCGCAATTCGACGAAATTGACGCCTTTCACAACACGGCCGGCACTGACGTCGAGACAGGGGATGATGCGCTTGGCAAGCATGGATCAGTCGTCGGTTTCGGCCAGCTCGTCGGCGCGGGCCTGAGCCGCGGCGAAATCGAGAGTGCCTTCGTAAATGGCCCGACCGGTGATGGCGCCGGTGATGCCTTCGGACTCAACGGCGCAGAGGGCTTCCACGTCGCCGATGGCGGCGATGCCGCCGCTGGCGATGACCGGAATGCGCAGGGCCTGGGCCAGACGCACCGTGGCCTCGATATTGACGCCGGAGAGCATGCCGTCACGGCCGATGTCGGTGTAGATCACACCTTCAACCCCGTAGTCCTCGAACTTCTTCGCCAGATCCACGACATCGTGCCCTGTGAGCTTGGACCAGCCGTCCACGGCCACCTTGCCGTCCTTGGCGTCCAGGCCGACGATGATGTGGCCCGGGAAGGCGCTGCAGGCATCGTGCAGGAAGCCGGGATTCTTGACGGCCGCGGTACCGATGATCACGTAACTCAGGCCAGCATCCAGGTAACGCTCAATCGTGTCCAGATCACGGATGCCACCGCCGAGTTGCACGGGGATCTCGTCGCCCACTTCAGCGAGGATAGCCTTGATGGCAGCGCCGTTCTTGGGCTTGCCGGCAAAGGCACCGTTAAGATCCACCAGATGCAGACGTCGGGCACCCTGATCAATCCAGTGGCGGGCCATCGCACCGGGATCTTCGGAAAAGACCGTGGCGGCGTCCATTTCGCCTTGTTTCAGGCGCACGCAGTGACCGTCCTTGAGGTCGATAGCGGGAATCAGCAGCATAAGAGAGGGTGGTAGAGGAGTTGAAACGAGGCAGCGGGATGAAAAGAACCGGCGTCAGGGCTTCCAGGACATGAAGTTCGACAGGAGTTGCAAGCCCGCGTGCGCGCTCTTTTCCGGATGGAATTGGATTGCAAAGATATTAGCCTGCGCTACCGCCCCGGTAAAGGGGATGGCGTAATCGGTCGTCGCCGCCACGATGGCAGGGTCCGCCGGGTCCACGTAATAGCTGTGCACGTAGTAGAAGCGGGCGCCATCGTCGATGCCGGCCCACAGGGGGTGCGCTTGCTTCTGCCACACCTCGTTCCATCCCATGTGCGGCACCTTCAGGCGCGAACCGTCGGCGGCCACCATGCGCTCGGCCGGAAAGCGGCGGACTTCGCCCTTGAAGATGCCGAGCCCGGGCACATTGCCCTCCTCGCTGTGCTCGAAGAGCATCTGCTGCCCGATGCAGATCCCCAGGAAAGGCTTGTTCCGTGCAGCTTCCAGCACCGCGGGACGCAGGCCGCGGGCGTCGAGCTCGCGCATGCAGTCGGGCATGGCGCCCTGGCCGGGAAAGACGACCCGGTCGGCCGACAGCACTTCGGCCGGGTCCGCCGTGACCACCACGGTGTCGGAGGTAGCCACATGCTCGATGGCCTTGGCTACCGAACGCAGGTTGCCCATGCCGTAATCGATGATCGCGACCCGGCTCATAGCGCCCCCTTGGTGGACGGAATCACGCCAGCCTGGCGCGGATCGGGCGTAGCTGCCATGCGCAGGGCGCGGCCAAAGGCCTTGAAGGCGGTCTCACACTGGTGATGGGCGTTGCGGCCCTTCAGGTTGTCGATGTGCAGGGACACCAGAGCGTGATTGACGAAGCCCTGGAAGAACTCATACACCAGCTGGGTGTCGAGGGCGCCGATCATGCCGGCGGTGAAGGGGATGTCGAACTCCAGGCCCGGGCGGCCGGACAGGTCCACCACCACGCGGGACAGGGCCTCATCCAGAGGAACGTAGGCGTGGCCATAACGGGTCAGGCCCTTCTTGTCACCAACCGCCTTCGCAAAAGCCTGACCAAGGGCGATGCCCACGTCCTCGACCGTGTGGTGGCCGTCGATGTGCAGGTCACCGGCACATTCGATCTCGATGTCGAAGCACCCGTGACGGGCGATCTGATCAAGCATGTGATCGAAGAAACCGATGCCGGTGTTGAGCTGACTCTTGCCCGAGCCGTCCAGATCGAGCCTGACCCGGATTTTGGTCTCAAGGGTATCGCGGGAGATTTCGGCTTGCCGCATGCGCTGATTTCCGGAGAACTGTTAGAAACGGGGGAACGAATGGGCCATGATAGCATCTAGCGTTTTTATCGTCCCTTGCGGCGCCACTCGCCGCCGCGCAGATCCGTCATGAGCCGTTTCTGGAGCCCCGTCGTCCACCACCTCACCCCCTATGTTCCTGGCGAGCAGCCCAAGCTCACCCGGCTGGTCAAACTCAATACCAACGAAAACCCCTACCCGCCCAGCCCCCGAGCCCTCGAAGCCATTCGTGCCGAACTGGGCGAGGACGCCGACCGCCTCAAGCTCTACCCCGACCCGACGGGCAGCCAGCTGAAGGCCGCCGTGGCCCGCCACTTCGAGGTGCCGGCCGAATGGGTCTTCGTGGGCAACAGCTCCGACGAAGTCCTGGCCCATACCTTCCAGGCCTTGCTCAAACACGAGGCGCCGCTGCTCTTCCCGGACATCACCTACAGCTTCTATCCGGTTTACTGCGGGCTCTACGGCATTGACTTCGAAGCCATCCCGCTGGATGCCCAGTTCGCGATCCGCGTAGACGACTATATCGCGCGGGGCCCCGGGCGGGCGGGCGCGGTGATCTTCCCCAACCCCAACGCACCCACCGGGCGACTGCTGCCCCTGGCCGACATCGCCCGCCTGGCCGAGGCCCTGCCCGATGCGCCCATCGTCATCGACGAGGCCTACGTGGATTTCGGCGGTCTCGACGTGATTCCCACCGCCGTCGCCCTGATCCGCCGCCACCCCAACATCCTGGTCACCCAGACCCTCTCCAAGTCGCGCTCCCTCGCCGGTCTGCGGGTCGGTTTCGCCATCGGCCAGCCGGAGCTCATCGAAGCCCTGACCCGGGTCAAGGACAGCTTCAACTCCTATCCCCTGGACCGGCTGGCCCTGGTGGGCGCCAGCGCCGCCATGGACGACGAGGCCTGGTTCGACACCACCCGCCGTCAGGTCATCGCCAGCCGCAATGCCCTGTCGGCCAGCCTGGCCGGGCTGGGCTTCGACGTGCTGCCCTCCGCCGCCAACTTCGTCTTCGCCCGTCACCCCCGGCGGGACGCGGCCGCCCTGGCAGCGGCCCTGCGCGAGCGCAGCATCATCGTGCGGCACTTCAAGGCCGAGCGCATCGACCAGTTCCTGCGCATCACCGTCGGCACCGACTCCCAGTGCGATCTGCTGATCGACGCCCTGCGCGAGATCCTGGCCTGAGCCTGCCTCGCCCCTGAACGCAATTCGGGCGCCCCATGGGGCGCCCGAATCACTTGATGCGGCAGCAAAGGGCGTGGATCACTTCACCGCCAGCAGCTCCACTTCGAACACCAGGGTGGCGTTGGGGGGGATCACACCACCGGCGCCGCGGGCACCGTAGCCCAGGTTCGGCGGGATGGTCAGCTTGCGACGGCCGCCCACCTTCATGCCCTGCACACCCTCGTCCCAACCCGAGATCACGTGGCGTGCGCCCAGGGGAAAGACAAAGGGATCGTTGCGATCCTTGCTGGAATCGAACTTCTTGCCGTCGGTGAGCCAGCCGGTGTAGTGCACCTGGACGTGCTGGCCAGCGGTTGCCTCGGGGCCGGTGCCCACTTCCAGATCTTCGATGACGAGGCCGCTCGCCGTGGTGGTTTGGGTCATGGAATGCTCCTTGTGAATGACCGCCGGATTCTATTTCAAGTGGCCTTCACACGCTTGGCGAACTTGCTGCGGAACTTCGCCACCTTGGGGGCCACCACGTACTGGCAATAGGGCTGATGCCCGTTGCGGCTGAAGTAATCGTGGTGGTAGGGCTCCGCCGGCCAGAAGCGGGGCGCGGCGAGGATCTCGGTGACGATGGGCGCGCCGAAGTGAGCCTCCTCGTTCAGCTCAGCCACCTTCTCCCGGGCCAGGGCCTCCTGCTCCGGCGTGGTGGCGAAGATCGCCGAACGATACTGGGTGCCCACGTCATTGCCCTGGCGATTGGGCGTCGTCGGATCGTGGATGGCGAAAAAGATGTCGAGCAGGTCGGCAAAGCCGATCACCGCCGGGTCGAACTCGATGCGCACCGCCTCCGCATGGCCGGTGTCACCATCGCAGATGCGCTCGTAGGTGGGTGCGTCCACATGGCCGCCGATATAGCCCGAGGTCACGCTGTGCACGCCCTCGGCCCCCAGGTACACCGCTTCAAGGCACCAGAAGCAGCCGCCCGCCAGGATGGCCAGCTCGGTTTTTGGGAGATTCTCTGCCATGACAGTCCTAAACAAGTGGTGAGGTATCCGGCAGACCTTGATCCGGCGGAAAGATTTCAAGATAAATGAGATCGCTAGCAAAGGCGAGACAGGGCAGGCTCAGCAACAGCAGCGGCGGGCACAGGATGGTGGCGATCACCGCCACCGCGAGGACCAGGCCCCACACCAGCATCGCCCCAAAATTGGCAAACACGGCCTTCACGCTGGCCGTAACCGCCTCCACCAGGTTGGCCCGGCGATCGAACAGCAGGGGCACCGAGAATGCCGAGATACAGAACACGATGAAGGCCAGCACAGCCCCCATCACCCCGGTGAAGGTATGAAAGCGCAGCACCTGCCCGACCTCCGGGGCGGCCCCCACGCCGATCATGAAGCTATACACCGTGGCCGCATCCGAGATCCAGATCAGGAACAGCAGCGCACACACCCCGGCCACCACCCACAGGCCCCGAGGCGCCCCGCGGAAGGCTGCCAGCACCTGCCCCAGGCGCGGAGGCTGCCCCGCCGCGCGGGCCCGCCGCAGGGCGATGAAGCCGCTCAGCACCGCCGGGCCGACCAGCAGGAAGCCGCAGGCAAAGGGCAGGATCATCTGGTCCAAATCGACCCGCAGCAGGACGGCGAAGATCAGCATGCCGATCAGCACGAAAACAGCAGCGAAGCCCGCCGCCGGCTTCAGGCAGCCGCGCAACTGGCGCCAGGCCTCGACCAGGGCTGCGAGCACGATGGCGCCGGAAATACGGCGGGGATCAAGGTGGAAGGGCATGGCAGACTCCTGGCGGACGGCCCTCCATCTCGCCCAAAGCGCCCACTGCCGTCCATGACCAGGGTCAATTCGATGGATGTCCCCCGCTTGAGCGCCGAGCGAAAGCGGGGAATCAGTCCCGCGTCATGTCTCGAACCGGCTCGGCTGCCTGCAGGAAGAGGTTAGGCGCAGCGCGGGCGTACCCCTGCTCGCCCACCAGGATGTCCAGCGTCAGTGAGCCCAGATCGTCCGCCAGCGGATCGATCTGAATATCTTTATCTTGGAAAAATGTCTTGATGTAGCCACCACAGTGGTCGCAGGCCTCCGCCTGGACCGCACCGGAAGCCCCCTCAAGGCCCAGATACTGGACGACGCTCCCCTCTTCGCAGAGGGTACAGCGCGCCCTCACCGCGTTCCAGCGGGTTGCGCACAGGCTGCATTCCAGATACCGGAGGCCGCCCTTGCCCTCCCCTGCCATCACCACAGCCCCCACCGGGGCGCTACCGCAGCACGGACAAGGCGCAAGATCCTGCAGGGGTGTCATGGCCGACAAGGCGATAGTCCGGGCGGCGGCGGTCCAGACCACCTGAAGCGCCGCCGCCACCAGGATGGAAGCGGCATCCCGCTGCCCGGTAGCCACCTCGCCCACAGCCATCTTCAAGCCGTCCTGCGCCATGCGCTGCAGAGCCTCCGCGCCGGGTTCCCGCGCCGGGGGTATCGTAAGGCCGCGACTCGCCGTGAAGAGTTGATGCACGACCGCAGGCAATGCCTGCCACAGGGCAGCTGCCTGATGACCGGCCAGGGGCGGCCCCGCCGCGTCGCCCGAGGGAAGGCCGATCAGCGCCGGCAAGGTATTCAGTGCCATCTGCTGGGCATCGCAGACATCAGCCAGCCCATTGAGCCAGGGGGCGAGACCGTGCCCGTGGGCGAGATGACGCAGACGCGCCGCCCGGACGCCAAACAGATCCGGGCCAGGCAGCAGCAGGGTAGCCGGTGCAATGGAGGACGGCAGGATATTTTCAGTGAGGTTCATTGGGGCATGAATAGAGTTGTACGGGACTACATGAAAGAGCGACGGTCCATGTGCGAGCGGGCTTCCGGCGCCAGATGGCTGGCGCAGCTATAGGCCACCAGCTGGCGGGAGCGGGCAAAGCCGATCAGCAGCATGCCGGCAACCTCAGCCTGTCGCGCGGCCATGGCGGTGGGCGCGGAGACGGCCACCAGTGTGCTGATACGGGCGCTGGCCGCCTTCTGCACCATCTCGTACGAAGCACGGCTAGTGATCAGCGCGAAGCCGTCGCCGGGTGACGCTCCCTGGCGAGCCAGGGCGCCGACGAGTTTGTCGAGGGCGTTGTGGCGGCCCACATCTTCCCGCAGACAGCGGATCCCGCCATCCGGCCCGACCCAGGCAGCCCCGTGGGCAGCACCGGTCTGCTGGCGCAGCGTCTGCCAGTGGGGAAGCTGTCGCAACGCCTCACTCACCGCCTCCACCGACAGGGCCCAGTCGGGACGCACCAGGCGCTCACCCGGCGCACGGGTCACATTGGCCAGGCTGTCCACGCCGCACAGGCCGCAGCCGGTACGGCCCGCCAGCGAGCGCCGCCTGGCCTTGAGCGCCAAGAAACGGGCCGTCGAAATTTCCATCTCGACCGATATGCCGTCGCAAGTGGCGCGTACTTCCAGATCGTACAGCTCACCCGCCCCGGCGAGGATGCCCTCACCCAAGCTGAAACCAAGAGCAAAATCCTCGAGGTCGGTCGGCGACGCCAGCATCACCGCATGGGAGATGCCGTTGTACACCAGCGCCACGGGCACCTCCTCGATCACTTCGTCTTCAGCCACCAGTTGCTGTCCATCCTGCACCCGGAGCACGGGGCGGAGAAAAGTCGGCGCCGGTAGCGGGAGCTCATCCCGGGAGCCGGCTGGCAGGCAGTCAGGAGTTGAGGCTGTCATGATCCACTTTCATCACAAAGGCAGAATCGCCGGGCACGGGGAGTCGCCCCCGTGCCCGGCGTGATTACTTCCCGGTCATCTGGCGATACCAGCCCCGGTGATGCTGCTTGGCCCAGGCTCGGGTCACCGTGCCGTACCACATGGCGCGGATTGTCCCCTTCACCCAGATGGCGGCATACACATGGACCATGATCATGGCGATCATCACCGCACCTGCCGCGGCATGGACCACCGCCCCCAGGCGAACCACCGTGATGTCGAAGCCGAACCAGGCACGCCAGATGGCCACACCCGACAGTGTCATCAGCAGCATGCAGAGGGCCAGCACCCAGAACATGACCTTCTGACCACCGTTGTACTTGCCCTGCTCCGGCATGTCGTGATCATTTCCATCCACCATGTTCCTGGCCTTGGCCAGCCATTCCCTGTCCGCCGCAGTCATCCTGTTGAGATGCTTGAAGCGCAGGAAGATGACCAGGAAGGCCAGTGCCATCAGCACCCCCACGTAGGGATGCAGGATGCGCGCCCACACCGGCCCGCCAAACAGCTGGGTCAGCGGAAAGAAGGCCGGGTGGAAGAAGGCCAGGCCGGACAGGGCCAGCAGGATGAAGCTGATGCCCACCACCCAATGGTTGGCGCGCTCGGACGCGTTGTAGCGCTTGAGGTCTTTCGGATCACGGATCATTTCGTACCCTCCTTGTCTTCGGCTTCGATCTCGTCCTCGATCTCTTTCGAGACCTCGTTCGGGCCCTTGGTGACGTAGTGGAACAAGCTGCCCAGCGCCACACCGGCCAGCGCCAGGGTGGCCAGCGGCTTGGCAAAGCCCTTCCACAAAGACACCAGGGGGCTGATGCTCGGGTTGGCCGGCAAGCCGCTGTAGAGCTCAGGTCGATCCGAGTGATGCAGCACATACATCACATGGGTGCCACCTACCCCTTGGGGGTCGTACAGGCCAGCCTGTTCGTAGCCGCGCCGCTTGAGGTCGGCGACCCGCTCGGCGGCGTAATCCTTCATGTCCTCCTTGGAACCGAACTGGATCGCGCCGGTAGGGCAGGTCTTCACGCAGGCCGGCTCCTGCCCGACCGCCACGCGATCGGAGCAAAGGCTGCACTTATAGGCCTTGCTGTCTTCCTTCGAGATGCGCGGCACATTGAAGGGGCAGCCTGTCACACAGTAGCCGCAACCGATGCAGTTCTCCTGGTGGAAATCGACGATCCCGTTGGCGTACTGGATGATCGCCCCGGGAGACGGGCACGACTTCAGGCAGCCTGGATCGGCGCAATGCATGCAGCCGTCCTTGCGGATCAGCCATTCCAGCCGGTCCTTCTCTTCGTGTTCGGCGAAGCGCATCACCGTCCACGCCTGGGCCGACAGATCCGTCGGGTTGTCATACACACCGACGCAGCTGCCCACCTCGGCGCGGATGTCGTTCCACTCGGAGCAGGCCACCTGGCAGGCCTTGCAGCCGATGCAGGCGGACACGTCGATCAGTTTGGCCACCTCGACGCCCTTGCGCACGCCCGGCGGGGGCGTGGTCGTGGCGGAGCGGCGCAGGATGTCAAGCGATTGGAGAGCCATCGTTCATGCTCCTCAGATTTTTTGCAGATTGACAAGAAAGGCCTTGTATTCGGGCGTCTGCGTATTGCAGTCGCCCACCGCCGGCGGCAGGACGTTGGTCAGGAAGCCCTTCTTCGCCACACCTTCCCAGCCCCAGTGCAGCGGTATGCCGATCTGGTGCACGGTCTGCTTGTTCACCGTCAGGGCCTTGACCCGCTTGGTCACCACGGCCCGAGCCTTGATGTAGCCCCGCTTGGAGCTGACCTTGACCCAGTCTCCGGCAGCGATGCCCTTCTCCCGCGCCAGGGTCTCGCTGATCTCGACAAATTGCTCCGGCTGGGCAATGGCGCTAAGGCGCACCGACTTGGTCCAGAACTGGAAGTGCTCGGTAAGGCGGTAGGTGGTGCCCACGTAGGGAAAGTCCTTGTGCGTGCCCAGGCGCTCCCTGTCGCTTTTGAAGATGCGCACAGCGGGGCTGGTTACCACCTTGGGATGCAGCGGGTTGGTACCCAGTGGGGACTCCATCGGTTCGTAGTGCTCGGGGAAGGGCCCGTCCACCAGTTTGTCCACGCAGAACAGCCTTCCGATGCCTTCGGGGTTCATGATGAAGGGCCCCATGCCCGAATCCGGCGCAGCGTCGGCCTTGAAGTCGGGCACGTCTGCCCCGGCCCACTTTTCGCCATTCCAGGCGATCAGCTTGCGGCTCGGATCCCAGGGCTTCCCTTCCGGCGTGCACGAGGCGCGGTTATAAAGGATGCGGCGGTTGGCCGGCCAGCTCCACGCCCAGCCCGGCGTATTGCCCAGGCCCGTGTCGGTGTTGTCGCGGCGGGCCATCTGGTTGCCGGCCTGCGTCCAGCAGCCCGAAAAGATCCAGTTGGCGCACAGGGTCGAGCCGTCGTCCTGAAGCACCGCAAAGCCCGGCAGCTGCTCGCCCTTTCTGGCCAGAAAGCGGGTCGGGTCCTTCGGGTCGGGGATGTCCGCCAGGGCCCGGCCATTGAGCTCCTTGGCCAGCTCCTCGGGGGTGGGCGCGGCCGGATCACGGTAGGGCCACGAAAGGTTGAGGATAGGCTCGGCCACCTTGCCGCCCTCTTTCCGGTACAGCTCGCGTAGGGCCACGAAGAGCTCGCCGATGATCTCCTGGTCGCCCTTGGCCTCACCGGGGGGCTCGGCGCCCTTCCAGTGCCATTGCAACCAACGGCCGGAGTTCACGATGGCGCCGTCTTCCTCGGCAAAGCAGGTGGACGGCAGGCGGAAGACCTCGGTCTGGATCTTGGCGGGATCAACGTTGTTCGATTCGCCCTGGTTCTGCCAGAAGGTGGAGGTTTCAGTGGCGATCGGGTCAATGATCACCATGTACTTGAGCTTGCTGAAGGCCTCCACCACCTTGTTGGCATCCGGGAAGGAAGCCAGCGGGTTGAAACCCTGCACGATGAAACCGTTGATCTTGCCCTGGTGCATCAGCTCGGTGACCTGCAGCACGTCGTAGAGCTTGTCCCACTTGGGCAGCCAGTCGTAGCCCCAGTTATTGTCCTTGGTGGCCTTGTCGCCCCAGAACCACTTCATCAGGCTGACAAAGAATTTGGGGGTGTTGCTCCAGTAGTTGAACTGCCCTTCACGCAGCGCCTTCGGGGTGGTCTTGGCGATGTAGTCGGTGAAGCCCGGATGGGCCTTTTCGTTGGGCAGAGTCAGGTAGCCCGGCAGCGCCGTGGACAGCAGGCCGAGGTCGGACAGGCCCTGGATGTTGGAGTGGCCGCGCAGGGCATTCACCCCACCGCCCGGCATGCCGATGTTGCCCAGCAGTAGCTGGATCATGGCCATGGTGCGGATGTTCTGGGCGCCCACTGTGTGCTGTGTCCAGCCCAGCGCGTAGAGGATGGTGCCCACCTTGTTGGGCACGGCCGTCTCACCGAGCAGCTCGCACACCTTGAGGAAACCGTCCTGCGGCGTACCCGTCAGATTGGTGACCATCTCCGGCGTGTAGCGGGAATAGTGTGCCTTCATCAGGTTCCACACGCAGCGCGGGTGCGCCAGGGTCGGGTCGGTCCTGATGTTACCGGCGGCGTCCAGCTCGTAGCTCCAGCTGGCCCGGTCGTACTTGCCCTTCTCGGCGTCGTAGCCGGAGAACAAACCTTCGTCGAAGGAATAGCCTTCACCGACGATGGCCGCCGCGTTGGTGTACGCCTTGACGTAGTCCCAGTGGATCTTGTCGTGGGCGATCAGCCAGTTGATCACCCCACCGAGAAAGGCGATGTCGGAACCGGCGCGGATCGGCATGTAGTGATCGGCCACCGCGGCGGTGCGGTTGAAGCGCGGATCGACCACAACCAGCTTGGCACCACGCTGTTTCTTGGCCTCGATGGCCCAGCGGAAGCCTACCGGGTGTGCCTCGGCGGCGTTGCCGCCCATCACCAGGATGAAGTCGGCGTTCTTGATGTCCACCCAGCTGTTGGTCATCGCCCCACGCCCGAAGGTGGAGGCCAGCGCCGACACCGTGGGGCCGTGACAGACCCGCGCCTGGGCGTCGGTGGCGACGATTCCGAGGGAGCGCATGAACTTCTGGGTGATGATGCCCGTCTCGTTGGACGAGGCCGAGGCGGTAAGCATGGCAGTCGAAATCCAGCGATTGACCGGCACCCCCTCGGCATTCTTGTCGACCACGTTGGCGTCGCGGTCGGCCTTCATGAGCTTGGCGATGCGCTCTATGGCCTCGTGCCAGGAGATACGCTTCCAAGCGTTGCTGCCGGGCTCGCGCACTTCGGGATAACGCAGGCGCCCCGGGCTGTGGATGAAGTCGAGCAGCCCGGCGCCCTTCGGGCACAGGGCCCCGCGGCTGACCGGATGGTCCGGATCCCCCTCGATGTGGATGATCTCGGCCCGGGCGTTCTTCGGCCCACCCCCCAGGCTGTACATCAGCAGGCCACAGCCCACCGAGCAATAGGTGCAGGTGTTGCGCACCTCCCGCGCCCGGGTCAGCTTGTACTGCCGCACTTCGGCCTGCGCCGCCGTCGGCATCACGCCGACCAACGCCGCACTGGACGCCCCCACCCCCGCCGCCGAGATCCGGAAGAACTGCCGACGGTTGATCTTCACCCCAACGGACGGTGTTCCCTTGTTGTCCATGAAAGTCTCCAAATTGATTCCCGAAATTGGAGGCACGGAAGCAATCCGGGATCAGTGCTGGAGAGGGTGCTCACCCCACCGGTCATCAACCCGGAGCTTCCCGCCTTGCCCCCTGCTCTGTGACAGGAGGGCAGGCCCAGCCCCGGCTTTGATAACCAATAAAAATGCACCACTTTTTATGGACGCGCGCTTAATAGGACCTATCAAAGCTGCATCTACCTGGCACATAACATGCCAGCAGTCGTCTCCCAAGAAATCAATAACTTGGAGAAAAACCATGAGATAAACAGGGACATTCTGTCTTCACGAAGACAAAATGTCTCTTCGGGCCTTATGGATTTTTTTCAGCGAAAGCTGATGGAGAACAGGGCGTCCAGCGCGTTCTCACTGCCCGCGCGGCCGATCACCGAGATACGCCGGGTCAGCTGGTAGGTAAGCTTGACCACGCTGCTTGTCCCGGAAATGCTCTGCTCGAAGGACAGCATGGCGCGGGACGACAGACGCTTGCCGATGGTGATGACCTGGCCGGGCACCGAATCGATGTTCCGCGACGACGCACTGGAAGCGGTGCCCGTCACGCTGCCGGTCGCAACGCTGCTGGTCTGAACCCGGGTGCGAGGATCGACGCTGGAGCCGAAGGAGATCTCGTCGAATCCCAACGCGCTGGCCAGCCCGGCCGAAAGCCCGGCACCCGTATCGCCCAGCAGGGCCTGGGCCGCGGGAAGCAGCAGGGCCATTTCACCACCCGAGCCCTGATCGGGCGGACGGCCGAGGACGATCCAGCCCAGCTTCTCCGGGTCGGGCACATTGGGTTCGGACACCAGCCGCACCACCGGCCGACGGGCCGTGCCGGTAATACCCACCCCCGCCTCCACCGTCAGCCCCTTTCGCAGGGCCACCACGTTGAGTCCGGGATTGGCCACCGGCCCGTTGAAGGTCACGATGCCGCGCTCGATGGACAAACGCTGGCCGTAGCCATCGAAGAGGCCACCCTGGGTGGTGATGACGCCGGTGGCACTGAGGGGCTTCCCATCGCCCGACTGCAGACGAAGCTCGCCCGCGAGGCGGGTATCCAGCCCCAGCGCCTTCACGTAGAGGGCATTCCCCAGGCTGAGGGACAGATCCACCCCCATGCTGAACGGACTTGCCGGCATCTTTTCGGTTCGGCGCGGATCGACGATCTCCACGTCATCGCCAAGGCTGGGCGCCGGCGTCCGGGACAACTCGACGAAGCCCGCATCCGCCGCCAGACGCCCCTTCAGATGGGCCGAGCTCCAGCCACTCAAGACCTCGCCCTCGCCACTCAGCACCAGCCACTGGTCGGCCCGCTGCAGGAGGGGCAAGCGATCCGCCTTGAAACTGAAACGCCCCTCCCCGCTGGCCAACTGGATGGCCCCTGCCGCCTTGAGGGTGCCCGGTTCCCGGGTCAGACGCGCCACCTCGATGCGATTCTCCCGCGGCTTGACCCGGTTGGGCGACACGAAACTGAGCTCGTCCAGGCGCAGCACCTCCCGGTTGAACTCCGCCACCAGGGTGCCGCCTGACAGGTGCAGGCCCTGGTCAGCCATCACGAAATCGAGCTTTTCGCCGCGCAGGCGCCCCGCCGTCTCGGGGCGCGCCGGAGTGCCGGCCAGGATAAATTCGCCCTTCAGGCTGCCATCGGTCTTCAGGTTCTGGTCGGCCAGGGGGCCGGCCCAGGCGATGGACGGAATGTCGAGGCTGGCCGACCCCAGCAAGGGCGCGCCGGGCACCAGGCGCAGGCGGCCATCGGCCGTGCGCTCGGCCAGGGCCGTGCCCGCCCCGGCCAGACTGCCAAGCTGGCTACCGTGGGCACTGAAGCCGAAGGCCAGCCGGCTGGCGGCGGCAGACACGGTGAGTTGCAGGTCGTCCAGACCCAGCCGGACCGGCATGTCCCCCTGCAGGATCAGATCCCCCTTCTCACGCTGGAAACGCACGTAGCCATTGGCCTGCTCGCCAATGTCCACATCCCACTCGCCACCCATCTGCAGGGAGTCGCCCTGACGCCGCACCGCGCGGGTGTTGGGGTCCAGCATCACCCCCACCTGGACGCCGCTGACCCGCCCCCGCGCCACCAGGTGGCGGGCCTGCCAGCGGGTTTCTTCCAGCCGGTAGAGCCCGCCGCTGCCGCCCCGCAGCTCGGCCAGGCCCAGGCTGATGATCGTCGGTGACAGCACGAGGGGCGCCGGAGCCAGCAGCCGGACCGGATAGTCGCCGCTCACCTCAAGGCTCTCCAGCCGCCCACCCCAGCGGGGGCCATCCGACAGGCTGCCGACCAGCGTGGTGACCAGGGAATGCTGCCGGAAACCATGCACCTCGAGCCGCGCCGTGCTGGCATCCCGCGTGCCGCCCAGGCTCAGGCTGCCACGACGCACCAGCACTTCCTTGTCCTCCCCCGCCCGCAGCCCAGCCAGGGCCAGGTTCAGCGTGAGCTCGCCACCGCGCCCCGGGGCGATCCGCCCCTGCCCGTTGACTGCGTCGATGCGCACGCCGCCGGCCTCCAGCCGCTCGGCCAGCACCGAAAACTCACCGGCCGGCTGGGCCAAACTGCCCCGCAGCACGCCATCGGCCTTGAGTCGCCCGTCCAGCCCGTGGCCCAGGGCGCCCAGCGCCGGTGCATCGAGATGAAGAGCCAGGCTATCCCCCGGGCGGCCATAGCGCCCCTGGGCAGTCAGGCGGTTGCCCGCCAGATCGAGCTTCACGTCACTGCGAGTCAGCACGCTGCCGTCGATGGCCAGCTCACCCTTGCCCGCCAGGGGTTTGCCCTCGAGCTGGCTGGGCGCCAGCTCGAAGTCCAACGCCCCCGCCAGCTGCGGAAGCCGCTGACCGCGGGCCTCGAAGCGGGCATTGAGATCGGCCGGCGGCGCCGTTGCGACGAAGGCGCGGGGGTCAAAATGGCTCAAGGTGCCCCGGGCGTCGAAAGCCCCCGTCCCCGTCAGCGCCAGCGTGCCGCTCAGCGCCAGGCGCGCCGCCCGGGCGCTGGCCACCGCCTCGTCCACATGAATCACCCCGGCCCCATGGCGGGCCTTCAGGCGCAAGGCCAGGCGGGCGTCGACCAGGTCGGCCTGAACGGTCTGGGTGTCGGAATCAGCCCGGGCGGTGATCTCGCCGGCGATGCGGGTTTTCACCGCGCGCCGGTCCAGGCGCCGCGCATCCAGGCCGCTGATGCGCAGATCGGCGTCGACCCGCCCGAAGCCGGCCTCGGCCTTGCCGGGGGATCTCCAGCGCAGGGTGCCCGTGGCCCGCCCGTCGCCCGGCACCCGCAGCACCAGTTCCGAGGCAGCCAGTTCGCCACGTGCCCAGCGCAGGCTGGCCTGCAGCGACTCGATGGGCAGGGCCCCGGCATCCTGGGCGCCCGGCGTGTGATTGACGACGCGCAGCGGCCCGCGGAGGACCCAGTCGGCCGGCGCCACGGGCTGGCCGGCCAGGGCATCAGCCGACGCCTGGGGCACCAGCTCCAGCTCGATGTCGAGACGGGCCTTGGGCGCGGCGGCATGGAAGCGCGCAGGATCCACGTCGTGCAGGCTAAGCTGCCCCGAGCGCAGGGGCAGCGGTGCGAAAGGGGTGGCTGCCAGCCGGACGTCGCCGCGCAGGCCGGCGCCGCTTGCCACAGCCTTCAGGCTCAGCTCGGCCAGGGTGCCGCCGGCTTCGGCGTCCACGGCGTAGGCTTCGCCGTCCTGGACGGTGTTCAGATGGGCGCGGGCCTTGAGCGGGAACGGCGCCTGCCCGTCCAGCGTGACATCCGCCGCGAGCTGGCCAAGGGGGGCCCCAGCCCGCAGGTCGGTGAGCTGATGATGGCGCCCATCCGACACCAGCCGGCCCGCCAGGGCGGTGAGTTCGAGCGTCGGCGCGGTCGGCTGCCCGTCCACCAGGTCGGCGATGCGCAGACGGTCAATGCTCACCCTGTCGAGCTGCAGGGCCAGGGGCAGCACGAGGCTGGCCGGCAGGGTGGCGGGCTCGGTGCTGGGCTGGCTCGCCACGCGCAGCTCCGAGGCGCTCAGGCTGGCCGCCTCGAAACGCCGGCCCATCAGGGCGCCGGGGCGCCAGTCCAGCTGGAGGTTGAGGACGTCCACCTGCAGGGTCGGCGTGCGCACGTGCACGGCCCCCGCCCGCCACTCGCCCAGCAGGTAGCCCTCGGGCTTCTCG
>NZ_JAFLDT010000050.1 GCF_017302315.1 Zoogloea sp.
GAGATCAAAAACTGCATTTAGCTCGCAAAAACATGGCGTTTTCGGGTGACTGAACCGCGTTTGGTGCCGAGTCCATCGTGAATGCCTGGTTGGCGACGAGTTTTGCGACACCCTCTGAAGTCGCCCCCACAGAGGTGCTCCTGCGGTCCCTGTGGCTGCCGTCATGCACCAGCCAGGCCCCGTCGGCATTGGCTGGCAGTTTCCGAGAGGGCCGTTGAGGAAAACAGGATGATTCCCGACGACGATATCTGCAGGGTCGCACGGCGCACCTCGGTGCGCGGGGTGGTGATCGAGGCTGGCGATGCACGGGATGTGCGGCGGCAGAAGATGGCCCGGATCATCCTGGATTCCATGTACCAGTTCCTGGGCTTGCTGGACCTGGACGGGACGGTGCTGGAGATCAACCAGGCGGCCCTCAACGGGGCGGGTGTCGGCCTGGAGGACGTGATCGGCCGGCCCTTCTGGGAAGCCCGTTGGTGGGAAGTGTCGGAAGAGGTGCGCCAGCGGGTGCGGGAGATGATCGCCACGGCCCGCACCGGCCAGTTCGTCCGCTGCGACTTCGAAGTCT
This sequence comes from Zoogloea sp., assembly GCF_017302315.1. Taxonomy (GTDB): domain Bacteria; phylum Pseudomonadota; class Gammaproteobacteria; order Burkholderiales; family Rhodocyclaceae; genus Zoogloea. The sequence continues at coordinate 569 of NZ_JAFLDT010000050.1, forward strand.
TCGGCGACCTCCAGGGCAGCCGCACCATCGTCATCGACTTCTCCCTCACGCCCATCCTCGACGACGAGGGTAAGGTGGCCTTTCTGCTGCCCGAGGGGCGCAACATCACCGAAAAAATCGCCGGCAGCGCCGAGCTGTCACGCAAGAACAGCGAGCTGCAGGGTGCCCTTGAACGCCTGAAGGAACTGGACGGCTACAAGACCCGCTTCTTTGCCAATGTCAGCCATGAACTGCGCACGCCCCTGGCCTTGATCCTCGGGCCGGTGGACCAGCTCATCAAGGACGGCACCGGGCTGGGCGAGCGGGAGCGCTTCCGCCTCGCCGCCATCCAGCGCAATGCCCGCAGCCTGCTGCAGCAGGTGAACAACCTGCTGGACCTGGCCCGCATCGACGCGGACCGCATGCCCATGGCCTATGTCAATGCCGACCTGGTGGCCCTGGTGCGGGAGATCGCGGCGGGCTTCGAGGCCGCGGCGGAAGACCGCCACGTCAGCCTGGGCCTGCGCGGAGAGGACGAACTGTATGCGGAGGTGGATCGGGCCAAGTTCGTGCGGGTGATGGCCAATCTGCTCTCCAACGCCTTCAAGTTCACCCCCGCCGGGGGGCGGATCGCCTGCCAGGTGGAGAGCGTGCCAGGAGGGCGGGTGCTGATCGGCGTGCAGGACACCGGCCCCGGCGTGCCCGATGCCATGAAGGCGCATATCTTCGACCGCTTCACCCAGGGCCGCGATGACCCGGGGGCCGGCGGCAGCGGCCTGGGGCTGAACATCGTCAAGGAGTTCGTGGACCTGCACCGGGGCACCGTGGTGGTGATGGATGCGCCCGGGGGCGGTGCGCTCTTCCAGGTGGAGCTGCCGGCCCGGGCGCCGGAGGGCGCCTTTGTGCGCAGTGGCGGCGGGAAGGACATGCCAACCCTGGCGGAGGGGGCCTTCCCCCTGGCGCCGGATCTGCCCCGCCCGGCCGCCGAAGTCTTTCACCCGGGCAAGCCCAAGGTGCTGGTGGCCGAGGACAACCCGGATCTGCGCCTGTTTCTCTACGACGTGCTGTCGGACGAGTACAACGTGATCCTGCGGGAGGACGGGGAGGCGGCCTTCCAGGCGGCGATTGCCGACCCGCCCGACCTGATCATCACCGACCTGATGATGCCGCGCTGGGGCGGCGAGCGTTTTGTCCGTGCCCTCAGCGAGCGGCGCGACTTCCCCAGTGTGCCGGTGCTGGTGCTGTCGGCCCGGGCAGACGATGCCCTGCGCGAGAACCTGCTGGAGCATCTGGTGCAGGACTATCTCACCAAGCCGTTTTCGGCCCAGGAGCTGCGGGCACGGGCGCGCAACCTGGTGACGGTGAAGCGCACCGTGGACATCCTGCAGCGCGAACTCAACTCCCAGGCCTCGGACATCCTCGAACTCACCGCCGGGCTGGTGGCGAGCCGCAAGTCGCTGCAGCGCAGCTTTGCCGCCCTGCAGGTTTCCGATCGCCGCTGGCAGGGTCTCTACGAGAACACCGCGGTGGGGATCGCCCTGGCGGACCGGGACGGCAAGATCCTCTCCGCCAACCCCGCCTTGCAGCGCATGCTGGGCTATGCCCGTGATGAGATCGTCGGCGTGTCGCTGATCGAGCTTACGGCGCCGTGCGAGCGCGGCCTCACCGAGCGCAACGTGCATGGCCTGTTCGATGGTGACTTCCCCAGTTACACGGTGCAGAAGCGCTACGAGAAGAAGGAAGGGAGCTACCTGTGGGCCAATGTGAGCGCCTCGCGCATCCCGGCCATGGACGAGGATGGCCCCATGCTGGCGGTGATCGTCGAGGACATCACTGCCCGCATGGAGGCTGAGCGCTCCCTGGCGGCGACCCGCGCGGAGCTGACCCGGGTGGCCCGCTTCACGGCGATGGGCGAACTGGTGGCCTCCATTGCCCACGAGATCAATCAGCCCCTGGCGGCGGTCATCACCAACAGCCAGGCGGCCCTGCGCTGGTTGTCCCACGACGAGCCGAACCTGATCGAGGTGGCGGCCGCGCTGCAGCGGGCCAATCGTGATGCGAGCCTGGCCGGCGCGGTGATCTCGCGCATCCGCGGCTTCCTGCGGGCCGGCCAGATCCGGCGGGCGCCGGTGGACCTGGCCCGCATGCTCGACGAAGTGCTGCAGATGTTGCAGATGATGCTGACGGAGGCGGGCGTCGACCCCTGCGTGCGGCTGCCCGATCCTCCGCCCCGTCTGATTGCCGATGCGGTGCAGTTGCAGCAGGTGCTCATCAACCTGATCGTCAATGCCGTGGATGCCATGCGCGAGCAGTCTGAGCGGGCGCGCCTGCTGCAGATCGATGTGGTGGCCGACCCGGCGGGGGGGCTGCGGTTCTCGGTGCGCGACAACGGCCCGGGCGTTGCAGCGGGTTCCGATGCGCGGATGTTCGAAGCCTTCTTTTCCACCAAACCGGATGGCTTAGGCATGGGGCTGGCCATCAGCCGCAGCATTGTCGAGAACCATGGCGGGCGCCTGTGGCTGGCGCGGGATGGCGGCCCCGGGGCGTGTTTCGAATTCACCATCCCGGACAACTGACGCCCGGACCACGGGCGCATCGAAGCAGGAGAGGAGATGAGCATGGCAGGGATGGAAGTGCCTGGAGGTGCGCGTGGCGGATAGCCAGGACTGGGTGTATGTGGTGGATGACGACCTCTCGGTGCGGGAGGCCCTGAGCAGCCTGATCCGTTCGGTGGGTCTGCAAGTCGAGACCTACGCCTCCGCGGCGGCCTTTCTGGAGGGGCCGCGGCTGCCCCGGGTCGCCTGCCTGATCCTGGATGTGCGCATGCCCGGGCTGACGGGGCTCGAATTGCAGGCCCGGCTGGCCGGGTCGGGGGCCTCCATCCCGATCATCTTCATCACCGGCCACGGGGACATTCCCATGGCGGTGAGGGCCATCAAGAAGGGGGCGGTGGAGTTCCTGGCCAAACCCTTCCGCGATGAGGATCTGCTGGCCGCCATCCGCAGCGCCCTTGCCCAGGCCCGCAGTACCCGGCAGGCCGAGAGCGAGGTGGGTGAGATCCGCCGCCGCTATGCCTTGCTGACCGGACGTGAGAAGGAGGTGATCACCTTCATGGTGAGGGGTGCGCTGAACAAGCAGGCCGCGGCCGAGCTTGGTGTGTCCGAGATGACCGTGAAGGTCCATCGCCACAACATCATGCACAAGATGGGGGTGACGACCCTGCCGGACCTGGTGCGCATGGTCGAGCGCCTGCAGGGGGGCAGCGAGGGGCTCTGAGCCCGCGGAGCAGACAGGATTCCCCGCTCGCACCCCGGGTGGATCTACGTCGGAATGCGTATGGCAGGCAGGTGGGTGCGCGTGTATGATTATTTTATTTATCTTCATACACGCGCCGACATGAAGCCTCTCAAGCAGAAACGTGCTGCCTTCAAGCCACAGCGCAGCCCCCTGGCCCTGGCGCTGGCATGTGCACTCATCGCGCCCGCGAGCCTGGCCCGGGCTGAGGGGGCGGATGTGCCAACCCTGGCCGATGTGGTGGTCATGGGCAATTACCAGAACGCCGTGGGCACCACCGATGCCGCCAGTGAAGGCGTGGTGACCCGCAAGCTGCTGCAGAGCCGCCCGACCCTGCGCCCGGCCGAGGTGCTGGAGTTTGTGCCCGGTGTGATCGTGTCCCAGCACAGCGGCGACGGCAAGGCCAACCAGTATTACCTGCGTGGCTTCAACCTCGACCACGGCACCGACTTCGCCACCCACCTGGACGGCATGCCGGTGAACATGCCTACCCATGCCCACGGCCAGGGTTACACCGATCTCAACTTCCTGATCCCCGAGCTGCTCCAGTCCATCCACTACCGCAAGGGGCTCTACGCGGCCGAGGATGGGGATTTCAGCTCGGCCGGATCGGCCCGGTTGAGTATGGTGGACAGCCTGCCCAAGGGGCTGGCTTCGGTCACCCTCGGGGAGCGGCAGTTCACCCGTGGCCTGGTGGCCAAGTCGGTGGCGCTGAATGCCGGCACGCTGCTGTATGCCCTGGAGGGGGCCTACAACAACGGGCCCTGGCAGAACCCGCAGAACTACCGCCGCGTGAATGGCGTGCTGCGCTACAGCCTGGCCGAGGGCGACACCCGGCACAGCCTCACGGCGATGGCCTATACGTCTCACTGGCACAGCACCGACCAGGTGCCGCAACGGGCCATCGACAGTGGCCTGATCGGCCGCTATGGTGCCATCGACCCGTCGGATCATGGCAAGACCAGCCGCTACAGTCTGTCCTGGCAGATGCTCCGGCAGATGGACGATGGCGAATGGAGCGCCAACGCCTATTTCATCCGCTCGCGCCTCGCCCTCTTCTCCAACTTCACCTACTACCTGGACAACCCGGTGGATGGGGATCAGTTCGAGCAGGCCGAGTCACGCAATGTCATGGGCGGCAGCGTCAGCCGGATGTGGAAGGGCAGCCTCGGCGGGCTGGCGAGCAACACCACCGTGGGTGCGCAGTGGCGCCGGGACAGCCTGAGCCCGGTGGGGCTGTACACCGCGAAGGATGGGGAGCGCACGGGTGTCACCCAGGAGAGCCGGGTGCGGCAAAACAGCGTCGGTCTGTTTGCCCAGAATGAGACGCGCTGGCTGCCCTGGCTGCGCAGCGTCGCCGGCTTGCGCGCCGACCGGAGCAGCGTGGACGTGACGAGCAGCATCGACGCCAACAGTGGCGAGCGCAGCGCCTGGATCAACAGTCCCAAGCTGTCGCTGATCTTTGGCCCCTGGGCGAAGAGTGAAGTCTTCCTCAACTGGGGCTACGGCTTTCACAGCAACGACGCCCGCGGCATGACCGCGAAGGTGACGGCCAAGACCGGCGAGGCCATCGACCCGGCGATCCCCCTGGTGCGTACCAAGGGGCGCGAGATCGGCTTCCGCAGCGAATGGTTGCCGGGGCTGCAGAGTTCCGTGGCCCTGTGGCAGCTGGACATTGCCTCCGAACTGGTCTTTGTCGGCGACGCGGGTGAGACCGAGGCCAGTGGCGCATCCCGGCGCCATGGGGTGGAGTTCAACAACCACTACGTGGCCGCGCCCTGGTTGATCCTGGATGCGGATCTGGCCATCTCCCAGGCGCGTTTCCGGCAGATCCAGGGCGACGCGCCGAACGCCGGCCGGCATGTGCCCGGTGCGGTGCGGAAGGTGTTGTCGGCGGGCGCCACCGTGACCGATCTCGGCCCCTGGTTCGGGCAGATCCAGCTCCGCCACTTCGGGCCGCGCGCCCTCATCGAGGACAACAGCGTGCGCTCCAAGGGTAGTACGCTGACCTACGCCCGGGTAGGCTACCGCATCAATGCCGATACCCGGCTGTCGCTGGATGTCTTCAACCTCCTGAACCGGAAGGTGAGCGACATCGACTACTACTACACCTCGCGTCTGCGCGGCGAGCCCGCAGAAGGCTTCAGCGACATCCATACCCACCCGGCGGAGCCGCGCACGGCGAGGGTGACGTTGAGCATGAACTTCTGAAGCGCTGAACGGGTTTGCGGGAGGCGCCGATGGTGGCCGGAGGGCGTGTGGGGGCGACTTCAGTCGCCCGCGGACTTCGATCAACGGCATGCCTGTGATCAACGCGTGGATGGGCGACTGAAGTCGCCCCTACACATTGCTCCGGGATGTCGTCTCAGCGGGAGGGGGGCATCGACGGTCGGACGACGGGGCAGACCGAGGAGGGCGGATCGAGTCCCCCAAGGTGTAGGCCTGTCTGCTACCCCGGCCTACAGCAGCCCTTTGGCAAAGGTGAATTGGTAGCGCAGCAGGTAGACGTTGTTGTCTGTCGTGCCGTCCCGCTCCCGGTGCCATTCGGCGGTGATCCGGTGGCCGTCGAGGGGGCGCCATTTGACAACCGCGCCGAGGCTGGTGGGGTTCTTGTCGGCGTCGGTGAGGCCGCTCTGGGTGGCGACGAGGCCGGCATTGACGCCGGCCAGGTGGTGGCGGCCCACCAGGCGTTCGGCGCGGCCGATGACTTCCCAGCCGGGGGCGAGGCGCCAGCCCACATCCACCCAGCCGCCGTTGAGCTTGCCGGTGTAGGCGGGGGCGCCGTTGATGCTGTCGAGGCGGCCCTCTTCACGTTTGTACCACCACTCGGCACCGACCCACAGGGGGCTGTCGGCGGGAGTCCAGCGCGCCGCCAGGGAGAGGAGCTGGGCGGTGCCGTCGAAGCACACCCGGTCGGTGGTGATGCGGGTGCAGCTGGGTACGCTGTGGGTATGGCCCACGTTGCCGGTGGTTACCAGGGCTCGGCCGTCGGCATTGACATTGGCGTAGCCGGCCTCCAGTTGCAGCGTTTCCCTCTTCCAGCCGGCCCGGGCGGTGAGCAGCTTGAAGCCGCCGGCATCGGCGCCGGGGAAGCTCTGGTTGCGCCAGGCGCCAAGGCCCAGCGACCAGCCGGCCGGGTGATTCCAGTCGCTGCGGACGCCGTCGGCGCGCCAGTAATCGTTCACCGCGCCGCGCATGGCCAGGGGTGAGATGCCGAAGTCCCGGGCATGGACGTGGATGGGGTTGAGCAGGCCCAGGGGCAGTAGCTGGCGGCCGACCCGCAGGGTAGCCAGGTGGTCGTGGGCCGGCGCGATGCGCCCTTCGAGCCAGGCTTCCTCGGTGTGGTTGCTGCTGTCCGGGCCGCCGTGGTGCGCCACTTTCAGGAAGCCGCGCAAGGCGTCGCTGAAGCGGGCGCGCAGGGCGATCTCGGCGTAGTCGAGGCCGTCGCGACGTTCGTCGGCCCGGGGGCTGCCGGCTTCGAGCACGCCGGGCAGGCGCGGGGCGGGGTAGGGCTGATCCGCATGCAGGGACATCAGCCCGAAGCCGCCGGAGATGCTCAGGCGGTCTTCTGCCGGGGCTGCAGTCTCATGGGCGGCAGCCTGGCCCGCGAAGGCCAGGAGGAGGGAAGGCAGCAGCAGGGCGGCAGGCTTACTTGAAGGGATTGGCATAGCGTGCGCTGGTGAGAAGTTCTTCATCGGTGAGGGTCTTCAGGAAGGCGATCAGGTCGGCCTTGCCCTGGCTGTCGAGGCGGATGCGGTCAATCCGCGGATCTTTGTAGGGGTTGCGGCTGCCGTCACCGGCATGGGCGGTATTGGCCAGGGTGCGTCCATGGGCGGCGTAGTGATCGAGCACGGCCTCCAGGGTGGCGATGCTGCCGTCGTGCATGTAGGGGGCGGTGACCGCCACGTTGCGCAGGCTCTGGGTGCGGAAGGCGCCCATGTCCTCCGGCTTGCCGGACAGCTCCAGGATGCCGCGATTGGGTTCGGGGTAGGCGCCCTTGCCGTCGATGTTGTACAGCCCGGTGTTGTGGTAGGGCGTGCGCACCGGGGTGGTCGTCTCGTCGGCGTACTGGTCGCTGAAGGTGGGGCCGCTGTGGCAGGTGCTGCACTGGGCCTGCTCCGAGAAGAACAGGGCGCGGCCACGTTCTTCCGCCTCGCTGAGTTTGAGCTTGCCGGCCAGGTATTGGTCATAGCGCGAATTGGCCGACACCACGCCACGCTGGAAGACCGAGATGGCCTGGATGAGGTGGGCGTAGCTGATCTGTGCCTCCCCGGAGCCGAAGGCCCGGGCAAAGCGCGCCTGATAGTCGGGGTCGTCGCGGAAACGCTGCAGGACCTTGGCGCGGGTGCTGTCATCGATGCCCAGCTCCACCGGGTTCTCGCCGAACATGGGGACCAGCATGTGGCGTTCGAGATCGAGGATGGAGTAGTTCGCCCAGGTCAGGGTGGGGTTCCAGGCGCTGTTGGCGATGCTGGGCGCGTTGCGGGCGGTCTCTTCGCCGGTGGAGCCGGTGGACACCGCCTTGCCGTCGGTGAAGGCCAGGTGCTGGAAATGGCAGGAGGCACAGGCCTGGGTGCCGTTGCCCGACAGGCGGGTGTCGTAGAAGAGGCGCCGGCCGAGCTGGAACCTCTCTTCGGACATGGGGTTGTCCGCCGGGACACGGGGCGGCTTGAAGTGGGCCGGCAGGTTCCAGCGCCAGGCCGGCGCGGCGGACGCGAGGGTGTGCTCGGTGCTCAGCCCGGCAAGCATGCTGGCTACGAGCGCGGCGCCGGCGACGAGGGGGGCGTGCTGCATGGAGCGCCTACTTGAAGGGATTGGAGAAGCGGCTGCTGGTGAGCAGGCTCTCGTCGGTGAGGGTCTTGAGGAAGGCGATCAGGTCGGCCTTCTCCTGGGCGTCGAGATCGATGCGGCTGATCAGGTCGCTCTTGTATGGGTTGTTGCGCCCGTCTCCGGCCAGGGGCCCCGAGGTGATGTGGCGCCCGCCGGCGGCATAGAAGTCGAGCACCTCTTCCAGGGTGGCGATGCTGCCGTCGTGCATGTAGGGGGCGGTGACGGCCACGTTTCGCAGGCTCTGGGCCCGGAAGGCGCCCATGTCCTCGGCCTTGCCGGTGAGCTCGAAGATGCCCCGGTTGGGGGCCGGGAAGCCACCCTTGCCGTCGATGTTGTAGAGGCCCGTGTTGTGGAAGGGGGTCTCGACGCTGCGCGAGCCGGCGTGCTTCAGCTGATCGTTGAAGTTGAAGCTGCCGTGGCAGTGGAAGCACTCGGCCTTCTCGGTGAAGAACAGGTTGCGGCCGCGCTCCTCGCTGGCGGTGAGGGTGGCCTGGCCCTTCTGGTAGCGGTCGTACTTGGAGTCACCCGACAACATGCCCCGCTCGAAGGTGGCGATGGCCTTGATGATGTTGGTGAAGCTGATCGGGCTGGCTTCGCCGGGAAAGGCGCGGCCGAAGCGGGCCACGTAGTCGCTGTCGTCCTGGAAACGCTTCAGCACTGTGGCCCGGTTGCTGTCATTGATGCCCAGTTCCACCGGACTGGTGGCGAACAGCGGGGTCTCCATCTGCTGCTCGAGGGAGGTGGTGGCGGAGTTGGCCCAGTTGAACGTGGGGTGATAGGCCGCGTTGGCGATGGGCATGGCGCTGCGGGCGGTGTGCTCGCCGGTGGAGCCGGTGGCCACTGCCTTGCCGTCGGTGAAGGCCAGGCTCTGCACATGGCAGGACGCGCATGCCTGGGTACCGTTGCCGGACAGACGGGTGTCATGGAAGAGGTAGCGGCCGAGCTGGAACTTCTCTTCTGACATGGGGTTGTCGGCCGGGACCGCCGGGGTGGCGAAGTTGACCGGGAGGTTCCAGCTCCAGGAGGGGTCGGCGTTGACGGTCTGGCTCTTGTCGGTGGTGGACGTGCCACCGCCGCCACAGCTCATCAGCACGAAGCTGGCAAGCGTGGCGGCGGTGAACGCCCCGTAGAAGGGGCTGTTCTTCATCGTGGGATATCTTTCCGGTCGGCTTACTTGGCCTTCACGGCAAAGACCTTCTGGGCGGCGCCGCCGTTGATGGGCAGGCCGGTGGCCAGGTCGATCTGCAGGGCCTGGAAGGTGCCCGGGCATTCCGGATCGGTGGTGCCGGACATGCAGCCCGCTGCGCCGCCGCCTTCATAGCTCAGGTCGGAGTTCTTGAACAGCTCGGCCAGATCGAGGACGATCTTCTGGGTGCTGGCGTTGAAGGCCGCGAAGGAGAAGTCCATGCGGTTGGGGTTGGTACAGGCGGTCACGACGCCCTTGGTGGGGTCGCCCTTGCAGCCGGTGGAGCCCAGGTGCACGTTCCAGGTGGTCGTGGTGGTGCCGTCGGGGCGGGCGATCGGGGTGTCGGGCACGTACTCGATCTTCATGAACTTGCGGCCAGCCTGCCAGGACCAGGCCATCGCCGAGCTGGTCAGGATCTCGGGGGTGGTGGTGGCCGTGGTGTTGCTGTGGTTCAGGGAAACCTTGTCGGCATCGGCGGACTTGACCGGAACGCCCACGCTCAGGGTAACGCCCACGTAGGTGCCCGGGGGGACCTTGCCGGTGAGGGTGGTGTAGGTGGCGGCGGTGCCGGTGCTGGTGGGGCACTTGCCGGTGGCGTCTTCGAAGTCGATCAGGGCCACGTCACGGGCCTGGTTGGCATTGGCGTCGAGGGTCACGGGAACCGTATTGCCCTGAGCGTCGATGAGCAGCACGTTGGTGACGTAGAAGCGCAGGTCCTTCACCTGGCCGGCGGTGGCCTTGGTGCCCAGACCGGTCAGGGGAACGCCGCAGGAGACCGCCTGACCACCAGCGGTGACATCGAACGTGATGCTGACTGCCTGGGTGGCGGCGGCGGTGCTGCCCTTTTCGAAGGCGACAATCTTCTTCAGCGTGTTGGGGCTGTCCACGGCGACAACGCCGGCGGTGGTGAAGGTGGGGTTGGTGGTGTCGGCCGAGGTGGCCTTCTGCACGGTAAGGGCGTCTTCCGCCTGAGCCAGCAGGACCTTCTGCACGGCCTTGGCGTTGCTGTCGGACTTCAGGCCGTCATAGCCGGACTGCAGGGACTTGGCCACCACCTTGGCGGCCTCATGGGCGCGGGCGTAGCGACCGGCTGAGGTGGCATCGGCCTGGGTGGCGCTGCCCTTGCCGGCGATGTAGTCGCTGAACAGGCTGACCGTGGTGTCGGTGATGCCGAGGAGGTTCTTGACGGCGCTCTCCGCGCTGTCCACCGTCGCGCCGGCAGCGACCTTCTGCTGGACCAGGGTGGTGAGCGGGCTCACGAAGCTGCCCTTGCCGGCGGGGGCGGACAGGAAGTAGGGCTTGCCGACGGTGCCGGTCGGATTGTCGCTGTCCACCGCGGTGGCCGGAACCAGAACCAGCACCGGGTACTTGTTTTCGTCGCCGGCGGTGAGATCACTCAGGGTGTACTTGCCACCGTCGGTGGTGGTGGTGCTCGGCTCGCTGCTGTCGCAGGCGCCATTGGTGTTGATGTCCAGACACACGGTCGCACCCTTCAGGTAGCCATCTGCGACCGTGCCGGACAGGGATGACTTGCTGGAGCCACCACCGCCGCCGCCGCAGGCTGCGAGGAGGGCGGATGCGAGGGCAGTCAGGGCGAACAGGGAGGCGTGCTTGGGCATGGAGGGTCCTTGGGCTGGAGGAAAGAATGTCGCCGGATTTTCGTGGCGGAGGCGGCTTGCAACAATGCGGCATAGTGTCGCAAGCCATCGGGCGTCCAGGCGCAGCGTCAGGCGCCACGCTATGGCTTGGTCGGCCGCGGCATGGCCCTACGGAAGAGGGCTCAGGTGCGGGAGCGGTTGCGCCGCTGGGCCCGCCTGGCGGTGGCAAAGGCGGTGTCGCGCATGCCTGCAAACATGTCGTTCAGGAATGCGGTGACGATGGGGGGTGCCTTTTCAGGGGCGCCCGCATTGAAGCCCGGGTCGGGGTCGTATTCCAGGTAAAGCTGGATGGCCTCGGCGTAGCTGCGGTTGCGCAGCAGGGCGACGAGGGCGAGACCGAAGTCCAGCCCTGCGGTGACGCCGCCACCGGTGATGCGGTTGCGGTCGGTGACGATGCGGCCGGGCGTGGGAATTGCCCCGAGTTCGGCAAGGACATCGCGGGTAGCCCAGTGGGAGGTGGCCCGGTAGCCGTCGAGCAAGCCGGCCGCGCCGAGAATCAGCGAGCCGGTGCAGACGCTGGTGACAAAGCGCGCGTTCTTAGCTGCCTGGGCCAGGAAGTCCAGAACCACGGGGTCTTCCATCATCGTGAAGGTGCCCGGGATGCCGCCCGGCACGAACAGCACGTCGAACTGCCCGGGGCTGTCGTCGAAGGTCATCGTTGGCTTGACGGGGATCAGTGCGGTGCTTCCCCCTCCATCGTTTCCCACCGGGTCCAGGTTCTTCCACAGCAGGTGGATGTCGCGGTTCATCAGCGCTTCGAACAGGGTCAGGGGCCCGACCAGATCCTGCAGGAACATCCCCGGATAGACGAGCATGCCGATGCTCAGCTTCGGCCCGCCGGTGAGCTCGTCGTAGCGCCGCATGGCTTCCTGGTGATGACGGTCGGCGGATTCCGTCGTTGCCGCAGTTGCGGCATGGGTGGTCTCAACCCCGGCCAGCATCCTGGTCAGGGTCGAGACGGCGGCGAATCTTGCGAAGTCACGACGATCCATGGGCGCTCCGTTGGGTGGATGCTGTGTTCACGAAACAGGCCGGTGCGAGGGGGTTGTCCCCGGGTGATCAAGGCTCCCGGTCCTGGGGGCGTTTCTTGCCGAGTTTGCGCTGCAGGGTGCGCCTGTGCATCTTCAGTGCCCTTGCGGTGGCGGAGATATTGCCACCGTTCTCGGCCAGGGCACGCTGGAGGTACTCCCATTCCAGGCTCTTGACCGTCAGCCATTCCTCGGGTGCCACATCCTGTTCGGCGCCTTCGTCCTTGCCAAGCAGTGTCGAGACGATAAGACCGATCCGGGCGGGCTTGGTCAGGTACTCTACCGCGCCGAGCTTCACGGCGTTCACCGCCGTGGCGATGCTGGCATAGCCCGTCAGGACGACGAGCCGTGCATCCGGCATGGCCTCGAGGATGGGGGCAATCAGTTTGAGGCCTGACTGCCCACCCAGGTTGAGGTCGAGCAGAACGTAGGCCGGCCTGATCGTCCGGGCGAGGGCAAGGGCGTCGTCGACGGTGCCGGCCGGGAAAACGCTGAAGCCATGCTTTTGGAGCGAGCGCGACAGCACGTGCACAAAGGCCTCGTCGTCCTCAACCAGCAACAACGGACCGTGCTTGCAGGGCGTTGCGCTCATGTCCAGAGCAATCCTGTTCTTGGCAGGTGTATCGAGACCGTCGCACGCCTGTCGGGACGACTGCGGACGAGCATGTTGCCACCCAGCAGTTCGATGGCGGTCCGGGCAAGGTCTCGCCGGAGGTCGGAATCGACTTCGGTGGGGGAGCGGTCGTCCGTCGGCGTCGTGCCGGACTCCTCGAGTTCCACAATGACCTGATCCGCTTCAGCCCGGGCCTGGATGGCAAGCCCGGCGTCGGCGTTGCCGTGCAGGCTTTCCAGGAGACTCTGAATGGCGGTTGCAAGTCCGGAGTCCGGGTAGAGACGAACCTGCGCCAGGCGAGCATCCAGGTTCAGGGCGACGTCAATAGCCGGATGCGTGCTCTGCCAGGCGGCCACCAGACCGCGCGCCCATTGATCGAAAGGCATGCTCTGGCGGGTGTCGCAGCGCCCTTGTCCGGCCCGGGCCGTCAGTTCGGTGAGGCTCCCCTTGCAGGTGGCCACCTGGGCCTGCATCAGCTCGAGGTCAGCGCGCAGGCGTTCGTCCTCGCGGTGCTCGAGCAGCAATTCATCGATCAGGATCTGCAGGGTGCCCAGGGGGGTGCTCATCTGGTGGGCGGTGCCGGCTGCGAGGGTGCCCAGAAAGACCAGCCAGCGATTGCGCGTGGCGGTCTCCCGTGCGGTGGAGAGGGCCAGGTCCCGGTGGCGCACGGCCTGCCTCATGCGCGAGACGAACCATACCACCACGATGGCCGAGACCACGAACACGGTCCACATTCCCAGCCGGCTCAACTGCTCGGACACCCGGGTATCCGGCACATCCAGGGGGATGTAGCAGAACCACAGGAAGGTGTAGGTGGCCACCGAGGCAAATCCGAAAAACCAGGCGTGCCAGCCGGGAAGAATCATGGCGCCGACCGCGGCCAGCGGCAGGAAGACGGAAATGAGGGGGTTGCCCGCACCACCGGAGTAATAGACGAAGGCGCCCCAGCCGATGAGGTCGAAGCCGAGCTGAACCAGGGGCGCGAACAGGGACAGGCGTACCAGCCCTCGGGGGTCCAGCAGCAGGGCCAGATGCAGGCACACGTTGACGCTGGCCATGACCGCTGCCACGGCGAGAAGGGGGGCGATGAACAGGGCGTCGCCGGCCAGCCATTGCCCGGCGATGGCCGCCAGGACCATGGAGATCACCGAGAACCAGCGCAGGCCGATCAAACGCCGCAGGGAGATGGTGGGCAAGGGATCAGGGACGGGAAGGGGCGCCTCGCGCATCGGCGATCGGTCCTCCAGGCGGGGAGACGAAAAAAGAGCCCTGGGGGAAGGGCTCGAAAATGAGGTGGCTCATCTATTGTGTTCGAAGAGCTGCGGCGAATCGTAGGCCGCCTCCGGAGGTCGGCAAAGTGACCGATCGTCGCACCCGAAGCCGGCATCCATGCGGCGATCCGTCGCGCGACCACGGGTCACTTCTGCGCGCCCATCCCCTTGTCCAGAATCCGCCCCGTCCGACGCTCCAGGGCCCGGACAGTCCTCCCGCCGGGAGCGCTCCGCCAGGGCCTCCCGGCACCCTTCACGCTATCCCTACGGGAGCCTCCCGAGATGAAGTCCTTGCCGTTTCCGTCCAGCCGGCTGGCCCGGGACATCACCCTCACCATCGCGGTCAAGCTGCTTCTGGTGGCCTGCCTGAAGTTCGCCTTCTTCAGCGAACCCATGGACAAGGCCGAGGCCGCCCAGCGGATTGCCGATCGCGTGTCGGGGCCTTCCGTGCCGGCGGGCGATGCGACACCGCCGTCATCCCATCCACATCCGGAGAAACCATGATCAACGAAACCGTCGTCGATCTATCGCGGCTGCAGTTCGCCGCCACCGCGCTCTACCACTTCCTGTTCGTTCCGCTGACCCTCGGCCTGTCCTGGCTGCTGGTGATCATGGAGGCTGCTTACGTGATGAGCGGCAAGGAGGTCTACAAGGACATGACCCGCTTCTGGGGCAAGCTCTACGGCATCAACTTTGCGCTCGGTGTCACCACCGGCATCACCATGGAGTTCCAGTTCGGCACCAACTGGGCCTACTACTCCCATTACGTGGGTGACATCTTCGGTGCGCCCCTGGCCATCGAGGGGCTGATGGCCTTCTTCCTGGAATCGACCATGGTCGGTCTGTTCTTCTTTGGGTGGAACCGGCTGTCCAAGGCTGGCCACCTCACCGTCACCACCCTGATGGCCCTGGGCACCAACCTTTCGGCGGTGCTGATCCTGATCGCCAACGGCTGGATGCAGGATCCGGTGGGCTCGGCCTTCAATCCGGTGACCATGCGCATGGAGCTGACCGACTTCGCCGCCCTGGTCTTCAACCCGGTGGCCCAGTCCAAGTTCGTGCATACGGTGTCGGCCGGCTATGTGACCGGCTCCCTCTTCGTGCTCGGCATCTCCTCCTGGTATCTGCTCAAGGGGCAGCACGTGGAGTTCGCCCGTCGCTCCTTCCGCATCGCCGCGGCCTTCGGCCTGGCCGGCACGGCGTCGGTCATCGTGCTCGGTGACGAGTCGGGCTACTCGGTGGGCGAGGCCCAGCGCTCCAAGCTGGCGGCCATCGAAGCCATGTGGGAGACCGAGCCGGCACCCGCGGGCTTCAATCTGATCGCCATTCCCAACGAGGCCCGCCAGGCCAATGACTTCGAGCTGCGCATTCCCTATGTGCTGGGGTTGATCGCCACCCGTTCGACAAGCGAAGTCATCCCCGGCATCAAGGAGATCCGCGAGAAGAACCGTCAGCGTATCGAGTCGGGCATCCAGGCGGTGATCGCCCTGGAAGGCATGCGCAAAAACCCGCAGGACGAGGCTGCCCGGGCTGCCTTCAAGGCCCACGAGAAGGATCTGGGCTACGGCCTGCTGGTGAAGAAGTACGTGGAAGACCCCCGTCAGGCCACGCCGGAGATCATCCACAAGGCCGCCATGGACTCGGTGCCGCGCATCGCGCCCCTGTTCTGGAGCTTCCGGGTGATGGTCGGCCTGGGCATCGCCATGCTGGCCCTCATGGTGGTGGCCTTCTGGCACAGCGTGAAGGGCACGTTCCAGAACAAGCCCTGGCTGCTCAAATGGGCGCTCTATTCCATCCCCCTGCCGTGGATCGCCATCGAGGCAGGCTGGTTCGTTGCGGAATACGGTCGTCAGCCGTGGACGGTGTTTGGCGTGCTGCCCACCCACCTCTCGGCTTCCAGCCTGTCGGTGGAGAGCCTGTGGGGCTCCATCGCCGGCTTCGTCGGTTTCTATTCGCTGCTGCTCGTGGCCGAGATGTACCTGATGTTCAAGTACGCCCGTCTCGGCCCCTCCGTCCTGCACGCCAAGACTGCCTGAGGAACCATCATGTTTGATTACGCAACCCTGAAACTGATCTGGTGGCTGCTGGTGGGCGTGCTGCTCATCGGCTTTGCCATCATGGATGGCCACGACATGGGCGTGGGCACGCTGCTGCCCTTTCTGGGCAAGGACGATACCGACCGCCGGGTGATGATCAACAGCGTCGCGCCCCACTGGGACGGCAACCAGGTGTGGTTCATCACCGCTGGCGGTGCCGTCTTCGCGGCCTGGCCCCTGGTGTATGCCACCGCCTTCTCCGGCCTTTACTGGGCTTTGCTGCTGGTGCTGTTTGCCCTGTTCTTCCGGCCGGTGGGCTTCGAGTACCGCTCGAAACTGCCCAACCCGGCCTGGCGGAAGGGCTGGGACTGGGGCCTGTTTGCTGGCAGCGCCGTGCCGGCCCTGGTGTTTGGCGTGGCCTTCGGCAATCTCTTCCAGGGCGTGCCCTTCGATCTGGACGACAGCATGCGCTCCAGCTATTCAGGCTCTTTCTGGGCGCTGCTCAATCCCTTTGCCCTGCTCTGTGGTGTGGTGAGCCTCTCCCTGCTCACCCTGCAGGGGGCCACCTTCCTCTCCCATCGGGTCGAGGGGCCGCTGCAGCGGCGCACCATCCTGGCTGCCCGGGTGTGCGGTGTCGTGCTGCTGGTGAGCTTCTCCCTTGCGGGCATGTGGGTGGCGCGGATGGAGGGCTATGTGCTTGAGTCCATCCCCGATGTGCGCGGCGTGCTGACCCCGCTGATGAAGGAAGTAGGCCGGGCGCCGGGGGGCTGGTTTGCCAACTTCAACAACTTCCCCCAGCTATGGATCATCCCCGTGCTGGCCTACGCCGGTGTGGGTGTGGTGCTGGCCTGCATCGGCAGCGGGTGGACCCTGCTGTCCTTTGTGGCGTCCTCGGTGGCCTGCGTGAGCGTGATCCTGACGGCGGGCGTGGCCCTGTTCCCCTTCGTGCTGCCCTCGTCCACCCATCCGGACGTCAGTCTCACGGCCTGGGACGCCACCTCCAGCCAGCTTACCCTGACGGTGATGCTGTGGGTCGCCCTGATCTTCACCCCCGTCGTTTTGGCCTACACCAGCTGGGCCTACCGGGTGATGGCCGGAAAGATCACCCGCGACTACATCGCGGCCAACGACAAACAACTGTACTGACAATTGAAGGAGATGATCATGTGGTATTTCACCTGGGTGCTGGGCTTGGGGTTCGCTGTTCTGCTGGCGTTGGTCAACGCCCTGTGGCTGGAGGCACAGGAGGAGTGACGGCAGGGCAGGGAGGCGGGCCGGGGTGCTCGCCCCCTGTGTCGGATGTAATCTCATCCGGAGCATGTCTTGAAGCCACTCGGAGTGGATATACTGCCTTCGGAACTCTAACCACCCCGAGAGGTCGTCATGCCCAAGTCGTTGTTCAGCAGGTATTGGTTCTTCCTTTGTTCGCTCTTCATCCTTATGGCCGGTTTTGCCGGCCCGGCTTCTGCCGATTGGGGCGAAGGCGATTACCGCATCATCAAGGCCCTGTACGGTACGCCCGACAGGCATATCGACGTGACCTCGCGCCTCAAGGAGCTGGCCCAGCGTGACGAGCGTTTCCGTCTGGGCAACGGCGTTTTTGGCACCGACCCGGACAAGGGCCGCGTCAAGACCCTGCGCATCGAGGCCGTCAGCTCCAGCGGGCGCAACCGCACCTTCGAGTACACCGAAGGTAGCTGGGTGGATGGCGCCCAGTTCCAGGGCTGGAGCAGCGGTAACTGGGGCGACAGCAGTGCCAGCAGCAGTTCGGGCTGGGGCGACCGGCCCGGCTACCAGGACCGCAAGGAGGGCGAGTACCGCATCCTCCAGGCCCAGTACGGCACCGCCGAACGCAACGTGGATGTGACCAGCCGCCTGCGCGAGCTGGCCGGCCGCGACGAGCGTTTTCGGCTGAGCAACAAGACGTTTGGCGTTGACCCGGACAAAGGCCGCGTTAAGGTGCTGCGCATCTACGCCGAAGGCCCCCGTGGCCAGCGCACCTTTGAGTACACCGAAGGTAGCTGGGTGGACGGCGCCCAGTTTGCCGGCTGGTCCGGCGGCAGCTGGGGCAACGGTGGCTGGAACGGCGGCTGGGGCGGTTCCCGTCCGTCCTACAACGACAACAACCGGGATCGCGACCCGGACGGGCTGAAGATCCTGCGGGCTGAGTACGGCACCAACAACAACCGCATCGACATCACCCATCGCCTCAGCCAGCGAGTCATCATGAACCGCCTGACTGCGCGAGTTAACAACGACCTGGCCGGTGATGACCCGGCCCGGGATCAGGTCAAGCGCCTGTGGGTGACCTACAGCGTCGAGGGCCGCGAAATGCGCCGTGACGTGCGCGAAGGCCAGGTGCTGATCCTGCCGTGATTGGTGTGTGAAGCAGGGCGGGGCGCCGTGGCGACCCCGCCGCCATGATGTAAAACGGGCTCCTCAACAGGAGCCCGTTTTACATCTACGGCCGACCTGGCGCCGTTTAGAACTTCATCCGCAGCGACAGCTCGTAAGTCCGCGGGTTGGCGATCAACACCTGGGTGTTGCCGTAGGCCGCTTCCGCATACAGCTCGTCGGTGGCATTGCGGATGCGGAAGCCGACATCGGTGGTCTTGCTGTATCTGTAGTCGGCCGACAGGTCCAGGGTGGTGTAGGACGGCAACTGCAGGGTGTTGGCGTCGTTGATGTAGGCCTTGTCCACATGCCTTGCCCAGGCGCCGAGGGTCCAGGCGTCGACGGGCCTGTACTGGACGCCCAGGTTGGCCAGCCAGCGTGGTGCAAAGCGCGGCTGGTTGCCATTGAAGGACACCGGCGGGTTGCCCGCCGAGTACTCATCGTAGCGGGCACGCACGTAGGCGATGTTGCCGTCGATCTGCCACTGGCGGGTGGGGCGCAGGCCCAGGCTCAGCTCGAGGCCCCGGGACGACTGTTCGCCAACCGCCAGCCGGTTGCTCGGCCGGGCCGGGTCGGGCACGAAGACATTGCGCTTCTGGATGTCGTAGGCCGCGGCAGTCCACTCACCCTTGCCGCCCCAGATGCCCTGTTTCAAGCCGATCTCGAACTGCTTGGCAGTGGTCAGGTCGAGCTGGCTCTGGTTGCGGTTCAGGATCACCAGGGAGCCGCCGGGCTCCGCCGCGGTGGCGTAGGAGGCATACACGGTGGTGTCCGGGGCCAGGTCATAGACGACCCCTGCGCGCCAGGAATTGAAGCTGTGGGCCTTCGATTCCTTCGGCGCACCGGCCTGATCGTAGTAGATCCAGTGGGTCTTGAAGTTGTCGTGCCGCGCACCGCCCACCAGCTTGAGCTTCGAGGTGAGGGACAGCTGGTCTTCGGCAAACACCGACCACTGCTCGATGCTCACGTCCCGGGCCAGGGACTTGAAGACGTTGGTGCCGCTGCTCAGGCTGACGCTCGGCGGGTTGTAGGCATCGACGGGGGCCTCGGTTCCTGCCGGAAAGCCGTTGCGCCTGGTCTTGAAGTCCGTCCGGTTGATGTCGGTGCCCACCACCAGGCGGTTGTCCATGCCGCCGAGCTTGCCCTTGAACAGGGCGTCGAGGCGGTTGCCCACTAGCTGGTGATCGTGATCCAGGTCGGCCCAGGTGTTGCGCCGCACCTTCGGCGTGGCGCCGGCGATGTAGGTGAAGTCGTCCACATCGCGCCAGTCGCGGAAGGAGTCGTAGTAATAGGCCTGGTTGCGCACCTCCACATCCGGCGCTACTTGCCACTCAAGATTGGCCCGGAGCCAGGTGGTGCTGGACTTGTACTTGTTGTCGGTCAGGTTGTTGTAATTGATGCGGCGCAGGGACTTGCTGATCCTGCCATTGACCAGGGGCGTACCGTAGTACAGATCCTCCACGTCGTCGTGCAGCCGGTCGAGCTCCAGGGTCAGCTTGAGGGTGCTGCTCAGCTTGAACAGCAGCGACCCGGTGAAGCGGTCCAGCGCGGTCCGCTCGCCATGGACGTTGCTGCCGTAGCGGTTGGTGCTGAAGTCGGCCCGGTAGGCGACGGCGTCGTCCTTGATCGCGCCGCCCGTGCCCGCATGCAGGCGGTGGGAGTTGTAACTCGAAAACGCGTAGTCCAGCTCGAAGGGCTGGGCGCTGAAGCTCGGTGCGCGGGAAATCAGGTTGATCGTCGCCCCGGTTCCGCCCTCGCCATTGAGCACCGCGGCCGGCCCGCGCAGCACCTCGATACGGTCGTAGTTGGCCGTGTCGAGCACCCGCGACGAGAAGTTGGAGCTGCCCGGCACCCGCACCCCGTTGTAGAGCCAGGTCACGCCGTTCTCGATGAAGCCCCGCGCCGAGAAGGCCACATGCGACCCGCCAACCCGCCCGCCGGTCATCCCGGCAACCTTGCCGACAGCCTCGATCATGGTCCGGTCGCCCCGCTCCTGCATGACCTCCTGGCTGATCACATCGACGCTGGCGGGGATCTCCCGGATTGTCGTGCCCAGGCGCGATCCCGTGGTGGCCGGAAGGTCCAGCGGAATGGTGCGCGTGTCCCGCTCGCCACTGACGGAGATGGTCGAGAGTTCCTTGGCTTCCTGGGCGTGCGCCGCCTGGGCGCCCAGGGCAGCGCAGGCCCCCAGTACCGCCAGCGCAAGCGCAGCCGGCTTGAATCGATGGTCTTTCATGCAAGAGTCCTGTTTCATTCTTGTTGTGGTGGATGTCTGGCAGGCGCCATGCATGGCCGCCCTCCCATGGTCGAATCCGCAGGGCAGGCGCCCCGCGGGGGCGGAGTTTGGCAGCGTGATATGGAGCCAGACTGCGACATGGCGCCGCAGGGTGAGGGCGGTGAGCAGGGCGGGGTGTTGTAGCTGATCGTTCTGGCGCTGCCAGACATCCCCTCAGGGCTGCGCTCCCCGCCAATGCTGACGCGGGCTTGCCCTCCATTGGCCGTATCACCCGATGGGTGAAACTGAAGGGGTTTATGAGACGCGCGGAGAGCGGCTGGAGGGACTGTGGGGGCGACTTCAGTCGCCCGCGGACGTTGATCAAGGGTGTGTCGGTGATTGACGCGCGGATGGTCGACTGAAGTCGCCCCTACAGAAGAGACCGTATCGACCGTCAGACGACGCGTCTAACGGAGGAAATTGGGTTTGATCAGCGCCTCCCTGGTGGAACACCCCCGATATGCAAAGTCTCTACCGGGCAGATCCGGAGCCTGGATGAGGGACTGACTATTGCGAAGGATGGTGCAGTGAGGCCTAACGATTGAGGGTAGATCGTGATCGCAAAGCGAGACACGATCTGAACTGGTTGTCGGACAAGCCTGGTTCGGCTGTTCGGATTCCTCTGGAAATGGCGTTCCGCCCTTCACCGCGAGGGCACGCTTGCGACGACGTTTCATCCCGGCCGGTGAATTCGTCCCTCGGCCGTACTCAAGCGTGCCGGCTAAGCTGCCGTTTCGGTGCGGACACCGGCAAGGGCCGCGGCTTCACAATTTTCGTGGCCCGTATTGGTGTCGTCCGCCCTGTCTGGCTCCGATGCTCGCGCGGAGTTGGTTACATGAACACGCGTTTGCCATGTTCCGCGCCCGTCTCAGGGGCCTTTCTGTCTGAAAACCACCCTCACCCCCTCTCCAGAAACCCCCTCACCAGCCCGATCACCGCCTCGGGCTGTTCGCGGTGGGGCATGTGGCGGGAGTCTTCCATGATCTCCACCTGAACCCGGCTCGATCTGCTGAGCTCGCCGATGAGCTCGGGGTGGCGGGTTGAGCCGTATTCGTCGTGAAGCCCGTGGATGGCGAGCAGGGGGCAGCTTACGCGGGGCAGGACGGGGGCCAGTGACCAGGTGGCGAAGGCCGGGCTGAGCCAGGTCTCGGTCCAGGCGTCGAGCACCCAGCGCGCCTTGTCGCCGTGGTACTTCCCGAGCCGTTCCACCTGCCGGACATCCTTGAACTGCTCCTTGGCGACGCGGATGCCCTCCAGGGTCCGGTCTTCGGGAAAGGCCTGGGCGGCGATGGTGATCAGCGCCTCGCAGTCGGCGGCAAACTCGGCGGCGCAATTGACGGCCATGCCGCCGCCGACGCTGTGGCCGAAGGCGATGAACGGCCCGATGCCCAGTTGCTGGCGCACCAGGGCGAAGTCGTGACGGGCTTCCGCGGCGATGAAGTCGAGGGGCAGGGGGCCATGGCGCGGGCTGGACAGGCCGAATCCGAGCCGGTCGTAGGCGACCACCCGGCGGCCGGTGGCAAGGCTCAGCGCGGCCGGAAAGTCGCGCCACAGCTCAACGCTGCCCAGGGAGTCGTGAAGCATGATGATGGGGGCGTCGGGCAGGGGCCGGCCGGTGGGGGCGGGCGTCCACACCCTGCTGTACAGGCGGCCTTCGGGGTGCACTATCCACACCTCGGTGAATGGGGCGGTGCCAGGGGTTTGATCAGACATGGGGTTTGACTCGTGGGCCTGTCGGGGCTGGGTTGTCGGGACGGTGCGATGGCGGAGGACGGGGGCGGTACAGGGGCGTGTCGTCCGGATTCGCAAGCCGCGTTTTGACTTGATTGTTAGTCAGTGTTGACGTGCACGTCAACATCCTGCGGGTGTTGGCGCGGCGTGATGGAGGGTATCCATCCGGGTGGTCGTGCTGCATTGCCGCCAATGGGAGCTGGTGCTGCCGGAGATCGAATATCGGCCGGGTGGGGGCTGAGCAAAGGGTGCCCCTCAGCGCGCCCGGCGCACCGGCTCGGCAAGGCCCGCGCGTCGGGGAATAGTGCCCGGAAGTCAGCCTCAGATACGTCGAGGAAGCCCCCGTGCAGCACTGGAACACACGGGCGTTGGCATTGCGGCGCGACCGCGAGGCCATCAAAGAACATACGCACCTGAACAACGAAGGCGACACCCCATGACCGACGACGACATCCAACTCATCCACTCACCGCTGACGCAGACCTACAGCGCCGACGGCCACACGCTGCAAATCGAGATTTACCGCGGCGCGGGCAGCCTCTGGATTCTCGAAGTCGTGGACGAGCGGGGCACATCCACCGTGTGGGATGAGCAGTTCGAGACCGACACCGCCGCGCTGGCGGCGGCTTTTCTGGCCATTGAGGAAGAGGGCGTCCACCATTTCGTGACCACCGCACAGCGGGAGACGGACGAGCCCGAGCGCGGGTTGGCGCAGGCAGAGCGCCCGCGTGCACCCGGCGCGTCACCTTACCTGCTGGCACAGCTGTCTGACGAGGAACTGGACGTGCTGGAGGGCTTCTTGCTGGACCAGGACACCGAAGAGGGCATGACGCTGGACATGCTTGACGGCTTTCTGCACGCCCTGGCCCTGGGGCCGGAGACCGTGTTGCCCAGGCGCTAGCTGCCCAAGGTATGGGGGCAAGGGGATGGCGCCATGCTGCCACCCGTGGTCGACCTGGACGAGGCCAATCACCTGCTGGGGCTGGTGATGCGCCACTTCAACAGTATTGTATTGGGCTTGGAGCAGGAGTCACCTGTGCTGGACCCGCTGTGGCCCATCATCCCTTTTGACGCAGGCGAGTTCGAAGACGCCGAAATGTGGGCGTATGGCTTCACCGAGGCGGTCAAGCTCAGCCCCGCCGCCTGGCAGCCGCTGTTCGATCACCCGGAGGGCCGGCAGTGGTACCGGCCCATCCACCTGCTGGGTACAGATGAGGTCTCGCCCGAAGAAGAGGCGCTGACCCGCACCCCGGCGCAGCGTGCGGCGCTGAGCGCACAGATCGAAGGCTCGCTGCTGCAGATGCACGCCTTCTGGCTGCCGCTACGGCAGGCCGTGGCCGAGCGCGAGCGGGCGCGGCGCCTGAGCCCCAAGGTGGGCCGCAATGAGCCCTGCCCCTGCGGCAGCGGCAAGAAGTTCAAGAAGTGCTGCGGCGCGCCGTCTGCGCCGCACTGACCCGACATTTCGCCAGGCACTGAAGACTGGCACCCGGAAGCGGCGGGATAGTGTGCTGAACTTTGCGTGTGGCTCGGGGTTGCTGCTGCTTGACGGGATGAAGCTGGTGGGCAAGATAAGCGGCAGCTACTCGGCCTTATGTAAAGCTTTCCATAAGGCCGAGTACCTGCCCTTTCTATCCCCACACACAGAACCGTCTCGACTCCCGTCAGCGCGCGCCGCGCTCTGTCTCCGCAAACGCCAGCGCGTCCGGAAAGAAAGCCAGAAAATCCGCTTCAAACCCCGGGTAAGCCGCCAGCAGCTCCTCGCCGGCGCCGGCCAGAGGGTTGGGTTGGCGGGCCCGGTATCGGGCCATGCGATCCAGGGCCAGGGCCACGCTGGCGCTGTCCCGGTAGCTCGCCAGCCAGTCCTGGGCCGCCATGCGGGCAAAGACGGGGCCGAAGCTGTCCGGCAGGGGCGCGTTGTGGGCGCCGATCAGGCGGTAGGTTTCGGTGGTGAAGGCGAGCAGCGGCTCGGGGCTGAAGCGCTGCCAATGCACGGCCAGGAAGTGGTCGTAGAACATGTCCACCATGATGCCGCCGAAGCGCCTGCGCACTTCGCTCACCCGTGCCCGGCTGCGCCGGAAGGCGGAGTGGGTGTCGGCGAAGCTGTCGATGCGCCGGTGCAGCATCACCCCGTCGGCCAGCGCGGCGCCCAGCCAGGCCGGGCGGGGCTGCAGCGGGCCCTTTACGAAATCACCGATCACCCCGCCGATACGATCGGATGCGAGGGGGCCGGCGAGGAGGGCGTGGGCGAGGTAGTTCATGGGTGGCAGGGCGGGACGTGGGCGATCGACAACTGAAGTCTAGCCCGAGGGCGGGCGCGTTGTGCCCGCGAGCGGCTGATGATCCGCTGCCCGGTGCCGGATGGGGCTCAGCGAAACTCGAACAGCTCCCGGTGAAAGGCCACCGGGGCAGGTCCTGCGCCTGCGCCCAGGGCCCGAGCCAGGCTGTCGCCCCAGGCGGCAGGGCCGCAGAACCACACGCTGCTGCCGGTACCCAGGCAGGCTCTCACCTGCTCGGCGGGCAGGGGGCCGTCCCGGTCGGTGTGGCGGCGGTGCAGGCGGACACCGGCGGCCGAGCACAGGGCAGGCAGTTCGGCGGCGTAGCCCGAGGCCGGGTTGTCGGCGGTGCTGTAGAAGAAATCCACCGGCCCCGGCGTGCCGCCCCGCGCGGCCAGATCCTGCAGGCGGGCCAGGAAGGGGGTGATGCCGATGCCGCCGGCCACCCACACCTGGTGTTGCCCGGTGAGGGCCGGGCTGTCGAAGGTGAAGCTGCCGTAGGGCCCTTCCAGGCGCACCGGATGGCCGATGTCGAGGCGCCCGGGGAGGCTGCGGGTGTAGTCGCCGAGGGCCTTGATGGCCAGGGTCAGGCGTCCGTCGGCCGGGTTCCAGGCGCTGGCCATGGTGAAGGGGTGGGCGCCTTCGGCGGTGTCGCCAAAGTGGGCCAGCACGTGCTGGCCGGCCCGGTGACCCGGCCAGGCGGTGGGGCGGCAGACCACCTCCAGCACGCCGTCGGGATGGCGGGTGAGGCTCTCGATGTGGGCCACATACTGCCGCCGGGTGCCGATGCGGCCGAGCAGCGACAGCCAGGCCGGCACCACGCCGAGGGCTGCCATGCCGGCCGTCAGCCAGCCCAGGGGCTGCTGCCAGAAGCTGGCCGGCATGAGCATCAGGCCGTGGTAGGCACCGGCGATGAAGACCAGCGGAAACAGCTTGTGCACCCAGCGGAAGTAGCGGTAGGGAATGCGCTTCACCAGGGCGATCACCACCAGCGCCAGCAGGATGTAGCCGGCCCATTCACCCACATCCTTGGCCAGATCCACCCACTGGTCGGCCGGCCCCCTGGGCGGACGCGGGCCACGGACAGGGCGTTCGATGAAGCCGGCCTTGGCCAGGTTCTTGGGCAACCATTCGAGCATCCAATGGGTGAATACGATGAGCCCGGCGCCGATGCCGATGTCCTTGTGCAGGCGATACAGGCGGTCGAGTCCGCCGAAGCGCTGCGCCAGCCAGGCGGGCCGCGCGGCGAGCAGCATGCCGGCGCTCATCCACCACAGGGCGAGGGTGCCGGACAGCAGGATCAGGGCCCGGCGCCAGTCCCAGGCGTTTCTGGCGCTGGCCAGCACGTCGGGCAGGGCAAAGACGGCCCACACCAGAAAGGGCAGGCCGGCGAGGAGGACGAGGGGGCGTTTCATGGTGGGCATTCCGGAGAGGGGCGATGGGGGCAGGTGAGGGGCAGATGAGGGGCAGATCAGGGGCTGGTGGGGCTGAGGTCGCCGCCACCCAGCACCTTGTAGAGGGTGACGGTGCTGGTGGCGGCCGACAGCTTCAGGCTGACCAGGCCCTGGCGTGCCGCGTACAGGCTGCGCTGGGCGTCGAGGGCGCTGAGGTAGCTGTCCACGCCCTTCTGGTAGCGGGCCTCCGACAGGCGGTAGCTGGCGGCGCTGGCGTCCACCAGCTTCTGCTGGGCGTCCAGGCGGGTGTCCAGGGTGGCGCGCTGGGCCAGGGCGTCGGCCACCTCCCGGAAGGCGCTCTGGATGGTCTTCTCGTAGCCTGCCAGGGCGATGTCCCGGTCGGCTTCGGCGGCCTGCAGGTTGGCGCGGTTGGCGCCGGCGTTGAAGAGGGGCAGGCTCACCTGGGGGATGAAGGTCCACGCGCCCGAGCCCGCCGCAAAAAGCCCGCCCAGGCTGGTGCTGGCGGTGCCGGCGGTGGCGGTCAGGCTGATGCTTGGGAAGAAGGCGGCCCGGGCGGCGCCGATGCTGGCATTGGCGGCGCGGAGCTGGCGTTCGGCGGCGAGCACGTCCGGGCGTTCCTGCAGCACTGTGGAGGGCAGGCCGGCGGGCAGGGCGCGCAGGGCCGTCACGCTGTCCAGCCCGGCGGGCGGCAACAGGGTGTCCGGCACCGACGTGCCCACCAGCAGCACCAGCGCGTTGCGGTCGATGGCGACCTGGGCGGTGTAGGCGGCCACGTCGCGGCGGGCGGTCTCGACGCTGGTTTCGATCTGGCGCAGGTCCAGCTCGGTGCCGACGCCCAGGTCGACGCGCTTGCGGGTGAGGCTGTAGCTGCTTTGCTGGCTGGCCAGGGTCTCCTGTGCCAGCTGCAGCAGGGCCGTGTCGGCCGACAGGGTCAGGTAGGCGCCGGCCACTTCGGCCACCAGGCTGATGCGCGTGCTGCGCAGGGTTTCCTCGCTGGCCAGGTAGCTTTCCAGGGCCTGGTCGCGCAGGCTCTGCAGGCGGCCGAACAGGTCGATCTCCCAGTTGGCGATGCCCAGGTCCACGCTGTGGTTGCGGCTGGTGACGGCCTGGCCGCTGCCCGACAGCTCGCCCGGGGTGCGCCGGGCGGTGGTGCCGGCGTCGGCGCTCACCGCCGGAAACAGCTCGGCGCGCTGGATGCGGTACTGGGCGCGGGCCTTGACGATGGCCAGGGCGGTGGCCCGCAGATCGCGGTTGTTGGCCAGGGCCAGGTCGATCAGCTGGTGCAGGCGGGTATCGACGAAGAAGTCACGCCAGCCGATATCCGCCACCCCCGGGTGGTCTTGGGGGTCGGTGTCGATGGTGGCGGCCGGCCAGGTCTTGGCCACCGGGGCGGCCGGGCGCGTGTAGTCGGGGGCGAGGGTGGCGCAGCCGCCGAGCAGGCCGGCCAGCAGCAGGGTGAGGCTGAGGGTACGCAGGTTCATCATTGCGCTCCTTGGGAGGTGACGGCGGGGGCGCTGGGCGCGGGGGCCGGGCGGGCGAACAGCCGGCGCACCGCCACGAAGGCCAGGGGGATGAAGAACAGGCCGAGCACGGTGGCGCTGATCATGCCGCCGAGCACGCCGGTGCCGATGGCGACACGACTGGCCGAGCCGGCGCCGGTGCTGATGGCCAGGGGCAGCACGCCCAGGGCGAAGGCCAGGGAGGTCATCAGGATGGGGCGCAGGCGCAGGCGCACGGCCTGCAGGGTGGCGTCGATGAGGCTGGCGCCTTCGTCTTGCAACTGCTTGGCAAACTCGACGATCAGGATGGCGTTCTTGGCCGACAGACCCACGGTGGTCAGCAGGCCGACCTGGAAATACACGTCGTTGGACAGGCCGCGCAGGCTGGCCGCCAGCACCGCGCCGAGCACGCCCAGGGGCACCACCAGCATTACCGAGAAGGGGATGGACCAGCTCTCGTAAAGTGCCGCCAGGCACAGGAAGACCACCAGCACCGAGATGGCGTAGAGCAGCGGGGCCTGGGCGCCGGACAGGCGCTCCTGGAAGGATTGCCCCGTCCATTCGAAGCCGACGCCCTCCGGCAGCTGCTTGATGATCTTCTCGATGGCGTCCATGGCGGTGCCGGAGCTGACGCCCTCGGCCGGTTCGCCGACGATCTCGAAGGCCGACATGCCGTTGTAGCGCTCGAGCACGGGCGAGCCCATGGTCCAGCGGGTGGCCGAGAAGGCCGAGAAGGGCACCATGCCGCCGTCGCCGTTGCGCACATACCAGCTGGCCAGGTCCTCGCCCATGGCGCGGGCGGGGGCGTCGCCCTGCAGGTACACCCGCTTCACGCGGCCCTTGTTGATGAAGTCATTCACGTAGGTGCCGCCGCTGGCGGTGGACAGGGTGTCGTTGATGTCGGCCATGGCCAGGCCGAAGGCGCCGGCCTTCTGGTCGTCGATGGCGAGATGGAAGCGCGGCGTGTCGTCGAGGCCGTTCTTGCGCACCTTGCTCAGGGCCGGGTCCTTGGCGGCGAGGGCCAGGAACTGCTCGCGGGCCTCCACCAGCCTGTCGTGGCCGAAGCCGCCCAGGTCCTGCAGCTCCACGTCGAAGCCGCTGCTGCTGCCCAGGCCGCGGATGGCCGGCGGCAGGATCACGAAGATCTGCGCATCGCGCACCGCCGACAGGTCGCGGGTGGCGCGGCGGGCAAAGGCGGCTGCGGCGCTGGCCGGGTCTTCCCGCTCGCTCCAGTCCTTCAGCTTGATGAAGGCCCGGCCCGAGTTCTGGGCGTTGCCGCCGTTGCCCATGCCGTTGATGCTGACCAGGCCGGCCACCTCGGGCTGCTGCAGCATGTACTGCTCCAGGGCGCTGACCGCCGCCGTGGTGCGCTCCTTGGTGGCGCCGGCCGGCAGCTGGACCATGGCGATCACGAAGCCCTGGTCCTCTTCCGGCAGGAAGGAGGTGGGCAGGCGCAGGAACAGGACCGAGAGGGCGCCCAGCAGCAGGGCATACACCAGCGCCGCACGGCCGCCGCGCTTCAGCAGGCCCCCCACGCCGCCCTCGTAGCGTTGGCTGTTACGGTCGAAGCTGCGATTGAACCAGGCAAAGAAACCCGTGCGATGCACGTGGCCGGGCTTGAGCAGGGTGGCGCACAGGGCCGGGGTGAGGGTCAGGGCCACCAGCACCGACAGCAGCATGGCCGCCACGATGGTGATGGAGAACTGGCGGTAGATGACGCCGGTCGAGCCGCCGAAGAAGGCCATCGGCACGAACACCGCCGACAGCACCAGCGCAATGCCCACCAGCGCGCCGGTGATCTCGCCCATGGACTTGCGGGTGGCCTCCCGGGGCGACAGGCCCTCCTCGCTCATGATGCGCTCGACGTTCTCCACCACCACGATGGCGTCATCCACCAGCAGGCCGATGGCCAGCACCATGCCGAACAGGGTCAGGGTGTTGATGGAGTAGCCAAAGGCCGCCAGCACCCCGAAGGTGCCCAGCAGCACCACCGGTACGGCGACGGCCGGGATCAGGGTGGCGCGGACGTTCTGCAGGAAGAGGTACATGATCAGCACCACCAGCACGATGGCTTCGATCAGGGTCTTCACCACCTCCTCGATGGAGATGCGCACGAAGGGCGTGGTGTCGTAGGCCACCACCGTCTGGAGCTGCATCTCGGCCGGGAAGAAGCGTGACAGCTCGTCGAGCTTGGCCTTCACCCGGTCGGCGGTCTGCAGGGCGTTGGCGCCGGCGGCCAGCTTGATGCCGATGGCGGCCGAGGGCTTGCCGTTGTACTGCACGCTGACGTCGTAGCTCTCGCCGCCCAGCTCGATGCGGGCCACGTCGCGCAGCTGCACCACCGCGCCGTCGGCGCTGCTCTTGAGGACGATGGCGCCGAACTGCTCCGGCGTCTGCAGCTTGCTGCGGGCGGTGATGGTGGCGTTGATCTGCTGGCCGCCCCGGGCCGGCAGGCCGCCGATCTGGCCGGCGGTGACTTCGGTGTTCTGGGCCTGGATGGCGCTCTTCACGTCGGCGGGCATTAGGGCGTACTTCTGCAGCCGGGCCGGATCGAGCCAGATGCGCATGGCGTAGCCGGAGCCCAGGGCCTGCACGTCGCCCACCCCTTCCACGCGGCTCACCGGGTCGAGCAGGCTGGTGGCGATGTAGTCGCCGATGTCGATGGCGGTGGTGCCCGGGTTGTCCGACACCACGGACACGATCATCAGGAAGTCGGTGCCGGTCTTGGCCACCGACACGCCCAGGTTCTGCACGATCTGGGGCAGGCGCGATTCGGCCTGCTTGAGCTTGTTCTGCACCTGCACCTGGGCCACGTCCGGGTCGGTGCCGGCCTCGAAGGTCAGGGTGATCTGGGCGCTACCCGCCGAGCTGCTGCTGGAGGACATGTAGCTCAGGTGGTCCAGGCCCTTCATCTGCTGCTCGATGACCTGTACCACCGAGTTCTCGATGGTCTCGGCCGAGGCGCCGGTGTAGTTGGCCGAGATGGTGATCTTGGGCGGGGCGATGTTGGGGTATTGCTCCAGGGACAGGCGCCCGATGGAGAGGGCGCCGGCCAGCATCACCACGATGGCGATGACCCAGGCAAAGATGGGGCGGTCAATGAAAAAGCGGGCCATGACTTACGCTCCCGGTCTGGTGTTGCCGGCCGCTGCGGCCGGGCTGGCGGCGACCTTGCCGTCCACCGCTACCGGCGTCACCACCGCCCTGGCGCGCGCCTTCTGGCTGCCTTCGACGATGACCTTTTCGCCAGCGGCGAGGCCGTCATTCACCAGCCAGCTATCGCCGACGGGCCGGCCGACATGCAGCACCCGCTGCTCCACCGTGTTGCCGGCACCCACCACCAGCGCGGTGGCCTCGCCCTTCACATTGCGCGACACCCCGCGCTGGGGCACCAGCACGGCCTTCTCGGCCACGCCTTCTTCCAGTACGGCGCGCACGTGCATGCCGGGCAGCAGATCGCCCTTCGGGTTGGGGAACACCGCGCGCAGGCCCACGGTGCCGGTGCCCTCATTCACCGTGATGTCGGTGAATTGCAGGCGGCCTTCCCGGCCGTAGCGGCTGCCATCCTCAAGGATCAGGGTGACGGCCGCCTGGTTGCGCCCGGCCTGGCGGATCTGCCCGGCCTCAAAGGCGCGCTTGAGGCGCAGGGCGTCGGCGCTGGACTGGGTTAGGTCCACGTAGATCGGGTCCACCTGCTGCACGGTGGCCAGGGCGGTGGCCTGGCCGGCGGTGACCAGGGCCCCCGGCGTGACCGCCGACTTGCCGATGCGCCCCGAGACCGGCGCGGTGACCCGGGTGTAGGCGAGGTTGATGGCGGCGCTGTCGAGGGCGGCCTGGGCCGAGGCCACATCCGCCTCGGCCTGCCGCAGGGCGGCCAGGGCGTCGTCGGTGTCCTGCTGGGCGACGGCCTTGATGTCGGCCAGCTCCGCGTAGCGGGCGGCCTTGGGGCGCAGGGTGTCCACGTTGGCCCGGGCCTTGGCGAGGGCGGCCCTGGCGCTATCCACGG
>NZ_JAFLDT010000051.1 GCF_017302315.1 Zoogloea sp.
GCCCGCCTGGCAGCCCTGCCGCGCCTCGCGCCGCGCCCCGCCGTCGAGCCGCCGGTGCCCTACCCCGAAACCGAGCTCAGCTACCTGGCCAACGTGCTCAACCAGAAGGCCCGGGACTTCTATCACCGTCACGGCGTCGAACTCATCGAGGCCGCCTACGAGGCCAACGAGCACACCGACGATGCCTCCCTGATGATCACCAAGCACTGCCTGCGCTACAGCTTCAACCTGTGCCCGAAGGAAGTGAAAGGCATCAAGCCCGACCCGATGACCCTGATCAACGGCAAGGAAAAACTCACCCTCAAGTTCGACTGCAAGCGCTGCGAGATGCACGTCATCGGCCGCATCCGCCAGTCGGTCCTCGACACCCCGGCCGTCCCGGTGGTGTTCCATGCCAAGGTGCCTGCGGGCTTCCACGCCCCCCACTGACCCCCACCCATGAAATTCGCTCTCGGCATCATCCTTCTCGCCCTGGCCGTGCTCGTCGGGCCCGTGGTCTGGCAGTTCACCCACTACGACCCCCAGGCCGTGCCCACCTCCGGCCTGCCCTGGCAGATCGAAACCCTGCCCAGCGGCGAGTCAAAGGTTTTCGACCTGACCCTCGGCCGCAGCACCCTGGCCGACGCCCGCGCCCGCTTCGGCAACGAGATGCAGCTCGCCATCGTTGCTGAGCCCCAGGAAACCGGCAACGCCGAGGGCTACTACGAAGCCATCACCCTCGGCTTCGTCGCCGGCAAGCTGATCATCACCGCCGACCTGTCGAAGGAAGTCATCGAAGGCATGCGCGAGCGCGCCCCCAAGACCGAGTACATGCAGAGCACCACCCGCAAGGCCACCCTGGCCGAAGCCGACCGGGCCGCTGCACTGGCCGCGCCGATCCGCGGCATCGCCTTCATCCCCAGCGCCCAGCTGGACGAGAGCGTGATCCTGGAGCGCTTCGGCCAGCCCGCCGAGCGCATCCGCATCAACGAGCACCTGGAGCATCTGCTCTACCCCACCAAGGGCCTCGACATCGTCCTCGACAGCAAGGGCCGGGAGCTCCTGCAATACGTGGCGCCAGCCCGCTTCGAAGCCCTGCGGGCCCCCCTGCGCAAGTGAGTCCGGCTGGCCGGGCACGCAGGCACGCCGCCGTTTCTGCCCCATAATCCGGACGATCCCCTTCGGAAGGCGCGCCCATGTCGGTCATCCTCGAAATCGAGCACACCACGATCTACCGCTACCGCAAGCCGGTCAGCTTCGGCGAACACCGCATGATGTTCCTGCCGCGCACCAGC
This sequence comes from Zoogloea sp., assembly GCF_017302315.1. Classification (GTDB taxonomy): domain Bacteria; phylum Pseudomonadota; class Gammaproteobacteria; order Burkholderiales; family Rhodocyclaceae; genus Zoogloea. Next base: position 1,275 of record NZ_JAFLDT010000051.1, read on the forward strand.
CACGACATCCGGGTGCTCACCTGCACGCTGGACGTGAGCCCCGATGCCGAGATCCGCTGGGTGCACGACGTGTTCTCCAACTCGGTCACCTACGTGCGCATTCCCGGCCAGGCTGCCGAACTGAAGTTTGTCGCCCGCGTGATCGTCGAGCATCTGGGCGTGCGCAACCTCGAGCTTCCCCTGGCCGCCTCCGCCGAAGTCTTCCCCTTCGAGTACGGCGTGTCCGAGCGCTACGACCTGCGCAACTTCGTCGAACCCTGCTACCCCGACCCCGGCGGCCATCTGCGCCTGTGGGCCGACCAGTTTCTCACCCGGGGCCAGCACCGCAAGACCCGCGAGCTGTTGATCGACATCGCCACCGGCATCCGTGAGCAGTTCTCCTACACCTCCCGCTATGTGGAGGGGACCCAGTCGCCCCTGCAGACACTGGAGCTGAAGAGCGGCACCTGCCGTGACTACGCCCTGTTCATGATGGAGGTCGTGCGCCGCCTGGGCTTCGCCGCCCGTTTCGTGTCCGGTTACCTCTACGACCCGGCCCTGGATGGCGGCACCGACGGCATGATCGGCTCGGGGGCCACCCACGCCTGGCTACAGATCTACTTGCCGGGTGCCGGCTGGCTGCCCTTTGATCCCACCAACAGCCTGTTTGGCGGTGACAACCTGATCCGCGTCGCCTATGTGCGCGACCCTGCCCAGGCCAGCCCCCTCACTGGCAGCTACACCGGCCACGATGGCGACTTCGTCGGCATGGAGGTGGACGTCAAGGTGCGCAAGCTTGCCGTGCTGCCCACCGACCTCCAGACCCGTGCGTGAGCCATGGCCAGCCAGTCTGCCGAACGCCGCCGCTGCCTCAGCTGCAACCGCTGGGGAGGCGAGCGTGCGCCAGGCAAGGAGCCCGACACCGTGGACTACGACGAAGACAACGACCGCGGCCCCTGCCAGGAAGGCCCCTGGCACGGCAGCAGCCGACGCGGTCCGCGCAACGCTTGCGGCCAGTGGGTCAAGTGGATCGCCCTCGACACTTCCGTACAAGCGCCTCCCACCGAAACCCGCGACGCGCCCGCCCCATGAACGCCGACACCCCTGAGTTCCTTGTTGCCTGCCTGTGCGCCGCCTGGTGCGGCACCTGCCGGGACTACCAGCCGGGGTTCCACGCGCTCGCTGCGCGTTTTCCCGCGGCCCGTTTCCTGTGGATCGATGTGGAGGACGACGCCGACCTGGTGGACGACTACGACGTGGAGAACTTCCCCACCCTGCTCATCCAGCGCGACGACACGGTGCTCTTCTTCGGCACCATGCTGCCGCACCTGGACCTGCTGCAACGCACCCTCGAGAGCTTCCATGCCCAGACGCCCGAGGAGAGCCGCTTGCACGCCCATGCCGACCCCCTGCGCCGTCGCTGGCAGACCGAACGCAACCTGAGACGTGCCCTGGCCGCCAGAAACACCTGACAACCACAACACGGAGACCCTGCCCATGGACGACTGCATTTTCTGCCGCATCGTGCGCGGCGAGCTGCCCGCTTCGAAGATCCACGAGGATGAGCACACCCTGTCCTTCCTCAACATCATGGCGGCCCACCCGGGCCACGCCCTGGTCATCGTCAAGCCCCACGTGGCCAACATCTACGACCTGGATGAGACCCTGTCGGCGGCTGTCTTCCAGGCCACCACCCGGGTCGCCCGCGCCGTCAAGGCTGCCACCGGCTGCGACGGCATCACCCTGTTCCAGGCCAATGAAGTGGCCGGCGGACAGACCGTCTTCCACTTCCACATCCACGTACTGCCCCGCTTCAACGACGACAAGCTGCTACCCTTCTGGCCCGCCAGCTCCCCGAGCCGCGAAGCCCTGGACGCCATGGCCGAACGCCTGCGCGCCGTGATCTGAAGCCCCTCCGGCCACTCCGGCGCCCGCCACTTCACCGGGGCGGGCGCATTCCGCTAACGGAAACACTGCAGCTCACCGCACCCGCCGACCAAGGCCTGCCACCATGACCCTGCCCTTCCTCAGCCCCGAGGCGCCCTTCGCCATCCTGCTCATGCTGGTCGGCGCCGCCCTGGTCCTGCGCCCACTGCAGGCCTGGCGCCGTTCGCTGATGAATACCGGCGTGTTCTTTGCCGCCTGTCTCGCGGGCGATCTGCTGGCGGGACTGCTGGCCGGGCAGCTCCAGCCCGCCGCCCTGCGCTGGCTGCGGGAGATGGCCGTGTTCGGCGAAGGTCTGGCGGTCATCCGCTACCTTGGTCTGGCCCTCTTCATCGTGGTGCTGCCCCAGATGCGGGTGCACATCTCCGGCATCCTGGCTGACATCCTGGTGATCATCGGCTACGTCGCCTGGGCCTTCCTGCGCCTCAACCTGGCCGGAGTGGAGTTCTCCCACCTGTTCGCCACCTCGGCGGTTCTCACCGCGGTGGTCGCCATCTCCATGCAGGACACCCTGGGCAATCTCCTCGGCGGCCTGGCGCTGCAGATGGACAACTCCCTCGAAATCGGCGACTGGATCCAGATGGGCGATGTCAGCGGGCGGGTCAGCGATATCCAGTGGCGCTATACCGCCATCGTCACCCGCAACGGCGAACGGGTGGTGATTCCCAACAGTCACCTCATGAAAAACCGCTATGCGGTCGTCTGCAACAAACGCCAGGCCGTACCCCAGCAACGGCGCAACATCGCCTTCAACGTGGACCTGTCTGTTCCCCCCGCGCGGGTCACGGCCGCCGTGCTGCAGGACATCCGGACCGCCCGCATCCCCAACGTCAGCCTCGACCCGGCCCCCCTGTGCCTGCTGATGGACTTCGGACCCGGCTTCGCCCGCTATCAGCTACGCTACTGGCTGATCGATCCTGGACCGGACGACATCACCGACTCCGACGTCCGTCACCACGTGCTCGCCGCCCTGCAACGGGAGGGCATCCGCCTGGCGGTCAGCGACCAGACCATCCACCTGGTGCAGGAAGGTGAAGCCCACCGGGGCGAAGTCCGTGCCCGCGAGCTGAACCGTCGCCTCCAGGCCATCTCCCAGATCGACCTTTTCTCGCGCCTCTCCGAGGCCGAGCAGCTCGAGCTTGCCGGACGGCTGGTGAACGCGCCCTTCGCTCGGGGTGACATCGTCACCCGCCAGGGTGCCATCGCCCACTGGCTCTACATCATTGTGAGCGGCGAAGCCGAAGCCTGGTGGCAGCCCCCCGATGGCGGCCCCCAGCGCCTGCTGGAAAAGCGTGGCCCCGGCAGCGTCTTCGGCGAACTCGGCCTGATGACCGGTGCGCCCCGGCGGGCCACGGTGGTCGCCATCACCGACATGGAAGCCTATCGCCTCGACAAGGCCGGCTTTGAACACATCATCCGCGCCCGGCCGGAACTGGCCGAAGGCATCTCGGCCATTCTCGAATCCCGCCTCGAACACTTCCAGGCCCTCGAAAGAGGCCATGCCGAGGGCAAGCCCGCATCCCTTTCCCCCCAGGGCTCCGACGTCGCGGCCCTGGGCAAGAAGATCCGCGAATTCTTCGGGCTGTAAGCCAACCCGCGCCACCTTGACCGTCACCCAGAAAGCACACCCGCACCATGCCCGATTCCCGCCCCCTCATCACAGCCCTCGGCGCCGCCCTCGACGCCCGGCGTGACCTGATCGCCCAGCTACACGCAGAGGGGACCGACGCCTACCGCCTGTTCCACGGCACCGTCGAAGGCCGCCCCGGCCTGACCGTGGACCGCTACGGCAGCCTGATCCTGACCCAGAGCTTCCACGGACCCTTGTCCCAGACCGACGAGGAGGCCCTGGAGGCCTTCTATCTCCAGGCCTTCCCCGGCACCGATCACGTCTACAACGACCGCAGCCATGCCAACTCCCGGGTCAGCAATCCGCTGCCGCCCGAGCGCCTGGCCCGCGCCGAGGCCCTGCGGGAGTTTTCCGAGCTGGGGGTCAAGTACAACGTCCAGGCCCGCCACGCCGGCCAGGACCCGTGGCTGTTCCTCGACCTGCGCGCGGCACGCCGGCGCATCATGGCCGAAGCCCCTGAGAAGTCGCTGCTCAACGTATTTGCCTACACCTGTGGCGTCGGCGTGGCGGCGGCCAAGGCCGGCGCCCGGCATGTGGTGAACGTGGATTTTGCCGAGTCCAGCCTCTCGGTAGGCAAAGCCAATGCGCGCCTCAACACCCTGCCCTTCCGGCCACGTTTCGTGAAGAGTGACGCCTTCGCCGCCATGCGCCAGCTCTCCGGCATCGGCCAGCCGAAGATGGTGCGGGGCAAGCACCTGCCGCCCTTCCCCGCCCTGGACAAGCACCGCTTCGATCTAGTCTTCCTCGACCCGCCCCGCTACGCCAAGAGCGCCTTCGGGGTGGTGGACCTGGTCAACGACTACCCTGCCCTGTTCAAGCCCGCCCTGCTGTGCACCCACGAGGGTGGCACGCTGGTGTGCTGCAACAACGTGGCCCAGGTGGAGCGGGAGGCGTGGGCGGATCAGCTAGTACGCAGCGCCAAAAAGGCCGGCCGCGAAGTGCGCGAAATGGAATGGATCGTCCCCGAAGCAGACTTTCCCAGCGGCGACGGCAACCCGCCCCTGAAGACCCTGCTGCTGCGCGTCTGAGCGCAGGCAGCGACTAATCGAAGATACGGAGAGGACCAACCCTGGAATGCAACTATGACGCCGGGAGAGCAGGCCCGACGCAGCCTTTGGCCCAAGGGCTGCGGTATCCTTCCAAGCTTCCACATTGATGAGGACGGAGCGCCGCAAGACTGATGACGAACGACTCCAGCATGGAGCCGCGGCGCCAAAGAAAGGATAGTAACAATGCTGACACGACTGGAGATCGACGGATTCAAGACCTTCGAGAATCTCGCCATCGATCTGCTGCCTTTCACGGTTGTGCTCGGCACTAACGCGGCGGGCAAGAGCAACCTATTTGATGCCATCCGCCTGCTGTCGCTGCTGGCCACCAAGGATGTCTCCGAAGCGATGAAGGAGATGCGTGGCGAGCCACTTGAACTCTTTCGCCTGACATCTGCCGGGCGCTGCAAGCAGATCAGGATGGCAGCCGAAGTTCTCGTCGATCCGAGCGCCCGTGACCCCTGGGGCAGCGAAGTTCGACTGACGCATACGCGCATCCGCTATCAAGTCACTCTCGAGCGACGCGAGATTCGGCCAGGCATCGAACGTATCCAGATTGCACAGGAATCAGCTGAGCCAATCCTGCGCAAGGAGGACCGCTGGGCCGACGCCATGTCGCCATCCAGGGCGTTTCGGAGCGTTTATCTCAAATATAGGCGGCCGAAACCATGGCTTACGACCGAGGAACTCGCGGAGGGCATGGCATTCAACATTCATCAGGATGGCAAGCAAGGGCGCAATAGACCCGCCAGTGCCGCCGAAGCCACGGTTCTATCCAGCATCACCAACGGGGAGTTTCCCCACCTGTTTGCCTTACGCGAAGAGATGCGCCACTGGAGACTGCTGCAACTTGACCCGGCGCTCCTTCGCAAACCTGTCCCCGCCACAGCGGCAGAGACACTCGACGCCGATGGCGCCAATTTGGCAGCAGTGCTGGCCCAGCTTAAGCTGGAGACAGCCACGCCCGAACGGCCACGCGGCGTCCTGAACGACATCGCGATGGAACTGAACCATCTCATCCCCGGAATATCCAGCCTGGATGCTGAACTCGACCCGGCTAGCCGGGAGTATCGTATCGAACTCACGATGCACGACGGCCTGCCTTTCACATCCCGCGTTGTCTCCGACGGAACACTGCGCGTCCTTGCCCTGCTGACCCTCCTCCATGATCCTCGACATCGGGGCCTGATCTGCTTCGAGGAACCAGAGAATGGGGTGCATCCGGGGCGAATCAGGCAACTGGTCCAGCGCCTGCGCGACATGGTGAGCAACCCATCAGAGTTCTCCGCTGATGACGGCCCCACTCCGCTCAGCCAGTTGCTCCTCAACAGCCATTCACCCGTGGTGTTGTCGTCACTGATCGACGAAGACAACTCACCTGTCGGCGGTGCGATCCTGTTTGCTGACACAGCCACTGTCAGCGACCCCCAGCGGCAGGAGATCCGACGAAAGACCCGGTTGCGGCCAGTCAAGTCAAAAAACCAGGGCATGAAACGTCAAGGGGATCAAGGCGCCCTGTTCTCCGACGACACCGTGCCCCAGGGCTTCGTCTCGGACCTGGAGGTTCAGCGGATGCTTGAGACGGTCAGCGGCGAGGGTTAACAATGCATTACCTTGGACTCGCCCTCTACGCCGAGGGCCCCACGGACTACTACTTTCTTCGGCCACTCCTGCAGCGCCTTTGTGAAGACCTTTGCGCGCGTGGGGCTCGACAACCGGTTGAATTCAGCGCAGTGCTCGAACTCGACGATCCGATTCAGCTCAAAAACGCCTCCCGCGATGCTCGTATCGTCGGCGCAGCAAGAGCAGCCCAAGGTGCCTGGCAACTCCTGTTCGTGCATTCTGATGGCGAAGCGGCTCCCGCTAAAGTGAGGGCTGAGCGTACGGCGCCTGCGCTTGCTCGACTGCAACAAGAATTCGGTGAGGCCTACGCCGGGGTGGCGGTGGTACCGATCCGCGAGACAGAGGCCTGGGCCATGTTTGACACCGAAGCCGTTAGAGAAGTGTTTGGCACCACGCAGACAGCTGACGATCTGGGCTTACCCCTAGCAGCCGCTATGGCCGAGGCAACGGCCGACCCGAAGCGTACTCTTGACGATGCGTTTCTTGCGACCAACCCGTCCGGCCGACGGAGAAAACAGGGCGTTTCGCCGATGCTAAATGCTCTTGGAGAACGAGCCTCATTGCAACGCCTGCGACAGTTACCAAGCTTCGTTGTTCTAGAAACGGAACTCAGAGAGGCATTGCTGCGTTTGCGAGTTCTCTGATCCGCTAGACAATCGTACAGCCTCCAACTCTACGGCGTCGCCTCATCCGGCGCGGTGTCATCCACCTCGCCCTCCGCCTTCGCCGCCATTTCGGCGGCATGGGCGAGCAGCATGGCGGCGCGGCTGTCCGGACTCTCCAGGCTGACGCGGCCAATGGCGCCATCCCGGTATTCCTGGAGCAGGATCAGGGATGCCTTCTCGATGTCGAGCCCGCCGCCCTTGAGCAGACAGCCCCGGCGCCGGGCAATGGCCTCCACCAGGGCCGGCCCGTCCAGACCCTCGACGGAGAGCTTGTAGCGGGCCGCCACGAGGGCCGGGTAGCGGGCCAGCAGCACATCACCGAGGAAGTTGGCCACCGCCTCGTCGATCACCGCGTTGCGGCCGATGGCGTGGCTGGCCGCGAGCATGTAACCGTCGGAATCGTAGGCGATCTTCGGCCACATCATCCCCGGGGTGTCGATGAGCGTGGCCGTGGGCGACAGGTCCAGCACCTGCTGGGTCTTGGTCACCGCCGGCTCGTCCCCCACCTTGGCCACCCGCTTCTTGAGCAGGGCGTTCATGAGCGTGGATTTGCCCACGTTGGGGATGCCCATGATCATCATGCGCAGGGGCTTCAGGCGGTCGTTGCGGTGGGGCGCCAGGGGCCGGCACAGGCCCACCACCTTGGCCACGTCACCGGGCTTCTTGCACGACAGGGCCACCGCATGCACCCCTTTCTGGGCGTTGAAGTGGGCCAGCCACTGGGCCGTGACCGCCGGATCGGCCAGATCGGCCTTGTTGAGGATCTTCAGGCAGGGGCGCTGGCGGTGCACCCGCAGCTCCCGGATCATCGGATTGCAGCTCGCCTCGGGCAGGCGGGCGTCGAGCACTTCGATGACGACGTCGATCCGTTCCATGCTCTCCGCCGCCTTCTTGCGGGCGGAAGTCATGTGACCGGGAAACCACTGGATGGACATGGGCGTGCGCGGAATCAATGTAAGCCCGCCATTATCAGGGCAAAATGTCGCCCTCCCGAAGGAAACTCTGCCGGACATCCCGCACCATGAACCACGAAGAAGTCATCGCCGCCACCCGCGAATGGATCGAAAAGGCCGTCATCGGCCTCAATCTGTGCCCCTTTGCCAAATCGGTCTACGTCAAGAATCAGGTCCGCATCGTGGTCAGCGACGCCCGCCACCTGGACGGCTTCCTGGAGGATCTGGACCGGGAGCTCGACCACCTGGCCGAGGTGGATCCCGAGGTCACCGACACCACCCTGCTGGTGCACCCCACGCTCTTCCCTGACTTCCTGCTCTTCAACGACGTGCTCGAGATTGCCGACGAGGCCATCACCGAGCATGAGCTCGAGGGTGTGCTGCAGATCGCCAGCTTCCACCCGGACTTCCAGTTCGAGGGCACCGAACCGGACGACATCACCAACTACACCAACCGCGCCCCCTACCCCACCCTGCACCTGATCCGTGAGGCCAGCATCGACAAGGCAGTAGAAGCCTTCCCCGAGGCCGAGGAGATCTACGAGCGCAACATGGAAACCCTGCAGAAGCTGGGGATTGCCGGCTGGAAGGCCCTGGGCCTGACGGTTTCGGGGGCCGCCAAGAAGCATGGCGAAGAATAAGCCCGCCGCCGCCAAGCCTGCCGGCACACCGGCAGTTCACCCGGAGATCCGCCCGGGTCAGTCCGTCGAGCTGCTGAAAGAACTGCACATCCTGACCCGCGACGGCCAACTCAACCAGGACAGCCGGCGCAAGCTCAAGCAGGTCTATCACCTCTACCAGTTCATCGAGCCCCTGCTCGCCGAGGTGCTGGCCGAGACCGGCGACCTGAGCCTGGCCGATCACGGGGCCGGCAAGTCCTATCTGGGCTTCATCCTTTACGACCTGTTCCTCAAGGACAAGCCCGCCGGCACCATCCACGGCATCGAAACCCGTGCCGAGCTGGTCCAGCGCTCCCGCGAACTGGCCGAGCGCCTGGGCTTTCCGCGCATGCACTTCCTGGATGTGAGTGTCGAGGAGTCCACCCACTCCGGCCAGTTGCCGGAGCGCATCGACGTGGTCACGGCCCTGCATGCCTGCAATACCGCCACCGACGACGCCATCCAGTTCGCCTTCGCCAAGAATGCGCGCTTCGTGGTGCTGGTGCCCTGCTGTCAGGCCGAGGTGGCCAGCGTGCTGCGCCAGAACAAGAACGCCAGCTTCGGCAAGACGCCCCTGTCGGAGATCTGGCGCCACCCCCTCCACACCCGGGAGTTCGGCAGCCAGCTCACCAACGCCCTGCGTTGCCTGCAGCTCGAGGCCCATGGCTATCAGGTCACCGTCACCGAACTGGTCGGCTGGGAGCATTCGATGAAGAACGAACTGATCATTGCACGGCACACCGGCGCGCCGCGCAAGAATGCCCGCGAGCGCATCGAAGCCATTCTCGGCGAGCTGAATCTGACCGAGCTGCGGAGCCGCTTCGCGTGCTGAGCGTCGAGCTGGCCCTGGCCCTGGGGCTCGCTGCCGCCTTTGCCCCGCGCCTGCCCCATCTGCGCCGACGCTACGACGCGACGGCCCTCAGTCCGATCACCCGCCGCCCCGAGGCCGACCCCGGTGACGAAGCCCTCAAGGCACGCCTGAACGCCTGGGTCCGCGATGGAGCCGGCAGCGGCGCAGCCCTTCTGCCGTGGGCCACGGCCCACCTTCCCACCCCGCTCTCCCGTCTGCAGCTACCGGACGGACAGGAAAATGCGGTGCGCCATTTCGGCTATCGTCTGGCGGGCTATCACCAACTCGATGAGCGCGGCCGCCTCGGCGGAATTCTCTACCGCATCGGTGTGCAGATGCGCCCCCTGCTGTGGTTTCTCCCCCGACGCCCGGACGAGCCCTGGGACGATGCCTGGCTTGATGAAGTGGATGACAACCGCCTTGCGGCCCTGGCACGCTGGACACCCCGCCGCCCGACCCTGATCGTGCTTGACCGCCTGTCGGCAAGGCGCGTTGAGCAGATCGCCGCCGCCCTGGGCATCGCGGCCGGAAAGGCAGAACATCCGATCCGCCTGCTCGTGCTTGAAGCAAAGACGATCCAGGCCTAGCTGGCGCGCAGGGAAAAACCTTAGCTCGCAGCCCGACCTCGCGACGGGCGACACGCGCTCAGCGGAAGGGGTAGGCCCGCATCTTGGCCGGCGGTGCGACCGGTGCCGCCTGAGTCGCGGGTGGCAGCACCGAATGCGGACGGTAGCGCAGGGGCACCGGATAGACCGGTACGGAATAGACCGGCTGCACCGACATCCGCGACAGGCGCTCGGCCTCGTCCAACTCGGCCTGACGCCGCTGCGCCTCAATCTGACGCTGCATGTCCTCGTAACGCCGCCGCTCGGCAGCCTCCCTCGCCCTGCGCGCCTCCAGCTCCCGCGCTTCACGCACCAGGCCTTCGCTGCGCGACATGGCCGCCGCCTGCTCTTCCCGGCTCAGGGGCGGCGGCGTCTCCACCCGGCTCACCTGACTTCCGCCTCCGCAGGGTCCGTCGGTATAGGTGACCTTGCCATCGACACCGACGCACTTGTTCACGGCGACAGCCGACGGCGCGAAAACCACCATGGCCACCGCCAGCGCTGCCAACACACTCGCCCGCAAACCGCTGCGTGCCACACCATTTACCGCCATATCCACTCCACTCGGCTCCAGAAACACCCCGGGGACTCCCGCCCCCTTCAACAGATTAGGCCGACCCGCCCCCCAGCGCCAGCATGACAACACGGCAGACAGGGGCCATCAAACAGGCCAAAACGGATCGGATACCGGGCATCGCCCCGCCGAGCCTCCCGGTGATCGCGCGCCAAGGCCCATCCACAAGCCTGCCAGTTTGGCAGACAGCGCCTGCCAATATGGCTTGATCAAGCCCGCCACGATAGCCGGTACGAAAACATAACCCAATAAAAACATCCACTTGTGCCATGCAGGAGGTCAGGCACGCTACCTGCTGAATAGATGGTAAGGAGGATGGATTGATGAGCCCAACCATCAGGGTATTGAGTTTTGTTCTGCTGTCCCAGCTCTCGTCCGCAGTCCCGGCTGCCGAGTTCATTGCCGGACTCAAGCCTGATCGGCGTCCCGCGGAGCCTCCCCGGATGATGACGGTCGTGATCGACCAGGCCCTGAAGGACCAGCGTCTGAAGGGCATCTCCCAACCCTGGCCCGGCAATCTGGAAGCCATCGCCAGCCAGGGCAACTGGTACTCCCCCCTGTTTCAACCCGGTCTGCCCGGGCCATACGACCTGCGTGGTCTGCATGCCCGATAGCCGGAGAACCTGTCGTGACGACCTCCGGTCGCCGCGATGCTCCCGGATGCTCCCACCCCGTGAGGCCTCCGGATTCAACCCGCATCTCAATTCTGTCAACGAAGGAGAAACCCCATGAAGTCTTTCGGCAAACTCGTTAGCTGTTCCGCCCTCGCCATCGCCCTCTGCGCAGCGCTGCCCGTCTCGGCCAAGGACGATCAGAAGGGTATGTCCGGTATGTCCGGCATGTCCGGTATGTCCGGTATGCAGGGTCAGAAGGGCATGTCCGGCATGTCGGGCATGGAAGGCCAGAAGGGCATGAGCGGCATGTCCGGCATGCAAGGCCAGAAGGGCATGAGCGGCATGTCCGGTATGGAAGGCCAGAAGGGCATGTCCGGCATGTCGGGCATGGAAGGCCAGAAAGGCATGAGCGGCATGTCCGGTATGGAGGGCCAGAAGGGCATGAGCGGCATGTCCGGCATGGAAGGCCAGAAGGGCATGAGCGGCATGTCCGGTATGTCCGGGAACAAGGCCAAGAAAGCCAAGAAGGCCAAGCAGCAGGGAATGTCCGGCATGTCCGGCATGTCCGGCATGGAAGGCAAGTAACCCTTCCTTTCACGGCCCCGCAAGGGGCCGTTTCCTGCCGCGGTCAGCGCGTCTGCCGGGCATGTACTGAGAGGTTGTCATGGTGGTCAGTCTAAGAACAATACGCTTCTCCGCCGCACTGCTTCTGTTGCTCGTATCCGGAGGACGGCCCGTCGCTGCCGGCTCCGCCGACAACACGCCGCAGACAGCACACGATTACCAGCGCGCGCGCTATAGCGCGCTGCATTTCAAACCTGCAATCGCATCCGCAAGCAATGCGGACTGCCTTGCCTGCCACGCGGAAGTTCTCAAGCCCTCCGTCCGGGAACGCTCGCCGGCAGGCGTCAAAGCCGCCGATGCCAAGGCGTGGTATCAGCAGGTATCGACTTACCAGGGTGCTCAGGACACCTTTCATCGCCGTCACCTTGAAAGCGATTTCGCGCGGACGACCATGTCGCTCCAGTGCACCACCTGCCACGAAGGACACGACCCGCGGGACGAGCATCCGCTGAGTTCAGCGAGCGCCCGCCGGGAGGGCAGCTTCCGGCTGCGCAAGAGCGTCACTCCCGAAACCACCTGCCTCAAATGCCACGGCCAGATGAACACCGCCGTGATGGGTCTCCCCGGCCCCTGGCACACCAGCCGCGAGATGTTCCAGAACGACTGCCTCACCTGCCACGCGGCGATCCGCACCAACCGGCACCAGGTGAGTTATCTGAAGGCCGATGCCATCGAGGCCGCCGGCAAGGGCAACGGCGATGTGTGCTACGGCTGTCATGGTGGCAGGGCCTGGTATCGCACGACCTACCCCTATCCACGCCACGCCTGGCCCGGGATGGCGGACGAGACACCGGACTGGGCAAAAGGACGGCCAACGGAATCGGAAGCGCGCTTCCTCACCGGGGACAGGGCAAAAGGACAATCAAAATGAAGATCGAATTCAAAGGCGCCAACCCGGATATCCCTGACCAGACGGGCCGGCGGGATTTCCTGAAAGTCATGGGTGTTGGCGCCGGTCTGGCTGGGCTAGGCGGCTTGACCGTGGCACCGCGGGAAGCATCGGCCTTTGCCTACGAGCCCTACCCCACCGACGACCAGCTCACCACCGTTGTCACCTCCTGCGCCCACAACTGCGGCTCTCGCCACATGCTTGTGGCCCACAAGAAGGGCGACGTGATCGTGCGCCTGTCCACCGATGACGGTCGCTACCAGAAGGGGGGCGCTTACGGAAAGGACACCGTCGACGAGCCCCAGCTTCGCGCCTGCCTGCGCGGCCGCTCCTACCGCTCGCGGCTGTATTCGCCCGAGCGTCTGCTGTACCCGATGATGCGGGTCGGCAAGCGCGGGGAGGGCAAGTTCAAGCGCGTATCGTGGGACGAGGCGCTCGACTTCCTTGCACACAAGATGGTCGAGCTGAAGAAGACCTACGGCCCCACCGCCATCCTCGACCAGAGCTACGCCGGTGCATCCTATGGCGTCTTGCACAAGTCGGACCAGATCGAAGGCCTGCTCGGGCGCTTTCTGGGCATGTTCGGCTGCCGCACCAATAGCTGGTCGGTGCCCAGTTACCAGGGCACCACCTTCTCCAGCCGCATCACTTTCGGCACCATCGAGGATGGCAACGAGGACGATGCCTATGCCCACTCGAAGCTGATCATCATGTGGGGCTGGAATCCGGCCTACACCTTCCACGGCGGCAACACGTTCTACTACATGCGGATGGCCAAACAGCGCGGCTGCAAGTTCGTGCTGGTGGACCCGCAATACACGGATTCGGCATCCGCCTACGATGCCTGGTGGATCCCCATCCGCCCCAATACCGACGCCGCCATGCTGGCCGGGATGGCCCATGTCATCTTCAGCGAAAACCTCCACGACCAGAAGTTCATCGATCGCTTCGTGCTCGGCATGGACAAGGGAACCCTGCCCCCGGAGCACCAGGATGCCGAGAGCTTCAAGGATTACATCCTCGGTACGCGGGACGGCATCCCCAAGTCAGCCGAATGGGCCGAGGCCATCTGCGGGGTGAAGGCCGACGACATCCGCAAGCTGGCACGCATGTACGCGACCACCAAGCCCGCTGCGCTGAAAGCCTCCTGGGCACCCGGTCGGGCCGCCTACGGTGAGCAATACAACCGCATGGCCGCCGCGGTGCAGGCCATGACCGGCAACATCGGCAAGCTGGGCGGCTGTGCCGAGGGGGTGGGCAAGGCCTGGCACTCGGAATCCATCGCCTATCCCTACGACGAATTCGCCAACGTGTGGTTCGGATCGATCAAGTCGGATCGCTGGGCCCATTGCGTGCTCAACTACCCCAACGTGCGGCGGGAGGAAGTCGGCCTGTGGCCGCGGGAAGACGAACTGGACGGTCAGATCCCCAATATCCGGGCCATCTTCTGGCAGGGATCGGACTGGTTCAACCAGCTCACCAACATCAACAAGGAAATCCAGGCCATCGAGAAGCTGGACCTGGTGGTGTGCATGGACTCGACCATCACCCCATCAGGCATCTGGGCCGACGTGCTGCTCCCCGTGGCAACCCACTTCGAGCGGCACGATGTGGCCTTGCCCTGGTACAAGGGCCACTACTACATCCATCGCCCGAAGGTGATCCAGCCCCTTGGCGAGTCCCGCTCCGATTTCCAGATCTTTACCGAACTCGCCTACCGTCTCGAGGCCATCGACCCGACGGTGAAGGACTTCGGCAAGCGCTACAACCCCCGCGCCACCCGCGACTACTTCCACAACGCCGACCCGGTGGACGAGGCCTATCTTTCGGCCTGGTGGAACGGCAAGGTACGCCCCCACCAGGGTGTCACCATGAGCTGGGAGGAATTCAAGAAACACGGGGTCTACAAGTTCGTCTTCAAACGCCCCCTGGTGGCCTTCCGCGATCAGATCGTCAAGGGCGAACCCTTCGAAACCCACTCCGGCAAGATCGAGATCTTTTCGCCCTATCTCGCCGAGATCGACGACTGGACCAAGACCCAGTACGGCTACGCCATCCCCCCCATTCCCAAGTGGATCGAGCCCTTCGAGTCCCTCAACAGCCCCCTGACCAAGGACTACCCTTTCCACCTCATCAGCCCCCACCCGCGCTGGCGTACCCACTCGATCTTCCACAACATCCCGTGGCTGCGCGAGACCTACGACCAGGAACTGACCCTCAACGCCTCCGATGCCCGCCGGCTCGGCATCCAGACCGGCGACACGGTGGAAGTCTGGAATGCACGCGGCAAGTGCGTGGTTCCGGCCTATGTCACCGAACGCTGCCTGCCCGGCGTGGCAGTGCTCTTCGAGGGTGCCTGGATGGACCTGGACGAGAACGGTGTGGACCGCGCGGGCAACCCTGACTTCCTGACCCTCGACGAACCGAGTCCAGCCGGTGCTTTCGCCTACAACACTGCGCTGGTCAACGTGAAGAAGTCCGAACTTGCCCATCGTCCCGGCTGGGACGAGCTTGCCACTGCGCGCTCCAGCGTGTTCCGGCGCGACTACTGAACGCATCGCCAGCGACGCAGAAGGAGTACTTAGATATGGCTGACAAGAAGACCATCCGCAAGCTGGGGGCCGAGGCCCGGGCCCAGGTACCCGACGCCCAGGCCCGCCGCGACGCGGCGACCTACGAGCCGGTCAAGCCGGCAAAGCAGCTCGGCTTCATCCACAACAACATGGACTGCATCGGTTGCCGCGCCTGCGAGATCGCGTGCAAGGACAAGAACGGCCTTGCCCCCGGGCCGCGCTTCCGTCGCGTGATGTACGTGGAGGGCGGGCAATTTCCCGACGTCTTTGCCTACAAGGTGAACATGTCGTGCAACCACTGTGCCGAACCGGCCTGCCTGCCCACCTGCCCCACCGGCGCCATCTGGAAACGTGCCGACAACGGCATCGTGGATATCGACTCCACCCTCTGCATCGGCTGTCGGCGCTGCGAGGCCGCATGCCCCTATGGCGCCCCCCAGTTCGACCCGGTCGACAATCTGGTCAAGAAATGCAACATGTGTGTCGACGAAATCGACGCCGGTCGCAAACCCTACTGTGTGATGGCCTGCATGATGCGCGTGCTGGACATCGGCCCCATCGACCAGTTGCGGGCCGGCTTGATGAACACCAAGGCAATGGTCAAGGGCGACAAGCCCGTGCGCCAGGTGCAGCACATGGCCAGCCCTGAACTGACCAACCCCTCCATCGTCTTCATTGCCCATCCGAAGGGACGCGTCGAATGAGCACGTCCAAGCTCGACCCGGCGCCAGAAGCCAACGCACTGCCCCTGGACGCAGCATCCGAAGACCTGGCTGCACTCGCCTGGCTGCATGAGTCCGAACGGGACGTGAACACCCTAGGCCGCCTGCACGCCGGGGGTTTCCCCGACGGCTTGACCCTGGCCCGGCCGGACATGCCGGCCGTCACCGACATGGAGCAGGCGCTGGCGGTGATCCGCCAGGTGGGCGCGGAAGAACAGGCCGCACTCCAGGATGACCTCGACGCCGACTTCGCCGGCATCTACCTCACCCACGCCCTGCGCGCCTCGCCCTGCGAATCCGTGTGGCTTGATGAGGAGAACCTGATGATGCAGGGCCCCAGCTTCGCGGTGCGCGACTGCTACCGCAGGCACGGGCTGGCGGTCGCCAACTGGCGGCACATTGCCGACGACCACCTCGCCAATGAACTGGCCTTCGTCGCCTACCTGCTGGCCAAAGGCCATGGCGGCGAGGCCCGTCGCTTCATCGACGAACACCTCATGCAATGGTTGCCGCGCTTCGCCGGCCGGGTGACCGAGCGCGCCTCGACCCGCTTCTACGCGGCCCTGGCAGGGCTGACGCTGCAAGTCGTCGAGAGTCTGCAGCAACGGCTGCAGGCCAGCGGCTGAAGCCCGTGTCACCGCGCCTGTGGCTGTCCCTCTCAGGGGGTGTAAATAGATCTGCTGCGCGATCCGATTTCGCCCCTGCGATACTCACCGCACCCTTGTACGGCTGCGCTTCTCGGGGCGAACTCGAACCGCTCGCTACGATTTCTTCACACCCTCTCCGCACTGTTCAGGCAGCCGTTCGGGTGATCCGATGCTGATCGTGGATGACGAACGCTGTGTGCATCGACTGACAACGGTGGCGACGTGTCATGCCTGCGTGGATAGCTGCCCGACCGGCGCCTGGTCGCTTAAGGCCGACGGGCTGGAGTTCGAGCCGGGCCAGTGTGATGGCTGCGGGCTATGCGTCCCCGCCTGTCCAACCGGCGCACTGGCGCTTGCTCAGCCACCCGAGCTGCCCCTCCTCCGTGGCACCCTGGATCTGGCCTGTGAACGCACGACGGGGCCAGGCATCCGCTTACCCTGCGCCCATGCCCTCTCCGAGGCGCGGCTGCTCAGTCTGCAGCGGAGTGGCCTGCGGCGGCTGATTGTGCGCACGGGTGACTGCAGTACATGCCCACGGGGCAGCGCCGTCCGGCTCCCGGAACGTGTTGACACGGTGAACCGCGTGCTGCAGCGCGCCGGGGCAGCAACGATTTCCCTTATGGCAGCGGATGAGGCTGTGGCAACAGAGCCGCCACGTCGGGGCTTTCTCGCCGGTCTGCTGGCCCGGCCCGCTGCACTGCTGAGCACGACAGCATCACCTGAACCCGACACCCGCCGCGCCGCCTTGCAGGGCCTTGCCGCGCGGGGTGTCCGCAGCGGGCTCTGGGCCGTGGAGCTCGACGCCCAACGCTGCGACGGGTGCGCCCTCTGCGCCCGCCTGTGCCCCGAGGGCGCCCTCGACTGGCTCGAGGGTGAACGGGAAGCCGGGCTGTGCCTGCACATGGAGCGCTGCGTAGCTTGCGGCATCTGCGTGGACGCCTGTGCCCAGCAGGCGCTGAAGCCGGGCAAGGCCGGTTGCGGTGCCCCGGGAGCCGTCTTTCGACAGGCAAGCTGCAACGCCTGCGGCGCGCGCTTCCGACATTTGGGCACCACTGCGCCGCGCCACTGCCCGGTATGCCGCACCCGCACACGGCGTCCGGATCGGCTGGTGGTAGACTGAAAACCGCCCCGCCCCCCGTCCTGCGCATGTCTCCGCTTTCCCGTCTGTGGTTTGCCACCTCCCTTGCACGAAGGCTCATGCTGGTGCTGATGCTGGCCTTGCTCTGCGCCTCCAGCCTGCTCGTCGGCGGCGTCGTGTGGATCTCGGGGACGGCCATGCAGATGGAGCACGAGGCCTCCGCCCACCGGCTTGCGGCCCTGTTCGAAACAAGCCTGCATTCGGCCATGTTGCGGCGTGATCTGCCGGGTCTGACCGAAACCCTCATCCACCTGGGGAGCCTGCCCGGCGTACACTTCGCCGCCCTGCTCAACCCCAGTGGCGAAGTCCGCTTTGCGTCCCGCGAGGGCGACCGGGGCCAACAGCACCCCGAGTGGGTCCGCGGTCTGTGTCTGAGCGCCGGCTGCACCGCATCGCCGCCACGACTGGACGCCCTAGAGACAGGTGCGACGGGGCTCCTTCGCATCGCCTACCCGATCCGCAACCAGGCTCGCTGCGGCGGCTGCCACGGCGCCACGGAAACACATCCGGTCAATGGCGTTCTGGTTCTGGAGTTCACACCTCCCAAGGACGAGAGCCGGGCCGTCAACCAGGCACGTCGCCTGCTCCCCCTGGGCCTGACGGCCCTCGCCGTGCTGGCGCTGGCCATCTGGTGGGTCGTCCGGCGCGAAGTGCTGGCGCCGGTGGATCGACTGGCGGGCGTTGCCGCGGCGGTTGCCGACGGTGATCTGTCAGCCCGCGCCGGCAGCCTGTCGGGTGGCGAGCTCGGCCAGCTCGGCAAGCAGGTGGACGCCATGACCGGCCGTCTCGGCACCATGATCGAACAGGCAAGCCAACAAGGGGTCTTCCTCCAGGGCCTGGTGGACGCTGCCCCCGACCCGATGGTTGTCATCGACGAGGATTACCGCATCGTCCTTGCCAATCAGGCCTACGCCACCCTGATTCAGCGCCCCCTGGATGCCGTCCGCGGCCGACCCTGCCATCGCATCGGCCGCGGCCTCGGCGAGCCCTGCCCGGTGACGCTTGTCACCTGTCCGGTCGCCGAACTGAAGAAACGGCCGGAGCCCCTGCGCACGGTGATGAGCATGCTGCGTCGCGACGACACACCAGTCAGCGTCGAGATCCATGCCGCCCCCCTGGTCGGGCCCGATGGCCGCCAGCTAGTGGTGGAGGCCATCCGCTCCCTTGACGATCAGGTACGCTTTTCCCAGGAGCAGCGTCTCTCCGCGGTCGGCCTGCTGGCCAACGGGGTGGCCCACGAGATCCACAATCCACTCGCCTCCATCCGCCTCGCCCTCCAGTCAAGCTTGCGCGGACTGCGTGATGGCTCAATGGGGGTTGCCGATGTCACCGAATACCTCGAGCTTGTGGATCAGGAGATCGACCGCTGCGCCCTGATCACCCAGCGGCTCATGACGCTCAGCCACCCCCCTGGCGGAACCCGGCCGGTGCTCCTGCGCACGGCGGTCGAGGATGTGGTGGCCTTGCTCGCCGAGGAAGCCCGCTCCGCCCGGGTGACCGTCAACATGACGCTGCAAGCACCGGACGCCCGGGTGCTCAACGACGAGGCCGAGCTGCGCCAGGTCGTGCTGAACCTGCTGCAGAATGCCTTTCACGCCATGCCCGCCGGCGGTACCCTTGAGATCGGACTGTCGCGGGAGGCGGGCTTCTTCCATTTCTCGGTGAGCGACGAGGGCGTCGGAATTCCCGTCGAGGAGCAAGGCCTGATCTTCATGCCCTTCTTCAGCCGGCGCGCCGATGGCCGCCGTGGGTCCGGTCTTGGCCTCGCCATCTGCAAGGCCATCCTTGAACGCCATGGGGGTCGTATTGCAGTGGAAAGCCGGCCGGGTCAGGGCAGTACCTTCCATGTCTTCATGCGCAGCGCCGACGAGGACACCGAATGAATGCACCGGTCCAGCACTCGATCCTGGTGATCGAAGACGACAGCGTACTCAACCGCCTGCTGCTCAAGACCCTGGTCCGCAGCGGCTTCGACATGCACGGTGCCCTCACCTGGGCGGAAGCACGCGCCCGCATTGACGAGATTGCCCCGGACCTCGTGCTGCTCGACATGAACCTGCCCGACGCGCGGGATTTCACCCCCCTTACCGAGATTGTCCAGACCCGCCCGGTGATCATGCTCACCGCCTACGGCTCAATCAATCAGGCCGTGGAGGCCATGCGGCTCGGCGCGGTGGATTACCTCGTCAAGCCGGTGAATCTCGAAGAACTCGAGCTGGTCATCCAGCGGGCACTGGAAGGCACGCGGCTTAGACGAACCGGCGATGCCCTGAAGGCCGCACGGAAAGGGCTGACCGACAACCCCATGGTCGGCGCCAGCCCGGCCATGCGCCAGGTGTGGGATCTCATTGAGGCCGTCGCCGACGACGAGGTCACCGTGCTGGTGCGCGGTGAAAGCGGCGCCGGCAAGGAACTGGTAGCCCGCGCAATTCATGACGCCGGACGACGCCGGGATGGGCATTACGTGGCCGTGGACTGCTGCACCCTGCAGGAAACCCTTTTCGAGACCGAACTGTTCGGCCATGAGCGGGGCGCATTCACGGGGGCCGACCGCCTCAAGCCCGGCCTCATTGAAGCGGCTGCCGAGGGCACCCTGTTTCTCGATGAAATCGGCGACATCGGCCCGGCCATCCAGGCCAAGCTGCTGCGCGTGCTCGAAACCGGACGCTTCCGCCGGGTTGGCGCCACCACGGATCTGCGTGCCAACGTGCGCATCGTTGCCGCCACCAACCGCGACCTGACCCAGATGGTCCGGGAAGGCCGCTTCCGGGCCGATCTCTACTACCGCCTCACCGCCTTCGAGATCAACGTACCCCCCCTGCGCGATCGTCGCGAGGACATCCCCCGGCTGGTGGCCCACTTTGCCCGAGCGCGGGCGCGCAATGGGCGCCTGGTGGGCTTCTCGGACGCGGCACTGGCCCGGCTCGTGACCTACGACTGGCCAGGCAACGTGCGCGAACTGCGCAACGTGGTGGAGCGCGCCCTGATCCTCGCCAGCCACACCGGCCTGGCCGGGCCCGAGCACCTGCCACCCTTGCGTGACCCCGGCTTCGACCCCCAGACCGCAGTCGCCTGCGGACCGGTGACCTTTCACGGCGAGCCCACCCTCGACGAGATCGAACGCCACTATCTCTCCGAACTCCTCGACCGCCATCAGGGCAACCGCCGCAAGGTGGCTGAAGCGATGGGCGTGTCCGAACGCACGGCCTACCGCATGCTGGAACGCCACGGGCTGAAGAGCCGGGGCGAGGGCGCTTGAACAATTGACCGGAGGGGTGCCGGCGCCACTTCGCCGGAACGGGGGAAGTGCCAAGGCTGACCCATTGAAACGAATAAAGGCCCTGACTGCGCAGGGCCTTTATTCGTGAATCGTTGGGGCGACATACCGGGTTCGAACCGGTGACCACTGGAATCACAATCCAGTGCTCTACCAACTGAGCTAATGCCGCCACTGCGGATCGTCGATATGCATCGCCGACCCAATGAGCAAATTTTCCAGAGCCTGCCCGACAGGAATCGAACCTGTAACCCCCGGCTTAGAAGGCCGGTGCTCTATCCAGTTGAGCTACGGGCAGATCGCCGCGGGCACCGGGGTCAAGCTTTGGTCGGGGTGGAGAGATTCGAACTCCCGACATCTTGCTCCCAAAGCAAGCGCGCTACCGGACTGCGCTACACCCCGAGAGGCGCGAATAATACATATCCGTTCGGCTCCCGTCAAACAGGTTTCAAACAAATCTATTTCGCCCTCGAAAATGCCGTGGTGAGAACATATTCTTGCACTCTCCGTGTCAAGCCACATGGTCAGGCCGCTTTGAAGCGGCACCAAGTCCGTTTCCGCAAACGATAATAGGGCTCGATGGCTCTTCCCCGTACCCCTTCGCCGCCCCGTCGGGCGCGCCTTGCATGTCTCCTATTGGCGGGAGGCCTTCTTTCGCCCCTCGCTGTCGCAGCCAGTCAAAGCATGCCTGGCTTCATCGACACGGCAGCGGCGCCCTATCTGCTCGGAGGCGTGAGTGGCCTGGCTGCCGGGCTGGTGGCACGGCGCCTGCTGAGACGGCGGCCCCCAGCACCTTCGGCAACACCCCGGGCCAGCGAAACCCCGTGGCGGGACTTCATTGAAGCCTCCGGTGATTGGCTCTGGGAAGTCGATTCGGACCTGTGCTTCGTCGCGATTCCCGACGCACCGCCCGCTCCCAGCATCGCGCCTGAGGGCGTGATCGGCCGGAACTGGAAGGAAGTGGTTCTACCCGATCTGCCTGAGGATTTTGCCGCGGCCCTTGAGGAGACCATGGCACGCCATGGCCCGCTCGCCGCAACCCTGCCCCGCCGGACCCCGGGCGGAGAAACTCGCTACCTGGAGCTGAAGGGGCGGCCGAAGTTCGATGCGGATGGCCACTTCGCCGGCTACCGGGGCATTGGCCGGGAGGTCACCGAAAGGGCGCGGTTGGCGGCAGATCTGGAAAGAAGCGAGGAGCGCACCGTCGCACTCATCGCCTACGCCCACGACGGTTACTGGGAGCAGGATGCGGATCTGCGCTACACCACACTCACGGCCAGCTCCGGGCATCTGACCGACCTGGCCGCTGAAGACGTGATGGGAAGCCGGCGCTGGGAATTGCCCGGCGTATCGCCGACGAGCGAACCCTGGGCCAGTCATATCGCACACCTGCGTCAAATCGAACCGTTCTCCGATTTCCTGTTCTGCCGCCACGACGCACAAGGGCGTCCGGTTTGGTTGATGGAGTCCGGCATTCCGGTGTTCGATCAGCGCGGGGTCTTTGCCGGCTATTGCGGCACAACGCGTAACGTCACGGCAGAGATCGCATCACGGCAGCAACTGGCTCGGGATGAAGCCCTGTTCCGGCAGATCTTCGAGTACGCGCCCGTCGGCATGGGGAGAATCGCCGCCGATGGACGCCTCCTGCAAGCCAATCAGGCGCTCGCCGAAATGCTGGGTCGTCCCGTGGCTGACCTGATCATGCAGCCCGCGGAAGTCGCGCTGGCGGAAGACGACACGGCGGCCGGCCAGGCCTTCCGCCAGCTTGGCCTGACTGGCAAGCCCCGCGAAATCTCCCGCGAGATGACATACCGCCGCGCCGACGGCGGAAGAGGCAGGGGCCACGAGGCCGCTCGGCGCATCGATGATCCGGAAGGCGGCCCGCCAAGCCTGTTGCTGGTACGCAATGACATCACCGCCCTGCATGCGAGTGTTGCCGGCCATGAAGCAGTCGGACGAAGCTACGAGGCCCTCTTTGAGCACTCTCCCGAGGCCAGCCTTGTCGTTGTCAGCGGTCAGATCCGCATGGCCAATGCCGCCTGCCGGAAACTCCTTGGCGGCAGCGAGACGGCCCGGCTCGAAGGGATCGAGCTTCTCAGCCTGACCCACCCGGACGACCGGGAGATGGAGGCCGCACGCCTGGCGGACTTTGATGCGGATGCCCGACAGCACCGCCTGCCCCCCCTGCCACTGCGCTATCGCCGGCTTGACGGAGAGACCATCAATGCCGAGGCCGCCGGCGTGCGGATCAATTTCCAGGGCAGTCGGGCCGTGCTTTATGTGCTGCGGGATGTGACCCGCTGGCTGCTGGCCGAACAGGTGCTTCGCGAGAGTCAGGCCATGTACCGGGACGTGGTCGAATCGGTCAACGAGGTCCTTTTCCAGGCCGACGCCGAGGGGCGGATCACCTTCCTCAACCGGGCATGGCGCAATACCACCGGTTTCGACACGCGGCTGAGCATCGGTCAGAACCTCCTTGATTTCGTGATCGAGGATGACCGGGGCCGGGTTGGCCATTGCCTGAGTGCCATTCGCGAAGGCTACCAGGACATCGGGCAGTTCGAATTCCGCCTGCGCACCCAGGCCGCCAGCCCGCGCTGGGTCGAAGCCACCATCCGCCCCCTGCGTAATACATACGACCATGTGGTGGGGAGTTCCGGCACCCTCGACGACATTACCGTCCGCAAGGAAGCCGAGCAGACCCAGCGCAACCTCAACCGGGAACTTGAGGCCCGCGTCCGCGTGCGAACCGCCGAGCTGGAAGCCTCCAATCGGGAACTCGAAGCCTTCTCCTATTCCGTCTCCCACGACCTGCGCGCGCCCCTTCGCGCCATCGACGGTTTTGCGCAGATCGTCGCGGAAGACTACGCCCCCCGTCTCGATGAAATCGGCCGTGAATACCTGCAGCGCATCCGGGTAGCCACCCAGCGCATGGCCCGGCTGATCGACGATCTGATTGATCTCGCCCGCCTCACCCGCCAAAGCATGCGCCGCGAAACCGTCAATCTGAGTCAGCTGGTCGAACAGATCCTCGGAGAATTGCACCAGGAAGAACCCGACCGCCTGGTTGAAACCAGTGTCGAGCCCGGTCTGACCGCCGCTGCGGACCGGGCCCTGATCCGGGTTGCCCTCGACAACCTGCTGCGCAATGCCTGGAAGTTCACCAGCCGACGGGAGCTTGCCCGGATCCGCTTCCATGCGGAAATGCGCGACCGACAGATCGTCTATTGCGTCTCCGACAATGGAGCCGGCTTCGACATGAGCTTCGCGTCCAAACTCTTCCTGCCCTTCCACCGCCTGCATGGCATCAGCGAATTCGATGGGACGGGGATTGGCCTGGCGACCGTGCAGCGGGTCATCCAGCGCCACGAAGGCAAGGTCTGGGCGGAGTCCACCCCGGACGAAGGTGCCAGTTTCTTCTTCACGCTCAGCCACTGAAACATCGCGGCAGAACAACATCGTTGCTGCCATGCAACACTTTGTGCGTGCAGGGCCAGGGCTTCTGTCACACAATGCTTTGTGCGGCGCAACACCTGTCAGTTTATTCTCATGCGCACGCAACACCTGCGGGGTAAAATCCGCCCGACCCCATACGTGATCGACGTCCCCGTGGCAACGGCAGGTCAATAGCCGCACGAACGCACTCAGCCGAGTACTCATCATGAACGAACAGCATTACCTCACGCCCCTCTTCGAACCCCGCTCCGTGGCCATCATCGGTGCCAGCGAAAGGGAAATGTCCCTGGGCAACATCCTCGTCCGCAACATGCTGGAAGCAGGATTCAAGGGAAAGCTTTTCGCCGTGAATCCCAAGCACGAATCAGTGCTCGGCGTACCGTGCTACAAGAGTGCAGAGGACATTCCCCAGCGCCTCGATCTGGCCGTCATCACCACCAAGGCCGACCGGGTTCCGGCCATCGTTGACGCCTGCGGCCGTGCAGGCACCAAGTGCGTCGTCGTGTTGCCCTCGGGCTTTTCCGATGCCGGCCCGCGCGGTCGCATGCTCGAGAAGAACACCTTCGAAAACGCCCGTCGACACCGTATTCGCCTGCTGGGGCCGAACTGCCTGGGCGTGCTGCGCCCCGAGCTGGGCCTCAACGCCAGCTTTGCCGACGGTGGCGCGATCAAAGGCTCCATCGGCCTGATCTCCCAATCCGGCGCCCTCTGCTCCGCCATTCTCGACTGGGCGCGCCCCAACAATGTGGGCTTCTCATCGGTGGTGTCCCTGGGCACCTCGGTGGACATCGACTTTGGTGAAGTTCTCGAATACATGGTGTCGGACTCCCGTACCGAGAGCATTTTCCTTTACGTGGAAGGCATCAAGGATGCTCGCCGCTTCGTCAGCGCCCTGCGGGCTGCCGCCCGGGTCAAGCCCGTGCTGCTGATCAAGGTCGGCCGCCACCCGGCCGGCTCCCAGGCCGCCTTGCTGCACTCGGGCGCGATGGTCGGCGAGGACGCCGTGTTCGACGCCGCCCTGCGCCGTGCCGGGGTGATCCGGCTGTACACCCTGGGCCAGCTTTTCGCTGCCGCCAACGCCCTGTTCTCCCATTTCCGCCCGCGTGGCAACCGCCTCGCCGTCATCACCAACGGAGGCGGGCCGGGCGTGATGGCCGCCGACCGCGCCGCCGACCTGCGCATTCCCCTTGCCCAGATCAGTGACGGCACCGTCGCCAAGCTCAACGAAATTCTTCCGGCCAACTGGTCGCACTGCAATCCGGTGGACATCATCGGCGATGCCGACCCGGAGCGCTACGCCAAGACCCTAGAGATCGTGCTTGCCGACGAGAACGTGGAAGGGGTTCTTACCATCCTCACCCCCCAGGCCATGACACGCCCGACCGAGGTCGCCCAGAAGATCATCGATATCGAACGGGCCGCGGACAAGCCGGTATTCACCTGCTGGATGGGCGAGGAGCAGGTGCGCGAAGGGCGCAAGCTCTTCGAAGCGGCCGGCATCCCCACCTTCCGCACCACAGAACCGGCCGTCGAGCTGTTCGGCCACATCTCGGCCTACTACCGCAATCAGAAGCTGCTGGTGCAGACCCCCAGCTCCCTGTCCTCCGATCTCAACCCGCCGTCCGTCGAGAGCGCCCGGTTGGTGATCGAGACAGCCCTCTCCGAGCGTCGCAAGAACCTCAACGAGATGGAGTCCAAGGCCCTGCTGGCCGCTTTCCGCATTCCCATTGCACAAACCGTGGTGGCCCGTTCGGCCACGGAGGCCATGGTGCTGGCCGAGGAACTCGGCCTGCCCGTGGCCAT
Organism: Zoogloea sp.; assembly: GCF_017302315.1. Classification (GTDB taxonomy): domain Bacteria; phylum Pseudomonadota; class Gammaproteobacteria; order Burkholderiales; family Rhodocyclaceae; genus Zoogloea. The sequence continues at coordinate 27,549 of NZ_JAFLDT010000051.1, forward strand.
GAAGATCGACTCCCCGTCCATCACCCACAAAGCCGAGCTGGGTGGCGTGCGCCTGAACCTGCGCGGCCTGGCCGCCGTGCGCAGCGCCTACCAGGAGATCCTGGAAGAGGTGAAGAAAAAGCGCCCCGATGCCATCATCAACGGCGTCGCCATCGAGCCGATGATCCTCAAGCCCTATGGCCGCGAACTGATGGTCGGTGCTTTCCGCGACCCGGTCTTCGGCCCGGTGATCACCTTCGGTGAAGGCGGTGCCCACGTGGAGATCCAGAAGGACCGTGCCGTCGCCCTGCCCCCCCTGAACAACTATCTTGTCCAGGATCTGATCAAATCCACCCGCGTGGCGACCCTGCTCGGCGAATACCGCAACATGCCGCCGATCAACATGGAGTCGCTGGAGTTCGTGCTGCTGCGCATCTCCGAAATGGTCTGCGAGCTGCCGTGGATCCGCGAGATGGACATCAACCCCTTGATCGTGGACGAGAACGGTGCCGTTGCCGTGGATGCCCGCATCGTGGTGGACAACATCGCCCCCACGGCGGACCGCTACGACCACATGGCGATCCATCCCTACCCGTCCCACCTCATCACCAAGGTTTCGATGCCCGAAGGCGAGATCGTCATCCGCCCGATCAAGCCCGAGGATGCAGACCTGGAAGTCGAGTTCGTACGCAAGCTGACGCCGGAAACCAAATACCTGCGGTTCATGAACACCATGCGCGAGCTGCCGCCTGCCATGGTCGCCCGCCTCACCCAGATCGACTACGACCGGGAAATGGCCTTTGTGGCCACCATTGAGGAAGAAGGTGCGGAGGTGGAGATCGGGGTGGCCCGCTATGCGGTCAATCCAGACGGGGAAACCTGTGAGTTCGCCATCGTCGTGGCCGAGGACTGGCAACACCGAGGCCTGGCCCGCCGCCTGATGGGCGTGCTGATTGAAACCGCGCGCAACCGTGGCCTCCACGCCATGACCGGGATCTTCCTGTCCAACAACGACCGCATGCTCAAGTTCGTCCAGAGCCTCGGTTTCGTGCTCACCAACGATCCGGAAGATAACACCATCAAGCATGGTGCCCTGATGCTGCAGGGCTGATGATGGGCAGCGCACCCACCAACCCCGTGCGCTGCGCCTGGTGCGGGGATGATCCCCTATACCAGGCTTACCACGACACCGAGTGGGGCGTTCCGCTCCACGACGACCGGGCGCTGTTTGAACTCCTGACCCTCGAAGGTGCCCAGGCCGGGCTGTCGTGGATCACCGTCCTGCGCAAGCGTGAGACCTATCGCGAAGCCTTCGCCAACTTCGATCCGGCCAGCGTTGCCCGCTTCACGGAGGCCGATCAGGCCGCGCTGATGCAGAACCCGGGCATCGTCCGCAATCGCCTGAAGATCTCCTCCACCGTCGAGAATGCCCGCGCCTTCCTGGCCATCCAGGCCGAGTTCGGCAGTTTCGATACGTGGCTTTGGCGCTTTGTGGACGGACACCCCATCCAGAACAGCCTGCGCAGCCTGGCCGACGCCCAGGCCAGCACAGCCCTTTCCGACGAACTCAGCAAGGCGCTCAAGAAGCGCGGCTTCCGTTTCGTCGGCAGCACCATCTGCTACGCCTTCATGCAGGCCGCCGGCTTGGTGAACGACCACACCACTGACTGTTTCCGCCACGGGGAAGTAGCCGCGTTATCATCGCGCCCTCTGTAACCCGCACCCTCCGGAATCATGACTGACCCGATTGAAATGGCCGAGCTGCACGGCCAGCCCGTCATCAAACTGCAAACCCCCGACGGCGCCGTCGCCCTGATCAGCCTGTTCGGCGCGCAACTACTGTCGTGGACGCCGGCCGGCGGCGAAGACCGCCTCTACCTCAGCCCGAAGGCCATCTTTGATGGCCACACCGCCATTCGCGGTGGCGTCCCAGTGTGCTTCCCCCAGTTTGCCGGCGAAGGCCCCCTGCCCAAGCATGGCTTCGCCCGAAACAAGGCCTGGAAGGTGACCAACAGCCGCGCCGGCAAGGATTTCGCCGTCACCACCCTGCAGCTCGAGGATGATGCCGACACCCGCGCCCTGTGGCCCCACGCTTTTTCAGCGGAGATGAGCATCTCCATCGGTGGCGGACGTCTGGACATGGAACTGGAAGTCACCAATACCGGCGACGCGCCCTTCAGCTTCACCACCGCCCTGCACACCTACCTCAAGGTGCGCGAAGTGGAAGCCCTGCGCATCGAGGGGCTGCGCGGGCTTGACTATCGGGATTCGGCGGACGACAACAGGGTGAAGAAGGAAAGTGGTGTCGGCGTGCTCATCGAAGACGAGACCGACCGGATCTACCACGGCACGCCACCAACCCTGCTGGTGCGCGAAGACCACCGGGCGATGGGCATCCACGCCGAGAACTTTCCCGACGTGGTGATCTGGAACCCCTGGGAAGACAAGTGCCGCCAGCTGGCCGACATGCCCGCCGACGGCTTCCGCCGCATGCTCTGCGTGGAAGCGGCGGCTGTGCGTCAGCCCATCGAACTGGGCGCCGGCGCCTCCTGGTGGGGCCGGCAGACCCTCGTGGCGATGTAAGGCAGCTTCACTGCCCTCGGTGCTTGTCAGTTGGTTGAAGCCCGCACGGCATCTGCCACATTGCGGCCATTCACCCGCACCACCGCCACGGTATGGCCGGAACCATCCACCTCCACCGGCTCCACCGTCACGCTCCCCGCATCCAGCGCCCGTTGCAGGCGCTGGGTCGCATGCTCGGAGCTCATCCCCGGATCACGGGCATCCAGCCCCTGAACACGGATCTTGCGGCCACTCTGATAGAAGGTTGCCCCATCCATCGCGTAAGCCCGCGCCACCCCGCGCCCGGAGCGAGCCTGGGGCTGCGGCTGGGGCGCAGCGGCCGGCGCGACAGCCGGCACAACCGGAACAACCGGAACAACCGGCGTGGCACGCTCCGCAGGAAGCTGCGCTGGCTCGGACACTGGCGGAGAAGACGGACGTGGCGCTTCGGCGGCACGCGACGCGTTCAGGGCTGCCGCTGCGGCAGCCGCGGCCTCGGGGCCGGACAGTTCGGAAGGTGCCGGGGTATAGCGAGCAACGGGCCTGGGCGCCTCGCTGGTTGTCGGAGCAGGCATCTCGGCCACTGTCGTCGGACGGGCTGCAGCGAGGGAAACCTCTGCCGCAGGCGGCGGAAGGGTCAGTGATGCACGGGGCGCCGTGGCAGGCGCTGCCACCCGCCCCTGGAGCTGTCTCACAGCCTCGGCGCGGGAAATGGGGGGCGAACTGGGAACGAAAGCCTCGCGCCCGATGGGTGCAGCACCGCCCCTGAGAGCGGGCTGACGCGCTACAACCGGAGCCGGCGTCGGCACCGGCTCCAGCGCCGGCTCGACACGGCCGCGACGCAGGCCGCGGGGCTCACGCGCCACC
>NZ_JAFLDT010000052.1 GCF_017302315.1 Zoogloea sp.
CAGGCGCCCATGCTGGGTGCCGCCCGGGCCGGCAAGCGCATCGTTGCCGTGGGGGACTACGGCACCATCCTGCTCTCGGATGACGACGGCCAGCACTTCCGTCAGGCGGGCAGCGTCCCCGTCTCGTCGACCCTGACTGCGGTCAGTTTTGCGGATGAGCGCCAGGGCTGGGCGGTCGGCCACTGGGGCGCCATCCTGCATACCGCCGACGGCGGCGAGACCTGGTCGGTGCAGCGCACCGACACGGCGGAAGATCGGCCGCTGTTTTCGGTGCACTTCTTCGACGCCCGGGAGGGCGTCGCCGTAGGCCTGTGGTCCCTGGTCCTGAAGACCCGGGATGGGGGCAAGACCTGGACCTCCGTCGAGCTGCCTGCGCCCCCCGAGGGCGGCAAGGCTGACCGCAATCTCTTCAAGCTCTTTGCCTCCGCCCGGGGCAGCCTGTTTGTGGCCGCCGAGCGGGGGATGGTCCTGCGCAGCGACGACCACGGAGACACCTGGCGTTACCTCAACACCGGCTACAAAGGCTCCTTCTGGTCGGGAACGGCGCTCGCCAACGGCAGTCTGCTGGTGGCGGGGCTGCGCGGGACCCTGTACCGCAGCACCGACGATGGCCGCAACTGGGGCCCGGTGGCCACCGGGAGCAAGAGCTCCCTGACCGAGCTGATCGCCGTGGACGAACGGGTGATCGGTGTCGGGCTGGATGGTGTCCAGATCGAGAGCGCCGACAGCGGCGCCAGCTTTAGCTGGACCCAGCGCGACGACCGCCTGTCGATGACGGCGGCTGTGGCTGCCGGGGCCGATGGGCTGGTGCGCTTCTCGAAGCGCGGTGTTGTCCAACCTGGCCCGACCCATAACTGATCGCGCTTCAAACCAGACCAGAGGAGCAGAGATGGAGACCTACATGATGAGCATCGGCGGTCAGCCGGTGCAGGCCGAGCGCACTTTCGGTGTCGTCAATCCGGCGACCGGTGAGGTGTTTGCCCGGGTGCCGGCGGGCGACACGGCGCACTTGGACAGCGCAGTGGCCGCTGCGCGGGCGGCCTTTCCAGCCTGGAGCCGGACACCCGATGCCGACCGCCAGGCCGCCGTGCATGCCCTGGCGGGCGTGCTCGAGCGCCACATGCCCGAGCTGATGGATCTGGTAACCCGGGAGACCGGCAAGCCCTTGGGGGGCCTCAACGGCGTCGGCGCCGGCATGGAAGTGGGCGGGGCGATCGCCTGGACCCATGTGACCGCCGACCTGTCGCTGCCTGTCGAGGTCATCCAGGACAACGAGCAGGCACGCGTCGAGGTGCATCGCAAGCCCTTGGGCGTGGTGGGCTCCATCACCCCCTGGAACTGGCCGCTGATGATCGCCATCTGGCACGTCATGCCGGCCCTGCGGGCGGGCAACACGGTGGTGCTCAAGCCCTCCGAGCTGACCCCGGTGGCCACCCTGCGCTTTGTCGAGCTGGCCAGCGGTGTGCTGCCGCCGGGTGTGCTCAACGTGATCTCGGCCGAGCGCGATGCCGGTGTCGGTGAGGCCATGGCCACCCACCCCGGCATCGACAAAATCGTATTCACCGGCTCAACGCCCACCGGCCGCCGCATCATGGCCGCCGCCGCCGGCAATCTCAAGCGCCTGACCCTGGAGCTCGGCGGCAACGACGCCGGCATCGTGCTCCCTGATGCCAACCCCGAGGCCTTGGCGGCCCGGCTGTTTGGCGTGGGCTTTCACAACAATGGCCAGACCTGCGCCTGCCTCAAGCGCCTTTATGTGCATGACAGCCTCTACGAGCCCCTGTGCCAGGCCCTGGCCCGCCTGGCCCGGGACGCGGTGGTGGGCGACGGCCTGCAGGCCGATACCCAGCTCGGCCCGGTGCAGAACGCCCGTCAGCGCGATTACGTGCATGCCCTGGTGGAGGACGCCCGGGCCCAGGGCGCCCGCGTGCTATCGGGCGGCCAGCTACCGGAAGGCGCCGGCTATTTCTATCCGCCCACCGTGCTGGCCGACGTGCGTGACGGCATGCGCGTGGTGGACGAGGAGCAGTTTGGCCCGGTCCTGCCGGTGATCCGCTACAGCGACATCGACGAGGTGATTGCCAGGGCCAACGACAACCCCAACGGCCTCGGCGGTTCCCTGTGGTCCTCCGATCCGGCCCGGGCGGCCGCGCTGGCGCCGCGCCTGGAGTGTGGGTCGGTGTGGATCAACGAGCACGGCGCCATTCAGCCCGATGCACCCTTTGGCGGGGTCAAGCAGTCGGGTATCGGGGTGGAGTTCGGGCGTTACGGACTGGAGGAGTACACCACCATCCAGACCGTGAAGATCATGAAATCCTGAGCCACCGGCGCAGGTCCTTACGTCTCCTTTCGCTTCTCCTCAGCGAACTTGCCGGCCGCCCTGCGGCGGCCGGGCTTTTTATTCCCTCTTTATTCGACCCTTTACGGGTTGAGCCGTTATTGGCCGGCTTTCCGGTGTTTGGCGTGACGTTGGCCGGGTCTCGCCCCGGCGGGCGGCCTTCTTTCTTGTTGTACGACAAGAAAGAAGGCAAAGAAACGTACCCCGCTGTCGCTCCCCCTTCGGGGGTTCCCTCTTTCCGGGTCCGTCAGGCGGGGTCTGCGCAAACTCGCCCTTCGGGCTCAAACATACGCAGCCCTTTTTCCGCCTGCCGAACCCTCCAGTCGGCGCGCCTGAGGGGACTGGAAATGCAGGTGATCAACGGTCAGTCGCCCAGCCCTGTATCAGTAATGGCTCGGTGTACGTGAAAGCCCGTCTGAATTAACGCGAACAGCACCAATGAATTCGACCTCACGGGATGCGGCGGTGCGACAGCAGGTTTTTTTTGACGAGTCTGTTGACTCACTAATATCGTAGTGATGTAATTACTAACATATTAGAGAGCGTGGGCGCACACCCAGGTCAACCAAAGAGGAGATGTCGAATGAAGACCCGTTACTTTGCCGTTCTTGGCGCACTGAGTTTTTCCCTGTCGGTCGCAGCCCAGGAAGTCACCCTGAAGATCGCCCACTTCCTGCCCTCGGCCGCGCCGACCCAGCAGAAGGTGCTGCAGCCCTGGTGTGACGAGATGAAGCAGGCTTCGGGCGGCCGTATCGCCTGCCAGTTCTACCCGGCCATGCAGCTCGGCGGCACGCCGGCCCAGTTGGTGGATCAGGTCAAGAACGGTGTGGCCGACGTGGTGTGGACCGGCCCGGGCTACTCGGCCGGGCGTTTCCCCGCCATCGAGGCCTTCGAGCTGCCTTTCATGGTTGCCGACGCCACCAGCTCCAGCAAGGCTCTGTGGAAGTTCTACCAGCAGCACGCCCAGGCCGAGTTCGCCGCCTACAAGGTGCTGGCCTTCCACACCGACGGTGGCCAGGCGGTGCATACCGCGTCCAAGCCCGTCGCCGGCCTAACCGGCTTCAGCGGTCTGAAGCTGCGCACCTCCACCCGCGTGGGCGCCAGGACCCTCGCCGCTCTGGGGGGCGCACCGGTGGCCATGCCGCCCGCCCAGGTTACCGAAGCCATCTCCAAGGGGGTGGTGGATGGCTCCCTCGGCGCCTGGGAGCTGGTCTATCCCACCAAGCTGTCCGAGGTCACCAAGTTCCATGCCCAGCCCGCCGTCGGCGTGGCGCACCCCACCGCCACCGTGCTGACAGTGCTGATGAACAAGCAGAAGTACGAATCCCTGCCCGCCGACCTGAAGGCCATCGTCGACCGGACGACGGGTGAAGCCATGGTCGGCCGTTTTGGCGCCATGTTCGATGAAGTGGCTGCGGATACCCGCAAGCGCATTGCTGCCCAGGGCAACAAGATCTCGACTTTCAGCGCGGTTGAAGTGGCGGCCATGAAGCGCGCCACCGCCAGCGTCGAGGAGGAATGGGCCAAGCAGGTGGGTGACAAGGGCCTGGATGGCCGGAAGCTGATCTCCGCCGCTCGGGAACTCACCGGCACCAACAAGTAAGCGTCCACCCACAGGCAGGAGAACGGAATCATGCAAGATCCGATGGGGATGCCCCATGAACTGGTGGAGCACGACAGGGTCGAGCACTACCTGATCATCGCGGGGAAGGCGATGGCGATTTCCGGAGGTGTGCTGTTCATCGCCCTGATCGTCATGTCGCTGGTGTCGATCATCGGCCGCAAGCTGGGCTTCGGTTCGGTGAACGGCGACATCGAGCTGATGCAGGCGGGCACGGCAGTCGCAGCGACGGCCTTCCTGCCCTACTGCACGCTGCTGGGCGAGCACATCAAGGTGGATTTCTTCACCGAGAAAATGCGCGACTCGCTCAAGCGCCCCATCGACGGCGTGGCCGAGGTGCTGTTCGCCGTGGTGTCCTGCCTGCTGGCCTGGCGCACCATCCTGTCGGCCATCGCCACCCATGAATCCCAGGAGGTGACGACCCTCGTGTCGCTGCCCCTGTGGATTCCCACCGCCCTGCTGGTGCCGGGGCTGATGCTGATGGCGGTGTGCGCGGCCTATCGGGCCTATGCCCACTTCCATCCGACCAAGAAGATTCCTGGAGCCCGTTCATGAGTGGTACTGCAATCGGCCTCATCGGCTTCGGCTGCCTGCTCGCCATGCTGGCGATCCGGGTTCACATCACCATGGCCATGTTCATCACCGGGGCCGGCATCTATCTGGTGATGAACCACGGGGAGTCCTCCGGGTTGCTCTACACCCTCAACAACCTGGTCTATGCCCGGGTCTCCAACTACGATCTGGCGGTGATCCCGCTGTTCATCCTGATGGGCCAGTTCGCCACCCATGGCGGCCTGTCCAAGGCCTTGTTCAAGGCGGCCGGCACCCTCATCGGCCACTGGCGTGGGGGCCTGGCGATGGCTTCCACGGCGGCCTGTGCGGCCTTCGGGGCGATCTGTGGTTCGTCCCTGGCTACCGCCGCCACCATGGGCCAGGTGGCCCTGCCCGAACTCAAGGCCGCCGGCTACTCGGGCCGCCTGTCCACCGCCACCCTGGCGGCATCCGGCACCCTCGGCATCATGATCCCGCCCTCGGTGCCCCTGGTGATCTACGCTGTGCTCACCCAGGAATCCATCGGCAAGCTCTTCGTCGCAGCCGTGGTGCCGGGCTTGCTGGCTGCTCTGGGCTACGTCCTGGTCATCGCCCTGGTGGTCCGCCGCGATCCGAGTGCCGGTCCGGCTGGCGTGCGGGTGCCCTTTGCCGAGATGATCAAGGCGCAGGTCAACATCATCCCGGTGCTGTGCGTGTTCCTGGTGGTGATCGTCGGCATCTACGGTGGCTGGGCCAACCCCACCGAGGCGGCGTCCATCGGCGCGGCGGCTTGCGGCATCATCGCCGCGGTGTCGGGCGGCATGCGCAGCAAGGACTTCCTGCAGAGCGTGTATGGCACGGCCCACGCCACCGGCATGATCTTCATGGTGCTGATCGGCGCCGACCTGCTCAACTCCAGCCTGGCCCTGTCGCAGATGCCCACCGAGCTGGCCACCTGGGTCCAGGGCAGTGGTCTGCCGCCCCTGGTGGTGCTGGGCGCCATCCTGCTCATCTACATCCTGCTTGGCTGTGTCATGGACTCCCTGGCCATGATCCTGCTGACCATCCCCATCTTCTACCCGATGATCATGGGCCTGGAGTTCTTCGGCATGGCGCCGGAGGACAAGTCGGTGTGGTTCGGCATCCTGGCGCTGATGGTGGTGGAGATCGGCCTGGTCCATCCGCCTGTGGGCATGAACCTCTACGTCATCAACAAGATTGCCCGCGATGTGCCCATGAGCGAGACCGCCTGGGGCGTGATGCCCTTCCTCGCCTCGGACTTCATCCGCATCGTGGCCCTGGTTTTCTTCCCCGTCCTGTGTCTCGGCCTGGTTCATTACCTCGGCTGAGCGGAGTCAGAAACTATGATCGAACAGCAAGTTAGCGGCACGGTTTACGGTGTCGTCCTCAATGACCGGGCGTCCCTCGCACGCATCGGCAGCGACGCCCTGGAGGCCGCACCCTACAAGGGCGCACCCCGGGCGCCAGCCCTCTACATCAAGCCGGCCGGCACCCGCGTGCCCGGCGGCAGTGTGGTGAGCCTGCCGGCGGGAGCCACGGCCGTCGAGGTGGGCGCCACCGTCGGGCTGGTGATGGGTCGGGCCGCCGCCCGCCTGAGTGCGGACACGGCGCTGGAGGCGGTCGCGGGGGTGGTGCTGGCTGCCGATCTGAGCCTGCCCCACGCCAGCTACTACCGCCCCGCCATCCGTGAAAAGTGCTTCGACGGCGCCCTGCCCCTGGGGCCGGTGCAGCCCCTGACTGATCTGGCCAGCCTCAGCCTCACCACGCGCATCGATGGCGAGGTGGTGGAGACGCGCTCACTGGCCGATCTGCTGCGTGATCCGGCCCGCCTGCTGGCCGACGTCACCGGGTTCATGACCCTCGCCGAGGGCGACGTGCTGCTGGTGGGGGTGAGCTATCTGGCACCCCAGGCCGTGGCCGGCAGCCGCGTCAGCGTCCACGCCGAGGCCCTCGGCACCCTCGACTTCTCCATTGCAGGAGCACAAGCATGAAGCGCGGTCGCATTGCCTTCAACGGCGCCGTTCATCAGGTCACCGAAGACAGGGGGCAGGTCCGCCTGGCCGACGGCCGCGTTGTGGCCGAAGGGGCCTTCCAGTGGCTGCCGCCCGTCGAGGTGGGCACCGTGTTTGCCCTCGGCCTCAACTACGCCGACCACGCCAAGGAGCTGGCCTTCAAGGCCCCCGAAACGCCCCTGGTCTTCCTCAAAGGGCCCAACACCATCACCGGACACCAGGCCCACACCCGCCGCCCGTTTGATGCCACCTACATGCACTACGAGTGCGAGCTGGCGGTGGTGATCGGCAAGACCGGCAGGAACGTGGCCAAGGCCGACGCCATGGACATCGTCGCCGGCTACACCGTGGCCAACGACTACGCTATCCGCGACTACCTGGAAAACTACTACCGCCCCAACCTGCGGGTGAAGAACCGCGACGCATGCACCCCCCTGGGCCCCTGGCTGGTGGATCGCGACGATGTTGCCAACCCCATGCGGCTGGCCCTCACCACCCGGGTCAATGGCATCACCACCCAGCAGGGCACCACCGCCGACATGATCTTCGACATCCCGACCCTGATCGAATACCTGTCGTCCTTCATGACCCTAAACCCCGGCGACGTGATCCTCACCGGCACGCCCGAAGGCCTGGCCGACGTGAAAGCCGGCGACGTGGTTGAAACCGAAGTCGAGAACATCTGCTGTCTGGTCAACACCATCGTCGACGACCAGACCTGGTTCGCCAACGCGTAAGGAAAGCGAGAACAGCATGATCAAGCACATCATCAACGGCCAGCAGGTCGAGAGCCGCGAAACCTTCCAGACCATCAACCCGGCTACAGGCGAAGTGATCGCCGAGGTGGCAAGCGGTGGTCAGGCCGAAATCAACGCCGCTGTGGCCGCTGCCAAGGCCGCCTTTCCGGGCTGGGCCGCCACGCCGGTCAAGGAGCGCGCCCGCCTGGTGCGCAAGCTCGGCGACCTGATCGCCGCCAACGTGGCCGAGATCGCCGACCTCGAAACCGCCGACTGTGGGCAGGTCACCAACCAGACCAAGCGCGTGCTGATCCCCCGCGCATCGGACAACTTCTACTACTTCGCCGAGCTGATCCAGCACATGCACGGCGAAACCTATGACTCCGACACCGGCCACCTCAACTACACCCTGTGGCAGCCCGTGGGCGTCTGCGCGTTGATCTCCCCGTGGAACGTCCCCTTCATGACGGCCACCTGGAAGACCGCGCCCTGCCTGGCCTTTGGCAACACGGCGGTGATGAAGATGTCCGAGCTGTCGCCCCTCACCGCCCACCGCCTCGGCGAGCTGGCCCTCGAGGCCGGCATCCCGCCGGGCGTCTTCAACGTGGTGCAGGGCTTCGGCGACACCGCCGGCGAGCCGCTGGTGTCGCACCCGGACGTGCGCTCCATCTCCTTCACCGGCTCCACCGCCACCGGCAACCGCATCGTCAAGGCCGCCGGCCTCAAGAAGTTCTCGATGGAGCTGGGCGGCAAGTCGCCCTTCATCATCTTCGATGACGCCGACTACGAGCGCGCCCTCGACGCCGCCATCTTCATGATCTTCTCGAACAACGGCGAGCGCTGCACCGCCGGCTCGCGGATCATCGTGCAGGCCGGCATCTACGACAAGTTCGTCGCCGACTTCGCCGCCCGCGCCGCCCGCCTTACCGTGGGCGATCCGATGGACCCGAACACCGTGATCGGCCCGATGATCTCTAAGGGCCACCAGGACAAGGTCAATTACTACATCGAGCTGGGCAAGCAGGAGGGCGCCGAGGTGGTCTTCGGTGGCGGCACCCCGGTGGTCGACGAGCGCTTCAAGAACGGCTTCTGGGTGCAGCCCACGGTCTTTGCCAACGTGGACAACAAGATGCGCATCGCCCAGGAAGAGATCTTCGGCCCGGTGCCCTGCATCATCCGCTTCAAGACCGAGGAGGAGGCCGTGGTCATCGCCAACGACACCATCTACGGCCTGTCGTCCTACCTGTGGACCAACAACGCCGGTCGCGCCATCCGCCTGGCCAAGGCCATCGAGTCGGGCATGACCTTCGTCAATAGCCAGAACGTGCGCGACCTGCGCCAGCCCTTCGGCGGCAGCAAGGCATCGGGCACCGGCCGGGAAGGCAACCACTACAGCTATGAGGTGTTCTGCGAAGCCAAGAACATCGCGGTTTCATACGGCGAACACCACATCCCGCGCTGGGGCATCTGACCGAAATCCAGGGGGCCAGGGCAGGCAGATGAGAACCCGCCCGGCACCCGTCTCCGGCAGAGAGCCGTCCCTTAGCGGACCCACCCACACCACCGGAATTTGAAGGAGAACACCATGGGCACACTCGCCCTCGCCGCCAAGATCACCCACGTGCCGTCCATGTACCTGTCGGAGATGGAAGGCGAACACAAGGGCTGCCGCCAGGCCGCCATTGATGGTCACATCGAGATCGGCCGCCGCTGCCGCGAGCTGGGCGTGGACACCATCGTGGTGTTCGACACCCACTGGCTGGTCAACTCGGGCTACCACGTCAATTGCGCACCGAAGTTCGAAGGTGTGTACACCAGCAACGAGCTGCCCCACTTCATCAAGAACCTGCCGTTCGCCTACGACGGCAACCCGGCCCTCGGCCACCTGCTGGCCGATGCTGCCACCGCCGCCGGCGTGCGCACCCGCGCCCACTCCGACACCAGCCTGGCGCCCGAGTACGGCACCCTGGTGCCGATGCGCTACATGAATGCCGACCGTCACTTCAAGGTGGTGTCCGTGTCGGCCCTGTGCACCGTGCATAACCTCGAAGACTCGGTGAAGCTCGGCGGCGCCATGGCCAAGGCCGTCAAGGAACAGTACGACGGCAAGGTGGCCTTCCTGGCGTCCGGCTCCCTGTCCCACCGCTTTGCCCAAAACGGCGTGTCCGAACAGTTCCTGCACAAGATGTGGAGCCCCTTCCTCGAGACCGTCGATCACACCGTGGTCGAGATGTGGAAGAACGGCGACTGGAAGACCTTCTGCGCCATGCTCCCCGAATACGCCGACAAGTGCCACGGCGAAGGCAACATGCACGACACCGCCATGCTGCTGGGCGCCCTCGGCTGGGACGCCTACCAGGGTCAGGTAGAGGTCGTGACCCCCTTCTTCCCCAGCTCCGGCACCGGCCAGATCAACGCGATCTTCCCGGTCTGAGCCCATCCAGGAGCCGCGTGATGCCGCACCTCATCTACGAATACACCGACAACCTGAAGGCGGAGGGCGACATCCCCGGCCTGCTCAGAAAGACCAACCAGGTCGTCCTGGACCAGGGCGGCGTGTTCCCGAAAGGCGGCATCCGCTCCCGGGCCATCTGCCTTGCCGATTACTGCGTGGCAGATGGCTCCGCCGACGACGCCTTCGTGCACCTCACCTTCAAGATGGGCGCGGGGCGCACGGCGGAAGAGAAGCAGAAAGTGGGTGACGAGCTGTTCGCCATGCTCAAGGCTCACTTTGCCGACATCTCTGCCCGCCGCGGCCTGGCCCTCTCGATGGAGATTGTCGAGTTCTCGGAAGCCGGGACCTGGAAACACAACAACATCCACGCCCGCTTCAAGAAAAGCTGAGCGTCACAAGGAGAACCCGACATGTTGAGCACCGACATCCATCTCGACCTGGCGCGCCAGCTGCACGCCGCCGAAAAGGCCCGCGAGCAGATCCTCGCCCCGTCCCTGCAGCACCCGGACATCACCATCGAAGACGCCTACGCCGTCCAGAAGACCTGGGTGGGCCTCAAGCTGGCCGAAGGCCGGGTCATCAAGGGCCACAAGATCGGCCTCACCTCCCGCGCCATGCAGCAGTCGTCCCAGATCGACGAGCCCGACTACGGCACCCTGCTGGACGACATGTTCTTTCATGATGGCGCCGACATCCCCGCCGGGCGCTTCATCGCCCCCATGGTAGAGGTGGAGCTGGCGTTCGTGCTGGGCAAGCGCCTGGAAGGCACCGAGCTGACCCTGCTGGACGTGATCACCGCCACCGACTATGTGATCCCGGCCATCGAGATCATCGATGCCCGCTGCCACCGGGTGGACCCCACCACCAAGCGCCCGCGCAAGGTCTTCGACACCATCTCCGACAACGCCGCCAATGCCGGCATCGTGATGGGCGGGCGGCCCATCAAGCCCATGGACGTGGACCTGCGCTGGGTGTCGGCGCTGCTCTACCGCAACGGCGTGATCGAGGAGACCGGCGTGGCCGCCGGCGTGCTCAACCACCCGGCCAACGGCATCGCCTGGCTGGCCCGCAAGTTTGCCCCCCACGGGGTGGCCCTGGAGGCGGGGCAGGTGATCCTGGCCGGCTCCTTCACCCGGCCCGTACCGGCGCGCCCCGGCGACACCTTCCACGTGGACTACGGCACCCTGGGTGCCATCACCTGCCGCTTCGGCTGAGCCCCGGAGACCCGCCATGCAGATGCCCCAGAACACCTTCAAGCGCGCCCTCCAGGCCGGCGAGACCCAGATCGGCGTCTTCCTGGGCCTGTGCGACCCCTACAGCGCCGAGCTGATGGCCGGTACCGGCTTCGACTGGCTGCTGATCGATGGCGAACACGCCCCCAACACACCGGAGAGTGTGATGCGCCAGCTCCAGGCCATCGCCAGCTACCCGGTGCGCACCGTGGTCCGCACCGTCGACCACGACGCCGCCCGCATCAAGCAGTACCTGGACGTGGGCGTGCAGACCCTGCTGGTGCCTATGGTCGAATCCGCCGACGAGGCCCGCGCCCTGGTGCGTGCCATGCGCTACCCGCCCAACGGCATCCGTGGCGTGGGCACGGCCCTGGCCCGGGCCGCCCGCTGGAATGGGGTGGAAGGCTACTTTACTCAAGCCGACGCCGAGATGTGCCTGATCGTGCAGGTGGAGTCCCGCGCCGGGCTGGCGGCCCTGGATGACATCCTGGCGGTGGAGGGCATCGACGCCGTCTTCATCGGCCCCGCCGACCTGGCCGCATCCCTCGGCCACCTGGGCAACCCGGGCCACGAAGAGGTCAAGGCGGTGATCGCCGACGCCCTGGCGCGCATCCGCCAGTCCGGCAAGGGGGCCGGCGTGTTCTCGGCCGATCCGTCCGCCGCCGGCCGCTACCTGGAAAGCGGTGCGTCCTTCATCGCCGTGGGCGTGGACACCCTGCTGCTGCGCAACGCCGCCGTGGCCCTGGCCGCCCGCTTCAAGGACGCGGACGCCGGCAAGGCAGGCGCCGCCTACTGAACTCTGCTGGGGCGGGGATGTCTTCGCCCCGTGCCAAACAAAGGAAACCCCATGCTCGACCTCAAGGACCCCTCCCTGCTGCGGCAGGCCTGCTACATCGACGGTCAGTGGATCGGCGCCGACAGCGGCGAGACCTTCCCGGTGACCACCCCGGCTACGGGCGCCGTCATCGCCACGGTGCCCCGCTGCGGCGCAGCCGAGACCGAGCGTGCCGTCCAGGCCGCCGACCGGGCCTTCGCCACTTGGCGCGAGACCACCGCCGCCGAGCGTGCCCGCATCCTGCGCCGCTGGTTCGACCTGATGCTCACCCACCAGGACGACCTGGCCCGCATCATGACCCTGGAGCAGGGCAAGCCCCTGGCCGAGGCGAAAGGCGAGATCGCTTACGCCGCCGCCTACATCGAGTGGTTTGCCGAAGAGGCGCGCCGGGCCTATGGCGACGTGATCCCCTCGCCCCTGCGTGACCGCCAGATCGTGGTCACCAAGGAGCCGGTGGGTGTCTGCGCCGCCATCACCCCGTGGAATTTCCCCTCCGCCATGATCACCCGCAAGGTTGCGCCGGCCCTCGCTGCGGGCTGCACCATCGTGCTCAAGCCCGCCGAGCAGACCCCCCTGTCGGCCCTGGCCCTGGCCGAGCTGGCCGGGCGTGCCGGCGTGCCGGCCGGGGTGTTCAGCGTGGTGACCGGCAAGGCCAGCGCCATCGGCGGTGTGATGACCGGCAGCCCGCTGGTGCGCAAGCTCACCTTCACCGGCTCCACCGGCATCGGCCGCCTGCTCATGGAACAGTGTGCGCCCACCATCAAGAAGCTGTCCCTGGAGCTGGGGGGCAACGCACCCTTCATCGTCTTCGACGACGCCGACGTGGATGCCGCGGTGGCCGGGGCCATCGCCTCCAAGTACCGCAACGCCGGCCAGACCTGCGTGTGCAGCAACCGCTTCCTGGTGCAGGACGGCGTCTATGAGCAGTTCGCGGAGAAGCTCGCCGCCGCCGTGGCCCTGCTGAAGGTGGGCAACGGCCTGGAGGAGGGCGTGACCCAGGGGCCGCTGATCGACGGGCCGGCCATCGCCAAGGTGGAGAGCCTGGTGAACGACGCCGTGGCCAAGGGTGCCCGGGTGGTCTCCGGCGGCAAGCGCCATACCCTGGGCGGCACCTGGTTTGAGCCTACCGTGCTGGCCGACGTGAGCCGCGACATGGAGGTGGCCCGGGAAGAGATCTTCGGCCCGGTGGCACCCCTGTTCCGCTTCAAAACCGAAGACGAGGCCATCGCCATCGCCAACGACACCGAGTTCGGCCTGGCGGCCTACTTCTACTCGAAGGACCACGCCCGCGTTTGGCGTGTCTCGCGCCGGCTGGAGTACGGCATGGTGGGCATCAACACCGGGCTGATCTCCACCGAGGTGGCGCCCTTTGGCGGCGTGAAGTGCTCCGGCACCGGCCGCGAGGGCTCCAAGTACGGCCTGGATGAGTACATGGAGGTGAAGTACCTGGCCTTGGGCGGGCTATGACGCCCGGCCGGGCGGGTACGGCCGGGGAAGGCCGCTTCATCCTGTTGCTCGGGGCCCTGGTGGCCTTCGGGCCGCTGGCCGTGGACCTCTACCTACCCGCCCTGCCGGCGATCGCTGCTGGCCTGGGCAGCGGCCCGGAGGCCGTGCAGTCCACGGTGACGGTGTTCCTGGCGGGCTTCTCGCTGGGCATGCTGGGCTACGGCCCGATCTCCGACCGCTACGGCCGGCGCCCGGTGATGCTGGGTGGCATTGCGCTGTTCGTGATGGCCAGCCTGGGCTGCATGCTGGCCACGGATGTGAATGGGCTGGTGGCTGCTCGCTTCGTACAGGCCCTGGGGGGCGGCGCGGCGTCGGTGCTGGCGCGTACGGTGGTGCGCGACGTGTATGCCTCCACCGAGGCTATCCGCAAGCTGTCGCTGATGGCCATGGTGACGGCGATTGCCCCGCTGGTGGCGCCCCTGGTGGGGAGCGCAGCCCTGGCGGCCGGCGGCTGGCGGGCCACCTTTGCCATGCTGGTGGTGTGGGGCGCGCTGTGCCTCTACGGGGTGTGGGCCCACCTGCCGGAAACCCTGGCGCCCGAGCGGCGCGGGCAGATGAGGATCGGTGCGGCTTTCGGCGCCTACGGCCGTCTGCTGCTTGATCCGCCGGCCGTTGGGCTGGTGTTGGCGGGTGGCATGTCCTTTGCAGCGATGTTTGCCTATATCACCGGCGGCCCATTCTATTTCATCACCCTGAACGGCTACTCCCCGACCCAGTACAGCCTGATTTTCGCCGCCAACGCGGTGGGCATTTTCGGGGCCAACTACACCAACAGCCGTCTGGTCCGGCGTCTGGGGCCACCGCGCATGATCGGCGCCGGCTGCCTGCTTGGTCTTGTGGCGGCCCTGGTCCTGCCCGTGGTAGTCGGGCGCAGCCTGCCCGCTTCCCTCGTCGCCCTGTTTCTGGTGGTCAGCGTGACCGGCCTGCTCGGTGCCAACTGCGTGGGGCTCCTGATGCAGGCCTATCCCGGCAACGCCGGGGCGGCGGCGGCCCTGTTCGGCGCGTCCCAGTTTGGCTTCGGCATGCTCGCCAGCGGCATGGTGGGGCAGTTGCATGACGGCACGGGACGGCCTATGGCGGGGGTGATCTCCGTGGCCGCGCTGCTGTCCGCGGGTGGTTTCCTGTTGTATCGATCCTCTCGTACGCCGGCCGCGCCCCGTGATACATAGGGGGATGCACACCATCGACCCGTCTCCCCGCCGACTTCCGGGCCCCCTGCGGGCTCTCGAACATCGCAGTTTCCGCCTGTATTTCCTCGGCCAGGCCGTGTCCATCCTCGGTTCGTGGATCCAGCAGGTGGCCATGGCCTGGCTGGTCTATCGCCTCACCGGCTCGGCGGCCCTGCTGGGCGTCACGGCCTTTGCGGCGCTGATTCCCCAGTTGCTGGTGGGGCCGCTGGCGGGGGCGTGGATCGACAAGCACGACAAGCGCCGGTGGTTGCTGCGGGTGCAAGGGCTGCTTGCCGCCCAGGCGCTGGTGCTGGCGGGGCTTACCTGGATGGGCTGGGTGGGGCCGGGCCTGCTGGTGAGCATGGCGCTCCTGCTCGGGGTGCTCAACAGTTTCGACACGCCCCTGCGCCAGTCCCTGATCAGCGTGTTCGTGGAGCGCCGGGAAGATCTGCCCAATGCCCTGGCGCTCAACGCCATGCTCTTCAATACCGGGCGCTTCGTCGGCCCGCCGGTGGCAGGGCTGCTGTTGGGCCTGACCTCGGAGGCGGCCTGTTTTGCGCTGAATGCCCTGAGCTTCGTTGCCCTGTTTGTGGCCGTGGCGTCGGTGAAGTTGCCGGCCATGCCCCGTGCCCAGGGCACGGTGGGGGATGTGTTCAAGGAGGGGCTGGCCTATGCCTGGCACACCTGGACGGTGCGCATGCTCATCATCGTGCTGATGGCCCTCAATCTGACCGCTTCGGCCTATGCGGTGCTGTTGCCGGTGTTTGCCGCGGAGGTGTTCGCCGGGGATGCACGCACCCTGGGGCTGCTGTGGGGGGCGGCCGGATGCGGGGCCTTCGGTTCCACGGTGTTTCTGGCCACCCGGCGCTCGGTGCCGGGCCTGATCGGGGCCACCACCCTGGGGACGGCGCTCAGTGCCGTGGCGCTGCTGGCCTTCGGCTGGACGCGTCTGTTGCCGGTGGCCATGGGGGCCATGGTGATCCTGGGTTTTGGTATCTCGGTGTGCAATGTGGGGATCAACATGCTGCTCCAGAGCATGGCGCCGGATCGGCTGCGTGGGCGTATCGTGTCCTTCTTCACTTCGGCCCGGTTTGGTTTCGATGCCCTGGGCGGGCTGCTGGCCGGCTTCATCGCCAGCGCCATCGGGCCGGGGCGGACGATGATCCTCGAAGGGGTGGTGCTGCTGGGCTTCGTGGTCTTCCTGGCGAGTCGGCGGGAGCAGTTGGTGGCACACGTGGTGCGGCATGATTCAGGCGCGGGCTGAGAGGCCTGTCGATTTGAGCATTGTTTGATCGTCGTATCGTCAGAGGGACGTCCTCTCTTTTCAGGAAAGCATCATGACCGCGACCCATACCGTCACCCTGCAGCGCGTCCTGCGCGCCCCCCCGGAACGCATCTACCGTGCCTTTCTTGACCCCGCCGCGCTGACCAAGTGGCTGCCGCCCCATGGCTTCACCTGCCAGGTCCATGGCATGGATGTGCGAGAGGGGGGGCTGTTCAGGATGTCCTTCACCAACTTCTCGACCGGGCATAGCCATGCCTTCGGAGGCAAGTATCTGGAGCTGCAGCCCGGGGCGCGGATCCGTTACACCGACGTCTTCGACGACCCGAACCTGCCGGGGGAGATGCAGACCACCGTGACCTTGCGGGCGGTGTCCTGTGGTACCGAGTTGGTGGTGGTTCAGGAGGGCATCCCGGGCCTCATCCCGCCCGAGTCGTGCTATTTCGGCTGGCAGGAGTCGCTGGTGATGCTGGCTCAGCTAGTGGAGGCGGTCGTTCCGGAGTAAGACTGGCGCGCGGGGGTCAGAAGGATGAGCCCGGCGTCTGCAGAAAGGCGACTTCCTCGGCCGTGGACGGGCGGCCGAGGATGGCGTTGCGGTGGGGGTAGCGTCCGAAGCGGTCGATGATGGCCTTGTGGCGCAGTTCGAAGTCCAGGTTGCCCTCCATGCCCGGCTGGCTGAACAGGGCCACGGCGAGGTGGTGGATGGCGGGGGATTCGCTGTGCATGTAGGGCATGTACAGGAAGGCGCGTTGCACCGGTGGCAGGGGCTGGTCGGCACCGGCAGCCACGGCCACCTGGGCGAGGGCCAGGGCCAGGCTGTCGCAGGCGAAGGCGCGGGGCTGGTCGCGGTGGAGATTGCGCGAGAACTGGTCGAGCACGATGATCTCAGCGAGCCGTCCGCTTGCTGTTGCCCGCCAGGGGTGGAGTTCGCAGCGGGCGGCGGCTTCGTGCAGGGCGCCAAAGCGGGCGGCGATCAGCCGGTCGAAAGCGTCGTCGCGCTGCCACCACTGGCGCGGCTCGGTCTCGTGGAACCAGAAGGCGAGCACCTCGCTTGCGGTGGGCAGGGCGGTTTCCATGGGTGTATTCCTTGTTGGGGCGGGGCTCAGTCCATGCCCACGCTGGCTTCGATGCGGAAGAATTGTTCGGCCTGGCGCTTGGCTTCGCCCCGGTCGAAATTGTGGGCGTCGTCGGTGGCGTCGAAGTCGAGCTTGGCGGCCTGCACGGCCCGGCAGGTCATGTAGGCCTTGGCCCGGTGGCTGTCGAGTTCGTCCAGGTGGTCGTTGAGCAGGGCCACCAGGCTGGCCTTGCGCCGGAACAGTTCGACGTTGGCCTGGAGTCCTTCCCGGCGCTCTGCCAGCAGGCTGTGGATGCAGGCCTCGTAGCCCGTGCCCGGGCACCAGGACGGCAGCGCCAGGGTGTGCAGCGCGTGGGTGTCCGGTCCGAGCTCCGTGCCGACCTGCTCTAGGGTGCGCAGCAGTTCGTCCTGGTAGGCCTGGGCGTGCATGTACAGGGATTGTTCGCAGCCCTCGCAGACTGGCGCCAGGTATTGCACCAGCCATTCCACGAGCGTGCCGCGGGCACTGCGCTGTTGTTGCACCAGGGCCCTGTCCTCGTCCCGGATGTGCCGCAGCGGAACGCCCGATGCGCTGCAGGTCTGTGCTTCCCAGGCGGACAGGAGGTCGGCGTAGGAGGCATTGGGCTGGGGGCCGCGGGGCAGGAGGTCGGCCTTGACCAGCAGGCGCCGGGCCTTGTCGTCATAGGCGAAGCTGATGCGGCGGTAGGCCAGGGGCCAGTCCGACAGGGAGCTGACGTTCATCTCCAGGAGCGGCCGGTGGGCCAGGGTCCGGTGCTCTGCCCAGAAGCCCCGGTGGGTGTGGGCGGACAGATAGACCAGGGGGTGGTCGAGGCGGTGCATCAGGGCGCGCAGCATGATGCGGGACGGCAAGCCGAGGGCGCGCCAGTTGTGATGGCCGGCGAAGATGACCATGTCACCCCGGGCGACGGCTTCATCGATCCAGTGGGCGATGGCCGCGATCTGGTCGGGGTGGATGTGCCCGGTGCTGCCCGGGCTGCGACCCATCAGGGTGTCCCAGGTGCTGACTAGGGGCCCGGCCTGGTTGGTGTCGAGGCCGATCAGGATCACGTCCCGGTCGGCCTCGGGGGCGCGGGGCAGTCGGATGCGCTGGGCGAGGTAGGAGTCGGCGTAGGCGATGCCATCCAGGAGCTTGGCCTCGATGCCGGTGAGAAAGGCCTGGGGGTCGGTGCTGCGCCAGCTAGCCACGTGGGTGCCCGCCGCGGGAGGCGGAGTGAGCCCGGGATGGTTGGCGGTTTGCCGGGCGTGCTCGCTGATGTACAGGGCAATGAAGTCGCGCTTGGTGAAGGCTTCGTGCTCGGTCTTGTGCCGGGCGTCGTCGGGGGCCGCGCCGCGCCGACAGGCCTTGTTCCAGCGCAGGGCGTCGGGGTCGAACTCCGCTTCAAGGAGGTTGTAGGAATAGATGCCGAACATCAGTCCGTCGTGATTGCCGGGCAGGATCGCGCCGGGCTGGGGGGCTCCCCGGAAGATGCGCGTCATGCGCCCGGCCTCGATGCGACAGGAGAGGTCCATGACATCGCCGAGGTGGATGAAGGGGGCGTCGGGATGGCTGTGCAGGGCCCATTCCATCAGGCGGCGCCCGAACAGGGTCTGCTCGGGCGGGCGCTGGGCCACTTCCACGTAGGCATCCACGGCACTGTCGTTGTCGTGCAGCGGGTAGCCGGTGGAAACATGCTCCTGGGTGTCGCCGAGGGCAATGAAGGGGGTAGTAAGGGGGCGATAGCCTGCACCTGGCTCCGGCTCCGGCTCCGCTCCCGGGCCGGGCTGGGGGGCGAAGCCGGCGCAGCCGGCAAGGAGGAGCGCGCCGAGCAGGCAGGCCTGGGCGAAGGAGCGCGGGATCTTCATGCAGGAGGCCCTTCAGTACAGGTTGGCGGGAAAGAACCTGAAGACCAGGTTTTCGATCCGCTGCCACAGGCTGCGGGCCGGCTGGCGGGTGAGTTCGCCAGCATCACTGCGCCAGCGCAGCAGCCCTTCCGTGTCGCGGGTCACTTCCCAGCTATTGGCCGGGCCCATGTCCCGTTCCATGCGCCGGGCGAGTTTCTCCGCCAGAGGGGGGCTGTCGATGATCACGCCCATCTCCGAATTGAGGATCTCGGAGCGCGGGTCGAGGTTCATGGAGCCGATGAAGGCCCGTTCCCGATCAATCACCATGGCCTTGGTGTGCAGGCCCACGAACCCCGCGCGCAGGGGGGGCAGATCAACAATCTCGCCCTGTACGGCGGCATCGGCGCGCAACTCGTGGAGGCGCGCACCGGTGGCCAGGATGGGCTCGCGCCAGGCTTGATAGTGGCTATTCACCGCCGGTACATCGTGGGAGGCCAGGGAGTTGGTCAGGATGCGCACCCCTACGCCGCGCCTGCCCAGCTCGTGCAGGTCGTCCATGAAGTGGGCGTCTGGGATGATGTAGGCGTTGGTGATCAGGACTTCGCGACGGGCGGAACGCATCAGTGCCCGGAAGGCTTCCGGCGTGTGGTTGCGAACATCCTGGGCGCGGGAGGGGGCGTCGGTGTGGACCTGGCTGACCCCGGCCGAAAGCGTTGCACTGAGCCCGGCCAGGGGAATGCGCCAGTCCGTGCCGGCGGCATTGAGGGCTTGCAGGCTGGGGTGGCGCAGCAGTTCGGCCCGGGCCGTGGCGCCCAGCTCGTCATCGGAGCTGGGTTGGTCGCTGGCTTCTCCCTTGGGAATCCGGCGTACCCAGTCGCTGTTCCAGTATCGGTCGAATACCTGGCTGGCCTGGCGGGCCACCGGGCCGACACCGAGCACGTCAAGATCGTGGAAGTTGAACGCCGGGTTGAGGCCGAAGTATTCGTCGCCGAGATTGCGTCCGCCGATGATTGCCGCCCGGTTGTCGACGATCATCTGCTTGTTGTGCATGCGTCGGTTCAGGCGCTTGAAGTCGGTCGCTGCGCCGAACATGCGGCCGAAGAGGGAGCGCTCCTGCCAGGCATTGAAAACCCGGATCTCGATATTGGGATGGCGGTCAATGCGGGCCAGCAGGTTGTCGCGGAGTTCCACGTGGGTCATGTCGTGGAGCATGGTGTTGAGGTCATCGAAGAGGATGCGCACCTTGACACCCCGGTCGGCGGCATCCAGCACCCGGTACATGATCAGCCTGCCCACCTGATCGCCGAACCACACGTAGTACTGCAGGTCGATAGTGTGGCGGGCCGAGTCGATCAGGGTGAGGCGCCATTGCAGGGCCCGGTCGTTGCGTTCGAGCAGATCGAAGCCCGAGCGGTCGGTGCCATGGTGGCTGGCGATCCGGTTTTCGATCTCGGTGAAGGGGCTCTCCGGATGGGGGGCTTGCGCATGCCCGGCGGGGGGCTTTGGCCATGGCGGCTGCGTTGCGCAGCCGGACAGCAGGCTCGTCGCCAGAAGCAGGGCACAGACGCGGGAAGCGGACATGGCGGGCCGGGGCGTGGTCGGTACCTGAATCACACCATGCCGACACGGCTTCTGCAAGCGGCAGGCCGGGCCTCAGCGTTCGGCCAGCACCATCAGGTTGCGCGGGGTCAGGGTGCGTGGGCAGAAGGTGCCGACCGTGGCCGTGAAGCCGGCCTCCTCAAGGCCCAGGGCGAGGTCCAGCACCAGCCACATTTCCAGGGCGCGGCGAAAGGCGTGACGGACCAGTTCCAGGCGGCGCACTTCGCTGCGGCGCTGCTCGCCGACGGCCTGCCAGTGCGCCCAGTCCACCTGCCCGGGCAGGGGCAGGCCTTCGCGTGAAGCCAGGTGTGCGCAATAGTCTTCGAAATTGCCCGACAGCCAGGTGGACGGGACCGGCCGGAAGGGCCGGATTCCTTCACCCTGGAGGGCATTGCGCAGGGCGGTGAAACCCAGCTTCCACGCCTGGTCGCGGGCCAGGCGCCGGCGTATGCGCTGGGGGGCGGTGACGGTTTCGGTGACGGCCAGGCGCAGGATGCTGCCATCCAGGGGTAGATCGGCGTCGCGATTGAGGGGAACGTAGCCATGCCCGGCACCCCGGTAATAGCAGCAGGGGGCGATGCGATAGCTGTGGGCGCCGTCGCTGGCGGCGTGGCGAACCAGGGTGCGATGCAGCTCGCCGCAGGCGTGCAGGGCCAGCACGCTGTGGTCGCGCACGTGCTGGCGGGCTGCGCTCTCGAGGGCGTCGGCGCACAGAACGGTCTGGGCAATGCCGGCCCGGGTGGCGAGGCGCTGGACATGGGCGCACAGGGTCGGGTCGATTTCGAGGGAACTCACCGGCTGGCCGTCGGTGAGGGCCAGGCGTCGCCCCAGGTGGCCCTTGCCTGCGCACCACTCCAGCAGCGGGGCAGGGTTGGCCGGGCCATGGGCCGCAAAGGCGTCGATCTGCTCGCGCTTGCGCAGGGGGATCTCCCAGTCGAAATGGGGGCCGGTGGGCGGCAGGGCGCGCACTTGCAGGGGCGCAAGCCTACACAGGGCGTCCAGATGTGCGGCGACGGGTAGCCGCGGTGCGAGCCAGGCCTGCAATGCCGCCGGGTCTTCGCCAAGCCGGGTGAGGGTGTCCTCGTCCAGCCGGACGGCGGCGTCGGCCAGTTCCGGCCACTGCCCGAACCAGTCGGGGTGGCGGATGTAGAACGGCGATGGGCGCCAGAGTGCCTGGTGGGCGTTCAGGGCGGCCTGCAGTTCAAGGAATCGTTGGCGCAGGGTCATGGCAGCGCGTATCAGGGGTGGCATGCAGGTGGCGCTCAGGCCGGCGCCGTTCCATCTGGCCCCGGGTTTGCTTGCAGGGACGGTGTGGCGTGTTTCCTACAAGAGGTGGCGAATCATGAAGGTCATCGTACTCGGTGGTGGCGTGATCGGTGTGAGTTGTGCCTACTTCCTGGCCCGCGCCGGGCATGAGGTGGTGCTGCTGGAGCGCCGTGAGGGGGTGGCGCTGGAAACGAGTTTCGCCAATGCGGGTGAAGTCTCGCCCGGCTATTCGGCCCCCTGGGCGTCGCCCGGCCTGCTGGTCAAGGCGCTCAAATGGATGTTGATGCGACATCGCCCCCTGGTGCTGTGGCCTCGGCCCGACCCGGCCCTTTGGTTGTGGATGGGGCAGCTTCTGGGTAACTGCAATGCTGAGGCCTATGGGCGCAACAAGGGGCGCATGCTGGCGCTCGCCGAATACAGCCGGGACTGCCTGCGCGCGCTGCGTGACGAGACGGGGATCGCCTATGACGAGCGGACGCGGGGCACCCTGCAGCTATTCCGTACCGCCAGACAGGTGGATGATGCCCTCACCGATATGGCCGTGCTGGACCAGTTCGGCGTGCCCCATGCGTTGCTCGACCGCGACGGCTGCGTCGCCCGGGAGCCCGCACTGGCCCGGGTACGCGAGAAGGTGGCGGGGGGCTTGTGGTTGCCCGGTGATGAAACCGGCGACTGCTATCTGTTCACCCGTCGCCTGGCCGCCCTGGCCGCAGGTCTGGGGGTCGAGTTCCGTCATGGCGAGTCGATCCAGGGCCTGCTCCATGAAGGGGGGCGGGTGCGCGGTGTGGTGACCGGGGCCGGACGGGTCTGTGGCGATGCCTACGTGGTTGCCCTGGGCTGCCATTCGCCCGCCCTTCTCAGGCCCCTGGGCTTGCAGCTCCCGATCTACCCGGTGAAGGGCTACTCCCTCACCTTGCCGATCACCGACCCGGCCGGGGCGCCCGAATCCACCGTGATGGACGAAACCCACAAGGTTGCGGTGACGCGCCTGGGGGACCGTATCCGGGTGGGGGGCACCGCAGAACTGGCGGGATTCAGCCTGGCCCTGCGTCCCGCACGCCGGCGTACCCTGGAGCATGTGGTGCGGGATCTCTTCGGTGCAGGGGGCGACCTGGAGCGTGCCTGCTTCTGGACCGGCCTGCGGCCCATGACGCCCGACGGCACCCCCATCATTGGTGCGACGCCCTACCCCAACTTGTATCTGGCCACCGGCCACGGCACGCTGGGGTGGACGATGGCGGCCGGTACGGGACGGGTTCTGGCGGATCTGATGTCGGGCCGGGAGCCCGATATCGACGTGGCGGGACTCGCGCTGGCGCGCTACAGGGTGTGATGCCACTTCCCGTCGACAAGGACGTGCCGGGCGTGGGTGTGTGGCTGGTTGGGCTTGTGGCACCATGTGTCGCTGATGCGCTTGGGCGCGCTTCAAGACTGATCTTTGCGAAGGAATGGGATGCGGGTTGTTCGACTGTTGATGGTGCTCTTGGCTCTGGCTGCCCTTCCCGGATTCGTGCATGCCTCAGGCCCCGTCGCTCTCACCGCCGATACTCGCTGCCTGTCCTTGCGGCCCTACCTGGAGGTGCTGGAAGATCCGTCGGGCAACCTGACGCTGGAGCAGGTGCAGCAGCCGGAAACGGCCCGCCGCTTTGCGCACGTGGAGGGCCGCAGCGACCTGAATTTCGGTTACTCGGCTTTCACCTACTGGCTGCGCCTGAAAGTGTCGGCGGAGCCTCGTGCTGCCCGGGACTGGCTGATCGAGCTGGCCTACCCGTCCCTCGATTCCGTCGATTTCTTCGCCGTGGAAGGCGGTATCGCCGCGCATCAACGGGCGGGGGATCTGATGCCCCACGGTGCGCGCCCGTTCCCACATCGCAACCTGGTGTTTCCGCTGGCCGTTGAGCCGGGAGGTCGAAAGACGGTCTATCTGCGGGTGAGTTCGGGAGGGAGCCTGACCCTGCCGCTGACCGTTTGGGAGCCCCGGGCGCTGCACGAGAACGACCAGAAGGTCTATGGGGTTCTGGCCCTGTATTTCGGCATGCTGCTGGCCCTCGGCACCTACAACCTGCTGCTGTATTTCTCCCTGCGCGAGCGAATCTACTTGGTCTATGTGGCCTGCGTCGTTTCCATGGCCGTGGCCCAGCTCTCCATGCTCGGCCTGGGCAACCAGTTCCTGTGGCCGCAGTTTCCGGCCTGGGGCAATGTGGCGCTGCCCCTGGGGTTCTGCCTGACGGGCTTCTTCGGCGCCGTGTTCACCCGGCAGTTCCTCCAGACGGCGCAGATGGCTCCGGGCCTTGACCGCTTGATCCGCGTTCTGCAGGTCGGTTTCATCGGCGCGGGTCTGCTTCCTGTGCTCTATGAATATCGGCCAGGGGGCGTGGCGACCGCTCTGGTGGGGACGGCCTTCTCATGCGTGGCGGTGGTCGCCGGCATCCTCGCCTTGCGTCGTGGCCAGCCGGGGGCACGCATCTTCCTGGTGGCCTGGACACTCTTGCTGCTGGGGGTGGCCATGCTTTCCCTGCGGACCCTCAACTGGCTGCCGACCAACCCGATCACCTCTTACGGCATGCAGATCGGATCGGCGCTGGAACTGCTCCTGTTTTCCTTTGCCCTGGCGAGTCGCATCCATGTCCTGCGCCGTGACAAGGAGCAGGCCCAGACCGAGGCGCTGAAGGCCGAGCGGCTTGCCCGGGAGACCCTCGAGGCATCGGAGCGCGCCCTTGAGGAGCGCATTGCGCGGCGTACCGCGGAGCTGGCGGAATCCACCGAACGGTCGGCCAAGCTGGCAGCGATGTTGCGGCTGATGTGTGACAACGTGCCCGATCTGATCTGGGCGAAGGATCTGGAAGGACGTTACCTGTTTGCCAATCAGGCCGTGTGCCGCCATTTGCTGTGTGCGGTGGATACGTCCGAGCCCGTGGGCCGGACGGATACCTATTTTGCCCTGCGGGAGCGCGCCTGCCACCCGGATGATCCCCTGTGGCATACCTTCGGCGAGCTTTGTCAGGAGACCGATGCCGCCACGCTCGAGAAGAATCAGCCCTGTGTCTTCGAGGAGAGCGGGCGCATCCGCGGGAGGCCCGTGGTGCTGGATGTGAGAAAGGCGCCTTTCGTCAATGAGGACGGGAAGGTCATCGGTACCGTGGGCTCGGCCCGGGATATCACCGAACGCAAGCACCTGGATGCGGAGCTGGCCCTGCACCGCCAGCACCTGGAGGACTTGGTCGTCGAACGCACGGCTGCCCTCTCCATCGCCAAGGAGGTGGCCGAAAGCGCGAGCCGTGCCAAGAGCGCCTTCCTCGCCAACATGAGCCACGAACTGCGTACGCCCCTGAATGGCATCATGGGGATGACCGATCTGGCCCTGAGGCGCGCGACGGATGTGAAACAGATGGACCAGCTACAGAAGGCGAAGCAGGCATCTGATCATCTGCTGGCGGTGATCAACGACATCCTCGACATCTCGAAGATCGAAGCCGAGCGCCTGACCCTTGAGTCCGTGGGCTTCACCCTGCGGGATGTGCTTGACACCCTGACAGGCTTGATGGCGCCGGCGGCCACGGCGAAAGGTCTCGGCCTGACGGTGGACGTTCCCCCGGGCCTTGCGGAGCAACGCTTCTTGGGGGATCCGGTGCGCCTCGGCCAGATACTCCTCAACCTTGTCAGCAATGCGGTCAAGTTCACCCACAAGGGGGGCGTCACGGTGCGGGTTCTGCCCCCCGAGAATCAGGGGCGCAGCATGATGTTGCGCTTCGAGGTGCGCGATACCGGGATCGGGATTCCCGCGGAGGACCGGAAACGTCTGTTTCTGGCCTTCGAGCAATCCGACAATTCGACAACGCGGAAGTATGGCGGCACGGGGCTTGGGCTGGCCATCAGCAAGCGCCTGACGCAACTGATGGGAGGCACCATCGGCGTCGAGAGTGTGCCAGGGGCCGGGAGCCTATTCTGGTTCACCGCGCACCTGCTTTTTGCGGACTCCCCGGCCATGTCCGCCGAGGGGGAGGCTGTGGCGGAGGACATGTTGCGCAGGATAGGTACGGGGGCCCGGGTCTTGCTGGTGGAGGACGAACCGATCAATCAGGAGGTGTCCCGTGAGTTGCTGCGGATCGCAGGCCTGACCGTGGATCTGGCCGAGGATGGCGCCCAGGCCGTGGTGCTTGCAGAGCGGACCACCTACGACCTTATTCTGATGGATCTACAGATGCCGCGGATGAATGGTTTTGAGGCGGCGCGGGCGATACGTGCGCTCCCCGGCAGGCCGCGCACGCCCATCGTGGCCCTGACGGCCAATGCCTTCGAGCAGGACCGGCTGGCTTGCATCGAGGCCGGTATGGACGACCATATCGGAAAGCCCGTGGCTGCAGAGCCCTTCTTCGCGCTCCTGCTCCGCTGGTTGTCGCCGGACGCCCGCCGCGGCCGGGCGCCGTCACCCTGAAAGCGGGGCCGCCGTTCAGCCCCCGCCGCCGCACATCTTGACGCCCTCGTAGATCCATCCGGTCTGGGTCATCCGGGTGACCACGTCCCTATCGGTGGTGAAACGATGGTTGGAATCGTTGAAGACGAAGCGGTTGTTGTAGAGGCGGTGGACCGGCACGCTACCCGAGGGGCAGACGCCGTTTTTCGGAACCTTCATGTAGTAGGCGATGCCTTCGTATACCCATCCCGGGTAGCCCTTGACGTCTTCGCACTCCTTGGCATCGGCGGTGAAGAAGTGGGAATTCGGACCTTTGGCGTAGAAGCGGCACACCGCCTGGGCGCCGCTGGACCCATCCCGCCAGGCGAGGAAGTAGTCGTAGGTGTCGCGCCAGCCCTTGCCGGCATTGCCTGCCAGGATGAAGGCGGAGTCGCTGCGCGCGCCAGTACGGAAATAGTGCCGGATGTCCACGTTGTAGTACTCGGTGACAAGCAGATAGGGCTGCAGACCCATCACTGTCAACAGGGTCTGGTAGGCATCGGCGATCCCGGCGCCGCACAGGAGGTAGGTCTCGGCATAGCTGCTGCAGATGGAGTCTCTAGGAAAATCGTGACTGGACAGATAGATGGCGTAATAGAGCAGTTCCGGGCTGATCTGCGGATCCTGGGCCAGGGCCAGGGCGGCGATGCCCGACACATGGGGTGCGGCCATGCTGGTGCCCTGGTAGTACGCGTAGCTGCTGGCCACGGGGCCTTTGGTTCCCGAGTTGACCGTCGAGTAGATGCCTGAACCGTCGGTACCGTAATAGCTGATGTCTCCACCGGGAGCGGAGACGCTCACCGTATTTACCAGGCTGTAGTTGCTGTAACTGGCCCGATAGCCGTCGTGGTCGACGGCGCCGACGGTCATCACGCCTTCGCAGGCGGCGGGAACCACATAGGCGGATTCGTTATCGTCGTTGCCTGCGGCGGCCACCACCAGTGCGCCGGTGGCCCGCACCCGGTTGAGGGCTTCTTCATAGGCCGATGTGCAACCGCTGGGGCTCCAGCCGCCCAGGCTCAGGTTGAGCACCTGGGCAGGGGTGGGGTTGGTGGGAACCCCGGGTACCTCCAGGCCGACGGCCCACAGCATGCCGTCGATAATGTCGGATACGCTGCCGCCGCACTTGCCCAGCACCCGCACCGGAAGAATGCGGGTCTTCCAGTTCACGCCCGCCATACCCGACCAGTTGTTGCCCGCGGCGGCGATGATGCCGGTCACGTGGGTGCCGTGCCAGCTGGACGTATAGGCAGGCTCGCCGAAACCGCATTCGTGCTTGGCCGTCCAGTCGCCCGGGTCGCTGGGGTCGGCATCCCGCCCGTTGCCATCGTTCGCGTTTATTGGGTCTGAAATGAAGTCATAGCCCGGGAGGATGCGGGACTGGAATTCGGGGTGGGCGGTGATGCCGGTGTCGATCACGGCCACCACCGTGCCGGCGGACCCGGTCGTCATTGCCCACGCGGAGGGGAGGTTGGCGGCTCCACCGTAGGTGTACACCGACTGCATGTTCCATTGTGTGGGGAAGGCTGCGTCATTGGGCGTGAAGTCGCGGGAGGTGCGCAGATCTTCGGTCACCTGCTCGATTTCCGGCAGGGCGCGGAGCCGTTCCAGGATGGCTCCGGCCTCGTTCAGGGGCTTTGGCGTGGCGAAGCGGAATACATGAAAGCCCATGGACATGGCACGTTGGTAGCTCAGCTCGCCGCCTGCGACGCTGTTGAGCTGGGCGACAAGGGCATCGGGCGGCGGGGCATTGCTGGCCGACAGGGCTTGAACGTCGGGAGAGCGGAAGCGGATCACCAGACCAACGACCTGTCCGGGGCGGGCCGTGCGTTCGCTGCCCTGCGTGGACTTCTTGATCTGTCTCGCCGTGTCGATCGAGGCGGGCATGGAGAAAGGTTTGTCGGCACCGATACCCATCTTTCTCAGGCGAGCCTCAAGGCGCAGGTGCCCTTCGGCGAGGGTGAGGACGGGGTCTGCGTCGGGTGCGGCATGGACCGAGTTGATTGTGATCGCGATGAGCAGGGCCGCGATACCCGCATGCCGGAACGGGATTGGAGAGAGGGGCACGGACGCTCCTGGAGGACGTGGGGGGAAATTCAAACGGTATACAGCCGGCATGGTAGCCGATGGTTGCCCGGGTGGCTGTGATGCACTTAACTTGAACGCCGGAACCGAACCGAATGGGGGGGCGATGAATGCGTGAAAGGGTGCCAAGCCGGGTTCAGGGGCGGCAATGCGGATCGTTCCCGACGCGCGAGGCCCCCGCGGCGGAACTGGGCGAGGGGCGTGGCGATACCGGCGGCCGCGAGGGCGAGCCTAACGGCATCCCCTGGCGTGGGGGCAAACCTTAAGCGTGCGTGACCAGTGCTTTCGCGTGGCGCGACTTTACACCTGCAGCACGCCGTTCATACGTCCTCGATGATGGGCAGCATTGCGGAGGTTGTCCGCAGGCGTTCGGACAGGACGCGCATGACCTTGAGGGCAAAGAACGGGGTTTGCTGAACGAGGTAATTGAAGCGTTTGTCGTCCACCTCGACGAACTCGCAGTCGGTGACGGCGATCACGCTGGCTGCGCGGGGGGCCGCGTCCACCAGGGCCATTTCTCCAATGATGTTGCCCGGCTGGAGTGTTTCCACAACCCGGTTCCCTATCACCACTTCGGCGGTGCCGATGGTCAATACATATAGGGTGGCGCCGTCTTCACCTTCGCGAAAGAGGGCGGCACCGGCGTTGACCTTGATGATGTCGGGGGCGTTGGAAAAGAGTTCGAAGAAAACCATGGGGAAGCCTCCACGAGTGGATTATCGTGGCAAACCTTAGCAGCGCCCGTCGGCTTCCGTGATTGCAGAAAAGTTGCAGTTGGATGATGCCTGGGCGTCAGGCTGACCCCGTCGCCAGGGTGATTCCTTCCGGGGCCGGGTGGGGGGCGTGGTTCCTCTCCCGCCAGGCTTGGGGTGGAAGGCCGGTCCAGGTGCGGAAGGCGCGAGTAAAGCTCTTCTCGTTGGCGAAGCCGACCAGGGCCGAGATCTGCTTGATCGACTTGCGGCTGCGGTCGAGGAGGGCGATGGCATGGTCGCGGCGGGTGTCGTCCTTGAGCTGCTGCAGTGAGGAGCCTTCTTCCTTGAGCTGCCGGTGCAGGGTACGGACGGAAACATGGAGGTGTTCGGCGACCCTTTCGGCGGTGGCGCCCTGGTTGTCGGGGCTGCGCAGAAAGTGGCGGACGCCCTCGACGAGCAGCCGGTCGCGCCGGTACTGCAGCACGGTGAGGGGCAGGGCGCGCTGGAGCATGGCGCGCAGGGCGGCTTCATCGCGGCGGATGGGGAGCGTCAGGTAACGGGCATCGAAGCTGAACCCCGCCGCGTCCGTGTTGAACTGCACCGGGCCGGGGAAGAGCAGGGGGTAGGTGTCGGCGTGGGGCGGCGGCGGGAAGGGGAAGCGGGTCTCCTGCAGGGGGATGCGTGAGTCGATGGCCCAGCAGGCGTAGCCCAGCACATAGCGCAGCAGGGTGACCAGGCAGAACTCGCGCAGCTCGCCCAGATCGCGGCCGGGGATGAGGGTGAAACGGGCCTCGCTGCCGCTGACCACCAGGTGCAGCTCGATGTCGTCGGTGAGAAGGCGGTGGTGGCGGCACCAGCGCTTGAGGGCTACCCCCAGATCGGGCGAGGTGATGGAGGCCCGGCACAGCATGCCGTAGCTGCCCCAGGGCAGCCGCCGGGAGAACCAGCCCAGGGCCTCGTCGTCGAGCTCCTGCATGGCCGCCCCCGACATGATCTCCATCTGGCTGGCCGTCACCCGTGCTTCGGGGTGTCCGAGCAGGGCCGGGCTGATGCCGGCGCGGGCCAGGGCGCTGGCCGGGTCTGCACCGTAGCGGCGGTATCCGGCGAGGATGGCCTCGATGAAGGCGATCGGTGTTGCAGCGCGGGATAGACCGGGCGGGCGGGGGGCGGGAGCAGGATTTTCCATGGCCCCGAAATTTTATCGTCTGTGACGTGTGCTCGTGGCACGATCTGCAACCACGATGGCGCCCGGCACCCTGCCGGGCGACGTACTCTGCCGCGTGTCGACAGGGACTGCCAGGTCCGGTCCCGCCATACCCATCTTCCGGAGGAGACAAACCATGAACGTACCCAGCCTCGATTTCAACCTCGGCGAAACCATTGAAGCCCTGCGTGACACCATCCAGGCCTTCGCTGCCAAGGAGATCGCGCCCCGTGCCGCCGAGATCGACCGGGTGAACGAGTTTCCCGCCGATCTGTGGAAGAAGCTCGGTGACCTGGGCCTGCACGGCATGACTGCGCCCGAGGAATATGGGGGTACCAACATGGGCTACTTGGCGCACATCATCGCTCTGGAAGAAGTCTCCCGCGCCTCCGCGTCAGTCGGCCTGTCCTACGGCGCCCACTCCAACCTGTGCGTCAACCAGATCCGCCGCAACGGCACCGAGGCCCAGAGGCAGAAATACCTGCCCAAGCTGATCTCCGGCGACCACGTGGGCGCCCTGGCCATGAGCGAGCCCAACGCTGGCTCCGACGTGGTGAGCATGAAGCTGCGCGCCGACAAGAAGGGTGACCGCTACGTGCTCAATGGCGCCAAGATGTGGATCACCAACGGCGGCGACGCCGACACCCTGGTGGTGTATGCCAAGACCGACCTCGAAGCCGGCGCCAAGGGCATGACCGCGT
Source organism: Zoogloea sp. (assembly GCF_017302315.1). Taxonomy (GTDB): domain Bacteria; phylum Pseudomonadota; class Gammaproteobacteria; order Burkholderiales; family Rhodocyclaceae; genus Zoogloea. Next base: position 30,657 of record NZ_JAFLDT010000052.1, read on the forward strand.
TCATCGTCGAGAAGGGCTTCAAGGGCTTCACGCACGGCTCGCACCTCGACAAGCTCGGCATGCGCGGCTCCAACACCTATCCGCTGTTCTTCGACGACTGCGAAGTGCCCGAGGAGAACGTGCTGGGCGGCGTGGGCAACGGCACCAAGGTGTTGATGAGCGGCCTCGACTACGAGCGCGCCGTGCTGTGCGGCGGCCCGCTGGGCATCATGGCCGCGTGCATGGACGAAGTCGTGCCCTACGTCCACGACCGCCAACAGTTTGGCCAGCGCATCGGCGAGTTC
>NZ_JAFLDT010000053.1 GCF_017302315.1 Zoogloea sp.
CCTCGCCCGCCTTGAGGCCGATGCCCAGGCGGCCCAGGGTGTTGGCCAGCCAGGCCACGGCATTCACCGGGGAGCCCTGCACGGCGGCGCCGGTGGAGGTGCTGATGACCTCGCCGTTCTTCTCGAGGACCATGCCGGCCAGGGCCAGGTCGAGGTCGCGGGGGCTGCGGCGCACACCGCCGAGGGTCAGCACACCACAGGAGGCGTTGTCGGCCACCGTATCCTGGATCTTGATCTTCCAGTCCTGGATGCGGGAGTCGACGATCTCGAAGCAGGGCACGACACACTCGGTCGCGCGCAGCACGTCGGCCGGGGTGACACCGGGGCCTTCCAGGTCGCGCTTGAGGATGAAGGCGACTTCGGCTTCGGCGCGGGGGGCGATCATGCTGTCGACGCGGATCGCTTCGCCTTCGCTGAAGACCATGCCGGAGGTCATCTGCCCGAAATCGGGCTGGTTGACCTTGAGCATGTCCATGACCACCTTGCTGGTCACGCCGATCTTCTTGCCGATGATGGTCTCGCCAGCGTCGACGCGGCGCTGGATCATGCGCAGCTGGATGCGGTAGGCGTCCTCGATGGTGATGTCGGGCTCCCGGTCGGTCAGCGGGGCCACCGCCTTGCGGGTGATGAGGGCGTTGTACAGCTCGTCGCCGTAATGTTCGATCTTAGTCTGGTCCATGGTTCTTCCGTATCTAGGCAAAGTGGGGTGCCGGCCCCGGGGGAGGGATCGGGGCCGGCGGGCGCCCTGGGGAGGGCGCCGGGAGGAACAGTGTCGCTGCCACCCCATGACAGGCGGACACTCCGCTGTCATGGATGAAGGACAAGGGCCAGGCTGAGCCTGGCCGGCGGCAGTTTAGTACTTGATCATCACGTTGCGCAGCTCGGTGTAGAACTCGAGGGAGTGCAGGCCCCCCTCGCGACCGATACCGGACTGCTTGGAACCACCGAAGGGGGTACGCAGGTCGCGCAGGAACCAGCTGTTGACCCAGCACAGACCCACTTCAATCTGGCCGGCGACACGGCTGGCGCGGCTGATGTCCTGGGTGTAGATGGAGGTGGCCAGGCCATACTTGGTGTCATTGGCCATGCGCACGGCTTCTTCTTCAGTGTCGAAGGGCTGGATGTGGCAGCACGGCCCAAAGATCTCCTCGCGCACGACCGAAGCGGTTTCGGGCAGGCCGGTCCAGATGGTGGGTTCGACCCAGCAGCCATCCTTGAGATCGTCCGGCATGTCGGGCACGCCGCCGCCGGTGACGATGGTGGCGCCCTCCTCCCGGGCTTTCTGATAATAGGAGAGCACCTTCTTCTGGTGCACCTTGCTGACCAGGGGGCCGATCTTCGTGTCTTCGTCGAAGGGGCGGCCGGGCTTCATGCCTTCTGCCTTGGTTTTCAGGGCGTTGACGAACTTCTCGAAGATCGGGCGCTCCACGTAGACGCGCTCGGTGCCCAGGCAGACCTGGCCACAGTTCTCGAAGACCGAGCGGGTGACGGTGTTCACTGCGTTCTCGAAGTCACAGTCGGCAAACACCACCGCGGCGTTCTTGCCGCCCAGTTCCAGGGACACCGGGCGGATGCCATCCGCACCCGCCTTCATGATGGCGGTGCCTGTCTTGGTCTCGCCGGTGAAGGTGATGCCGCTGACGTCCGGGTGGGCAGTCAGCAGGGCACCGGCGGAATCCACGCCGAAGCCGTTGATCACGTTGTACACGCCGGGGGGCACGCCGACCTTGTTCATCACCTCGCCCAGCAGGGTGGCGGTGGCCGGGGTGACTTCGGAGGGCTTGACCACCACGGTGTTGCCGCAGGCCAGGGCCGGGCCGACCTTCCAGGTCATCAGCAGCAGGGGCAGGTTCCACGGGCTGATCACGGCGATCACGCCGCGCGGCGTGCGCACGCCGTAGCTGCGGGCGGTCTTGCCGTCGGGGGTGCGCATCTCGAAGGACTCGGTGGAGACGTTCTTGATGGTGTCGGTGAAGATCTTGAAATTTGCCGCGCCCCGCGGAATGTCGATGTGCGAGGCCAGGTGGGCGGGCTTGCCCGTGTCGGCGATCTCGGCCTGCAGGAAGTCGTCGAAGCGGTGGTTGATCTCGGCGACGATGGCGTCGAGCATGGCACAGCGTTCAACCACCGAGAGCTTGCCCCAGGGGCCGTGCAGGGCCGCCTTGGCGGCAGCCACGGCGGCATCCACTTCGGGCTTGCCGGCCTCGTAAACCAGGCCGATCAGGGAGTTGTCCACCGGGTTGCGGTTCTCGTAGGTCTTGCCACTGACGTTGGTGACGTATTCGCCGTTGATGAAGTTCTTGAAGTCTTTCATGTCGTGCTCACTGTGTAGGGTGGCGGCCGGCCGGCCGATGCGTGCCCCGGGCATGCACATCGGCGGCCCGCTGGGATGAATTCTATTTTAGCGATATTTTTTTAAAATCTCGATATTTTTATTCATCGAATTTTCTGTCAGGTGAAGACGCTCAGAAAGGCTTCATTGAGCTTACGGTCGTGATAGAAGATCGCCGGGCCGAGGGTCTCGTCGTACCAGGTGATCACCGGCTTGTCCGGGTAGGCGATGTAGCCGCCGGAGAACACCTCGTTGCGGTTGCCGGAGGGGTCGAAGAAGTAGATCGTCTCGCCGCGGGTGATCCCGTGGCGGGTCGGCCCCAGGTCGATGGAGGTGCGGGTACGGGACAGCACATCCCCGGCATGCAGCACCTTCTCCCAGCTGCCCAGCTCGAAGGACACGTGATGCAGCTTGCCCTTCACCGGCTGGCGGATGAAGGCCACGTCGTGGGCCTTGTTGGAGCAGGTCAGGAAGGTGCCGATCATGAAGTCCGGCTTGTCCTTCAGCACCACCTTCTCGGTGATGTAGAAGCCCAGCACCTCGGTGAATACCTTCACCGTGCCGTCCAGATCGTCGCCATACAGCAGGCAGTGGTCGAAGCGCGACGGGGAGATGCCCACCAGGCCGTCGGGCCAGGGGTTGGGGTTGATGTCGGGGCCGTCGGTGCCGCAGTTGTTGCCAAGCCGGCTCTTGTCGGCATACAGCTCCATCACGTGGCCGGTGGGGACGGTGAAGCGGAAGCGCTCGCCGGTGCCCGGGTGCTCGCCGGCCGGGATCCAGGCCAGGTCGGCGCACAGGCCGCAGGCTTCCAGATCGGCGGCGAGGCGCCGGAGGGTGGTGTCCGAATCCACCTTCCAGGCCATGTAATCCAGGCCGGCGGAGTCGGCTTCGCGCAGCACGATGCTGTGGTGGTCGTGCTCGTCCCAGGCCTTCAGGTAGACGCGGCCTTGCGCGTCCCGGGCGGTTTCGATGAGGCCCATCACATCCTTGTAGTGCTTGAGGGCCGGTTCCAGTTCGAGGACGCGCAGCGACACATGGCCGGGGCGCAGGACTCCTGTAAGTGCCATTTGAATCTCTCCTTGTTTTGGGGGTACGGGTGGGCCGGGGTCAGCTCTGGGCGGCGACCTTGGCCTGGCCCTGCTTCGTCACGGCGATGGCCGAGGCGGAGCGTTTGTGGTCGATGAGGGACACCGCCACGGTGGCGATGACCGCCGGGATGGCGATGGCCATGAAGTTCTGCTCCAGCGGGAGCGCCATGCCCACCAGAGTGCCGATGACGATGGGGGCCAGGATGGCGCCGCTGCGCCCCACTCCCGAAGCCCAGCCGATGCCGGTGGAGCGCACCGCCATCGGGTAGAACTGGCCCACGTAAGCGTAGGTGAGGATCTGGGTGCCGATGGTGGTGGCGCCAGCCAGGCCCACCAGCAGGAACAGCAGCTCGGTGGGCACCTTGAAGCCCAGCAGGGTGATGGATACGGCGGCGGTGGCGTAGAAGCCGATCAGCACATGCTTGATGTGGAAGCGGTCCGCCAGCCAGCCACCACCGATGGCACCGATCATGGCCCCGAAGTTGAGCACCAGCACGAAGGTCAGGGCCGAGCCCAGGCTGTAGCCGGCAGCGGCCATCAGCTTGGTGAGCCAGGAGCTGAGGGCGTACACCATGAACAGGCACATGAAGAAGGCCACCCAGAACATCGCCGTGGAGAAGCCCCGCCCTTCCTGGAACAGCTTGCCGATGGGGGCGCCGTGGGCCTTGTGGTGGGCGTGCAGCTCGAAGTGGTCATCGGCGGACGGCTGGTAGGACGGGTCGATGCACTGGAGGATGGCCTTCAGCTCATCGATGCGGCCGCGCTTGAGCAGGTAGGGCATGGACTCGGGCAGGGCCTTGAGGATCACCGGGATCAGCACCACCGGCGTGGCTGCGGCCAGGAACACCGACTGCCAGCCATGGGCCTCGATCAGCCCCTTGCCCAGCACCGCTGCCAGCATGCCGCCCACCGAGTAGCCACTGAACATCAGCGTGGTCAGGGTGGAGCGCATCCGCCGTGGCGAATACTCGGTCATGTGGGCCACCACCGCCGGCATCACGCCGCCGATGCCCAGGCCGGCGAGGAAGCGGGTGACGCTGAAGGCCACCGGATCGGAGGTCATGCCCGCCGCGGCAGTAAACAGGCTGAACAGGGTGATGCAGACGACGATGGTCCATTTGCGCCCGATGCGGTCGGCCAGGGTGCCGAGGAAGATGGCGCCGAACATCATGCCGAACAGGGCCGAGCTGACCATGAAGCCGGCGTTGGTGGCCGAGACGCCCATCTCCTTCATGATGGAAGGCAGGGCAATGCCGGCCACGGCCAGGTCATAGCCGTCAAAAATGATGATTAGCGCACACCAGAACAGCACGCCGAAGTGGAAGCGGTTGTAACCGGCGTGGTCCGCCATGTCATGGATGTCGATGGTTTTCATGAATGTCTCCGTTGTATTTGTGGGGGCTGCCGGGGTGTTCAGCCGAGGTCGCCGCCACCCACCGGCAGCACGCTGCCGGTGATGTAGGAGGACTCGTCGGAGGCGAAGAAGAGAATCGGGGCGACCTGCTCGGCGATGGTCCCGTAGCGGTGCATCAGGCTCGAGTCGAGGGTCTGGTCGATGACGCCCTGGTACCAGGCCTGCTCCTGTGCGGTGGGCGGCACGGCGTTGCGGGGGATGCGCCGGGGCGGCGCCTCGGTGCCGCCCGGGGCGGTAGCGTTGATGCGGATGCCGTTGCGGCTGTGCTCCATGGCGATGGACGCGGTGAGCGCGTTGATACCGCCCTTGGCCGCCGAATAGGGCACCCGATGCACGCCGCGGGTGGCGATGGAGGAGACATTCACGATCACGCCCTGCTGCTGTTCCAGCATGGCCGGCAGCACGGCGCGGCAGCACCACAGGGTGGGGAACAGGGAGCGGCGGATCTCCGCTTCGATCTGGGCTTCCTCGTAGTGCTCGAAGGGCTTGGCCCAGATGGTGCCGCCCACGTTGTTGATCAGCACATCAATGCGGCCAAAGCGGGCCAGGGCCTCTGCGGCCACGGCCTTGGCGCCGGCAAAGGTCTCCAGGTCGGCCTGGATGGCGAAGGCAGTGCCGCCGGCTGCGACGATGCCGGCGACCACCTCCTCCACCAGCGGCGAGCGGTCCACCGCCAGCACCCGGCCACCCTCGGCGGCCACCTGCACGGCCACGCCCTGGCCGATACCCTGGGCGGCACCGGTGACGATGACGGCCTTGCCCTTGAAACGCTCGGAACGGCTCATGCTGCGACTCCTTCGCTGGCTGCGGAGAACTTCTCGAAATAGAAATGGGCAGGCGCGACGCCCACGCCGGCCATCCACCGGCGCACGCCTTCGACCATGGGCGGCGGGCCGCACACATAGACGTCGGCCTGGCCGCCGTGCAGGTCGTCGGCGGAGAGGTGGTCGGTGACATAACCCAGGCGCGGATGGCCGCTGGCCGGGTCCACCACGCAGGTGAAGTAGTCGAAGTCGGGCAGCGCGGCCTTGAGGGCCTCCAGGGTGGCCAGCTCGACCAGGTCGGCGTTGCAGTTGACGCCATAGGCCAGGCGGATAGGCTGATTCACCGGATGGGTCTGCAGCCAGCGCAGCATCGACAGGAATGGCGCCAGGCCGGTGCCGCCGGCCAGCATCAGCACCGGGCCTTCCACGGGACGCAGGTAGAAGCTGCCGTAGGGGCCGGTAAATTGCATGCTGTCGCCGGCCTGGGCGGTGTTGCGCATGAAGCTGCTCATCAGCCCACCCGGTACATCGCGGATCAGGAAGGACAGACCGGCCTGGTTGGGGGCGGAGCTGAAGGAGTAGGCGCGGGTCTCGGCGGTGCCCGGCACCGTCAGGTTCACATACTGGCCGGGCAGGAAGGACACGGGCTTGTCAGCCGTCAGGCTGAAGGACACGGTGGTCGCCGAGGCCCGGTCGATCTCACCGAGCACGCCGGTGTGGCTGGCCACGGCGGTCTTGCAGGCGGCGGACGAGGCCGGCACCCGGATCACGCAGTCGGACTGCGGGCGGGTCTGGCAAGTGAGGAGGTAGCCCTGGCGGGCCTCTTCCTCGGTCAGGGCGTCGTCGATATACACGCCCTGGGTGTAGGTGCCGCTCTCGCAGTGGCACTTGCAGGTGCCGCAGGCGCCGTCGCGGCAGTCCAGCGGAATGTTGATCTTGGCCCGAAAGGCCGCTTCGGACACGAGTTCGTCGGCTTCGCAGGGAATCATGCGGGTCACCCCGTCTTCAAACTGCAGCGCGATGTTGTAGGTCATGGTCTTGTCCCCTCTGTTGTTTTTGCGGTCTGTCCGGCCCGCCCCGGCGGGCGGGCCAGGCTCATCAGATGTGGTAGATATCCAGCACGTGATGGATGTGGTCGTTCTTCAGGACCACGTACTTGCGCGTGATCAGCGGCTGGGGGCCACGCACGTCGAGGGTGTATTCGGAGGTGCCGAAGTAGGTGTCCACGACGTCGTAGCGGAAGCTGTGGGTGGTCCAGTTGAAGCGCACGCGGATCTCGCCCTCCTCCCGGGACAGCACTTCCACGTTGCTGATGGCGTGGCCGGTGCGGGTGTCGGGGATGGTGGCGCTGGAGCGCTCGGTCTCGATGCGGAAGACCCGGTCTTCCAGGCCCTGCTTGCAGGCGTAGTAGATCAGCGAGACTTCGTTGTTCGGGTCGGTGGTCAGGGTGTCGTCGTCATCCCAGGACGGCATCCAGAACTCCACATCCTCGGCGTAGAAGGCCAGCCAGTCGTTCCAGCGGCGTTCATCGAGGGCACGGGCTTCCTGGTACAGGAAGGTTTGAATGGCTTCGTAGGACAACATCACAGGGCTCCCTTCTGTTCGGCCTCGGCGGCCTTTTTCATGGCTTCGAGCCAGTACTGGTGCTGGACCACGTACAGGCCTTCGTCTTCGGTCTTGAGGCCGCTCAGCTCCGGCGCGAGGCCGATCACCTTCGCGTTCTCATCGGCGCCCTGGACCCAGTGGGTGGCGCCGCGGCACATGTCGTTCCACTTGACGGCGCGGGCGTTGAAGCCCTGCTGGCAGGAGCGGAACTCTTCCAGGTCGTCGGGGGTGGCCATGCCGGTGGCGTTGAAGAAGTCCTCGTACTGGCGCAGGCGGCGGGCACGGGCTTCGGGGGCTTCGCCCTTGGGAGCGATGCAGTAGATGGTGGCCTCGGTCTTGTCCACCGAGATGGGGCGCAGCACGCGGATCTGGGAGCTGAACTGGTCCATCAGATACACGTTGGGGTAGAGGCACAGGTTGCGGGACTTACCCAGCATCCAGTCGGCCTTGGCCTCGCCGAACTTGTCGACCCATTCGTCACGCTTGGACCACAGGGGGCGGTCTTCCGGGTTGGCCCAGTTGGTCCACAACAGCATGTGGCCGTGCTTGAAGGAGTAGAAGCCGCCGCCCTTGCGCGCCCAGCCGCCGGCGCTCATGGCCTTGATGGTGTCCACCTTGCCGTCGGCGGTACGGCGGCCCTGGGTGGCGGCGTAGTTCCAGTGCACCGCGGTCACGTGGTAGCCGTCGGCGCCGTTCTCGGCCTGCAGCTTCCAGTTGGCGTCGAACACATAGGAGCCGGAACCGCGCAGCACCTCGATGCCGTCGGGAGCCTGATCGACGATCATGTCGATGATCTTGGCGGCTTCGCCCAAGTGCTCGTTCAGGGGCAGCACGTCGGGGTTGAGGCTGCCGAACAGGAAGCCCTTGTAGCTCTCGAAGCGGGCCACCTTGACCAGGTCGTGGCTGCCCTTGCAGTTGAAGCCTTCCGGGTAGCCGGCGTCGGGGGTCTGGTCCTTGACCTTGAGGAGCTTGCCGGCGTTGCTGAACGTCCATCCATGGAAGGGGCAGGTGAAGCTGGATTTGTTGCCCTTCTTGTGGCGCGCCAACTGGGCGCCCCGGTGGGTGCAGGTGTTCAGGTGGGCGTGCAGGGTACCGGTCTTGTCCCGGGTGATCATCACCGGCTGACGCCCCATGTGCACGGTGAAGTAGTCGTTCTCCTTCGGGATCTGGCTCTCGTGGGCCAGGTAGATCCAGTTGCCCTCGAAGATGTGCTTCATCTCCAGCTCGAACAGTTCCTCGTCGGTGAACGCGGCCCGGTCCAGGCGATAGGTGTGATTGACGGGATCCTCTTCAAGCATCGCATCGAGCTTGTCGAGAGTGCTGCACTGGTCTTGGCGGATCTGGGTCACGCTCATCTCCTCTTTCAGGTCAGGTTTCAAGGGTTGTGCCCGGGGGCGGTGGCTTACACTTCTTTCAGGCATGACCGGGCCCTTGCCGGGTGCAGGAGCGCCTAGCGGGAGATCGGTCTGCAGGGAATAAAAGAGGCCGGCGGGGGTGCCGGCCAAAGGTCCGCGCTAGGGCGGACCGGGGAGGTGATTGATTTGCTGGCCCATGGCGGGTGTCTCCGTTCTGCTGGCCGGCCCCGATGAGGGCGCGGTCCGTGTCCTTCGGCGGAGAAGCGAAGCGCCCTGGAGTCCCTGGCGCATCCGGTGCATTTCCCGCCTGCTTGCAGGGCATTCAGCAGAAAGCGTGCCACCTCCCGGGGCCGGAAAATGCCGACCGTGCGCGAGGCCAGTGTTCATGCGGGAATCGGAATTTATCTCGAGATTTGTATAGAATTTCGCTGCAATGCAACAAAATACCTTATCGAGCAATAAACAAACCAAATGCTTCATTGGGTGTATTCAATCCGGCGGACCGAGTGCACCATTGCATTCACTGTCTGCGCCAAGCCAGGTGCGGCAGCCGGAACAACGACGCCAGAGAGATGGAACGAGACATGACGAGAACGTGCACACACCACGCCCGCGAGGCCCGGCCATGAAGGCCGGCAGCCGCGCCCCCCGGGCCACGGCCGAGCGCCGTCCCCTCCTCTCCCCTGACCCCCTGGAGGACAACAAGGACGATGGGGACGACAGGGTCCCCTTCCCCGAGCTGGCCGACCTGATGGGACGCCTGCACTTTTCCACCAACGACGGGCGGATCTGGCTGGACGACCAGCGCATGCTGCTGGTCCACGCCTCGGCCCTTGGCATGCTGCGCAAAGAGATGATCGACAACCTGGGCATGGATGTGGCCCGCGGCTTCATGACGCGGATGGGCTACCACGCCGGGGTGAGCGACGCCCGCCTGGCCCGCAAGATCCGCTCCCGGTACTCCATTCAGGACATGTTCGCGGTGGGCCCCCAGATGCACTGCCTCGAAGGCATCGGCATGTCCCAGGCGGTGCGCATGGAGTGCGATTTGGAAGAGGGCACCCACTACGGGGAGTTCCTGTGGTCCAGCCCGGTGGAAGACGAGGAGCACATCCGCCACTTCTCCATCGGTACGGAGCCGGCCTGCTGGATGCAGATCGGCTACGCCTCGGGATACTCCACCGAGTTCATGGGACGTCAGATCCTGTACCGGGAGGTGGAGTGCCAGTCCATGGGCCATCAGATCTGCCGCATCGTCGGCAAGCCCGTCGACGAATGGGGCCCCGATGCGGCCCAGGATCTGCACTTCATCCTGGCCGACTCCCTGCGCCCCAGTGGTCAGCCCCTGGCCCCCCGCCCCAGCTGCGAGCTGATCCTGCCTCGTGGCGAGAGCCCGCAGCCGGACATGCCGGTGGGCATCTCGCCGAGCTTCAAGGCGGTGATGCACCTGGTGCGCAAGGTTGCGCCGACCCGGGCCACGGTGCTCTTTCTTGGAGAGAGCGGCGTCGGCAAGGAGGTGTTCTCGCGCACCCTGCACCGCCTCGGCAGCCGGGCGGACAAGCCCTTCGTGGCGGTCAACTGTGCAGCCATCCCGGAGCAGCTGATCGAGTCGGAGCTCTTCGGGGTTGAGCGCGGCGCCTTCACCGGCGCCCTGCAGAGCCGCCTCGGCCGCTTCGAGCGGGCCAACGGCGGCACCCTGTTTCTGGACGAGATCGGCACCCTCACCGCCAGCGCCCAGGGCAAGCTGCTGCGCGCCCTGCAAGAGGGCGAGATCGAACGCTTGGGCGACTCCCAGACCCGCAAGGTGGACGTGCGGGTGATCGCCGCCACCAACGTGGACCTGCGCGACGAGGTGAAGGCCGGGCGTTTCCGCGAAGACCTGTTCTTCCGTCTCAACGTCTTCCCGGTACGCATCATTCCCCTGCGCGAACGGCGGGAAGACATCCCCCTGCTGATGAATCACTTCCTCAACAAGTTCAACGCCCGCCACGAGCGCCGCCAGACCGGCTTCACCCAGCGGGCGGTGGACGCCATGCTGTCCTACGACTGGCCGGGCAACATCCGGGAGATGGAGAACGTGATCGAGCGGGGCGTGATCCTCGCCCCCGAAGACGGCGCCATCGACTCGCCGCACCTGTTCACCAGCGGCGAGCGCTTTACCGAGCAGCGCTTCGCCATCAACCGGAACGGCAAGCTCATCGCCGTGGATCCGTCCACCTTTATCGCCGACCTGACCCAGGAGCGGGAAGTGGAACGGGTCAGCCGTGGCGTCAACAGTCTGCTGCTCGACGAGGACGCCGAGTGCGACCAGGTCTCCCTGGACGAGATCGAGACCCTGCTCCTCAAGCGCGCCATCGAGCGCGCCCAGGGCAACGTGGCGGCGGCGGCCCGCCTGCTCGGAATCACCCGCCCGCAGATGCTGTATCGCCTGAAGAGCCGGGGGATCATCAACGACGGGGAGTAAAGCGCCGCCTCCTCCCTCGCCGCCATGACGGCCAACTGGCTTTTCGGTATCGTTGAAAGCTCGCGCGAGGCACAACAGGAGAGCAAGCCATGACCCGCAACACCCAGCAGTTCGTGCGCCCCCAGGGCCGCAACACCGGAAAGATCGTCAGTGCAGCCGACGCCGTGCGCTTGATACGCGCCGGTGACACGGTGGCCACCACCGGTTTCGTCGGCATCGGTTTCCCCGAGAACATCGCCATCGCGCTGGAACAGCGCTTCCTCGACACCCGCGAACAGGACCCCCACGGCCGGGGCCAGCCCGAGGGCCTGACCCTCGTCTACGGCGCCGGCCAGGGCGACGGCAAGGACCGCGGCCTCAACCACCTGGGCCACGAGGGGCTGGTAAAGCGTGTGATCGGAGGACACTGGGGCCTGGTGCCACGCCTGCAGGAGCTGGCAGTCGCGAACCGCATCGAAGGCTACAACCTGCCCCAGGGGGTCATCACCCACCTGTACCGGGACATTGCCGCCGGCAAGCCAGGCACCCTCACCCGCGTTGGCCTGGGCACCTTCGTCGACCCCCGCTTCGGCGGCGGCAAGGTGAATGCGCGCACCACCGAGGATCTGGTGCGGGTGATGGAAATCGACGGCGAGGAGTACCTCTTCTACAAGGCCTTCCCGATCAGCGTCGGCATCATCCGCGGCACTACAGCCGACCCCGACGGCAACATCACCATGGAAAAGGAAGCCCTGACCCTCGAAGGCCAGGCCATCGCCATGGCTGCGCGCAACAGCGGCGGTATTGTCATCGCCCAGGTCGAGCGCATCGCCGAGGCGGGCTCCCTCAACCCGCGCCAGGTGAAAATTCCCGGCATCCTGGTGGATTGCATCGTGGTGGCCGAGAGGCCCGAGTGGCACATGCAGACCTTCCTCGAACAATACAGCCCGGCCTTCTCCGGGGAGATCCGCGTGCCGGTGAGCTCCCTCGAACCCATGAAGATGAGCGAGCGCAAGATCATCGCCCGCCGTGCGGCCATGGAGCTCACCCCCAACGCGGTGGTGAATCTGGGCATTGGCATGCCGGAGGGGATTGCTGCGGTAGCCGCCGAGGAGCGCGTCATCGACCTGATGACCCTCACCGCGGAGCCCGGCGTGATCGGTGGCATTCCCCAGGGCGGGCTGAACTTCGGTGCCGCTATCAATACCGCAGCCATCGTGGACCAGCCCAGCCAGTTCGACTTCTACGACGGCGGCGGCCTCGACATCGCCTTCCTGGGGCTCGCCCAGGCGGATATGCAGGGCAACCTCAACGTCTCCAAGTTTGGCCCCAAGCTCACGGGCGCCGGCGGCTTCATCAACATCAGCCAGAACGCCAAGAAGGTCGTCTTCGTCGGCACCTTCACCGCCGGCGGGCTGGAGGTGGCCCTGGACGACGGCAAGCTGAAGATCCTTGTCGAGGGCAAGGCAGTGAAGTTCGTCCAGGAGGTCGAACACCGCACCTTCAGTGGCCCGGAAGCGCTACGCCGCCGTCAGCCAGTGCTGTATGTCACCGAGCGCTGTGTGTTCGAACTGACCTCCGACGGTGTCGAGCTGATCGAGGTGGCGCCGGGGGTGGACATCGAACGGGACATCCTTGCCCACATGCGCTTCGCCCCCGTCATTCGCGACACGCCACGCGAAATGGATGCACGCATCTTCCGGGATGAGCCCATGGGCCTGCGCGGCACCATCGTGACGACGCCCCTCGCCTCGCGCTTCCATTTCGATGCAATGCAAAACATCTTCTTCATCGACTTCGAAAACCTGCGCCTGCGCAAGGCGAGCGAGATTGAAGACATCCGCGCGCTCATCGAAGACATCCTCGCGCCCCTCGGCCGCAAGGTACCCGCGGTGGTGAACTACCACGGCTTCGACATCCAGGACGACCTCATTGAGCTCTATGCCAATATGATCGAAGGGCTGATGGCACGCCGCTACACCCAGGTCACCCGCTACGCCACCAACACCTTCCTGAGGGCAAAACTCGGCAACGCCCTGACTGCCCGTCAGCTCGCCCCGGGGATTTTCGACTCGGCAGAAGAGGCCAGGGCGGGAATCTCGAACCCCCAATGACGGGTGTCGGAACAACATCTGTTGTTGCAGTGCAACATAATCTATCAAAAGCACCATTTTTTTGTGCAACGCCCATTGTCGGTGCATGAGCGTGTGATATTGTTTTTGGCAAGAGGCTGCGGGAGGGAATTGATCTGCGTCTCTAACTGTTCAACAACAATGTGTGGAGAAAACTATGGCGACCAAGCAAGAACAGCAATTCAACGAGATCCAGAAAAAGAACCTCGAGGCCGCCATGCGCCTCGCTCAGCTCTCTATCGAAAACTCCCAGCGCATCATGGAACTGCAGGTGGGCACCGCCAAGTCCCTGTTTGAAGAAGGCGTGGCCAATGCCAAGGCGCTCTCCGGCGTCAAGGATCCGGCCGAGGCCCTGAGCCTGCGCACCGCTTACGCCCAGGCCACCACCGAGAAGATGCTGTCCTGTGCCCGCGAAATCGCCGAGATCACCTCCAAGACCCAGGCCGAAGTCGGCAAGATGGTCACGGAGCAACTCACCGGCGGCGGCCAGGACGTGGTTGACTCCTTCCAGAAGCTGTTCAAGGGCCTGCCCATCGGTGACCACAATGCCCTGGGTTCCATCCAGGCTGCCATGGACACCGCCCGTGCTGCCTACGAGCAGATGACCAAGGCTTCGGCCGACGCCTTCCAGGCCTTCACCAAGATCACCCCGAAGAAGTAATCGGCACGATCCGGTAGCAACAACAGACGGCGCCTTCGGGCGCCGTCTGCGTTTTTGGCACCCCTCTCCGCCCCCCGGCAGCGCCCTGCCCCACGCCTCCGCTTGAAATGGAAAAAGGGCATCGATCCAGAAACGGATCGATGCCCCCGAGGCATCCGCCGCCCGCCCCGGAAGCCCTGCGGCTTCCGGGTGACGGGTGTCAGCCGAAACGGCCGGTGATGTAGTCTTCGGTTTCTTTCTTCTTGGGACGCAGGAACAACTCGTCAGTCACGCCGTACTCGATCAACTCGCCAAGGTACATATAGGCGGTGTAATCCGAGATCCGGGCGGCCTGTTGCATGTTGTGCGTCACGATCACGATGGTGAAATCGTTCTTCAGTTCGATCACCAGTTCCTCGATACGCGACGTGGAGATCGGATCAAGCGCAGACGTCGGCTCGTCCAGCAGGAGCACCTCGGGCTTGACGGCAATACCACGGGCAATGCACAGACGCTGCTGCTGACCACCCGAGAGACTCATCCCGCTCTGGTTGAGCTTGTCCTTGACCTCCGGCCAAAGGGCGGCCTTCACCAGGGCCCAATGAACCCGCTCTTCCATGTCTGCACGACTCAACTTCTCGTGGAGCCCCACGCCGAAGGCGATGTTGTCAAAAATGGACATGGGAAACGGCGTGGGCTTCTGAAACACCATCCCGACCCGCGCCCGAAGGCTAGTCACGTCCACCTTGGGGTCAAGCAGATTCTGATTGTTCAGGAGGATCTCACCCTCGGCGCGCTGATTCGGGTAAAGATCGTACATCCGGTTGATGGTGCGCAGCAGCGTGGACTTCCCGCAGCCGGACGGCCCGATGAAGGCCGTCACCTTCTGCTTCTCCATCTCGAAGTTGATGTTCTTCAGCGCCAGGAACTCGCCATAGTAAAAGTTGAAATTCCGGAAGGCGACTTGCGCCTGACCCGTGATGACACCTTGATGGGATTGAGTGGCAGTTTGCATGGGGATGCTCGTTTAATGGAGTTTTTCAGCGCGGAAAAGCACGCGGGCAATGACGTTGAGTCCGAGGACACCCAGAGTGATCAGCAGAACACCAGCCCAGGCCAGACGCTGCCAGTCCTCGAAGGGGCTCATGGCGAACTTGAAGATCGTAACCGGAAGGTTGGCCATCGGCTCGTTGAGATCAACGCTCCAGAACTGATTGGACAGCGCGGTGAAGAGCAGCGGCGCAGTCTCACCGGCGATCCGTGCAACGGCCAGGAGTACGCCGGTCACGACACCGCTTCGGGCTGCACGGAGCGTAACCTTGTAGATCACGATGTGCTTGGGCGCGCCCAGGGCAAAAGCCGCTTCCCGCAAGGGCCCGGGAACCAGCATCAACATGTTCTCGGTGGTCCGGATCACGATGGGCAGCACCAGCAGGGCCAGGGCAATGACACCCGACCACCCCGAGAACTTGCCCGTGGTCGCGACTACGACCGCATAGACAAACAAGCCGATGACGATGGAGGGTGCCGACAGCAGAAGGTCATTCACGAAACGGGTCACCCGACCCAACCAGGTATAGCGACCGTACTCGGCCAGGTAGATACCGGCCATGATGCCGATGGGCGTACCCAGCAGCGTACCGAGACCAACCAGGATCAGACTGCCGACGATGGCGTTGAGCAGACCACCGTTTTCAGCTCCGGGCGGCGGGGTCATTTCCGTGAAGAGCGACAGGGACAGGCCATCAATCCCCAACTGGAGCACAGTCACCAGGATCCAGGCAAGCCAGAAGAGTCCGAAGACCATGGCTGCCAGGGACAGGGTCAAGGCAACCTGATTGGTTAATTTTCGACGGGCAAGGAGTTCCATGGAATTAGCGTCCTTCGTTGGCGGACAAGCGGAGCAGCAGCAGCTTCGACAGGATCAGCACAATCAGGGTGATGACGAAGAGGATCAGGCCGAGCTCCATCAGCGCTGAGGTGTGCAGCCCGCGCTCAGCTTCAGCGAATTCGTTGGCGAGTGCCGAGGTGATACTGTTGCCAGGAGCAAACAGCGAGGCCGTTGAAAGAAAGTTGGTGTTGCCGATGACGAACGTGACAGCCATGGTTTCACCCAGCGCACGGCCAAGGCCCAGCATGATGCCTCCCACCACACCATTCTTGGTGTAGGGCAGGACGATGCGCCACATCACTTCCCAAGTCGTACAGCCCAGACCGTAGCCGGACTCCTTGAGCATGGCCGGAGTGACTTCGAACACATCACGCATCACCGACGCAATGTAAGGGATGATCATGATGGCGAGAATGATCCCGGCACACAGCAGGCCAATGCCCATTGTGGGGCCCGAGAAGAGCGTGCCGATAAAGGGAAGCTGACCGAGGGTCGCAGCCAGTGCGGGCTGGATGTACTCACCGAAAATCGGCGCAAACACCAGAAGACCCCACATGCCGAACACAATCGAAGGCACGGCAGCGAGCAACTCCACGGCCGTGCCGAGCGGACGGCGCAACCACAGGGGGGAAAGCTCGGTGAGGAACAGGGCAATCCCGAAGCTGACCGGAACGGCGATCACCAGGGCGATGATGGACGACACGATGGTGCCGTAGATGGGAATGAGCGCACCGAATCGTTCGGCAGGCGGATTCCATTCCGACGAGAATATGAAGCCCGGCCCGAAGGCCTTGATGCTGGGCCAGGACTCCACCGTCAGCGCCACGATGATTCCAGCGAGCAGCATCAGCGCGAGCACGGCAAACAGCATGGAGATGCCGCCGAAGATCTTTGCTCCCACCTGACTCACCGGCTTGCGTATCGGCGGTGCGGTATCAGCCTGCCGACTGTTCATGTCAATGGCCTCAGTGTTCATGAAATTCGATCCGTTTGTTCATGGGTGAGGCCGACGAGTCGCCTCTGTCGGCCTCAGGTTCCTGACGCGGCGCGTCGAGAGATTACTTGGCGGTATAGACTGCCTTGCCGGACGCGTCCTTCATGCCAGCCCAAGAGGCACGGATCAGCTTGACGGTGACATCGGGCATCGGAACATAGTCCAGATCAGACGCGAGCTTGGAGCCATTCTTGTAAGCCCAGTCGAAGAACTGCAGCGCCTCGGCGGCCTGGGCCGGCTTGTCCTGCACCTTGTGCATCAGCACGAAGGTGGCACCGGTGATGGGCCAGCTGCTCTTGCCCGGCTTGTCGGTCAGGATTTCGTAGAAGGCGCTCTTGCTCCAGTCAGCGCCAGCGGCAGCGGCCTTGAAGTTCTCGTCATCGGGCAGCACGAAGTTGCCATCCTTGTTCTTCATCGACGCGAAGGTCAGCTTGTTCTGCTTGGCGTAGGCGTACTCCACATAGCCGATGGCGCCCGGCAGCTTCTGGACGAAGGCGGACACACCTTCGTTGCCCTTGCCACCCAGACCCAGGGGCCACTGCACGGCGGAGCCTTCCTTGACCTTCTCCTTCCACTCGGCGCTGACCTTGGAGAGGTAGTTGGTGAAGATGAAGGTGGTACCGGAGCCATCTGCGCGGCGCACCACGCCGATGTCAGTCGCGGGCAGGTTCAGGCCGGGGTTGAGAGCAACCAGGGCGGGATCGTTCCACTTGTTGATCTTGCCCAGGTAAATATTGGCAAGAATCTCACCCGTGAGCTTCAGCTCGCCCGGCTTCACGCCAGGAACGTTCACAACGGGCACAACGCCGCCGATCACGGTCGGGAACTGCTGCAGACCATCCTTCTCAAGCTGCTCGGGAGTCAGGGGCATGTCGGAGGCGCCGAAATCCACCGTCTTGGCGTTGATCTGCTTGATACCGCCGCTCGAACCGATGGACTGGTAATTCACCTTGCTGCCCGTGGCCTTGTGGTAGGCATCGGCCCACTTGGAATAGATCGGAGCAGGAAAGGAAGCACCCGCACCGGTGATGTCGGAAGCCAGAGCGGACGTCGCCATAACGACACCGGCGGTAGCAATAAGGGAGCGGGAAACGGCTTTCAGCATGAAATTCTCCTGAGACTTGGGGTAAGGACAAAAGCGGATTGCGGCGCCAATGCAAGGCGATTTGCCGCTTTCATCACAGCACCGGAGACTAGCCTTCCAATGTGACGATACTGTGACAAGTCATCTTCGAACGCCAACAATCTGTGCACTGCAGCATCCATTGTCTCGCAGCCTTTGCAGGACGGCGCCCGGTTCTCTGCGGCGCGGACGATGCACTGTCATCATCCCTTCACATGCTTTGCACACCATTGCGGTCTCGCCAGCCCTTCAATCAGGAGACCTTCATGTCATTGCGTCCCGGCCAGACCCCCGCCATTTCCCCGCTCAACGATGGTGAAAGCACCAATCCGTCGGCCAATACCCATATCCAGGACATCATTGACGCCCGCCTCAGCCGCCGCGGTGTCCTCAAAGGGGGCATCGCCGCATCCACCACTGCCCTTTTCAGCAGCCTCGGCCTGAGCGCTTGCGGCGGCAGCGGCAGCGACAAGGATGACGCGCTGGCGCTCAGTTTCGACGCCGTCGCCAAGAACAAGAACGACGTGGTCACCGTACCCGCCGGCTACGAGGTGAGCATTCTTCACGCCCTCGGCGACCCCCTCACCCTCACCGACGCAAGCTGGGCCAACAATGGCAGCGAAAGCGCCGAGTCCTACAATCGTCGCGTCGGTGATGGCCACGACGGCATGCACTACTTCGGCCTCTCCGATGCCGGCACCTACAGTGCATCCCGCGCTGATCGCGGCCTGCTGTGCGTCAATCACGAATACGTGGTCGGCCCCAATGCCCTGCACCCCAACGGCCGCACCGCCGGCAGCGCCCGCGTGGCCTCCGAAGTGGAGAAGGAAATCTACGCCCACGGCGTCAGCATCAGCGAGATCAAGCGCAATAGCTCCGGCAACGCCATGACTGTCGTGCGTGGCTCCGCCTTCAACCGCCGCGTCACCTCCGCCACGCCGATGGCCTTCAGCGGCCCGGCCCGCGGCAACGCCCTGCTGCAGACCAAGTATTCTCCGGACGGCACCACCACCCGCGGCACCAACAACAACTGCGGCAATGGCTACACCCCCTGGGGCACCTACCTGACCTGTGAAGAGAACTTCACCAACGTGATCGGCCGCGCCACCGGCGACAATGCCAAACGCACTGCCAAGGAGATCACCGGCCTGAATCGCTACGGCATGACCGATGGCCGCAAGAGCCCCTACCTCTGGGATACCGCCGGCAGCGACGACCTCTTCGTGCGCTGGAGCGCCTCCGTCACCGGCGCCAGCGCCGCCGAGGACTATCGCAACACCTTCAACACCTTTGGCTGGATCGTCGAAATCGACCCCTTCAACCCGAGCTCGACCCCGGTGAAGTACACCGGCCTGGGCCGTTTTGCCCACGAAGGCTGCTGGCCCTGCAAGGCCGTCGCGGGCAAGCCCGTGGTGTTCTACATGGGTGATGACTCCCGTAACGAGTACATCTACAAGTTCGTGTCCAAGGCCCTCTGGGATGCCGCCGACGTGGGCAAGGGCCACACCGCCGGCGCCAAGTACATGAGCGAGGGCACGCTTTACGTGGCCAAGTTCAACAGCGACGGCTCCGGCACCTGGGTTGAACTCACCCATGGCAAGAATGGCCTGACCGCCAGCAACACCACCTATCCCTTCGCCGACCAGGCCGACGTGCTCGTCCACGCCCGCCTTGCCGGTGATGTGATCGGCGCCACCAAGATGGACCGCCCGGAATGGGGTGCAGTGAATCCGATGAATGGTGAGGTCTACATGACACTCACCAACAACAGCAACCGGGTCTCCCCCACTGCCACCCCCACCGGCAGCCAGCTCAAGCCGGACACCGCCAATCCGCGCTACTACGAAGACATCAAGGGCGGCACCACCTCCCAGAAGGGCAACCCCAACGGCCACATCATCCGCTGGCGCGAAACCGGTGGCGACCCGGCTGCCACCACCTTCGCCTGGGATATCTACCTGTTCGGCGCCGAAGCCACGGCCGCCGCAGATGTGAACCTTTCCGGCCTCACCGCGGTGAATGATTTCTCCAGCCCGGACGGCCTGTGGTTCGACCAGAACGGTCTGCTGTGGATCGAAACCGACGATGGCGCCTACACCGACGTGACCAACTGCATGCTGCTCGCGGCCATCCCCGGCAAGGTGGGCGATGGCTCCGCGGTCACCGCCGCCGGTGGCACCCCGACCATCAAGGGCGCCAACGCCACCGAGGCCACCGTGCGCCGCTTCCTGGTTGGCCCGAAGGAATGCGAAATCACCGGTGTCGCCATGACGCCCGACCGCAAGACGCTGTTCATCAACGTCCAGCACCCGGGTGAAGAAGGCAGCCTGACTTCCCCCACCAGCGCCTGGCCCGCCAGCCAGACAGACGCCACTTCCACCAAGCGCCCGCGCTCGGCCACTGTGGTCATCACCCGCAGCAACGGCGGCGAAATCGCCGTCTGAGGTTCAGTCAGTCCCACGTTTCATCCTCAGCCATCCCTTCAGCCCTCCACCTTGCGGTGGGGGGTTTTTTTTGGTCAAGACGGACCATTCCGGTCAAGCCTGCGATTGAGCATGGGCCGGCGGTGGAAAAGGGATGTGTGCGTGCTTGAGTGAAAAACGACAGTGGCCCCGATCGGGGCCACTCGGCGCACAGGGCCGGCGCCCTGGCGGAAATGA
The DNA here is from genome assembly GCF_017302315.1 of Zoogloea sp. Lineage (GTDB taxonomy): Bacteria > Pseudomonadota > Gammaproteobacteria > Burkholderiales > Rhodocyclaceae > Zoogloea. The sequence goes on from NZ_JAFLDT010000053.1 coordinate 20,442, forward strand.
AAGGCTGGCGCCTGCGAAACGGGATCAGCTCGTCCAGGCAATCACGTCGGCGTCGTCCAGAGCCCGGCTGCGGGCGGTGTGCTCGACCCGCTCGACGATCTCGTATCGCTCGGCGGCCTGCGCCTCGCTCAGGTAGCCCCGGGTCAGAAACACACGGCGCAAGGATGCTTGTTGTGCGTCCTCAGACTTCTCTCGTACAAAAAAGCGATATACGGTTTCCGTGCTCATGCTGTCCTCCATGGTTTGTGCCGAAACTCGCTGACGCGCGGATCTTACCCCTGGAGGACCATGCCATGAAGCTAATTGATCACCCTGCTACCGTGGCAACGAAGTGCGGGCCGCGTCGTTCAACGGCAGGCCTCCACCGCCAGCGCCCCCCCAAAAAAATCGGGAATCCAGACCCGGCCAGGGGAGACCGCAGCGACCGTTAGGCGACAGGTCAAACTGCGGTCTTGAGCGTCGCGGAAGACGCTCAGCGAATCAACTGCGCCAATCCCGCCTTGCCCATCGGCGCCTCGGCCAGCCAGGGAATCAGTGCGCAGCGGCCTGCCAGGTCGTCGGCCACCCGCCGTATGAACGGCACCTCATAGCGCCCGCGCTGACTCAGCAGGGGGTCGGTGGTACCACTTGCGAGCAGGGCTTGGTTGATGACCCAGGCGTAGGGTTTGATCCCCGCCCTGCCCAGATCACCCTGCAGGCGCTCCGCCTCATGCACCGGCGTGGCTTCGGGCAGCGTCACAATCAGGACATGGGTATATGCGGGATCGCGCAAGCGTGGCAGTAACTGACGAACCGATTCCGGCATGTCACCCTGGGTACGCATGACTTCCCGATGGTAGGCCTCGGCCGCATCAAGCAGCAGGATGGTATGGCCCGTCGGCGCGGTATCCAGAACAACGAAGCCATCCTTGCCTTCATCCACCGTGCGGGCAAACGCACGAAACACCGCAATCTCCTCGGTACAGGGGGACCGCAGGTCTTCCTCCAGCATCGCCAGGGCGCCCGAATCAAGGCTCTTGCCTGCCTTGGCGAGAACTTCCGCCGTATAGTCCGCCACTTCCCGACGGGGATCGATGCGGGTGACGGAAAGGCCCGGGATGGCGCCATCCAGCGTCGCGGCTACGTGGGCAGCCGGATCGGTCGTGGACAGCACAACCTTGCCGCCACGCTCGGCGAGGGCCACGGCAATCGCCGCGGCGACCACGGTCTTGCCGACACCGCCTTTCCCCATGGTCATCACGACACCGTGGCCGATGCAGGCCATCTCATCCACCAACCCGGCCAACCCTGGCGGCAAGGGTATGGACGGCATGCCTTCCAACGGGGCGGGCGCAGAAGTGTCGGGATGCGCCATCAGACGCAGCGCGTCCAGGCCCACCGTGCCCCTCGGCAGGAAGGGAATTGTGCAGCGGGACAGCCCGGCAAGCGCAACCGGCATCTGCGCCAGGGCATCGGCGGCACGACGCGACATGGCCGCGGCGATGGCATCCTCGCTTTGCGCCACGGCAAAGAGCCCGTTGACGGCCAGCATCTGATTGTGGATGCCCAGCTCCGCCAGTTCCCCCCGCGTGCGTTCGGCTTCCCGCAGGGAGGCGGCTTCCGGCCGGCTGACCAGGATCACCGTCGTTTCCGCCGGGCTCGACAGGCGCGCCACTGTTGCGGCATACAGCGATTTCTGCTTCTCGAGGCCCGCCAAGGGACCAAGGCAGGATGCACCGCCGGTGGATGAGGAAATGAACTCCCCCCACGCGGACGGCAGCGTGAGCAGGCGCAGCGTGTGGCCGGTAGGCGCCGTGTCGAAGATGACGTGATCGAACTCCGCCGTCGCTGTCGGGTCGCCGAGTAGTTTGGAGAACTCGTCAAACGCGGCAATCTCCACCGTACACGCGCCCGAGAATTGCTCTTCCATGCTCTGGATGGCGGCTGCGGGCAGAATGCCGCGGTACGGCGCGACCATCCGCTCGCGGTAGGCATGGGCCGCCGCCTCCGGATCGATGTTGAGGGCACACAAGTTGGGCGCATCGGGGACGGCGGTCGGCGCCCGCCCCAGGGGCACACCCAACACCTCATCCAGATTGGAGGCCGGGTCGGTGCTCACGATCAGAACCCGTTTGCCAGCTTCTGCCAGCGCCATACCGGTTGCACAGGACAGGGATGTCTTGCCGACACCCCCCTTCCCGGTAAAGAACAGATATCGCGTTTCTATGTGAGGCAGGGCCATGATCTGTGTCCCCGAATCAGCAACAACCGGACTTCGGGTCGCAACAGCCGCCCGCCGCGCTGATCCTGACCCGCTGCGTCTCCTCGGTCGTGAGTGCGATGCCCAGCTTCTGCACCAGTTGCTCGCGCGTTGGATACATGCCGGTGGACACGATGTGGCCGTCCACCACCACCACGGGCAGCCGGTCGATGCCGGCTTCCATTTCCTTGACCACGGACGGGTTGGCGGCAAAGGCTTGGGGCTCCTGGCCGAGGTTGTAGCGGCTCACGCTCACACCATGCGCCTCCACCCACTTCAGGTCGGCAGCAAACCGGGCCAGTATGGGGTCCACGTCCACACCGCACACGCCGGTAGAACAGCACATGGCCGGATCAAACACTTCGAGCTTCTTCATGCTGGTTCCTTCAAAAAGTTTCAGCGGGCTTCGTACCAGCCCTTGGACGCATTGACGACCTTCACCACCAGCAGCATCACCGGCACCTCTATGAGAACACCCACCACGGTGGCCAGCGCTGCGCCTGATTCAAAACCGAAAAGACTGATTGCCGCCGCCACGGCAAGCTCAAAGAAGTTGGACGCGCCAATCAGCGCCGACGGACAGGCCACGCGGTGCGTCTCTCCCACGGCGCGATTGAGCCAGTACGCGAGGGCCGAGTTGAAGAAAACCTGGATCAGGATGGGGACCGCCAGGAGTGCGATAACCAAGGGTTGCGCCAGGATGGCCTTGCCCTGGAATGCGAAGAGCAGCACCAGCGTGGCCAACAGGGCCGAGATGGACCAGGGACCAATCCGCTCCATGGTCGCATCGAAAACCGCCTGCCCCCTGGCGAGCAAGGCCTTGCGCCATACCTGTGCAAGGGCCACGGGAATCACGATGTAGAGCACCACCGACGTGAGCAGGGTATCCCAGGGCACGGTGATGGCGGATATGCCCAGCAGCAAGCCCACCAGAGGTGCAAAAGCGAAAACCATGATCGTGTCGTTCAAGGCCACCTGGGACAGGGTGAACAAGGGGTCTCCGTCGGTCAGCTTGCTCCAGACGAAAACCATGGCCGTGCACGGTGCCGCTGCGAGAAGAATGAGCCCGGCCACGTAGCTGTCCAGTTGATCGGCCGGCAGCAGGGGGGCGAACAGGTGACGGATGAACAGCCAGCCCAGGAAAGCCATCGAGAAGGGCTTCACCAGCCAGTTTACGAAGAGGGTCACGCCGATACCGCGGACGTGCTGCTTGATCGTGTGCAGCGCGCCGAAATCCACCTTGACCAGCATCGGGATGATCATTACCCAGATCAGCAGCCCCACCGGCAGATTGACCTGGGCCACCTCGAGTCGGCCGATGCGCTGGAACACGCCGGGCGCGAACTGGCCCAGACCGATGCCCACCACGATACACAGGAAGACCCATACCGTCAGGTAGCGCTCGAAGACACTCATTGGCGCCCCAGCAGCCCGCTTGGCAGTTGTTTCACATTGGGAAGACATGCAATTGCCTCACAAGCCAAGCGCGTTGCGGACAGCCGGCACCAGGCGGGCGCGGATGTCGTCCCGGACAGTGATGAAGCGCTCAAGCGGCTCACCGTGGGGATCGTGGAAGCCCACGTGGATACGCGGCACCGGGCGTGGAAAGATGGGACAGGTTTCCCGCGCGTTGTCGCAGACGCTGAACACCAGATCGATCTCCTGGTCCATGACCGCTTCGACCGTCTTTGGGTGCAGGCCATCGGTGGGCAGGCCCGCGAGCTGAAGCGCCTCAATGGCGCCATCGGCGACCTTGGGCTGGGGCTCGGTGCCGGCGGATATCGCCCGAACGAGACCGGCGAGATCGTGATTGAGTATGGCCTCACCCATCTGGGAACGGCAGGAGTTACCAGTGCATAGCACCAGGACAGTCTTAAGTCGGGACATGTTTCTTTTCTCGCAATGGCGGGTCATTCACCCGTGTTGCCAAGTCTTCCGATGGCACTCAGTTCATGCTGCAGGGACAGGGCATCGAGCTTGTCGAGCGGCAGACTCGTAAACAGTGCGATACGCCGATTCAACATCAGCGCAGCCATCGACACCGCGTGTCGCAAGGCGTCTTCGCCGCCCTCGGCGGCGACCGGATCCTCAATGCCCCAGTGGGCGGTCATGGGTTGCCCCGGCCACACCGGACACACTTCGCCGGCAGCGTTGTCACAGACCGTAATCACAAAATCGAGCTTAGGAGCGCCCGGTGCCGCAAACTCGTCCCAGCTCTTGCTGCGCAGCCCCTCCGTGGGCAAACCTTGCTTCTCGATCCACTCCAGGACGAATGGATTGACCTTGCCAGCCGGATGACTTCCCGCGCTGTGCGCCGTAAAACGCCCCTTGCTCGCGGCATTGAGGATGGATTCCGCGAGAATGCTGCGAGCAGAGTTACCGGTGCAAAGAAAGAGGACGTTCAGGGTTCGATCAGTCACGATGGCTCCTTTGTTGAAGAAGTGTCTTCCGCGAGCGTGCGGCGCTTCGCGGTGGTGTCGCAAGCTGCGGTCTTTGGCAAGCAGGCTTTGCCTTGACAGCAATTGCTGGTGAGGAAGGCAATGAGCTCGTCCATGGTTGCGTACTCGGCGCAATAGCGGATGAAGCGGCTCTCTTTCTGCCCCCGAATCAACCCGACCCGGCTCAGATGAGCGAGGTGGAACGACAGGGTCGGCGCGGGCAAGCCCAGCTTCTCCCCGATCGTGCTGGCGACAAGCCCGTCGGGACCGGCCTCCACCAGCAGGCGGAAGACACTTAAGCGGGACTCATGACCAAGCGCGGCAAGCAGTTCGGCGGCGTTTAATGTTTCCATACTTCCATTATTATCGAATAATGGAATGAAACGTGTGAACTTTATGTTGCACTACCGCCTCACAACCCCGACGCCCGACCACTCTCGCCCGAGCGCCTTTCCCGCCATTCGCCGACATTGACGTTCGGAAAGCCCCGGGGCACCCAAAGAAAACGGGCACCCGAAGGTGCCCGCTTTTCAAACCCGGAAGGAACCGGATCAGAAGGTGTGACGCAGACCGAAGGACAAGCCGGAAACGGTACCGCCGACGGCGTTGGCGCCGCCCGGCAGGGAGCCGGTGCGGATGCCGGCAGCGTTGATGCCGAAGTCGTAGGTGGCAGCCTTGTCGTTGTTGACCATGGCGTAGGTGGCCTTCAGCATGGTGCGCTTGGACAGGCTGTGCTCGACGCCGATTTCGAACAACTTGGCGCCGGTGTCGTCGGAGCTGGAGCCATTGACCTTCAGGTCACGGGCAACGTACACCTGACCCAGCAGCTTGGAGGCCGGGGTCACGTTGAAGGTGGCGCCAAGGCCATAGACGGCCTGGGTAACCTTGTTGCCGCCGAAGTTGTCGGCACGGGCCAGATCGAACAGGGCACGCACAGAAGCCATACCGAAGTTGAAGCTACCACCGATGCGCAGGTCGCTCACCTTCAGGTCGGCAGCGTTGCCGACGGACACGGCGTTGTAGGTCACGGCAGCCATGGCCGGGCCGTTGGCGTACTTCACGCCCACGTCGTAGCCGGTGGTGTTGGCAGCGGCCAGACCGTTCAGCGCCTTGTTCTCGTTAGCCACATAGGCCACGGTGGCGTTCAGGCCGCCGAAGCTGGGCGAGACGTAGGCAATGGCATTCTTCCAGCGGGTATCGAAGATCGACGCGCAGGTGGAGTTGCGGGCGCAGGTGGAGCCGCCAGCGTAGTTGCCGCTGGTATCGGTGGTGCCGAGCAGGTTATTGCCCAGCTTGCCGATCAGGGCGGTGTTGGCACCGATGCCGGTGGCGCCGGCATTCACGTCCACAGCGCTGCCCAGGGCACGGGTCGGGCCGGTGAGGTTGCCCAGCACCACGGTACCGAAGCCACCGGCCAGGCCGACGTAGCTGTCACGGGTGGCACCGAGGGAGCCGGTGTTGTCAAAGCCGACAGAGCTTTCGAACTGGAACACGGCGGTCAGGCCGTTGCCCAGGCTCTCGGCGCCCTTGAAGCCCAGCAGGGAGGAGTTGGTGGACACGCGGGTGGTGTTGCCCAGCTCGTTGTTGGCATCACCGCTGATGCGAACCACATCGAAGGAGGCGTCGGCAACGCCGTAGACGGTCACGTTGGCCTGAGCGAAGGCGCCCGTGGAAGCAAGGCCGGCAACAGCCAGAGCGATCATTTTCTTTTGCATGTGTTACTCCTTGTGATTGAGGACTGGCACGCGCCGCTGCTGCGGGGCCGACCAATTTCACCTGTTTGAACCGCTGCCCGCATTGGGAATCCACACGAGGTAATACGTTGCAGTCGATTCAGGCAGGCCGAAACCTACAGAGAGCAGGTTGCAGGTTCGTTGCACCGTTGTGACAACGCAACCCTTTTGAGACACCCAAAAAAGCGACAAATCATTTTCTTATCAATAACTTAAAAGTATGCTTTTCGACATCCATCGAGTACCAACAGAGACTTCGTGTTGCGCAAATACAACAATCATTCCAGCAAGTGGTCGAATCCCCGGCGCCTGACACGCGCCATCGGCGTCAACGCAACCCAGCAGGATGTTGTCCTGTTCGCGGAACGGATCACGCCGAGCCGCACAGTTTCACGTTGGGGCCTCTGCAATCGGTTCGGGCATCTTTATGATCAAGGCTTGAGCCCCGTACAGGAGTCAATCCCATGTCTGCCACCGACCTCCTTGCCCGAAGCCTGTCGAAAGTACGTGCGCTGGTCAGTGCCGGCCAGCGCCCCCGGGACGCGTCCGAAAGGGATATCGCGCGCCTTCGCCAACAGCTCCAGGAATGTGCCGAAAGCCGCGGCGGCGAGGTATCCACCCGCCAGCGCGCCGCACGCCTCGCCGAAGCCTACCTGCGCCTCAACGACAACGGCCGGCAGCGCTTTCTACTGATGATCGCCCTGGAGTTCGGACCCGACCCGGCCCGGGTGGCCAAGGCCCACGAGGCCTATCAGGCTGCGGTGGGCAGCGCTGGCCAGTGGGATGCGGAGGCCCACCTGCGTGGCGCCATGCGCTCGCGCCGGCTGCGCATCCTGACCCAGTTCAACGCCATCCCCCAGGGTGTCAAATTCCTGGTGGACATGCGCGCCGACCTGCTCCGCTACCTGCCCGACGAGCCCCTGCTCAAGCCCCTCGACCGGGAGCTGGAAAACCGCCTGTCGGCGTGGTTCGACGTGGGCTTCCTGGAACTTCAGCGCATCACCTGGCAATCCCCCGCGGCCCTGCTGGAAAAACTCGTCCAGTACGAGGCCGTGCACGAGATCCGTTCCTGGGACGACCTGAAGAACCGCCTCGACTCGGATCGCCGGTGCTACGCCTTCTTCCATCCACGCATGCCCCTGGAGCCTTTGATTTTCGTGCAGGTGGCCCTGGTGGACGCCCTGGCCGACGACGTGCAGAAGCTGCTCGACATCAACGCCCCGCTGGCCGATGCCAACCGCGCCACCACGGCGATCTTCTATTCCATCAGCGCCACCCAGGACGGGCTGCGCGGAGTGTCCTTCGGCAACTTCCTGCTCAAGCGGGTGGTGGAAGATCTCCAGCGGGACTTCCCCAAACTGAAGACCTTCTCCACCCTGTCACCGATTCCCGGCCTGATGTCATGGGTGCGGCGCAATCCGGCCGACGCCGCCGCTGTTTTCACCGAGTCCGACCGCAAGCGGCTGGTGGCCGCAGGCATTGAGGGCGACGTGGAGAGTGTATGGACACGCCTGCCCGGCGATGGTCGCTGGGCCACCGACAAGGCCCTCGCCCGGGCCTTGCGCGACCCGCTGCTGCGGCTGGCCGCCCACTATCTGCTCAACGCCCGCCGCGACGGCAAGCCGGTCGACCCCGTGGCCCGCTTCCACCTGGGCAATGGCGCCCGGGTGGAGAGGCTGAACTGGCTGGCCGACACCTCGCCCAAGGGTTTCGACCAGTCCCTGGGCATCATGGTGAATTATCTCTATGACCCGGAGCGGATCGAGAACAACGTGGAAGCCTTCAGCAGCGATGGTGAGGTGGATGCCGCCGCGGCCGTGCGCCGCATGGCACGCCAGCCCTGAACGCCCCGCTCCCGGGGCGCAGGGCGATCACATGCCCAGGGAATTGAGGAGGTCGTCGGTATCGTTCCCCGTAGCCGACGCCATGGGCGGCGCGGCGTCGGCCTGCCCCCGCCCGGCCTGATCGAAGAGGGCGTCGGGGTCCTGGGCCTCCTGGGCATCGAAGTCGTAGAGCTTGATGAACTCGGTGCGATCCACCGCCAGCTCCAGGTAGAAGATGTTGCCGCCACCGGTATAGAAGGTCACCCGGCGAGCCTCGGGTTGATCCAGATGGGTATCCACACTCAGCATGACCTGCTTGTTGAGCACCAGCATCTTCGGCTGATTCTGGGTGATATGGGTCTGCAACTCGCGCCGTACCTTGCCGGTAAAGTCGCCGACGATCTGATTCATCAGCTCACCCATCACGTTGCCCACCTCGTCGGTGGTGTGACTGCTCGCCAGATCCTCCCTGGCCATGCCCATGTTCAGCATGTAGCGCTCGTAGAGCTCCATGGCGGCAAGAGACGAGAAGTTGATGATCACGAGGCCCGAGAAACCGCCGTCAAAGAGCACAAAGCAGCCAATATCCGGCTTTAGGCAGGTCTTGGTGATGCGCTGGACCATGGCGGAAAAATGGATCTGGCTCCCGGACGCCGCGGTGAGAACCTTGCTCACCGAGTTGCACAGGCTGATCAGCAGGTCTTCGGTACCGAATACGACTGGGTTCTCTGGTGAGTTCATGGCGTGGCGTGGGTTCCTAAGCAGTCAGTTGGCGTATCGATAACGGTTCACGGCCCGGCCATCGCGAGCTTGAGCCCCAAACCGGGGCCACCGTCACCGGGCGGAAACATTCAACCGCTATCTTCCGCGCCATCCTGTCCCCCCTACGCCCCATCCGCGGGGCCTGCTTCTGCCATGGCATCCCCCGAAGCTCCTCCTGCCCTCCGTCTCCACCCATTCCGTGTCCTTGCCCGCATCGTGCTCCTGCCCTTGCTGGCCCTGGGCCTTTGTGCCTGTACCCCCCGCCAGCTCGTACTGGACGAGCTGGCCAACAGCCTGGCCAGCCAGGGGCAGTCCGCCGAGGACGATCCCGATCTGGCACGGGATGCCGCCCCCTTCTACCTCAAGCTGTCCGAGTCGGTGCTCCGGGAGCAGCCCGGCCACCTGCCCCTGGCCGGTGCCGTAGCGGGCGGCTTCACCCAATACGCCTATGCCTTCGTGGCCTTCGAGGCCGACCGCCTTGAGGCCACCAACGCCCGGGCGGCGGCGCACCTGCGCACGCGGGC
>NZ_JAFLDT010000054.1 GCF_017302315.1 Zoogloea sp.
GTTCCAACTCGGCCTGGCGGGCGTGGGCGAGGGGCGCGTCGGGGCTCAGGGAGGCGGCTCGGCGGGCGGCTTCGAGGGCGGCAGGGAGCTGCCGGGCGGCCTGAAGGGCGTAGCTGTAGGCGAGTTGGGCCGCCGGGGCGTCGGGGTTGCGTTCGACGTTCTGGCGGGCGGTTTCCAGGGCGGCGGGATCGTTGCGGGCCACGCGGATCACGGTCGCGGTGGCGTCGAGGGCCGGGTGGGTGCCCGGGGCAAAGCGGGCAAGCAGGGCGCTGGCAGCATCGACTTGGCCCAGACCCAGCAGCACGCCGGCCTTCAAGGCGGCCAGGGCGGGCGTGCTGTCCACCTCGGCGAGGGGGGCGAGGCGGTCAAGCGCATTGCGCGCCCGGCCTGCGGCCAGTTCGCCCTGGGCGGCGGCGAGGGCCTGACGCGTGGCTTCGGGGTAGGTGGCCAGCTCGACCGGCCGTAGGTGCTGGACCTGGGGGTAATGGATGGCCCAGGCGACGGCGTCAAGGGGGCGCACGGTTATCCCTGCAGGGGCACTGCCGGCACGGGCCTCAATGGCCTGGCCGGCTTCGATGCGTAGCTCGCCAGCGCTGTTGCCGGTGCGCACGCGACCTTCGGCGACCACTACCTGGGCCCGACTATCGTCGCTGGTAACGGTGAACTCGGTGCCGTCCACGAAGGCATTGACAAAGGGTGTGATGATTCCGAAACGCCGGCTGAAGCGGCTGATGACGTGGACTACGCCCTGTGGCAGCTTGAGCTCTCCAGTGGCGGTCGAGCCGGGCAGGGTCAGGGTGGTGTTGTGGTCGAGGCGCACCAGTACGTTCTGTGCCAGCACGACGGCGGCCCGGCCGGGGCCGCGCACGGCGACCTGGTCGCCGGGGCACAGGGGTTGGCGTGGTGTGGCGATCCGCCACTGGCCCTCCCCGGCGGCACGCACTTCGATGCGGCCCTCGGTGGCGGCGAGGTGTCCGGCGGGTGGGTCGCAGGCAAGGGCGCCGAAGGAGACGGCGGACAGGCCGGAAAAGGTGAGGCTTAGACCGAGATAGAGGGGCCGCAGCGCGAACTTCTGCGGAGGCCGGGCATGGGACTGCATCGACGGAGTACCGATCCTGAAGACCTAAAATGGCAAACGGCTGAATTTGTGGGTGATATTAACTGCAAAAGGATGTGACTTGCAGTATCTCGTGTGCAGTTTGCATTTATCCCTGATTCACTCACTTGCTATCGAGCACGATGCACCCACTGCTGTCGGGGAAGTCTCTGCCAGTCAGGCGAGCCTGGCAGCGTTCCACGTAGAATCGCCCGGGGCCGTCCTCCGGACAGGTGGCAAGGAGAATGCGCAGGTGCAGGCGGGCCAGGTCGAGTGCTCCCCTGGCGTAGGCGCTACGGGCGATCTCAAAGGCCTCGCGGGCATCTTGTGGCAGGGGTGAAGACCTGATTTCATGCAGATCGATGGCCTGGCGCTTGCCCGCCAATACAAAGGAGCCGAGCAGTCGCGCATCGTCGTCTCCAAGTGGGGGCGAGAGCTGCTCCAGCACCGCTCCGGACACCAGGATGCGGGTGTGGAGGATCTTATTGACGCTCTGGATGCGACTGCTGGTATTGACGATATCTCCGACAACCCGCAGTTCCCGTCGCGCATCGGCACCGACTTCGCCGAGAAACACTGGCCCGTAGTGAAGGCCGAAACGCGTTGGAAGCGCGGTCTTGTCACCGGGTGGCGCTTCGTTCATCAGGCCATGTAGCGCAAGGGCGGCATCGCAGGCTTTGCGGCAGGCGTCGTCCGCCGAGTCGTCGGCCAGCCAGAGACACATGATGGAGTCGCCCACGATGTCCATCACGTGACCACCGTGGGCTTCGACCACCGGCAGGAGGCGGGAGAAGTAGCGGTTCAGGGTTTCCCGGGTCTCTGCTGGGCTGAGGTTTTCGGTGAGGCTGGTATAGGCCTCGATGTCGCTGCACAGGCATACCCCGTGGATACTGCGTCCGCCATCATGATCGCGGAGCAAGGCGACGAGCTTCTCGCTCCCTTTGCGGCTGAGGCCCAGATCAAGGGCCTTCTGCAGGTCGCGTTCGCGCTGCCGGGCGGCGCGACCATGGCTGAACAGACCGAAGGCGGTGGTGGTGAGAGGGGCGAGCACCCCCGGCAGGATCACGGGCAGCCATACGTGGTGGTGGGCGAAGCACCATCCGGCCATACCGACCCACGCCAGGCCCAGGGCCGCGCTAATGGCCAGCGCCCGGGCCGTTCCGATGAAGTGCCACAGGGCTGCGAGCATGGCGCTCCAGGCGAGCAGGGCTGCGAGTAGCAGGCTGTCCGGGGGGCGCTGCAGTGCCGAGCCGTCGAGGAGGTTGGCCAGTGCGCTGGCGCACAATTCGACACCGCTGACATCGAGCCCGTCGGGGCTGCTGTAGGGAGTCCGGAAAATGTCCCCCTGCCGTGACTGGTTGAATTCGGAGAACCCGATCAGGACCGCCTTGCCTCGGAAGGCGGCGTCCCCGGTGGCCGGGTCTGCCACCTTTTCCAGGGCCTCCGCATAGGACAGGGTCCGGATGGTGCCGAGGGGACCGTACAGGTTGAGGGCGCGCAGGCGGATATCCGGCGAAGGCGAGATGGCGGCCGCTGTGCCCGCGGTCATCAGCTGGGCCATCAGCATGGGCAGGGAGGGATGGTCGCCGACGCTGGGGACAAACCCCCAGAATTCGAATATTCCCGCGGGCGTCTTGGGCATGATGAAAGGGCCGCTGGCCCACGCCGCATCCCGGAGCAGGGGCAGGGGTCGGGTGAGGTGATCCACGTGGGCGACGATAGTGCCGTCGGGGCGGGTGACCGCTTCCCGGGAAACGCCTTCCATGAGGATGACGTTGCCTGCGCGCCGAATGGCCGCGGCCAGGGCTTGGTCGCCTTCCGGCTCCCTAGCCCGTTCGAAGAGCACATCAAAGCCGATCACCCGGGCACCGCGGTCGGTGAGTCCGTTGACCAGTCGGGCGTGAAGGCTCCGCGGCCAGCGTTCCGGACGCTCGGACTGCCCCAAGGCCCGAGCCGAGCGGGAATCGAGGGTTATAATTACGACTTCCGGCGGGGGAGGGCGCGTTCCCCGCAGGGCGTACAGCAACTCCAGTCCGGCTCCATGCTCGAGATCTCCGGCGGGAGACAGCAGGAGGGTGGTTATCGCCAGCAGCGAGGCCGTCACGAGTCCAAGAAGGGTTCTGTCGGGGCGTTGCACGGGCTGTCTCAGGAGCGCGCTGTCATCGGAGAGGTAACTGGCTGTGATGTATCTGGATCGGGTGGATCTGTTCGACGGCCTCAGCGATGAGCAGGCCGAAGTACTCAAGTCGCGTTCTCGGGTGCGCAATTTTGCGCCCAATACCATTGTCGTCAACGAGGGTGACGATGGAAGCAGCCTGTTCGTGGTGCAAAGCGGGGCGCTCAAGGCCTACCTTACCGACAACATCGGTCGCGAGGTGACCCTGTCGCTGCTTGACCCGGGTGATTACTTCGGCGAGCTCGCCCTGCTCGACGACGCGCCACGTTCCGCCTCGGTCATCGCACTGACGCGCAGTGAAGTATTGCAGATTCCCCGGGCGGCGTTTCTCGCCCTGATCGAAGCCCATCCGGCCTGCATGCAGATCGTGGTGCGCAATCTGGTCGGACGCATCCGCAAGCTGACGGAAAGCGTGCGTTCCCTGGCCTTGGTGGATGTGTTTGGGCGCATTGCACGAGTGTTTGAGTCCCTGGCGGTCGAGACCGATGGCGTTGGCATCATTGACCGGCGCCTGACCCAGCAGGATCTCGCCAACATGGTGGGGGCGTCCCGGGAAATGGTGAACCGTATCCTCCGTGACATGGTGTCCGGGGGCTATGTGGAGATCGAGCCCCACCGCATCATCGTTCGCAAGAAGCTGCCCAGGCACTGGTGAGGATGTAAAAACCCTGCTGATTGCAAGGTAATTTTTCATCCCTTGGCTACACTTGAAAGTGTACAAGGGAGACACATCATGTCCTACATCGATTCGCCCATCAGCCGCTGCGAAGCCGTTCGCGAAATGGTCCTGACCGACCAGACCCAGGCCCAGTGTGCCTACGAACACGGATGTCCGCCGGGGCGCAACTGCCCGCTTGACGGGTGCTTTGCCGAGATCTCGGGCATCACCGAGGAGGTCACGTGTGAAGCACTGGCGCATGTCGCCAGTGCCGGTGGCAAAGTCTGATTCATGGCCAGGCGCACCCTCGGAACCCGTCAGAAGCTGATCTTCCGCGGCCCCGATCAGGGGCCGGGAAAGGCCGCGCCAAAGGGGCCGCGCAACCCATTGGTAGTACCGGCCCTGCAGCGCAAGGCCGGCCCCCACGGGAAGTCCCGGGGCGCCAGACGTCAGGAGGCGCAGCGCGTTCTCCGCAGCACTACGGACGAAGATCTATAGGGTGACTTCCGTCGTCCGCGGATCCTTGATCCACGGGATGCCCCCCGGCCGAGTGGGGGTCCGGTGTCCGTTCATCCCGGGCCATCATCGGCGGCGGTTCAGGATTTCAGGTTCAGTCTGTCGAGCAGGCCGTCGAGTTGATCGAGGCTGCCGAAGTGGATGGTGACGGCCCCCACCCCCTTGTTGTTGGCCTTGATCTTCACCGTGGCGCCGAGCTGATCGGCAATCTCCTCCTCCAGACGCAGAATGTCCCGGTCGGGGGGCGGAGCGGGCTGTTTCGATTTCGGGTTGAGGGCCTGATGTACCAGGCGTTCGGCTTCGCGCACCGACAGGCCGCGGGCGGCGATCAGATTGGCGAGACCAACCTGGGAGGCGCCGTCCAGGGGGAGCAGGGCACGGGCGTGGCCCATGTCGATGTCGCCGGCCATGAGCAGTTCCTGCACCGGGGGCGCGAGCTGGAGCAAGCGCAAAAGGTTGGACGCGGCGGGGCGGGAGCGCCCGACGGCGTCGGCGGCCTGCTGGTGGGTCATGCTGAACTCATCGATGAGACGCTGGATGCCGGCGGCCTCCTCGAGAGGGTTGAGGTCTTCCCGCTGGATGTTCTCGATCAGGGACATGGCCAGGGCGGCCTCGTCCGGAATCTCCCTCACCAGGCAGGGCACTTCGTTCAGGCCCGCCAGTTGGGCGGCCCGCCAGCGGCGTTCGCCGGCAATGATCTCGTAGCGTTTGGCGTCAAACATGGCGCCGATGGGGCGCACCAGAATGGGCTGCATCACGCCCTGGGACTTGATCGAGGCGGCCAGCTCCTCAAGCGAACCCGGGTCCATGCGGGTGCGTGGCTGGTACTTGCCAGGTTGCAGTTCCGCGGCGGGCAGGGTCTGAAGTTCACCTTCAGTCCGGTCGCCGTCGTTGTTGGCTGCGAGGAGGGCGTCGAGCCCCCGGCCTAAGCCTTTGAGTTTGGGAGGTGCCATGGTGGGATTCAGAGGGTCTTGACCCGTTCGATCATTTCTTTGGCGAAGGCCAGATAGGCCTGGGCGCCCTTGGCGCTGCGGTCGAAGACTACGCCGGGGATGCCGTGGCTGGGGGCTTCGGCAAGGCGGACGTTGCGCGGCACGATGGCCTTGAAAACCTTGTCACCGAAGTGGGCCTCGAGCTGCGCGGAGACCTGTTGCTGGAGGGTGACGCGGGGGTCGAACATGACCCGCAGCAGGCCAATGATGGACAGCTCGCGGTTGAGGTTGGCGTGTACTTTCTTGATGGAGTTCACCAGATCGGAGAGGCCTTCCAGGGCATAGTACTCGCACTGCATGGGGATGATCACCCCGTGGGCGACACACAGGCCGTTGAGGGTGAGCAGGGACAGGGACGGCGGGCAGTCGATCAGGATGAAGTCGTATTCGGACTGGTGCAGGGCGAGGGCGTCGCGCAGGCGGTTCTCGCGCCGGTCGAGGCCCACCAGCTCGACCTCGGCACCCGCAAGATCACGATTGGCGGGGATCAGGTCGTAGCCGCCGCTCTCGGAGCGCACCCGGGCGTCCGCCACGGTGCCGAGGCCCACCAGCAGGTGATAGACCGACTTGCTCAGGCCGCGCTTGTCGATGCCGCTGCCCATGGTGGCATTGCCCTGGGGGTCCAGGTCGATCAGAAGTACGCGCTGCCCCGCTGTGGCGAGGCCGGCGGCCAGGTTGACGCAGGTGGTCGTCTTGCCGACGCCGCCTTTCTGGTTGGCGATGCAGAAGATGCGGGCCATGCTCAGATCCGTTTCACGATGAGGAGGTGGCGCTCGGCGTCGAGGCCGGGCACGCTGAGGCGAATGGCCTGTTCGAGGCGGAAGCCCGCGGGCAGCCGGGCGATCTCGTCCTCGGGGTAGACGCCCTTCATGGCCAGCAGCCGGGTATCGGGGCCGGCCAGGTGGGCGGTGAGATTGACGAAGTCGGCCAGGTCGGCAAAGGCCCGGGAAATGATGCCGTCGGGGGCCTCCGGGGTGTAGGCCGGCTGCCAGGCTTCGATGCGCGCGTGGTGGGCACGGAAGTTGGCGAGCTTGAGTTCGATCTTCGCCTGGTTCTGGAAGGTGGACTTCTTCTGCACCGTCTCCACGGAGTCCACCTGCAGGTCGGGTCGGCACAGGGCCAGCACGATCCCCGGCAGGCCGCCGCCGGAGCCCACATCCACCAGCCGGGTGAGGCCGTCCAGGTGGGGGAGCACCGACAGGGAGTCGAGCAGATGGTGGGTGATTAGCTGGCCTTCGTCACGGATGGCGGTGAGGTTATAGACCTTGTTCCACTTCATCAGCAGGCGGCCAAAGGCGAGCAGGCGTTCCGCTGAATCGGCGGGCAGAGCGAGGTCGAGGGCGGCGATGCCCTTTTGGAGGGATGCGGCGCTCATGCGGACTTCTCCCGACCGCGGGCCAGTTCGCTGCGCTTGAGCCATACCAGCAGCAGGCTGATGGCCGCCGGGGTGATGCCCTGGATGCGGCTGGCCTGGCCGATGGTTTCGGGTTTGTGCTGGTTGAGGCGGCCCTGGACTTCCTTGGACAGGCCGCGCACGGTGGTGTAGTCGAGGTCAGCCGGCAGGGGGGTGGCTTCGGCATCGGCCTGACGGGCCACTTCGTCCTGCTGGCGGTCAATGTAGCCCTGGTATTTGGCGGCGATCTCGAGCTGTTCGACCACCTGGGGGTCGGTCTCGGGGCCTTCGGGGGCGCCGGGCAGGGTCATCAGGTCGGCGTAGCGCACGTCGGGGCGGCGGAGCAGCTCGAAGAAGGGGTATTCCCGCTCGATGGCCTTGCCGAGCACGGCTTCGGCGGCCTCTGCCGGCACCCTGGCCGGAGTGGCCCAGGTGGCGCGCAGGCGGGCGGTTTCCCGTTCGACGGCTTCACGCTTGGCACAGAAGGCGGCCCAGCGGATGTCGTCCACCAGACCCAGCTTGCGGCCGGTCTCGGTGAGGCGCAGGTCGGCGTTGTCCTCGCGCAGGCTGAGACGGTACTCGGCGCGGGAGGTGAACATGCGGTAGGGCTCGGAAACGCCGCGGGTGATCAGGTCATCCACCAGCACGCCCAGGTAGGCCTCGTCGCGGCGGGGGCACCATGGGTCCTGCCCCTTTACCTGCAGGGCGGCGTTGATGCCGGCCAGCAGGCCCTGGGCGGCGGCTTCTTCGTAGCCGGTGGTGCCGTTGATCTGGCCGGCGAAGAACAGCCCGCCGATGGACTTGGTCTCCAGGCTGGACTTGAGCTTGCGCGGGTCGAAGTAGTCGTACTCGATGGCGTAGCCCGGGCGCAGGATGTGGCAGCTTTCCAGGCCCTTGATGGAGCGCACGATGTCCAGCTGCACGTCGAAGGGCAGGCTGGTGGAGATGCCGTTGGGGTAGATCTCGTGGGTGTCCAGGCCTTCGGGCTCAAGGAAGACGTGATGGCTGTCCTTGTCGGCGAAGCGGTGGATCTTGTCTTCGATGCTCGGGCAGTAGCGCGGCCCCACGCCCTCGATCACACCCGAATACATGGGCGAGCGGTCCAGGTTGGAGCGGATGATGTCGTGGGTGCGACTGTTGGTGTGGGTGATCCAGCAGGGTAGCTGCCGCGGGTGCTGGCCGGCCTTGCCGAGGAAGCTGAACACCGGCACGGGGTCGTCGCCGGGCTGCTCCTGCATCACCGAGAAGTCGATGCTGCGTGCGTCCAGGCGCGGCGGGGTACCGGTTTTGAGGCGTCCCTGGGGCAGGGCGAGTTCCTTCAGGCGCTGGCCCAGGCTGATGGCCGGCGGGTCGCCAGCGCGTCCGGCGGAGTAGTTCTGCAGGCCCACGTGGATCAGGCCATTGAGGAAGGTGCCGGCGGTGAGCACCACGGCGGGGGCCTCGAAGCGCAGGCCGATCTGGGTGACGACGCCGGTGACCCGGTCGCCCACCACGGTGAGGTCGTCCACCGCCTGCTGGAAGAGCCACAGGTTGGGCTGGTTTTCGAGGCGCTTGCGGATGGCGGCCTTGTATAGCACCCGGTCGGCCTGGGCGCGGGTGGCGCGCACGGCCGGGCCCTTGCTGGCGATGAGGATGCGGAACTGGATGCCGCCTTCGTCGGTGGCGGCGGCCATGGCTCCCCCCAGGGCGTCCACTTCCTTCACCAGGTGCCCCTTGCCGATGCCACCGATGGACGGGTTGCAGCTCATCTGGCCGAGGGTTTCGATGTTATGGGTGAGCAGCAGCGTGGCACACCCGGCCCGTGCCGCTGCCAGCGCGGCTTCAGTGCCGGCATGGCCGCCGCCGACAACGATCACGTCGAATCGGGTGGGATGGAGCATGGGAAAACCGGGGAAGGTGAATCGGGGGAGCCGAATGATACGACCTTGCGCTGCAAAAATACAGCGCCACGCAGCGTCGCGATCCGGAAAAGCGGCGGATTTACAAAGGCTTATCTAGTGCTTTCCGCTATCTTCGGATGCTCCGGTCGGTACATCGGGAAGGGGCGCGGGCCTTTGTTCCGGAATCCACCGGGTCGTCCGGGCGGAGTCAGCAGACATTCCGTTTCGGCACCTCAAGTTTGCTGCCTGAAGTCCGTTGTGCTCCACAAGAGAAGAGTGGCGTCGGTAGCTTGCTGTCTCGGCTGCTGCCGCAGGTAAGCAATCATCAGTTTAGTACCTTGCTCGGTGCGCCCGCGTTATCGGACGTACCCGAATGCATCCTCGTCCGGATGCTGTGGGATCAAAAAAAGGCCTTTCCATGACCCTTCCGTCGGACCCTCCCTCCGATGATCCGGTGCTGCGCGCTGCGGAGTCCGCTTCTGAAAGCCTCGGCGTCGATGGAGCCTATCCAGCCCGCGGCGTGGAGCAGGAGCGGAATTTCCTCAAGACGCTGGTCCGGGCGCTTCCCGATCTGGTCTGGTTGAAGGATCCGGACGGGGTCTATCTGGCCTGCAATCCCCGTTTCGAGCGTTTGTACAACGCCAGGGAGGCGGATATCGTGGGCCGCACCGACTACGATTTTGTCTCGTGGGACGTGGCTGATTTCTTCCGGAACAATGATCTGGCGGCAATTCACGCCGGGTGTCCCGTGCGCAACGAGGAAGATCTGGTCTTCGCAGACGACGGTCATCGGGAGCGGGTGGAAACCATCAAGACCCCGATGTATGGCGAGGACGGGAGGCTGGTGGGGGTTCTCGGCGTGGCCCGGGACATCACCGATGCCCGACGCGCCCAGGAGGCTTTGCGCGAGCGGGAAGAAATCTTCTCGAGCATCGTTGGTCAGGCCGCAGACTCTATCGCCCTGGTGGATGCCCGCAACGGCCGTTTTGTCGAGTTCAACGAGGCGGCTCACCGTAACCTGGGATACAGCAGGGCGGAGTTTGCGAAGTTGGCGATCGCGGATATCGATTGCGAGCAGAGCCCGGCCTTGATGGCGGAATGCGTGGCCCAGATGCTGACTCCGGACGGCCTCACCATCGAAACACGGCATCGCCATATCACGGGCATGGTGCGGGATGTGCGGGTGCGCGCGCGAGGCATCACCCTGCGGGACGGTCGCCGCTATCTCGCCGCGATCTGGAGCGACATCACCGAGAGCAAACAGGCGGAAGTGGCGTTTGCCACCCAGCGTCAAGTGTTCGAGATGGTGGCGTCCGGGGCGAGCCTCGAGAATACCCTGGACACGCTGGTGCGCGGCGTCGAGGCCCGGTTGAGCGGCGTTCGGGCGTCGATACTGCTCCTCGATCCGGATGGCGTTCATCTGCGCCACGGCGCGGCGCCCAGTCTGCCGGACGCCTACAACCAGGCGATCGACGGCATCGCGATCGGTGAGGGGGTGGGGTCCTGCGGGACGGCTGCGTGGCGAGGAACGCGGGTCGTCGTCGATGACATTGCCCATGATCCCCTGTGGGCGCCGTTTGCCGAACTGGCCGGGCGCTTTGGGCTGAAGGCCTGCTGGTCCTCTCCCATCCTCAGCCGCAACGGTGGCGTATTGGGAACCTTTGCGCTCTATCCGGCCACGGCATCGCAGCCGACGGAGGATCATCTGGAACAGGTTGCCCTGGCTACCGACATGGCCGCCATCGCCATCACGCGGCACCGGGAAGAGTCCGCACTGCGCCGTAGTGAAGCCCGGTTCCGTCAGCTCTTCGAGGTTGCGCCGATGCCGCTTGCGCTGGTGGACGTCAATGGGGTGGTGCTCGACATCAACCGCAGTTTCACCGATATCCTCGGCTATACCCGTGCCGATGTGCCTGAGCTGGAAACTTGGTGGCGTCTGGCCTATCCCGATCCCGAGTATCGGAATTGGGCACGAGCGACCTGGAGCGAGGCCCTGCGCGAGGCTGGTGTGAACCAGCGGGCCGTGGAGCCTCGGGAGTTCCGCATCACCTGCCGCTCCGGCGAGGTACGGACGCTGATGGTGTCCGGCGCACTGGTGGGCGACAGTCTTCTGGCGACTTTCTTCGATGTCACGGAGACTCGCAAGCTCGATGCGCAGCTCAAGCTCTATCACCAGCACCTGGAGGATCTGGTTGCAGAGCGCACCCTGCAGCTGGCGGAGGCGCGGCAGAAGGCCGAGTTGGCCAATCAGGCGAAGACGGCTTTCCTGGCCAACATGAGCCACGAGATCCGGACCCCGATGAATGCCATCCTGGGCCTGGCCCGGCTGCTTGAGCGCAGCCCCCTCGACACCGCTCAGCAGGACCGACTCGGAAAGATTCGCAGTGCGGGAAGCCACCTGCTGTCGATCATCAACGACATCCTCGATATCTCCAAGATCGAGGCCGGCAAGCTGATTTTGGAGTCCATCGATTTTTCGCCCGGCATGCTGTTCAATCAGGCCCACTCCCTGATCCAGGAGCGTCTGGCAGCGAAACACCTTGAATTTCGCAGCGATACCGATGGTCTGCCGGCGGTGTTGTGCGGGGACGTGACGCGCCTCCGGCAAGCCCTGCTCAACTACCTGAGCAACGCCGTGAAGTTCACCGACCATGGTTCCGTGAGCCTGCAGGCAAGCGTGCTGGAGGAGTGCGAGGACGATCTGCTGATCCGCTTTGAAGTGATTGATACCGGGATCGGAATTGCGCCCGAGAAGTTGCCCGGCCTGTTCCAGCCCTTCGAACAGGCCGACGCCTCGACCACACGCCGTCATGGCGGGACCGGGTTGGGGCTGGCTCTGACGCGCCACCTCGCCCGTCTGATGGGGGGCGAGGCAGGGGCCGATAGCACGCCTGGTTGGGGAAGCACCTTCTGGTTTACTGCCCGGCTCACCCGGCGCAAGGGCGCGATACTTCCGGCACAACCATCTGGAGCGCGGGAAACGCAGGCGGATGCTGCACTCCGCCTGCGGGGCGGCCGGGTGTTGCTGGTGGAGGACAACGTGCTCAATCAGGAAGTCGCGGTGGAAATGCTCGGCGAACTCGGGCTCACCGCCGACCGGGCAGCGAATGGCGCGGAGGCAGTCGAACTGGCCCGTCTCAACGCCTACACGGTGATCCTGATGGACATGCAGATGCCGGTGATGGACGGTCTGGAGGCCACCCGGCGTATACGCCGTCTGGCCGGTGGCAACCGGATCCCGATCGTAGCCATGACGGCCAATGCCTTCGAAGAGAACAGGGATATCTGCCTGGACGCCGGAATGAATGACTTCCTCACCAAGCCGGTGGAGCCCGAAGCCCTCGCCCGGATGCTTTTGAAGTGGCGTTCGGGGGCGGTGGTGGAACGTTCTTGCGTGCCTTCTGCCGACTCCGCCGAAGATCTCGACGTGACGAGTGGTCTGCGGATCGTCCGGGGCAAGTGGCCCACTTATCTGCGCTTGTTGCAGATCTTCGTTGATACCCACGGGGACGTGGGCGAGCGCTTCACGGCCTGTCTGGCCGCCGGCGATGTGCCCGAGATCTTCCGTCTGGCCCACTCCCTTGCGGGGGCCGCGGGCAACATTGGCGCCCATCGGGTGAGTGGTCTGGCCCGTTCGGTTTGTGACTCCGCCCGGGGAAACATGTCACCTGAAGAACTTGCCGATTCGCTGGCGGCTCTGGGCCTGGCGCTGCAGGATCTGTTCAAGGCCATCAGCGGGCAGATTGCCCGCGGTGAGGGAGCGTCCACGTGAACATCAGGGAACGGATTGCCCCGTTCAGTTGGGCTGACTACTTTGAGACCGGCTTTGGCGAGGTGGATGCCCAGCACCGCAAGCTCGTTGACCTTGTCAATGTCCTGGCCCAGCGCGCGGCCACCGGCGGCGAGATCCAGCCGGCCGAGCTGGCCCATGTGCTGGACGGCCTGGGCACTTACGCGGCCCACCACTTCACCACCGAGGAGGCGCTGATGGAGCGCGTGGGCCTCGACCAGCGCCATGTCCGCGCCCATCGCCAGAGCCACGCGGACTTCGTTGCCCAGGTGGAGGCGATGCGCGGCACGGCCGATCCGACCCGGGCGGTGCCGGTGCTGTATCGTTTCGTCACCAGCTGGCTGACATTCCACATCCTTGACACCGACCAGAGCATGGCCCGCCAGCTACGGGAGGTGGAAAGAGGGGCCACCGCGGAGGCGGCTTTCGAGGCGGCCGCCAGCCATGGCAGTGATCCCGGCAACATGGCCCTGATCGCTGCCGTCCGCAACCTGCTTGGCCTCGTGGCCGAGCGCAACGGCGAACTTGCCCGGATCAATACCAGCCTTGAGCAGCGGGTGCTTGAGCGGACGGCAGAGCTGAGCACCGCCAATCAAGCCCTCCGGCAGACCCTGGACTCCCTGCAGGAGACCCGTGTCCGCTTGCTAGAAGCGGACAAACTGGCTGCCGTCGGGCAGTTGGCGGCTGGCGTGGCCCATGAGATCAACACGCCCCTCGGTTACGTGGCGTCCAATCTGGGTACCCTGCGCGAGTACGCGGAGCGCCTGCTTGCGTTGGCGGATACCGCGGAGCGCCTGGTTTCCGGCGGCGCCAGCGCGGATGTCTGGGCCGCCGCCCGCAGCGGCACCGACCTGGATTTCATCCGCGAGGATCTCCCCACCCTGATCGCGGAATCCAATCGGGGTCTGGGTCAGGTGTCGGACATCATCCATGCCCTGCAGGATTTCGCCAGTCCCGGCCCGACGGAGACCCGCGAGCTGCCATCTGCGAAGATCCTTGAGGAAGCCATCCACGCGACCGGCAGCAACCGTCGGCCGGGGCAGGCCCTGGTCCGTAGCTACGGAGCCCTCCCCGCGCTGCAAGGCAATCCGACCCTGCTGGTGGAGGCCTTCAAGGCCTTGCTCGACAACGCCTTCCGGGCTCTGGAGGGGGCCGTCGGTACCATCGTGGTTCGGGCCATGCCCAAGGGTGAGAACCTGGTGGTGGAGGTGGAAGACGATGGGTGCGGCATGGACGAGGCGACCCGGGCGCGCATTTTCGAGCCTTTCTTCACGACCCGTCCAGTGGGGGAGGGACGTGGGCTTGGCCTGTCATCCGCTTACCGTATCGTGCTCAGCCACGGAGGACGCCTCGAAGTGAGCAGCTCCCCTGGCAAGGGCAGTTGCTTCCGGGTGACGCTGCCGCTGCCCGCGCCCCACTGAAAGCGCTGAACCCGGCCGGAGCCGGGTTCAGCGGGCTTGTGGGACAAGAGGCCTGTCAGCGGCCTGCTGCCAGGGCGCGCAGGCGGGCAACCCGCTCTTCGGTTGCCGGATGGGTGCTGAACAGACCGCGCAGGCCGCCTCCCGACAGTGGGTTCATGATCATCATCTGGCCGGTTTCCGGATGGGCTTCGGCCGTGGGCATGGGGATGCCACGGGCGAAAGCGTCGATCTTCAGCAGGGCATCGGCCAGGGCATGGGGGTCACCCGCGATTTCAGCACCACCTCGATCCGCCTCGAATTCACGAGCGCGGGAGATGGCCATCTGGATCAGGCTGGCCGCCAGCGGTGCGAGCAGGGCCACGGCGATGGAGGCAATCGGATTGCCCGGCCGGCCGTTCTCGTCACGCCCGCCAAAGAACATGGCGAAGTTGGCCAGGGCCGAGATGGCACCGGCCATGGTGGCCGAGATGGTGGAGATCAGGATGTCCCTGTGCTTCACGTGGGCCAGTTCGTGGGCCATCACGCCACGCAGCTCACGCGCGCTGAGCATTTGCAGGATGCCGGTGGTAGCTGCTACGGCGGCGTTTTCCGGATTGCGCCCGGTGGCGAAGGCGTTGGGCTGGTCTTCATGGATGATGTAGACCTTGGGCATGGGCAGCTGGGCACGCCCGGCCAGCTCACGCACCATGTTGTACAGGTAGGGCGAGCTGGTTTCGTCCACCTCCTGCGCGTTGTACATGCGCAGGACCATCTTGTCGGAGAACCAGTAGGAGAAGACGTTCATCGCGCCGCCGAAGACGAGGGCGAGGAGCATTCCCGACTGACCACCGATCATGGCACCAATGGCCCCGAAGAGGGCGATGATTCCGGCCATGAGGATGGAAGTCTTGAGCCAGTTGCCGAGCATTGCGTTTATCCGTCCTTTCGGGTTAATGCGGAAAGCGCAAGTTTAGATGGGGCGCGTTGCAAAAAATTCAATGGGCTGAAGCGCTTTGTCAGGCAAAGCGGCTACCCACGGCAATCGGCATGCCGCGCAGGAAGTCGGCGGCGGAGAGGCGTTTGGCGCCGGGTTTTTGCAGTTCGGTGATGCATAGGGAGCCTTCGCCGCAGGCCACGATCACACCGGCGCCTTCGGCCAGCAGTACCTCGCCCGGCGTGCCGCTGGCGTCGATGGCCCGTGCCCGCCACAGCTTGATCGGTGTCTCGCCATGGGTGGCGATGGCGCCGGGAAAGGGGTTGAAGGCGCGGACCATGCGCTCGAGCTCGACGGCCGGCCGGGTCCAGTCCACGATGGCTTCGGCCTTGCCGATCTTGGCGGCGTAGGTGACCCCGTCGGCAGGCTGTGGCGTGGCGGCGAGGCCGCCCGGTAGGGCTTCGAGGGCTTCGACGATCATCTCGGCACCCAGCCAGGCGAGGCGGTCATGGAGGCTGCCGGTGGTGTCGTCGGGGTTGATGGGTTCGGCACGCTTGAGCAGCATCGGCCCGGTGTCCAGCCCGGCATCCATCTGCATGATGGTGATGCCGGTTTCGGTGTCACCGGCCTGGATGGCCCGGTGGATGGGCGCAGCACCCCGCCAGCGGGGCAGCAGCGAGCCGTGGATGTTGAGGCAGCCGTAGCGGGGCAGATCAAGCACGGCCTGGGGCAGGATGATGCCGTAGGCAGCCACCACCAGCACGTCGACCCCGGCTTCGGCCAGGGGGGCCTGTTGCTCGGTAGTGCGCAGCTTCTCGGGCTGGTGCACCGGGATGCCGGCGGCCACGGCCACCTGTTTGACCGGGCTGGGCTGGAGTTGCATGCCACGTCCTGCCGGGCGATCAGGCTGGGTCAGGACCAGGGGGACTTCGAAACCGGCAGCAAGGATGGCTTCGAGGGCGACGGCGGCGAACTCGGGAGTTCCGGCGAAAGCGACTTTCATCAGGCGGTGATCCGGGCCTTCTTGGCCAGTTTGCCCTTGATGCGGGTCTGTTTGAGCTGGGACAGGTATTCGACGAAGACCTTGCCTTCCAGGTGGTCGAGTTCGTGCTGGATGCACACGGCGAGCAGGCCTTCCGCGTCGAGCTCGAAGGTCTGGCCCTGCTGGTCAAGGGCACGCACCCGCACGGTCTCGGAACGGCTGACCTTGTCGTAGATGCCGGGCACCGACAGACACCCTTCCTCACAGATCTGCTCGCCGGATCGGGCGATGATCTCGGGGTTGATCAGGGCCACCAGGGCCGATTTGTCTTCGGAGACGTCAATGACCACAACCCGCTTATGGACGTTCACCTGGGTGGCGGCAAGACCGATACCCGGCGCCTCGTACATGGTTTCCGCCATGTCGGCGACCAGCTGACGGATTTCGTCATTCACCTCGCGCACGGGCGCTGCGCGGGTGTGGAGGCGTGGGTCGGGGTAGCGGAGAATCGGTAGAAGAGCCATAAATATTGCCGGATGAAGACTTTACGTGCAGAATTTTGAGCGAAATATGCGATGCCTGCGTCTTGACGGAGAGGGCATCAGGCTCCGCCACACAGACTGCCCACGATGCGGCGCAACTGTCCGCCGAAAGCGAGCGCAACTCCCATGATCCGCATTATATCCGCCCTCCTCATCGGCGTCGCCGCCCTGGCTCCCGTTGCTTCCGGTGCTGCCGATCCGATCCGGCTGGCCGATGATGCCCCGGACAGCCACGTGGTGGCGTCCGGTGACACCCTGTGGGGTATCTCCGGAAAATTCCTGCGCGAACCCTGGCGCTGGCCCGATGTGTGGCGCTTGAACCGCGAGGAAATTCGCAACCCGCACCTGATCTATCCGGGGCAGGTCGTCGTCCTTGACCGCAACGGCCCCACGCTGAAGCTGGGCAAGCGTATTGGGGGTCCGCAGGATCGACCCCTCTATGAAAAGCGTTTCCCGCAGGTTTATTCCGATCCGGCGCGCAATGCCATCCAGAGCATTCCCCTGCGGGCCATCCTGCCCTTCCTGTCCGAGCCTTTGATCGTTGATGACGCGGATGACATCCGGGCCGGCATCGTCGTGGCGACCCAGGAGGGCCGCGTGTTCACCAGCCCGGGTGACACCATTTTCGCGACCCGCATCAATCCGGAAATCAGTAACTGGAATGTCTATCGCAAGGCCCGTCCCCTCAAGGATCCGCTTACCGGTGAGCTATTGGGGTTCGAGGCCGCCTACCTCGGCCAAGCCCGGGTGAGTGCCCAGGCCGGGGTGCTCGCGCCCGATGCCGGCGGAGAGACCGAGACGGCCCGGGAAGGGGCGCCCATCCCGGCAAGCCTTATCGTCACGTCCTTCAAGCAGGAGATCGGCAAGGGGGATCGCCTCCTGCCGGCCGGCCCCTCCGATCTGCCGAGTTACGTGCCCCATGCCCCCGAGCAGGAACTGACCGGTCGGGTGGTATCGATCTACAACGGGGTTGGCGGCGCGGGGCGCCACAACGTAGTGGCCATCAGTGTTGGCAAGCGCGACCAGGTTGAGGTCGGCCACGTGCTGGCCCTCCACCGCAACCGGGGAGAGACCGTCTACCGGGAAGACAATGTCGGGCCGGCACAGCGATACAAGCTGCCCGAGCATCGTTATGGCCTGGTGTTCGTGTTCCGGGTCTTTGAGCGGGTGGCCTACGCCCTGGTGATGGAAAGTGATGGCCCCGCTGCGGTTTCCGACAGCGTCCGCAAGCCCTGACCAACGGCGCCCCCTTGGAGGAACGGCACCCCCTTGCATCCTGGCTGCGCCTGAGCCTGACGCCGGGATTGGGCGCGGCGGCCCAGCGCCAGTTGCTGGCGGCCTTCGGCTTGCCCGATGCCATCTTTGATGCCAGTCACAGTGCCCTGACGGCGGTGGTCGGCAGCCCCGCGGCCCGCCTCCTCCTCGACCACGATGCTGGCGAGGCGGTGGCCAGGGCGCTCCAGTGGGCGGTTGAGCCGGGCAATACCCTCCTGACCCTGGGTGATCCCGCCTACCCCGCGTCCCTGCTGGAAATTCCGGATCCGCCCGTGTGTCTGTATGTCAAAGGCGACGTCGCGCTCTTGTCGCGCGAGGCCATCGCGGTGGTGGGTGCCCGCAGCGCCACGCCCCAGGGCGAAGCCAACGCTGAAGCCTTCTCCGCCAGTCTTTCCCGGGGTGGGTTGGGAATCGTCAGCGGCCTGGCCTTGGGCATCGATGCCGCGGCCCACCGCGGTGGTCTGAGTGGCCCCGGCCGCACCGTCGCGGTGATCGGCACCGGGGCCGACCGGATCTACCCGGCACGCAATGGCGATCTGGCGCGGAGCATTGCCGCTGAAGGGGCCATTGTCAGCGAGTTTCCCCTGGGTATCGGGCCGCTGGCCCACAACTTTCCCCGTCGTAACCGGCTCATCGCCGGTCTGGCAAGGGGCGTGCTGGTCGTGGAGGCTGCGCTCAAGAGCGGTTCACTGATCACTGCCAGGCTCGCCATTGATTGCGGACGCGAGGTTTTTGCCATCCCGGGGTCCATCCACTCCCCCGTGACGAAGGGCTGCCATCGTTTGATCCGCGACGGGGCCAAGCTTGTCGAATGTGCCGAAGACATACTCGAGGAGCTTCGCTTCCCTTTGCCGGAAGCCGCGCCGATGCGTGGCATGGGGCCGATCGGGGGTGATGCGGGTGACGACAGGGTGTTGTCCGCGCTTGGTCATGACCCGGTGGATGTGGATACCCTGGTGCACCGCACCAGCTTGACGCCGGAAGCGCTCTCCGCCATTCTGCTATCGCTGGAGCTCGAAGGACGGGTTGCCCGCCTGCCCGGAGGGCGCCTCCAGCGTCTCTAAAATGACCGGCCTCAGGCCTACGCGCCATGTTCGATATCCTCGTGTACCTCTTCGAGAACTACGTCCACGCCGATGCGTGCCCGGAACCCGCGCAATTGGCTCGCAAGCTTACCGCTGCCGGCTTCGAGGAAGAAGAAATCACCGAAGCCCTTGAATGGCTGTCCGGGCTGCGCCAGCTATCCGATGGAGAGCGGCCGGCCCAGTTCTCCCGCGCGGGCTCACTGCGCATCTACTCCGACGATGAACAGGTCCGCCTGGGGGTCGAATGCCGGGGTTTCCTGCTTTTTCTTGAAAATGCCGGCATCCTTGATTCCGAATGCCGTGAAATGATCGTCGAGCGGGCCCTCGCTCTTGGTGAGACCGAGATCGAGCTGGAGAACCTCAAGGTGATCGTGCTCATGGTGCTGTGGCAGCAGGACCGTCCCATCAACGGTCTGATCCTCGACGAGCTGCTCAACGAGTCCGAAGAAGATGAAGAGGAGCAGGCGCCATTCGCCGTGCATTGAGGCGATGCGTTGAATTTCCGGTGGCTTGCACGCCCGGCGCCGGCTTTCGTATGATGCGCCGCTTTTCCCAACAACCTGCAAGGGTGGCTGTCCCTTCGTCGCAGCGCTTCGCCCCGTGCTTCCGGCATGCTTTGCACTCCTGCGCGGATGCGTTCGGGGTCGCGTGTCAGGGCCGGCTTGTGACCCTTCCCCAACACCCTCGGAGTCAGGCGCCGCAAGGCGCACCAAAGGCATGAGCAAGCAGCTGATCATCGCGGAAAAACCATCGGTTGCGGCGGATATTGCCCGCTCCCTGGGTGGGTTCACCAAAGAAAAGGACTACTTCGAGTCCGAGCATTACGTCCTCTCGTCGGCGGTTGGCCACCTGCTTGAGTTGACGGTGCCGGCCGAGTTCGAGGTCAAGCGCGGCAAGTGGTCCTTTGCCCACCTGCCGGTGATCCCGCCCCACTTCGCGCTCAACCCCATCGAGAAAACCGAGGACCGCCTCAAGCTGCTCACCCGGTTGATCAAGCGCAAGGATGTTACCGGCCTGATCAATGCCTGTGACGCGGGCCGCGAAGGGGAATTGATCTTCAGTTTCATCGTACAGCACTCCGGCAGCACCAAGCCCGTGCAGCGCCTGTGGTTGCAGTCCATGACCGCCAATGCCATCCGTGATGGTTTCGCCCAGTTGCGGGCTGCCGCTGACGTTGAGGGCCTGCGCGAAGCTGCCGTGTGCCGTGCCGAGAGTGACTGGCTGATCGGCATCAATGGTACCCGGGCGATGACCGCCTTCAACTCGAAGACCGGTGGTTTCCACCTGACCACTGTCGGCCGCGTCCAGACACCGACGCTGGCGATCGTCGTGGAGCGCGAGGAAAAGATCCGCGCCTTCAAGCCCACCGACTACTGGGAACTCGAAGCCAGCTTCGGTTGCCAGGCTGGCGCCTATGTGGGCCGCTGGTTCGACGAGGGCTTCAGGAAGCCTGAAGAGGGCGCACCGCTGGCTGAGCATGCCACAGCCTTCCGTCTGTGGGAAAAAGCCCGTGCAGAGGCTATCAAGGCCAAGTGTGAGGGCAAGTCCGGCACGGTGGAGGAGGAGTCCAAGCCCTCCACCCAGCTTTCCCCGCTGCTCTTCGATTTGACCTCCCTGCAGCGGGAGGCCAACGGCCGTTTCGGCTTTTCTGCCCGTACCACCCTGCAGCTTGCCCAGGCCTTGTACGAAAAGCACAAGGTGCTGACCTATCCGCGTACCGACGCCCGGGCGCTGCCGGAAGATTATGTCGGTCAGGTGAAAGGCATCCTCGGCGGCCTGCCGGACGAATATGGCCCCTTCGCCAATGAAATCATCAAGCAGGGCTGGGCCAAGCCCAATAAACGCATCTTCAACAACGCCAAGATCTCAGACCACTTTGCCATCATCCCCACCGGCACGGCGCCCAAGAGCCTGTCCGAGGCCGAGGCCAAGATCTACGATCTGGTGACCCGGCGCTTCCTGTCGGTGTTCTACCCGGCCGCCGAGTACCGCATCACCACCCGCATCACCCGCGTCGAGGGCGAAGCCTTCAAGACCGAGGGCAAGATCCTCGTCAATCCGGGCTGGTTGGCTGTGTATGGCAAGGCCGCCGCGGTGAGCGAGGAAGAGGGTGGAGCCCCCCAGCTGGTGGTGGTCGAGCCCGGGGAGAAGGTCAGCACCGACGAAATCCTGCTCAAGGCCCTGGTCACCAAGCCACCCGCGCGTTTCAATGAAGCAACGCTTCTGTCGGCCATGGAAGGCGCCGGCAAGATGGTGGACGACGAGGAGCTCCGCGCTGCCATGGCCGGCCGCGGCCTCGGCACGCCGGCCACCCGAGCCCAGATCATCGAGAACCTGATCGGCGAGACCTACATGCTGCGCGACGGCAAGGAGCTGATCCCCACCGCCAAGGCCTTCTCCCTGATCACCCTGCTGCGGGGCCTCGGCACCAACGAACTGACTTCGCCGGAGCTCACCGGCGAGTGGGAGCACAAGCTGGCCCAGATGGAGCGGGGCGCTCTCAGTCGTGCCGACTTCATGGAGCACATCCAGGCCATGACCCGCGACATCGTTGAGCGGGCGAAGCGCTATGAGTCCGATACCGTGCCCGGCGATTTCGCCACCCTGCAGACGCCGTGCCCCAAGTGCGGTGGTCTGGTAAAGGAGAACTACAAGAAGTTCGCCTGCCAGGCCTGCGACTGGCAAGCCTGGAAGATCGTCGCAGGCCGCCAGTTCGAGATCCCCGAGATCGAGACCCTGCTGTCCACCGGACGGGTGGGCCCGCTGCTTGGCTTCCGCAACAAGATGGGGCGGCTCTTCAATGCCGAGATCCGCCTCAACGACGACAAGCAGCCCGAATTCGACTTCGGTCAGCCCAAGGAGGATGAGGCTGCCGAGGCCGTGGATTTCTCGGGGCAGGACTCCCTGGGCCAGTGTCCGAAATGCGGCGGCCAAGTATATGAGCATGGGCTTTCCTACGTCTGCGAGAAGTCCGTAGGGCCGGAGAAGTCCTGCGATTTCCGGTCAGGCAAGATCATCCTGCAGCAGCCCATCGAGCGCGAGCAGATGCACAAGCTCCTCGATACCGGGCGGACGGAACTGCTGCGGGGCTTCGTTTCCAGTCGTACCAAGCGCAAGTTCTCGGCCTTCCTGGTGAGGGGCGAGGATGGCAAGGTGGGGTTCGAGTTCGAGAAGAAGGAACCCAAGTCGCCAGCCGCGGCAAAGAAGCCGGCAAGCCGGAAGAAAGCGGCAGCCGAATAGACGACGGATACGCCAGTTAAAAAGCCCGCCGATGCGCGGGCTTTTTAACTGGCCCGGGGTGCGGGATCAGGCCAATACCGCCGCGACCAGCTCGTGGAAATCGTCGATATCCGTATCCGAACAGCCCAGGAAGAGCTTTGCGTTTTCGAAGGCGCCGTCGCCAACCACCGCCGCGCTGCGGGTGCACTCCGCGATCACGTGTTCCGCGATGATGGTGATTGCAATGAGGGCCAGCGCGCTGGAGGGCAGCTCCCGCTCGGGAAGGATGTACACGTCCGGGTCGTGGTGGTAACGGATGGCGGCGGCGATGCTGTCCGGAAGCCCCCAGTTACGGGCCAGCAACCAGCCGACGACGGCGTGGTCGCACTTGAAGTGCTCCCGCTCCCGCTCACACAGGGATTCCGGGTCGTCGAGAAGGTGGGCGCAATGTTCGACATACTGTGGAAAGTTAAGCATCATCACCGGGATGGCCGCGTCATGGAACAAGGCATAGGTATAGGCTAGCTCCGGTGAAATCCCCACGTGCTTGCGTGCAAGCACGCCAGCTGCCATGGCAAGGCTCGAGGTTCTGGCCCAGAAGCGCGCCATCTGCTCATCGGGCAGGCCATCGGTAGAGTTGCGCAGGGCCACAGCAATCACCACATTCAGGATATTGCTGATGCCGAGCCGCGCGACGGCCTGCTGAACGCTCCTGACCCGGTTCGTGCCGCCCAGCATGGGCGAGTTGGCCAACTTGACTGCCGTCGCAGACATGCCTACATCCGAGGCGATGATCCGGGCCAGCACCTTTATCTGTGGGTCATCCTTTTGAGCTTCGCGCATGACCTCCGCGACCACGACGGGGTAGGCGGGAATGCGGATGGCGGCCAGGGCCTTTTCCAGTTCGGTGTGGGTCAGCGGGCGGGGAGCAAGCGCAGTGTTCATGGTAGGCTCAAAAGCGGATTTGAAGTTGCGATTTTAATAAAAATAATAATTTTTTAATTTTTATCATTTTACTGCACCCGGGCTTCCGTTCAAGGCCCGCAGGCGTCACTATTTCACACTCGACAAATGAAGAACCCCGGCGGAGCGATCCCATGAAGCTTTCGTCCAGAACCAAGGTCATTCTGGCCACATTGGCCTTCTCCCTGTCGCAAGCCTACCTAATCGGCTCGCTCCACTCATTACGGCCAAGTATCGTAGAACTTCAGTTGACGTTTGCTCCGGATCGATATTGGGAGATTCTCGAGCTCTGGGGTGAGGCGGGTCGGGCGGCCTACCATGATCATTTTTCCGCCGACTTCATGCACATCGGCATATTCTCGCTCTTTGGTTACCTGCTGGCGCACCACGCGAGCTTGTTCGACCCCGATGAGCGAAAGAAGGCGTGGCGGCTTGCGATGATGTTGCCGGTGGCCGGGGTGTTTGATCTGGGCGAGAACCTGCTGCAACTGATGCTCTTGTCCGGTCCGACCGGGGCGAACAGCGTCGCCATACCCCTTTCGGCCGCGTGTTCCACCGCCAAGTGGGCACTGGTGGTCGCCTTTTCGTGGATTTCTGCGCAAAGGGTGCTAAAAAGACTCGGATTTTCTTCACGCTGAAGAAGTTGAGAGCGAGCATGAGGGGGCGCTTATCGATAACATTGATTGACATTGTTACGTCGGCTTCCCCATGCAGCGCGTCTATCACCCCGAGGCACATTCTTCCCGCCAGGTCGAAGCCCGTCTGGCTTACTGCCGTGAAGGCTTCCTGAACACGCTTCACGAAGCGGCGGGGGAGGTCATCCAGCACGCGGACTGGCTCGACGAGCTGGGGCGCGCGGCGGGCGAGTGCTTCGACGAACTCGCCGGGCAGCGTGTACGTCTGGGTTTCGAGCAGGCCAAGGGGCTCACGGCTTCGCGCATCAGCCTGGTGCACGACCACGACATGGATTTTGCGGTCGAGCTCACCAACCTCGAGCAGCGCCTGCGCAGTTTCTGCATGCGCGAGCTGTCTACCCTCCATCTGCGTCTGAAGGATGTCTTCGAGGCGGCGGGTCTGGCACTGGGCACCGAGCTGCCTGTCGGCCCTGAAGCCGTCTGTCGTGCCCTGCGTATCTTCCGGGACAGCGAGCAACTCAATCCCGACGAGGCATTGCAGTTCATTGAGCAACTGGAGCCTTCCCTGTGCAGTCACCTGTGCAGCTATTACCGAACCCTTGAGCACCGCCTTACAGACCCTGTGAGCCTTGAGGAGCCGGCGCCGGAGCTGACGCCGCCGCCTTCTGACCATCGCTTGGCCTGGTCGGACGGCCCTACCGCCCGCGGCAGTCTTCCCATGGATCCTCTCACCTCCCTGCGCCTGTCCGTGCTGGCGCGTTGCGAGGCAGCGGCAGGGGCATCCCGCGGCATGGACGCAAGTCTGGCAGCGGTGTTGGTGGAGCGGGTCGAGGCCTGGCTGGGAGAGCGCCAACATTACGGTGAAGGCGTCCCGGCATCCGTCGGTGGAAGCGAGCTGGGCGCCCTGCTGGCACCGCCAAGGGCTGCGGCCGTCGAAGTCATCGAGACCATCTGCAATTACACGGCCCGCCTGCCTGACTTGCCCTCCCCGATCAGAGCCGTGATGGGCCAGCTACGGGTTCCCCTGCTGCGCTTGGCCCTTCGCAGTGAGATCCTGCTGGCCGAGCCCCGTCATCCCGCACTGCGCCTCGTGGATCTCATTGCCGATCTTGGGCGCAGCATGGCGCCCGACAGTTCGCCTGAAGCGCCGGTTGCTCAGGCTCTGCTGCGCCTTGCCCAGTCCCTCGGCAAGGCTCCCCGGATTGCCGACAAGGACTTGGTGGCTGCCCTGGGTAAGGTCGAGTCCCTACTCGAGGCGCGCAAGCGTGCCGCCTTGTCACGGGCCGCAGTCCATATTCAAGCCGCGCATCGCCTGGAGCGTCGGGAGGTGGCGCTGCTGCAGGCCAGCCAGGCGGTGCATGAGATGACCGCAGGCGTTACGGATTCGGTTGCCCGGGCGTTTGTAGAGGGCTATTGGGTGCATGTGCTGGCCAAGGTCGCCTATCGCTATGGCCCGGGAAGCCCGAAGTGGGTGGCCCGCGAGCAAGTTGCCAGACGCCTGCTGGAAAGTGCCCGGCCTGACCCGGATGCAGCGCACCGCCAGATGCTCATGACCCAGCTACCTGCGCTGATGGCGGGGCTGGAGGAGGGGCTGCGCTACATCGGTCTTTCCGAGGCGCATGTGCGCGAGGGTTTGGCTCCCTGCCGAGCCCTGATGGCCGCATGCATTGCCGGTCATCCGGATCCGGTGCCGTTGCGGCGCCCGCCGATTGGCCCCAGCCTGATCGCCCAGGCCGGCAATCCGCATTTTCATGTCCTCAAGCACAAGCAGCACTTTGCCGGGGATCTCAGCCTGCCGTCCGAGTGGGCGGACGTGGATATTGGTTCGCCGGTTGCCGTGGGCCTTCCCGACGGCAAGGTGATGCGGGGAGTGGTGGCACTTATCGGCCCGGCCCAGCAGCTCGTCCTGATTGCCGACGCCGACAGTCCGGCCGTGCTGGCGATCACCGCGCGGGCGCTGGCCCATCAGGCCACCCAGCCGGCCACCCGGGTATTCCGGCCTGCTTCGCTGGTGGACGAGGCGGCCACCGACAAACTGATCAATCCCTGAACCCCCGGGCAGGGGAACCGATGTCGGTGCGGCGGGTCTGCCAACAGGCCCTACAATTCTTCGCTGCACCTTCTCCGACCCGCCCACCATGCCTTCCGACTCCGTCCCGCCGAACGCCGGGGCCAACGCCATCCGCATCCGTGGCGCCCGCCAGAACAACCTGAAGAACCTGTCCCTGGACATCCCCCACAACGAATTGGTGGTGGTGACGGGGGTGTCCGGCTCGGGCAAGAGCTCCCTGGTCTTCGACACCCTGTACGCCGAGGGTCAGCGCCGCTACGTGGAGACTTTCTCCCCCTACGCCCGGCAGTTCCTCGACCGCATGGACAAGCCCCAGGTGGATCGCATCGAGGGCGTGCCTCCGGCCATCGCCATCGACCAGACCAATCCGGTGCGCACCTCCCGCTCCACGGTCGGGACGATGACCGAGCTGGCCGACCACTTCAAGCTGCTCTACGCCCGGGCGGCAAAGCTGCACTGTCGCTGCTGTGGCAAGCCGGTGAGCCGCGACACCCCGGCGACGATCTTCGAAGACCTGTCCGCCCGCGCCGCCGCGGCGGGCGACCCGCGCCTCGTGGTGAGCTTCCCGGTCGCGGTGCCGTCCAACTTCAGCGACGAGGAGATCACCGGTCTCCTCGCCCAGCAAGGCTACACCCGCATCCACGCCCGCGATGGCGACGTGCTGCATGTGGTGCAGGACCGCTTCCGCCTGGGCAATGCCGAGCATGCCCGGGTGATGGAGGCACTGGAGACCGGCCTCGCCGTCGGCCACGGCCGCCTGTCGGTGCATGCCCTGACCGATGCGGGCGAGACGCGCTGGAAGTTCAGCAGCGGCCTGCATTGCGCCGATTGCGACATTGCCTACTCCGACCCGCTGCCCAGCCTGTTCTCCTTCAACTCGCCCATCGGCGCCTGCGAGACCTGCAAGGGCTTCGGCCGGGTCATCGGAGTGGATTTCTCCCTGGTGGTGCCGGACGAGTCGAAGACGCTGGAAGAGGGCGCCGTGAAGCCCTGGCAGAGCCCCAGCTTCAACGAGTGCCAGGACGACCTGGCGAAGATGGCGAAGAAGTACGGCGTGGCCATGGACATCCCCGTCCGCGACCTGCCCGCCGAGCATCGGGAATGGCTGTTCGAGGGCGATCCCAAGTGGAAAAGCTGGGACAGCTCCTGGCCGCGCTACTGGTATGGCATCCGCCACTTCTTCGACTGGCTGGAGAGCAAGGCCTACAAGATGCACATCCGGGTGCTGCTGTCGCGCTACCGCAGCTACACCGAATGCCCCGCCTGCCACGGCGCCCGCCTCAAGCCCGATGCGCTGCTGTGGCGCCTGCCGGCGGCGGGGGGGGACTGGGCGATCCATGCGCTGATGGCCCGCCCCATCGACGAGATCGTGCCCTTCGTTGCCGGGCTGGTGCTGCCGGCGCCCCTGGACGAGGCCACCGAGCTGCTCCTGGGCGAGATCAAGGGCCGTCTCAAGTATCTGCAGGACGTGGGCCTGGGCTACCTCACCCTCGACCGCCAGTCCCGCACCCTGTCCGGCGGCGAGGTGCAGCGCATCAACCTGACCACTGCACTCGGCACTTCGCTGGTGAACACCCTGTTCGTGCTGGACGAACCCTCCATCGGCCTGCACCCGCGGGACATCAACCGCATCCTCGGCGTGATGGAGCGCCTGCGCGACGCGGGCAACTCCCTGGTGGTGGTGGAGCACGACCCCCAGCTGATGCTCGCCGCCGACCGCCTGCTCGACAT
The DNA here is from genome assembly GCF_017302315.1 of Zoogloea sp. Taxonomy (GTDB): domain Bacteria; phylum Pseudomonadota; class Gammaproteobacteria; order Burkholderiales; family Rhodocyclaceae; genus Zoogloea. The sequence continues at coordinate 27,339 of NZ_JAFLDT010000054.1, forward strand.
CGGCCCCGGCCCCGGCGAGCGGGGCGGTGAGATCGTCGCCTACGGCGCCCCCACGGCCATCGCCAATGACCCCGCATCCCTGACCGGCGCCTATCTGGCCGGCCGCAAGCGCGTCGATGCGCGCCGCACGTTCCGCCCGGTGGCGGCGGATGCGCCACGCCTCACCCTCAAGGGCGCCCGCCAGCACAACCTGCAGGGCGTCGATCTGGCCATTCCACTGCGGCGCTTGGTGGGCATCACCGGCGTGTCGGGCTCGGGCAAGTCCACCCTGATCCAGGACGTGCTCTACCCGGCCTTGGCCAAGCATTTCGGCCAGCCCGCCGACGTGCCGGGCGCCTTCGACGGTTTTTCCGGTGTGGACGCCATCAAGGGCGTGGTGATGGTGGACCAGTCGCCCATCGGCAAGAGCGCCCGCTCCAACCCGGTGAGCTACGTGGGCGCATGGGACGCCATCCGCAAGCTCTACGCCAACCTGGAAGAGTCCAAGGAGCGGGGCTACACCCCGGGCACCTTCAGCTTCAACTCCGGCACCGGGCGCTGCCCCACCTGCACCGGCTCGGGCTTCGAGCACGTGGAGATGCAGTTCCTCTCCGACGTGTACCTGCGCTGCCCCGACTGCGACGGCAAGCGCTACCGCCCCGAGATCCTGGCCCTGCAGTGGCGCGGCCGGAGCGTTGCCGACGTGCTGGAGATGACCGTCTCCGAGGCCCTGGCCTTCTTCGCCGACCAGAAAGCGGTGCTCGCCGCCCTGGCACCCCTGGCCGACGTGGGCCTGGAATACCTGCGCCTGGGGCAACCGGTGCCCACCTTGTCCGGTGGCGAGGCCCAGCGCCTCAAGCTGGCCGGCTATCTGGCCGAGGCCGCCCAACTGGCCGGCAAGAAGCGCAAGGCCGGCGACGGGGAGGCCGGGCCCGGCCTGCTCTTCCTGTTCGACGAGCCCACAACCGGCCTGCACTTCGAAGACGTGGCGCGCCTCCTGTCGGCCTTCGAGAAGCTGCTGGATGCGGGCCATTCCCTGGTGGTGATCGAGCACAACCTGGATGTCATCGCCGCCGCCGACTGGCTGGTGGACCTCGGCCCCGAGGGCGGCAGCGGCGGTGGGATGATCGTCGCCGAAGGCACGCCGGACGCGCTCATCGCCACGCCGGCCTCCCACACCGGCAAGGCCCTGGCCGACTACGCCGCCCAGCTGTCGGCCATGCAGGCGGCGCCCCGTGTCGCCGAGGCCGCGCCGCGCTACCGGGCGGTGGCACCCAAGGCCATCACCATCCGCCACGCCCGCCATCACAACCTCAAGAACATCAGCCTGGACATCCCGCGCGACACCTTCACGGTGATCACCGGCCTGTCCGGCTCGGGCAAATCCACCCTGGCCTTCGACATCGTCTTCGGCGAGGGGCAGCGGCGCTATCTGGAATCCCTCAACGCCTACGCCCGCCAGTTTGCCCAGCCCTCGGCGCGCCCCGAGGTGGATGCCATCTTCGGCATTCCACCCACCGTCGCCATCGAGCAGCGGGTCAGCCGGGGCGGCCGCAAGAGCACGGTGGGCACCCTCACCGAGATCCAACCCTTCCTGCGCCTGCTCTACGTCAAGCTGGGCACCCAGTACTGCCCCGACTGCGACGTGCCGGTCACGCCGCAGAGCTTCGAGGCCATCGTCGCCCAGATCCAGCGCGACTGCGCCGGGCAGTCTGTGGAGCTGCTGGCGCCCCTGGTGGTGAACCGCAAGGGCTTGTACACCGACCTGGCCAAGTGGGCGCGGGGCAAGGGCTTCGAGCAGCTGCGCGTCGACGGCGACTACCTGCCGACAAAGAAGTGGCCGCGCCTCGACCGCTACAAGGAGCACAACATCGAGCTGCCACTGGGCATGGTCAAGGTCGGGCCCGACACCGAAGCCCTGCTGCGCGAATACGTCGAGGCCGCACTCGAGCACGGCAAGGGCGTGCTCAAGGTGCTGCCCCTGGGCGACGCGGCTGCGCCGCTCATCACCCTGTCCACCCTGCGCGCCTGCCCGGATTGCGGCACCAGCTTCCCCGAGCCCGACCCGCGCCTGTTCTCCTACAACGCCAAGCACGGCTGGTGCCCCGACTGCTACGGCACCGGCCTGCGTATCGCCGGCAAGGTGGACAATCCGGACGACCTGGACCTGGGCGAGCTGGACACCGAGAGCGAGGAGGCCTGCCCCAGCTGCCACGGCGCCCGTCTCAACCCGGTGGCCCGTGCCGTGCGCTTCCGTGATCTGGGCCTGCACGAGCTGTCATCCCTGGCGGTGGGCAAGGCCTCGGGTTTCTTCGAGGCACTGCAGCTGGGCCATCGCGAAGCCGAGATCGGCCGAGACCTGGTGGCCGAGATCCGCGGCCGTCTCGACTTCCTGCAGAAGGTCGGCCTCGGCTACCTGGCCCTCGACCGGGCCGCGCCCACCCTGTCGGGGGGGGAGGCCCAGCGCATCCGCCTGGCGGCCCAGCTGGGCTCCAACCTCACCGGGGTGTGCTACATCCTCGACGAGCCGACCATCGGGCTGCACCCCCGCGACAACCAACTGCTGCTCGACACCCTGGAAGCCCTGCGCGGCCGTGGCAACACCCTGCTGG
>NZ_JAFLDT010000055.1 GCF_017302315.1 Zoogloea sp.
GACCTTCAGGTCACGCACATACTGCAGTTGTACCTGCCACTGCTTGTCCACGAAGGAGGCCCAGGTCAGCATGGCTGTGCCGTTGTTTTTGGCGCCGGCCGGCGCCGCTGGCGTCGAAGCCGGCGGGCAGGCGCACCTCAAAGCCCCACACCTCGTCTTCGCGCCAGCCGGCCTTCTTGAGGAAGTTGGCGGTGGAGGCGAGGGCGTCGGGGATGCTGCCCACCAGGTCGCGGCGGCCGTCGCCGTCAAAGTCCACGGCCAGGCGCAGGAAGGTGGAGGGCATGAACTGGGTGTGGCCGAAGGCGCCGGCCCAGGAGCCGACCAGCTGCTCAGCCTTCACGTCGCCGGCGTCCACGATCTTCAGGGCGTCGTAGAACTCGCCACGGAAGTAGGCCTGACGGCGTCCGTAGCAGGACAGCGTGGATAGGGAGGTGAGCAGGGGGCGGCTGCCGAAGTTGCGGCCGAAGTTGCTCTCCACGCCCCACACGGCGACCACGGTGGCCGGGTCGACCTTGTAGCGGGCGGCCACGGCCTTGAGGGTGTCGCCCCATTGTTTGAGCATGGCCTGGCCGTCGGCCACGCGCTCTTCATCCACCAGGCCGGAGAGGTAGTCCCAAATGGGGGTGCGGAACTCGGGCTGGTAGTCGAGGAAGTCCAGCACCTTCAGGTCGGGCTGCAGGCTGGCGGTGAGGCGCTCGTAGCCGGCACCGGACACGCCCCGGGCCAGGGCGCCGGATTTGAGCTCGGCCACGCAGGGGGCGAAGCGGGCGGGGTCGGGGGTGTCGGCGGCGTGGGCCGCCGAGGCGAGGAACAGGGCCAGGGCCACCCCCTGTAGGGGCGATTTCAGTCGCCCGCGGACGTTGATCAACGAACGGCGCCCGGTATCGCGCGCGGATGGGCGACTGAAGTCGCCCCTACGTGTCGCCGCTGCAGGGAGGGGGCTGCCTGCATGGGGGGTGGGAAAGCTGGGTTTTTTCATCGGATGAAGGATTGCATGAGGGCGAAGAAGCGCCCGTAGAACTCGGCGTCGGTGACGGTTTCCTCGCCGACCTTGACCAGGGATTCGTTGTTGCCGCCGAAGGGCAGGGACAGGGAGCCGATGCCGGTGACGCTGAGGCCGGTGCTGGCGGAGCCGGCCTTGAGCTCTTCGCGCACCTGACGCACGTTGGCGTAAACGGCGGCACCCTTGGTCTCACCCTGATCCTCTGCCAGGCAGAACAGGCTGAAGGTGAGCTGGACCTGGGTGCTGCGGTCGGGCTGGAAATACTTGCGGGCGCGCACCGAGTCCACCTTGCTGTCGTCGATCAGGTAGCCCTGGCTGAGCAGGGCGCGCCGGCCCGCTTCGCAGGCCGCCGCCGGGCTGATCTCAAAGGACTGCTCATAGGGCGAGTCGGGGGCGAAGTTCTCGAGCTTGTAACTCTCGTCCTTGGGTTTGGGCGACAGGCTGCTGCAGGCGGCAAGGGCGAAGCTCAGCAGGAAAACGGTAAAGCGGTGGTGCATGGGGGCGGGGTATTCAGGTCCGGTTTGGGGCTCAATGGGCTTCGTCCCAATTGACGCCGACGCCCACTTCGGCAACCAGGGGCACGGAAAGTTGCGCCACGCCGGCCATCAGTCTTGGCAGTTGCTCGCGGATCAGCGCCACTTCGTCGTCCGGCACTTCCAGCACCAGTTCGTCGTGCACCTGCAGGATCAGCTTTGACTTGACGCCGCTGGACTTGAGCCAGGCCGAGGTGGCGATCATGGCCTTCTTGATCAGGTCGGCGGCGGTGCCCTGCATGGGCGCGTTGATGGCGGCCCGCTCGGCACCCTGGCGGCGGCCCACCTGCTGGGCACGGATGTCCGGCAGGTGCAGGCGGCGCCCGAACACCGTCTCCACGTAGCCCTTGGTCTTGGCTTCCAGGCGGGTGCGCTCCATGTAGGCGGCCACGCCGGGGTAACGGGCGAAGTAGCGCTCGATGTAGTTGGCGGCAGCCACCCGGTCGATGCCCAGGTTCTTGGCCAGGCCGTGGGCGCTCATGCCGTAGATCAGGCCGAAGTTGATCACCTTGGCGTAGCGGCGCTGTTCGCTGCTCACCTCCAGCGGGGTGACGCCGAAGATCTCGCCGGCGGTGGCCCGGTGCACGTCTTCACCTTCGGCGAAGGCCTTCAGCAGGCCCGGGTCGGCGGACAGGTGGGCCATGATGCGCAGTTCGATCTGAGAGTAGTCGGCCGAGACGATCTTGTGGCCGGCCGGGGCGATGAAGGCGGCGCGGATGCGGCGGCCTTCGGGCGTGCGGATGGGGATGTTCTGCAGGTTGGGCTCGGTGCTGGCGAGGCGCCCGGTGACGGCCACCGCCTGGCTGAAGCTGGTGTGCACGCGGCCGGTCTTGCGGTTGACCATCAGCGGCAGCTTGTCGGTGTAGGTGTTCTTGAGCTTGGCCAGGCTGCGGTGCTCGAGCAGCAGCTTGGGCAGGGGGTAGTCGTCGGCCAGCTGGGAGAGCACGTCTTCGTCGGTGGACGGTTGGCCGGTGGCGGTTTTCTTGACCACCGGCAGGCCCAGCTTGGTGAACAGGATCTCGCCGAGCTGCTTGGGGGAGCCCAGGTTGAAGGGTTGGCCGGCCAGTTCATGGGCCTGCAGCTCCAGTTCGTGCAGGCGGCGGCCAAGTTCTTCGGAGTGCTGGGCGAGCAGGAAGTCGTCGATGAGCACGCCGTTGCGCTCCATCTCGAAGAGCACCCGGGCGGTGGGCAGCTCCACGTCCCGGTAGAGGGCGAGGAGGGCCGGTTCGGGGGCCAGCTGGGCCGACAGGTTGCGATGCAGGCGCAGGGTGATGTCGGCGTCCTCGGCGGCGTACTCGGTGGCCCGGGCCAGGTCCACCTCGCCAAAGCCGATCTGCTTGGCGCCCTTGCCGCAGACCTCGGCGTAGGTAAGCGTCTTGATGCCCAGGTGGCGGCTGGCCAGGGAGTCCATGTCGTGGGACTTGTCGCTCTCCAGGATGTAGGACTCGAGCAGGGTGTCATCAAAGATGCCGGCCAGGGCGATGCCATGGTTGGCCAGGATGTGGGCGTCGTACTTGAGGTTCTGGCCGAGCTTGAGGTGGGCGTCGGATTCGAGCCAGGGGCGCAGCTTGTCGAGCACCTCGGCCAGGGGTAGCTGGGCCGGGGCGTCGGCGTAGTGGTGTGCCAACGGCAGGTAGGCCGCCTCGCCCTCGACGGTGGCGAAGGACATGCCCACCAGGGTGGCCACCATGGGGTCGAGGCCAGTGGTTTCAGTGTCGAAGGCGGTGAGTTCGGCGGTGGAGATCCTGGCCAGCCAGGCGTCGAAGGCGGCCCAGTCGAGCAGGGTCTCGTAGCCGCTGCGGTGGGCGCCGGGTTCGCCCTGGGCCTCGATGGCCGGGGCCTCGCCTGCCGCAGCCGTCGCCGGGGCGGGGCGATGAACGCCTTCTTCCAGCTCCTTCAGCCAGCTCTTGAACTCCATGCGCCGATAAATGGCGGCCAGGGCCTCCTTGTCGTCTTCCCGGGCGAGCAGGTCGGCGGGCTTTACCGGCAGGGGCAGGTCGGTGACCACGGTGACCAGCCGGCGGCCCAGGGGCAGGAAGTCCAGGTGCTTGCGCAGGTTCTCGCCCACCTTGCCCCCCACCTTGTCGGCGCTGGCCACCAGATTGTCCAGGTTGCCGTACTCGGTGAGCCATTTGACGGCGGTCTTGGGGCCGCACTTTTCCACGCCGGGCACGTTGTCCACGGTATCGCCGATCAGGGTGAGGTAGTCGACAATGAGATTCGGCGGCACGCCGAACTTGGCGGTAACGCCGGCCTCGTCGAGCACTTCCTCGCTCATGGTGTTCACCCAGCGCACGCCGGGCTGCACGAGCTGGGTCAGATCCTTGTCGCCGGTGGAGATCACCACGTCCCAGCCGGCCTCCACGGCCTGGCGGGTGAGGGTGCCGATCACGTCGTCGGCCTCCACGCCCTCTTCCATCAGCAGGGGCCAGCCCTCTGCCTTCACCGCCTCGTGCAGGGGTTCGATCTGGGCGCGCAGATCCTCCGGCATGGGCGGGCGCTGGGCCTTGTAGTCGGGAAACCAGTCGTCCCGGAAGGTCTTGCCCTTGGCATCAAAGACGCAGGCCCGATACTCCGCCTTGTAGTCGGATTCGAGGCGACGTAGCATGGACAGCACCCCGCGCACGGCCCCGGTCGGCTCGCCCGCCGAGTTGCGCAGATCGGGCAGGGCATGGAAGGCGCGGTACAGGTAACTGGAACCGTCGACGAGCAGCAGGGTCGGCATGGGTAATCGGGGAGGGCCGGGCACGCCGGGCCTCCCGCACTCCTCAATCAGAAAAACAATGACTGCAAAAGACAAACTTCCCCGGATGGCGCCGAGCACGGCGGCCCAGAATTTCACGGCCAGGGAGTCGTGGCGGATTTTCGGGATTATGGCAGAGTTCGTCGAGGCGACTGAGCGGCTCAAGCCCATCCGCCCGGCAGTGTCCATCTTCGGCAGTGCCCGCACCCGCATCGACCATCCCTACTACACCAAGACCGAGCGCATCGCCCGCCTGCTCTCCGATGCGGGCTTCGCGGTGATCTCCGGAGGCGGCCCCGGCATCATGGAGGCGGCCAACAAGGGCGCCTATTTCGGCAAGTCACCCAGCGTGGGGCTCAACATCCAGCTGCCCATGGAGCAGCAGGCCAACCCCTACCAGGACATCTCCCAGACCTTCCAGCACTTCTTCGCGCGCAAGTTCATGTTCGTCAAGTTCGCCACGGCCTACGTGGTGATGCCCGGCGGCTTCGGCACCCTCGACGAGCTGCTGGAGGCGATGACCCTGATCCAGACCGGCAAGAGCCGCAAGATCCCGGTGATCCTGGTGCACGAACCTTTCTGGCGCGGGCTGATCGACTGGTTCAAGGGCAGGCTGGTGGAAGAAGGGATGATCAACCCGGACGACCTTGACCTGATCCAGGTGATCGACGAACCGGAGAAGGTGGTGGATGCGATCTTCGACCACTACCAGAGCCGCGGCTTCCTGCCCCTGCCCGAGGAGCACGAGTTGATGCTCAACCTGTAGCCGGACGGCGAAGGGTTACAATCGCGGCATAGCCAGGAGATCAAAATGCCCCGCGCACCTTACATTTCAGCCCTGCTGTTCGCCCTCGCCATCCCGGCCTGGGCCCAGCAGCCCCCCAAGCTCGAACCCCTGCCCGAACCGCCGCCCCCGCCGCCGGGCATGGAGCTTGATCAGGCCACCGAGCCCCAGGTCACGATCACGAAGAAGGGTGAGGACACGGTGGAGGAATACCGGGTCAATGGGCAGCTCTACATGGTCAAGGTCACCCCGCCCGGCGGCGTGCCCTACTACCTCTACGACGACGTCGGCAACGGAGACTTCACCCGCCGCGACGCCCAGGACAGCGGTGTGCGTGTGCCCAAGTGGGTGATCAAGCGCTGGTAGGGTACACCGGCTGCGTTGGCAAGACGTGTAGGGGCGACTTCAGTCGCCCGCGGACTTCGGGCAAGGGCATGCCGGTGATTTAGCGTGCGCTGGGCGACTGAAGTCTCCCCCACAGGAGAGTCCGTACCGACCGTCAAACTGAGGGCTTCTTCACAAGGGCTCAGGGTGCCTCGCACAGGCAGTGCAGATACATGTGCCCCGGGTCGTTCCACAGGGCGAGGCCTTCCAGTTCGCTGCGGATTTTCGCCAGCGTGCTGTCCACCAGTGACACCCGTGCCCGGGCGCCCTCGGTGTCCTCGCCGTTGTCGAGCAGCTTGGAGAGCAGTTGGTCCCGTGGGGAGAGGGGCTTTTCCACGTAGCTGACTTCGTAGTCCTTGAGGTTGGCGCGGCTGGCGGCGGCCTTGATGGCTTCGTCGAGACCGCCAAGTTTGTCCACCAGCCCCTTCTCCTTGGCTTGGCTGCCCAGCCAGACGCGGCCCTGGGCCACCTGGTCGACGGCGGCGAGGTCCATCTTGCGGCTCTTGCCCACCAGTTCGATGAAGCGCTTGTAGCCGAACTCGATACCCTGCTGAAGTACGCTTGCCACCTGGGGGTCGAGGGGCCGGCGCGGGTCGAGGCCACCGGACAGGGGGGTGGTGCCCACGCCGTCCACGGTCAGGCCAAGCTTGTTCATGGGGCCCGACAGGTCGGGGAGCATGGCAAAGATGCCGATGGATCCGGTGATGGTGCTGCGCCCGGCCCATACCTCGTCGGCGGACATGCTGATCCAGTAACCGCCGGAAGCCGCCACCGACCCCATCGAGACAATCACCGGCTTGCCCGCCTTGCGGGTCAGTTCCAGTTCGCGCCGGATCATCTCGGAGGCGGTGGCGCTGCCGCCGGGGCTGTCCACCCGTAGCACCACAGCCTTGACGGAATTGTCTTCGCGGGCCTGGCGGATCAGCCCCGCCACCGTGTCGCCGCCCACCACGCCGGGGGGATGGTCGCCGTCCACGATGGCGCCCTGGGCCACCACCACGCCGACCTTGTCGTCGGGCGGGCTCCGTTCCTCGCGCACCCGGGCGATGTAGGTGCCCATGTCCACGTGCCTGTAGCCTTTGCCCTCGTCACCGGCGCCCAGGGTGGTCTTGAGGTAGTCGCGCCATTCGTCCGCCGTCTTCAGGCCATCCACCAGCCCGGCGGTGAGGGCCATGCGGGCGGCGTCGCCACCGGATTCAGCCAGCAGGGCCGAGGTGTCGCCCACATAGCGGGCGAGGTGCGGGGCGGTCTTGGGGCGTGCGGCGAGGATGTCGGCCTGATAGGCCTTCCATGCGGCGTCCAGGTAGTCCCGGGTGGACTCCCGGTCTTCCGGTGACATGTCGCTGCGGGTATAGGGTTCCACGAAGGACTTGTAGGTGCCCACGCGGAAGATCTGCATCTTCACCCCGACCTGATCGAAGAGGCCTTTGAAGTAGGTGGGAAAGCGCCCGAAACCCGAAAGAAAGACGTAGCCGTCCGGGCTCACGAAGACTTCATCCCCCTGGGCGGCCAGGTGGTACTGGACCTGGTTGAAGTTCTTGCCGTGGGTATAAACCTTCTTCCCCGACTTGCGGAATTCGGCCACAGCGGTGCCGATCTCCTGCAGTTTGGGCAGGCCGGTGCCCGCCAGACCGTCGGCCTCGATCACCAGGGCGGTGATGCGGGGGTCGGTGGCGGCGGCGCGGATCGCGTCCACCACGTCGCGCAGCAGGATCTGGCGAATTCCGTCGCCGCCCTGCAGCACGCTCATGGCGCTGCGCACCGTCCGCTGTTCGACCAGCTGCCCGTTGGGCGCGATCAGCAGCGCGGCATTGGTGGGCAGGGGGGTCGGCCGGGCGGCGAGCCAGCCGGCCACGAGAAATACCAGCACTGCAATGAACAACAGGTTGAGGCTGATCTGCCGGAAGCGGTCGATCGCCCGCCACAACCCACCCACAACACTTCTCACGACACCCGGCCGTGCATTCCGATCCATCACATTCTCCAGAATGGGTCTTGCGACCCCAGGCGGTCCACTGCCGCCTACAAGGTTTGCGGGCACCGCCAATCCGGTAGAATCCCGCCATGTTTGCCAATCCCTCTCCCGACCAGATCCGCAGCCTGCTGCAGGAGGCCAAGACCATTGCCGTCGTCGGCCTGTCACCGCGCGCGGATCGCCCCAGCTACCGGGTGTCCCGCGCGATGCAGGGCTTCGGGTATCGCATCGTACCGGTTCGCCCGGCAGTTGCCGAAGTTCTCGGTGAAAAAGCCTGGGCGCGCCTCTCCGAGATTCCCTTTGCGGTGGATATGGTGGATGTATTTCGTGCCGGTGACCAGATCGACCCCATTGTGGACGAATGCATCGCCCTCGGTGTGAAGCGCCTGTGGCTGCAGGATGGCGTGATCAACGAAGCGGCTGCCGAACGCGCCCGGGCCGCCGGCATCACTGTAGTGATGGACCGCTGCGTGTGGCGCGATTACATGGAACTGGTCCTATGAGCACAACACTTGCCTTCACCAAGATGCACGGCCTCGGCAACGATTTCGTGATGATCGACGCCGTGCGTCAGGACATCCGGCTCACGGAGGCTCAGGTGCGCTATCTGGCCGACCGCCACTTCGGGGTGGGCTGCGACCAGTTGCTGGTGGTTGAGCCCGCCCAGGCGCCGGGCGTGGATTTCCGCTACCGCATCTTCAACGCCGATGGCGGCGAGGTGGAGCAGTGTGGCAACGGCGCCCGCTGCTTCGCCCGTTTCGTCTTCGATCAGGGCCTCACCGACAAGCGCGAGATCCGTGTCGAGACGAAGAAGGGCATCATCACCCCGCGCCTGGAGGCCGACGGCTCGGTGACCGTGGACATGGGCGTGCCGGTGCTGAACCCGGCCGATGTGCCCTTCGTCAGTGATTCCGAGGCCTGGGTGCAGCCCCTCGATGTGGCCGGCACGGTTGTGGCGATCACCGCCGTGAGCATGGGCAACCCCCACGCCGTGCAGGTGGTGGCCGATGTGGATACCGCCCCGGTGGCCGAGCAGGGCCCCCTCATCGAGCATCACCCGCGCTTCCCGGCCCGGGTCAATGCCGGTTTCCTGCAGGTTGTCGATGCGCACCGTGTGCGCCTGCGCGTCTTCGAGCGCGGTGCCGGTGAAACCCTTGCCTGCGGCACCGGTGCCTGTGCTGCCGTGGTGGCCGGCATCCTGCGCGAGCTGGTGGTGTCGCCGGTCACCGTCGAAACCCGCGGCGGTGAGCTCAGCATCGCCTGGAACGGCATCGGTACCCCGGTGATGATGACCGGCCCTGCGGTCACCGTATTCAGCGGCACCCTGACCCTTCCCTGATCTTCTCCCGCCTCACCCTCCTTCGGCCCCGCCATGAATCCTTCCGACGTCATCCAGTTCCTGCAGGAAAACCCCGATTTCTTCGACCGGAACTCGACCCTGTTGACCGACCTGACGGTGACCCATCCGCACAACGGGCAGGCAATCTCCCTTACCGAGCGGCAGCTGATCGCCCTGCGCGACCGCATTGCCCAGTTGGAAGACAAGTTCGCCGAGCTGCTGTCCTTCGGCGAGGAGAATGACGCCATCAGCGAGAAAGTGCATCGCCTGAGCCTGTCCCTGCTGGAAGCGGAGGATTTCGAATCGATCCGCACCGCGGTGTATGTGCACCTCAAGGAAGACTTCGCGGTGCCCCACGTGGCCTTCCGGGTGTGGAACAGCGTGCTGTCGCGCAGCGGCCCCGAGTTCCTGCCGGTGGGTGAGGAGGTGCGCTTCTTCACCGGCGATCTGGTCCAGCCCTACTGCGGCGCGCCGGCCATCAAGGAGATCACCAACTGGTTCGGGCCCGATGGCCGGCAGATCCGTTCGGTGGCCCTGGTGCCCCTGCGCCGGGACGAGCAGACCTTCGGCCTGCTGGCCATGGGCAGCGAAGACCCGGAGCGCTTCTATCCCGAGATGGGTACGCTCTACGTGACGCGCATCGGCGATATGGTTTCCCACATCCTTCGCCGTCAACTCGGCTGAGGCGCGCATAAAGCTACTGCGCAGGCCGATCTTGCGCCTGCGATGCTCGCCGTACTCGAGTACGGCTGCGCTTCTCGGCGCAACCTCGACCTGCTCGCTACGCTTTCTGCGCACCTCGAATGTGTGGCGCTTCCTTATTCTAGAAGTTTGGTGATTTCCCCATGGCTGATCTGATTCTCAAACCTGGCAGTGACCGTACCGTGGTGCGGCGGCATCCCTGGATCTTCGCGGGTTCGGTGGATCGGCTCGAGGGCCGGGCGCGGCCGGGGGATACGGTGCTGGTGATGGACTCCCGCGGCAAGCCGCTGGCACGGGCGGCGTGGTCGCCGGAGTCGCAGATCCGGGCGCGGGTGTGGACTTTCGACCCGGAGCAGTCCATCGACCATGCCTTCATCAAACGTGCGGTGGCGGCCTCGGTGGCCCGTCGGGCGGCGCATCCGTGGCTGGCGGGGCAGGATGGGGTGCGCCTGATCCACGGGGAGTCGGACGGTCTGCCCGGGGTCATCGCCGACCGCTTCGGGCCGGTGGTGGTGGTCCAGCTGACCAGCGCCGGGGCCGACAAGTGGCGCGATGCCATCGTCGCCGGGCTGGTCCAGGCCACCGGCTGCAGCACGGTCTATGAGCGCTCCGATTCGGATGTGCGCAAGCTCGAAGGCCTCGGCCCGGTCACCGGCCTGGCCTACGGCGCGTTGCCCGAGCTGCTGACCATCGTCGAGAACGGGGTGCGCATGGAGGTGGACGTGGTCAGCGGCCACAAAACCGGCTTCTACCTGGACCAGCGCGACAACCGCCTGCTCACCGGGCAGCTGGCGGCCGGCCGGGATGTGCTCAATTGCTTCTGCTATACCGGCGGTTTCTCCCTGCAGGCCCTGGCCGGCGGGGCAAAGAGCGTGATCTCCATCGATTCGTCCGGCCCGGCCCTCGTCACCGCGGCGCGCAACCTGGCCCACAACCCCCAGCTCGACGCGAGCCGCGCGGAGTGGCGCGAGGATGACGTGTTCCAGGCCCTGCGCGGCTTCAAGACCGAAGGGCGCAAGTTCGACCTGATCATCCTCGATCCGCCCAAGTTCGCTCCGTCGGCGGCCCACGCCGAGCGGGCCGCCCGCGCCTACAAGGACATCAACCTGCTGGGCTTCCGCCTGCTCAATCCGGGGGGTATCCTGATGACCTACTCCTGCTCGGGTGGTATCGGGCACGAGCTGTTCCAGAAGATCGTTGCCAGTGCGGCGGCCGATGTGGGCGTGGAGGCCCGCATCCTCCACCGTCTCTCTGCAGCGCCGGATCACCCCATTGGTCTGGCCGTGCCCGAAGGCGAGTATCTGAAGGGGCTGGCCTGCCAAGTGTGAGCAAGTGCTCAAAGCGGGTAGTCATCCAGGCGTAAAAATTGGCGTAGATGTGTATCCTCCGGAGGAATTACGAACGGTTAAAAGTTGTGACTTTGACCTGTTCCTGTCCTTCCACGGAGATACAGATGAACACCCCGCAGCCCCACGATTCGGCCACGATGGCCGACGACGACCCCGGGGTCCCGGCACGACGCCAGCAGCGCATCGCCGCCCTGCTGCTGTCCCGCTACAACCTGCGCTACATGGTTCGCCTCTATGCGGCCTTCGAGGGGGATCTGCTGCTGCCCATCGTGCTCGGTGAGGTGGGTCTCTACAATGTCAGCGGCCTTGGGCTGGACGATCAGTCCCTGGCGGCGATCCGCTGCAGCGACGATGGCTTCGGCAAGCTGCCCCTGCGCCCCTGCAACGCCTTCTCCATCAGTTCATCCACCGGTATCCCCCGTGAAACCGTGCGCCGCAAGGTCAGCCACCTGATCCAGCTGGGCTGGATTGCTCGCGACATAAAGGGCGGCCTGACCATCACGGCCAAGGCCGCCAACCTGTGCCTGGAACCCTTCGACCAGGACAATCTGGCCGACTTCCTCAGCACGGCCGATAGGGTCCGCCTGATTGCCGGCCCTTCGCAAGACCCGTCCACCGTCCGGTAGGCATCCCCGCGGGGCGAGGTGATGCCAGTGACCCAACAAGGGTCACGACGCTCCCGCGGGTCGGATTCATCCCGCGCGTCAGCCCGCGCCTTCGTCCCATAGCTGTCCACCCTGCCCCGGCGCCTTCAGCCCGAAGTGCTGCCAGATCGACGCCGTGGCCATGCGGCCCCGCGGCGTGCGCTGCAGGTAGCCCTGCTGGATGAGGTAGGGTTCCAGCACGTCCTCGATGGTGTCGGACGATTCGCCGATGGCAGCGGCCAGATTGTCCAGCCCCACCGGGCCGCCTCCGAATTTCTCCAGCATCGCCCCCAGCAGCTTGCGGTCCATCAGGTCCAGGCCCAGGTGATCCACGTCCAGCATGGTCAGGGCCAGGTCGGCCACTTCGGCGGTGATGCGGCCGTCGGCGCGCACCTCGGCGTAGTCCCGCACCCGGCGCAGCAGGCGGTTGGCGATGCGGGGTGTGCCCCGGGCGCGGCGGGCGATCTCGAAGGCACCGGTGTCGTCGATCTCCACGTCCAGCAGGCGCGAGGAACGGCTGACGATGTAGGCAAGCTCCTTGGCGGTGTAGAACTCCAGCCGCGAGACGATGCCGAAGCGGTCGCGCAGGGGGTTGGTGAGCATGCCGGCGCGGGTGGTGGCGCCCACCAGGGTGAAGGGCGGAAGGTCCAGCTTCACCGAACGGGCGGCCGGGCCTTCGCCGATCATGATGTCGATCTGGAAATCCTCTAGGGCCGGGTAGAGGATCTCCTCCACCACCGGGCTGAGGCGGTGGATCTCGTCGATGAACAGGACGTCGTGGGGCTCCAGGTTGGTGAGCAGTGCGGCCAGGTCGCCGGCCCGCTCCAGCACCGGGCCGGAGGTCTGGCGCAGGTTGACCCCCATTTCGGCGGCCACGATGTGGGCCAGGGTGGTCTTGCCCAGGCCCGGGGGGCCGAACAGCAGCACGTGGTCCAGGGCCTCGCCGCGCTTGCGAGCCGCCTCGATGAAGATGCTCAGCTGGTCGCGGATCTTCTGCTGCCCCACGTAATCAGCCAGGCGCTTGGGGCGCAGGGCCCGCTCCAGGGCTTCCTCCTGGTTGCTGGTGCGTTGAGCGGTGATGAGGCGGGCGGAAGGGTCGGGTGCGCCGCCCTTGATGTCGTCGGTCTGGATCATGCTTGGTGCTCCAGGGCGTCTTCCTGCGCATCGCTCAGGGCTTCGCTGGCGGCCTCGACGGGCCGGCTGGCTGTCCAGCTGACGAACAGGGCCTGGCCGAGGGCCAGGAAGGTGGGGCCGAGGAAGATGCCAATGAAGCCGAAGGCCAGCACCCCGCCGAAGGCCCCGAGGGCGATCAGCAGGATGGGCAGGCTGGCCGTTCGGCTGATCAGGAAGGGCTTGAGGAAGTTGTCCACCGAGCTGATGGCCAGCACGCCCCACAGCACCATGAAGATGGCCCAGCCGCTCTCGCCCTGCTGGTAAAGCCAAAAGGCCGCGCCACCCCAGATCAGCGGGGGGCCTACCGGCACCAGGGACAGGAAGAACACCCCGGCGGCCATCAGCAGCGCGCCGGGCACGCCGGCGATCAGAAAGCCCACCAGAGCCACCAGGGCCTGGGCCGCCGCGGTGCCGACGATGCCGATCATCACCGCCTTGACGGTGTTGCCCGCCAGCTCCAGCAGCTCGCCCCACAGCTCGCCGCCCAGGCGCGCCGCGCCGTTCTCCAGTTGGGCCTGGATGCGCGCGCCATCGCGGTACAGGAAGAAGACGATGAACAGCACCAGCGAGATCTGCAGCAGCCCCTGGCCGACCAGCCCGCCCAGGCCCAGCGCGAACTTGCGCGCCGGCTCCACCGCCTGCAGCGCCAGTTTGCGCATCTCCACCTGGCTGTGGGTGAGCTTGCGGATGTAGGCGTCAAGGTCTGCCCCCACCACCGGGATATCCTTCAGCCAGGCCGGCGGACGGCCGTCGGATTGTTCGATCTGGGCGCGGATGTAGTCCACCAGGTCCACCGCCGAGTCGGTCAGGGAGGCCGTCAGCCCGATCATCGGTACCAGCAGCACCGCCGTCAGCAGCAGGGTCATGGTGATCGCCGCCAGCCCCTCCCGCCCGCGCAGATGCCGCAACAGGGACTGGTACAGGGGCCAGGTGGTGATGCACACCGTGCCAGCAAACAGGATGGCCGCGAAGAAGGGGCTGAGCACGAAGGCGCAACCAAGGAGCAGCACGGCCGTGATGGCCAGCTGGGCAGTGCGTCGGGGTGTCATGGGGGCGAGGTCCGGAACGGAATGGCGGGATTATCCCTGATCTGAGATGCGAGCAACGCAGAACGACAAATTGTCGGCGAGGACAGGCGGAAGTAAGGGTGATACGACTCCTTCCAAGCCATTGGGATTTTTCCTCGGCCAGTCCCGCCTGTCCGATCAACCCCAAGCATTTCCACACACTTCAACAATGTTCCCAGTCGCACAAGCACAGCGGTTCTTTGCAGGCTGGCATGCCGCCCAGCCCCCTGAACCAGATAGTGGTGCCGATATTGCGCGCATGCGGGCCTTCTTCAATGTCTGGAAGAGCAGCGTTCCTGCCCTCGCAACAAGCCCCCCGGCGGAAACCTTCAATTGCCAGCAATTTGCATCTTTTGCGGCTGCATTCAGCCCGGCCTGTCAGGCTTATCGGCGGACAGGGGGTAACGCAAATGCTTGGCGTGCGGCGGGTGTTGGCAAAGACGAAATGCGTAACCGTGCGGTACTTCGGTGGCAACTTGATCGCTTCGAAGATCCGAGAAGCTGCGCGACAAGATCATCCCGTTTTCCTGGAAGCAACTGGCCGGCATTCTTGACGAACACGTCAAACAGGAAGACCTGAGAAACACGGCGGCCGGCACCTTGCTCCTGCAATACGCCGAACATGCGCGGACGCTGCGCTATCCATGCACCACCCAGACGAAGGAGAAACAGCAGTGATCGAATCGCACGAAGCCCATCGGCTGATCATCCGCAATATGCGCGTGCTGGAGGAGGCTCCGGCGGTGGTCGAGGAAGTGACGCGGGCTGTGTTCAAACGCATCAACGAGAAAGTCGAGCAGTGGGTCGAAACCCAGGAAGGCTGGGAAGCGATTTTCTCACTGAACGGATATGACGATGGCGGAGAAACGACCTTTCAGGCCGCGAGCTGGGGGCAAACAGACGATGGCACATACCTCGCTTGCCTTCAATTCGCCTGCCGCTGCGAACGCTCATGGCATTGGCTATCACCTTTGGTTGGCGCCAACGAAGACGCGTTTGGCTTCTTCCTTAAAGCGCTACCGGTCTGGATCACCGGCAATACGGGACGAAAGGGTGCCCGTCCCGGCAAGACTTGAACACGGTACCTGGCTGACCATCTCCAGAATTTCCCTGCGCTGATTCAATGTGGTTTCGGCCTTGAAGGTGGAGACTTGTTCCTGCCTGTCCGCCTCGAAGCCGAAGAGCTCGCCGAGGCCTATCCCGATTCTCTCGACGACGCTTTGCCGCCGATCGACGAAGCACTCAAGAAAATCACGGACATCCTGCCCGAGCTCGACCGACTTATCACTTCGGCCAAGGCACACTTTCGTTCGGAGGAAAGCGGGGCCAGCGCCAGCCCGGCTTGAGCGTGCTGAAATAGCCCACCGCACTTCTGCCACTTGCCGACTATAATCAGGCATGTGGCGGAATGTTCCGCAGGGAGACAGGCATGACCCAGGGCGCTATCGCATGCAATCCCCTCCGTTCGATCCGGCGTGATGAGGCTGGACTTTGGGAGGACACAAGTCGCATCTTCTCGATCAGTCCACCGGTAACGGACGATCTGTCTGCGGCGCAGACGATCAGGGGCGGGGTATCGCCCGAACTCGCCCGGCATCTTGAAGCCGTGCTTGGTGTTGAGTACCGGCGTGCATTGATTCCGGATCGAACCCTGCTACGCCGGCTTAGTACAGGGTCTGCGCTGACGGCCGAAGAGGGCGAGAGAGTGCTGGAGGCGGCCCATCTGCTGGCACTGGCCCTACGGGTATTCGGTAGTGAGGAAAAAGCCAGGAAGTGGCTGAGCACCCCGAAAACCCGCTTCAATGGATCTTCTCCCCTTGTCCTGGCGACCTCCGCCCCCGGAGTGCGCGCCATCGAGCAATTGCTGGGGGAAATCGAAGAAGGCTATTTCGCATGATCCTGTGGAGGATCAGCAATTTCGCCGACCTTCAAGGCTTGGGCGGATATCGTGTGGCAGGTCGGTGGCACAACCCTGGGGCTCCGATCATCTATCTTGCCGAGCATCCGGCCCTGGCCTTGATCGAAGTGCTGGTTCACTTCGACATCAGCACCATGGACGACTTGCCGGACCTGTTTCAGTTGATCGAAGTCGAAGTCGATGATCCGGTCACGATCGAATCCGCAGCCCCGCCAGCCGACTGGCGAGAAAACATCCGCAGCACTCGAAAGCTTGGGGACGTCTGGCTTCGCGAGCAGAGGTCTGTCCTCCTGAGCGTGCCCAGTGCAGTCATACCGGTTTGTAGTAATTACCTGCTCAACCCTCTTCACACCGATACCGCGAAGGTACGCATCAAGTCTCTCCTGAAGCTGCCTTTCGACCCCCGGCTGTTCAGGCCTTAGCGGACACCGGCTTCAACCGCACATAGATCGTCTTGTCCACCGTCGCGACCACTTCGCCCTGGTGATTGAGCACATCCACCGAGAAGGTCGGTTCGTACTTGTCACCACCGGCGGTGGCGCGGCGGATGGTGTCGATCTGCTCGGGCGTGATGCGGAAGGTGGCGCGAACGGTGCCCCGGCCGGGAAGCTTGTAGTCGATGGCCGAGGCCCTGTCCCACACCACGTAGCGGCGCCCGAGCTGGTGCATGATCAGCAGGGCGAAGAAGGGGTCGGTCATGGCGTACAGGGAGCCGCCGAAGTGGGTGCCCATGTAGTTGCGGTTGAGCAGGCCCATGCGCATGCGCACCCGGGCTTCGGTGTAGTCCGGGGCGATGCGTTCCACGTGGATGCCGGCGCCGATGAAGGGTGGCCACAGGTTCATCAGCAGGCGCAGGATGCCGCTGCCCAGCTTGACGTTGCGCATGAAGCCCTGCTTGAGTTTCTGGCTCATGGTGGAGGGGCGGGTGGCGTGCTCAGAGGGTGTGAAGAAATCGTCGCGAGCAGTTCGAGTTCGCCCCGAGAAGCGCAGCCGTACAAGGGTACGGTGAGCATCGCAGGGGCGAAATCGGGCTGCGCAGTAGATTCACTCACACCCTCTCAGGCCTTGGACAGGCCCTTGAGGGCCTGGCGGATGCCGTCGGATACGCCGATGCCCTCGGGCAGAGCCTTGGCGGCGCCGAGGGCTTCCTTCTCGTTGTAGCCGAGGGCCAGCAGGGCGTTGATGATGTCGGCCCGGTCGCCGCCGGGGAGGCTGGTGGCGACGCTGCCGGCGACGGCAGGCAGGGCCTTGGCGAGCTTGTCACGCAGCTCCAGCAGCAGGCGCTCGGCGGTCTTCTTGCCGATGCCCGGGATCTTCACCAGGCGGCCGCTCTCCTGCAGGGCGATGGCCTGGGCCAGATCGGTCACCGACAGGCCGGAGAGCACCGCCAGGGCGGTGCGGGCGCCGATGCCGGCGACTTTGAGGAGCTGGCGGAAGGCAGCCCGCTCGTCCTCGGTGGCGAAGCCGTACAGGAAGTGGCCATCCTCACGCACAGCCAGGTGGGTGGACAGGATGACGGTCTGGCCGGTGGCGGGCAGGCCGTAGAAGGTGCTCATGGGCACTTCCAGCTCGTAGCCGACGCCGTTCACGTCCACCAGGATCTGCGGGGGGTTCTTCTCGGCCAGGCGGCCGGTGATGCGTCCGATCATGGGTGCCTTCAGTCTATGAATAGTCGGCGGCAGCAAAGGCCGGCAGGGCCTCGGCATTGGCCGCCAGGGCGGCGATGCCCGGGTGGTCGCTGTCGGCCACCAGGCCGGGGGCCGAGTAATGGGTGAAGCGCCAGGCCACCGCCACCGTGATGTCGGCCTGGGTGGGGCGGTCGCCGCACAGCCAGTCGCTGTCGCCCACGTGCTGCTCGAGTACGGCGTAGGTGTCGGCGATCTGCCCCTCTACCCGGTGCAGCCAGCCGGGGTCGCGGAGGGTCTTGTCGCGCACCTTGGTTTCATACGCCCTATGCACGCTCTTTTCGGCGGCGGCCAGGCCCAGGCTGGTGAGCTGCAGGCAGCGCCGGTAGAGGGTCGGGTCGGTGGGCCACAGGCTGTGGCCGGGGGCTGCCACGTGCTCCAGCCAGGCAATGATCTGGGAGCTGTCCACCATCACCTCGCCGTCATCGAACACCAGGGTCGGTGCCTTTACCAGGGGGTTGATGGCGTGAAAAGCGTCGAAGTTGCGAAACACCGACAGGGACTGGTGCTCGAAGGGAATGCCCAGCATACGCGCGCTGATGAAGGCGCGGCGGACGAAGGGGGAATCCAGCATGCCGATGAGTTTCATGGGGAGCCTCCGGAGACGGGTTGAGCACAAAGGGTGGCACTGCGGCGCAGGCGGGCGAGGACGGCGTCGGCCTCGTCGCGGTCTTTCACGGGGATGCGGGCCTCGTGGCCGCTCCCCAGGTTGCCGCCGCCGTAGTAGATACGGACATCGTCGGCCCGGGCATCCACGTACTGGACGATGCCCAGGTTGATCCAGCGTTGCACCCCGCCATCGGCGGGCACCGGAAACAGGCAGAAGGCGGTGGAGCCCGGGCTCTGGGCCAGGGCCGGCAGGGCCAGGACCAGGAGGATGAGGAACAGGCTGCTACGCATCAGATGCATCTCGTGGCCAGGAAGCCGGCAATGTCGTGGAGGCTGGTCGCCACCGGTACTTGGGCGGCGAGCAGGTCGTTGGCGGGTTGCAGCAGGTCGGGCACCATCACCACCCGGGTGCCGGCCGCCAGGGCGCCGCGCACGCCGGCGTTGGAGTCTTCCAGCACCAGGCAGTTCTCCACCGCCACGCCGAGCTTTGCCGCGGCGGCCAGGAAGATATCGGGTGCCGGCTTGCCGCGGCTCACTTCGTCGCCGCAGACCATGCCGTGCACCCGCGGCAGCAGGCCCACGGCGGCGAGCTTGGGTTCGGCCCGGGAGCGGCGGGTGGAGGTGGCCACGACGCGGCCCAGACCCAGCGTGTCGAGCACGTCGAACAGCGCCGTGACGCCACCCTTGAGGGGGATGCGCCCTTCGGCGATGGCCACCTCGTAAAGGCGGCCGAAGGTGTCGTACAGCGCGGCCGTGGGGTAGTCCTCCCCCAGGTGCTTGCGGATCACCGCCGGGCCGTCCTTCGAGTTGAGGCCGACCAGGGCCAGGCCCACCTCGTAGCGCCAGGGTACGCCCAGCTCGGCGGCTGCTTCGGCCACGGTGGCCAGGGCCACCCGCTCGCTGTCGAGGAGCAGGCCGTCCATGTCGAAGATGACGGCATGGATGTCATGCGGGGTGAAGGGCAGAAGAGTCATGATGCGTTGCCGGGCCAACGTCCGAAGGCCAGGGTTGCCGCCAGCATGAGGCCATGTAGCTGGGCGGCGAGGATGGTGAGTTTGAGGGCCGGGGCGAGTTCGGAAGGCTCGTGGGCGTGAGCCATCAGGGTACGGGCTGCCCGGAAGGAGAACACCAGGGTCATGGCAGCGGCAGCGGCACCCTGGGGCAGGCGGTTGCGCCCGACCATCAGTACCAGCCAGGCGTAGGCCACCAGCACCAGGCCGAGCAGCACCCACTTGGCGTTGTCGGGGCCGAGGCGGACCACCAGGGTGCGTTTGCCGGTGGCCTCATCGCCGCGCCGGTCGGGGAATTCGTTGATGAACAGGATGGCGGCCACCAGCAGGGCATAGGACAGGCCGGCGACCAGGGGCGTGGCCGAGAAGGTGCCGCGCTGCACGAAGTCGGCCCCCGCCACCACGATCAGCCAGCCCGCCGCCACCGCGGCCTCGCCCTGGCCCCGGCTCACCAGGGCCAGGGGCGGTGCCGTGTACGCCCAGCCCAGGAACAGCCCGGCCAGCCCGATCAGCAGCAGCCCCGGCGCGGAGTGCAGACTGAGCCACAGGCCGGCCGGCACCACCAGGGCCAGCAGGGCATAGCCCAGCCGCCCGGTCTCGGCTTCGCTGAGCACGCCGTTCTGGATGAAGCGGCTGCCGCCGGTGAAGGGGAAGAGGCGCTCGGTGTTGGCGGCGTCGGCGCCACTGCGGGCGTCGTAGTAATCGTTGAGCACGTTGATGCCGGCATGGGCGACCAGGGCAAAGAGCACGGTCAGCACCGCCTTGGGCAGGTCCACAGGGATGCCGCTGCCGTGGGCCGTGGCCAGGCCGATCAGACAGGCAAACAGCGTGACCCCGAGAAAGGCCGGGCGCGTCGCCAGCAGGATGGCGAGCAGCGGCCTGGTGCGCAGGCTGGGCATGGGTTCGGCAGGGGAGACGGACGGAGGCATCGGCATGGCCGGCGATGGTGACACGCAATGCTGCGGCGAGGTGGCCCCCGGGTCAAGTTGCCGTGGCGGGAGGCGGACGCGGCAGTGATCGGACGGCCCGCGACAAGGGTCGCCGCAATCGGTTAGCATCGGCCCCTGTCACCCCTTCCACGCCCACACCTTGGCTTCTGCTGCTCACTCCAACGCCGGCAGGCTGCATCCGGCCATCGGCCCGCGCCTCTATGGAAGCCTGGTGGCCCTGCTGGCCCTCGCCGGCCTGGTGGGGTGGTTCCTGCACTATCCCCTCGATCGCTGGCTTGCTGCCGCCCTGCTGGCAACATACGCGGCACTTGTGGTGTTCCGGCCGGCAAGCTGTCTGCTGATCCTGCCGATGCTCTGGCCGTTGGTGGATCTGGCGCCCTGGAGCGGGCACATCTACCTGAACGAGAGCGATGCACTGGTGCTGGCGACCCTGTTTGGCCTTGGCCTGCGGGAAAGCCTGGCGCCACCGCCGGTGACGTTGACGGGGCGGGCGCCGGCTAAGCTCAACCTGGCGGCGCTGGGCGTGTTCGGCCTGCTCGCCGTGAGCGTGGCGGTGTCGGGTGCCCGCGGGCTCAGCCCCTTGCCTGCGCTGGATGCGGCGGCGCTGGTGGGTTATGGCTCCACCCTCAACGCCCTGCGGGTCGGCAAGGGCTTCGTGCTGGCCTTTGCGCTGATTCCCTTCATCCACATGGCCATCCGGCGGGACGGAGAGATTGCCCTCGGGCGCATCGTGACGGGCTTTACCTTTGGCTTCGCCACCTGTGCCGTGGCCGCCCTGTGGGAGCGCATGAGCTTCCCCGGTCTGACCAACTTTGCTTCCGACTATCGCAGTACGGCCCTGTTCTGGGAGATGCATGTGGGCGGCGCGGCCCTGGATGCGTGGCTGTGCCTGAGCTTTCCCTTCTGCCTTTTGTATCTGCGCATGGCCCGCAGTACGGCGGCGCGGGTTGCCGCGCTGGTGGTGATTGCCCTTGGCAGTTATGCCCTGTTTACGACCTTCTCGCGCATTGTCTATGCCGCGGTGTTCGCCTCTGCTGCGGTGATGGGCCTGATGGCCTTGCTGCGGCCGGGTGGCGTGCGGTCTGCCAGCGGAGGCCGGGGGAGTCTCGTGGTGCTCGCCCTGCTCGCCGGTGGTGCCCTGGTTGCTTGCCTGTTGAGTTTCCAGTCGGGGGGCTACCGGGGTATGGGCGCCTTTGCCGGGCTGGTGGTGCTCGCCTATCTTGGCGGGGGCAGCCTGCATGGCGCCCGGGCCGGCCAACTGATCATCGGCGGCCTGGCCGGGCTGGCCTTGGCCGGGCCGAGTCTGCTGGCGGCCTGGTGGATTCCCAAGGGGCCGTACCTGATCTATGGTCTGTCTGCGGGGGTGGCGCTGTGGCTGCTGGTCAATGGCCTGCGCCGTCAAACGCCGCCTGCGTCGGCCCTGGTGACCGCCCTGCTGGTGTGGACCGCGCTCAATGCAGTGCTGGTGTGCGTCCACTGGGGCGAGGGCGCCAGGGTGCCGGAGGCCCTGCTGGCCGCAGGCATGGTGCTGGCCGTGCTGGTCACCCAGTCGGCCAGCCCTCGCCCCCTGTGGGTGCCGCAACTCCAGCGTCTGCATGTGGTGGGTGGGGTGCTGGTGGTGGGTGGCATGGTCATCAGCACGCTGGGCAGCTACTACATGGGTAGTCGACTGGCTGCGACCGGCGGTGATCTGCACAGCCGGAGCACCCACTTCGCCCACGGGTTGGGGATGGTCCGGGGGGCTGACGCCGTGCTCTTCGGACTTGGGCTGGGCCGCTATCCGGACAGCTATTTCTGGAAGGTGCCCGACCCGGGCGTGCCCGGTTTTCTGGCACTGCAGGGTGGGGCGGGCGAGCGCTACATGCGGATAGGCGGTGAGCGTCACGCGACCGGCAGCGGCGAAGTCCTGCGTCTGACCCAGCGCATCGCCAGCGACGCGGCGCTGCCCTTCCACTTCCGCGTGCGTGCCCGGGCCGACAAGGACGTGCGGCTTTACCTGCGCCCGTGTCGCAAGCACCTGCTCTACGCGGAGGACTGCGTCACCGCCGCAGCCGACCTCAAGGGCGGCAGTGGCTGGCAGGATCTCGAACTGAAACAATGGACGGGCGGCGAGGGCTTTGCCCGCCCGGGCTGGCCGCCCCGGCCCGCCAGCCTGTCCATCCACGTGGATGGGCGCGGGCAGGTGGATGTGGACGACGTGCAGGCGTTTGATGGTCAGCTACGCCCCCTGTTGCGCAACGGGGATTTCGAGCGCGGGGTGGACTACTGGTTCTTCTCCTCCGACCGGGATCACCTGCCCTGGCACGCCAAGAACATTTTCGTACACAGCTACGTGGAACAAGGCCTGTTCGGTTTGGCGACGCTGGTGCTGGCCTTGCTGGCCGCGGCGGCGCATCTGCTGCGGGCGCCCACCCGGCTGCATCCGCTGGCGCCCGTGCTGCTTGCCGCCCTGGCCGGCGTCACGACGGTGGGCCTGGTGGATAGTCTGCTGGACATGCCGCGCATCACCCTGATGATCATGCTCGTCCTGTGGCTGAGCCTGAGTCTGCGTCAACCGTCGCAATGAGGTGCCGGCCGGCGAGGTGGTGCCGTGCCGGCCTGTATGGTCTGGCCCTGCTGGCCTGTCCGCTGCAGGCTGCGGTGATCACCGTCGGGCCGCAGGAAAGTGTGCGCCGCATCGCCGATGCGGCACGTCTGGCCAAGGACGGCGATACCGTTTTGATCCAGCCCGGCACCTACACCGGCGATGTGGCGGTGTGGCGTCAGAAATCCCTGGAGATTCGCGGCCTTGGTGCCCGTCCGGTACTGGATGCGCGTGGCACCGTGGCCGAGGGCAAGGCCATCTGGGTGTTTTCCGACGGTGACTTCAAGGTCAGCAACATTGCCTTCCGCGGTGCCCGTGCCGCCGATTACAACGGGGCCGGCATCCGCTTCGAGCGGGGGCGCCTTGAGGTGCGCGACTGCCTGTTCGAGGACAACGAAATGGGCCTCCTGACCGCCAATTTCGAGGATGCGGCCTTGCGCGTCCTGGATAGCGAATTCCGCGATGCGCCCCGGGATACGCGATCCCTGCATCACCTCCTTTACGTGGGCCGGATCGCGCATCTTTCCGTGGAAGGCAGCCGTTTCCACGGCGGTTACCAAGGACACCTGTTGAAAAGCCGGGCCCGCCGCAGCGAGATCCGCTACAACCTGCTGATCGACGGCAAAGACGGGCGGGCGTCCTACGAGCTGGAGTTTCCCGAGGGCGGTGTGGCGGTGGTGGTGGGGAATGTGATCGGGCAGGGGGCGGAGAGTGCCAACCCCACCGTGCTGGCCTATGGTGCCGAAGGCAGCCATTGGCCGGAGAACCGCCTGCTCCTGACCCACAACACCCTGATCAGCGAGGGCTGGCGGCCAGCCCTGTTCGCCCGGACATGGGGCGACAGGCTGCCCGCCGATACCCGCTTCGTGGTGCGCAACAACCTCACGGTGGGCCTGGGGCTGTTCACCCTCGGCCTGCCCGGGTGGCACCAGGGCAATCATGCGCTGCCCCCCGGCGCCCTTGATCCGGCGCAGGGGGATCTCACCCTGGCGGAAGACAGCGTGCTGCGCGGCCGGGTCAGCCCCCCACCGGAGGCCGGGTTGCGGCCGACAGCGGAATTCCGTTTTCCCGTGGGCACCGTGCCCCTGGTGGTGCCCACGCGCTGGGTGCCCGGGGCCTTTCAGCGTCCGGCGACGATGCTCCCCGGACGACCCGCCGCGCTCACCGGCGTCGCTTCGCCCTGAGGGGCGGCGCTCATTCCGCCGGTCGGGGTACTGCCTTTTCCCCGTCGGGAATGACCGTGACGCGGACCTCCGGCACCTGGGCCAGACCGCCGAGGATCACGCCCCGCAGGGGCGACACATCCTGGAAGTCGCGGCCCCAGCCCAGGGTGACGTGGCGCACGTCGGGCTGGATGCCGTTGGTGGGGTCGTACTCGACCCAGCCGTTTTCCGGGCACCATACCGCGACCCAGGCGTGGGAGGCGTCGGCACCGATCAGGCGGGGTTTGCCCGGTGGCGGGTCGGTGAGCAGATAGCCCGACATGTAACGCGCCGGCACGCCTACCGAGCGCAGGGCGGCGATCATCAGGTGGGCGAAATCCTGGCACACCCCGCGTTTCTTCTTCAGCACTTCGTGCACCGGGGTGCTCACCTCGGTGGCCTTGGCGTCAAAGGTGAAGGTCTTGAAGATCAGGTCCATCAGCGCCCGGGTCGCCACCAGCAGGGGCAGGCCGGGCTTGAACGCGGCCCGGGCGAACTCCGCCAGCTGGGCATCGCGGGGGACCCGCGGTGAGGCGTAGAGATAGCGCAGGGCATCCAGGGTGTCGGCGTCGCGGGGCTCGGGGCGGTAGCGCAGGCTGTCGCGGACGTCCTCCCATTCCGGCGAATCCTCCGCCTTGGGCAGGGGCCGGCCGATCACGGTCACATGGCTCTCGGCGCGCACCAGCAGGCCATCGTGAGGGACATCGAGGGACAGCCAGGCAACGGGGTTGCCAAAGGCGTCTTCGCCTTCAGCGAGCTGGGCCAGATCGGGCTCGATGGTGATCGAGCCTGACTCGCGGGTCTGCCAGGGCAGCTCCCGGGGGATCAGGTGCAGCAGGTGCTGGGCCAGGGAGACCGGCACGCCGCAGGGGGCGTATTCCGTCTCGTGGAGAATGGTGTAGGGCACACGACGGGTCATGGTGGCGGGCGCTCAGGCGGCGAAGGTGGCCTGGCCGGCCCCGCCGACATGGCTGAAGAAGCGCATGGCCAGCCGGTCGGACAAGGCGCGTCCGGCGCGCGTCAGGTGGTCCAGATGGTCGGCCAGCGCCAGGGTGGCTTCGGCGCGTTCGTCTTCGGGTGCGGTGGCCTCCAGCTTGGCCCAGGGGAAGCGCTGCAGGGCCGCATAGCTGGCGTCCAGTTCGTCGATACCCAGTTCGTTGCCATCCATCTCGAAGTTGCGCAGGTAGTTGGTCAGCATGCGCACCTGGAAGGCCAGGGCATGGGGGTTGGCGCCGTCCATGGTGAGCAGGTGGATGGCGGGCAGCAGTTCCGGCTGGGCACGATAGCGGGTGCGGTAGGTGATGATGGAGTCGCACAGTTCGAGCAGGGCCTCCACCGCCAGCTCCCGCTGCAGCGGGCCGGCAATGTCCACATGGCGCCTCAGGAAGCGTGCAAGGCTGCCGGCCAGGGTATCCAGGCGCTCGATGCGCCGCCCGACGATGTGCAGGCGCCAGCCCATGTCGCGGGTCATGTTGTCCATGGCGAAGCCGGACAGGGAGACGAAGGTGGTCAGGGCCTCGTCGAGGAATTCGAGCAGGGCGGAGACATCGGAGACCCGTCCGCGGGCACTCTCGAGGTCGGCGGAGAGGCGCTTGAGGGCATGCCAATGGTCGAGGGAGAGGTGCTCCCGGGCCTGGGTGGCGCACCAGGTGAGGCGTTGCAGGTTGGCCGCCAGGCCACTGTCGGCGCGCCGGTCGAGCACGGCACGGAAGAGATCCAGCTCGGCCTTGGCCAGGGGCAGGGTGGCCACGTCCTTTTCCACCAGGCCGGCGCCGGCGGCCAGTTCGAGCATCATCGACAGGGCTCCGGCCCGTTCGGTGCGGCGTCCTTCCGAGAGGCGCGACAGGGCCAGCCGGGCCAGTCGCGCCACCGCATCGCAGCGCTCGCCATAGCGCCCGAACCAGAACAGGTTCTCGGCCAGACGTGACGACAGGGTGCCGGTCTCGTTGATCAGGTCGTCCATCCGGATGGTGTTGTGGAGCAGGCTGAAGGTGGACACCGGGCCGTCGGAGAGCACCCAGGTGTCCTTGCTGCTGCCGCCCTTCTGCATGGTCAGGATGCGGGTGTTGTCCATCCCCGCCACCCGGGCCAGTCCGCCGGGCAGCACGCTGTAGCCCTCCGGGGTGATCGCTGCATAGACCCGCAGCCCCATCGCCCGGGTCATCAGCTTGCGGCGCTGACCACCCGACCAGGCGGGAGCCCGCGACAGCTTGACCAGTTCCTGGGCGACGAAGGCGGACGGATCGGCCTCGATGCGTGCGCTGAGGGCGGCCAACTGGGCCTCGTCGAGCTGGTCGCCGAAGATCACGTCGCTGGCACCACCGGGGAAGGTCGGCTTGATGACCAGTTCGCGCAGGTGCGTGAGCACCTCGGCCTTGGCCGGCTCCTCGCCGCACCACCAGGTGGCGACGGAGGGCATCAGCAGCTCCTCGCCCAGCAGGTGGCGCGAGATGCCGGGCAGGAAGCCGGGCAGGGCGGCGGATTCGAGCAGACCGCTGCCCAGGGCGTTGGCCACCAGCACGCGGCCGGCGCGTACCGCGCCGAGCAGGCCGGGCACGCCCAGGGCGGAATCAGCGCGCAGTTCCACCGGGTCACAGAAGTCGTCGTCGAGGCGGCGCAGGATGGCGTGCACCCGCTTCAGGCCGGAGACGGTCTTGAGGTAGACCGTGTCGTTGCGCACCGTCAGGTCCTGGCCCTCGACGAGGGGGAAACCCAGGTAGCGGGCCAGGTAGACGTGTTCGAAGTAGGTTTCGTTGAAGGGCCCGGGGGTCAGCAGTACCGTCAGGGGGTGGTCACCGTCGGTGGGGGCCTGGCTGCCCAGGCTGCGCTGCAGGCCGCGGAAGAAGCCGGCCAGGGTCTGCACCTGGAGGTCGCGGAACAGGTCGGGGAAGGCCCGCGACACCAGCAGACGGTTCTCCAGGGCGTAGCCGGCCCCGGAGGGAGACTGGGTGCGGTCGGCGATGACCCACCAGTGGCCGTCCGGTGAGCGGGCCAGGTCGGCCGCGTAGAGGTGCAGATAGGCGCCGCCGGCAGGCTTGATGCCCTTGCACGGCCAATGAAAACCTTTGTGTCCGAAGACCAGTTCGGGGGGCAACAGGCCCTCGGCGAGGGTGGTCTGCTCGCCGTAGAGGTCGCCCAGCAGGGCATCGAGCAGGCGTGCCCGCTGGCTGATGGCGGCTGCGATGCCACGCCATTCCTCGGTGGGAAGGATCAGCGGGAGCAGGTCGAGGGACCACGGCCGGTCGGTGCCGCGGGGGTCGGCATAGACGTTGTAGGTGACCCCGTTCTGCTGGATTCCCCGCGCCAGCTGGGCGGCGCGGGCCTTCAGGGTGTCGGCGCTGGACTCGTCGATGTGGTCGAGGAACTCCTGCCAGTGGGGGCGTACGCCGTCTTCTCCGAACAGCTCGTCGTAGCTGTCGGGGCGGTAGGGATAGTGGGAAAGGATGGAGCTGGGCATCGGCAGAAGCTAACACTCTTACCGGCATTCAGGAAATGGCAGAGTTGGCGGCGGACGGACGCCCCGCCCCGTGGAGGCCGGGGCCTCCAGGGGGACTGTCGGTGCATCCGAGGGCTGCCCTGCCTGGGCTCAGCGACGCAGGTCGAGGGTGAAGGGGAACTCCTTCTCCACCGGCGAGACCTTCACCTTCGGTTCGCCCGGGGTGTGGCCCATGCGGAAGAAGCGCGCCAGGCGGCGGCTCTCGGCTTCGAAGGCGTTGATCGGGAAGGTCTCGAAGCTGCGGCCGCCCGGGTGAGACACGTGGTACTGGCAGCCGCCCAGGGAGCGTCCGGTCCAGGTGTCCACCAGGTCGAAGACCAGCGGTGCATGGGGCGGGATGGTCGGGTGCAGGCAGGACGGCGGCTGCCACGCGCGGTAGCGCACCCCGGCCACGTGCTCGCCCACCGTGCCGGTCGGCTGCAGGGGGATGGTGCGGCCATTCACGGCGAGCAGGAAGCGGTCGTCGGACATGCCGCTGACCTTGACCTGCAGGCGTTCCACCGACGAATCGACGAAGCGCACGGTGCCGCCGATGGCGCCTTCCTCGCCCATCACGTGCCAGGGCTCGAGGGCGCTGCGCAGCTCCACCTCCATGCCACGCACCGCGAAGTCGCCGATCTTGGGGAAGCGGAACTCCATGTGCGGGGCGAACCACTCCGGCTTGAAGGCCAGGCCGTGGGCCTGCATGTCCTCCATCACGTCGTTGAAGTCCTGCTGCACGAAATGCGGCAGCAGGAAGCGGTCGTGCAGCTCGGTGCCCCAGCGCACCAGGCGGTCCGGCGCATAGGGGGTTTCCCAGAAGCGGGCCAGCAGGCCGCGCAGCAGGAGTTGCTGGGCCAGCGACATGCGCGCATGGGGCGGCATCTCGAAGGCGCGCAGCTCGAGCAGGCCGAGGCGGCCGGTGGGACCGTCCGGCGAGTAGAGCTTGTCGATGCAGAACTCGGAGCGGTGGGTGTTGCCGGTGACGTCGATCAGCAGGTTGCGCAGCAGGCGGTCGATCAGCCAGGGCGGAACGCTCTCGCCCGCCTTCGGGAACTGCCGGAAGGCTGTCTCGATTTCATAGACAGAGTCGTTACGGGCTTCGTCGATGCGCGGCGCCTGGCTGGTCGGGCCGATGAACAGGCCCGAGAACAGGTAGGACAGGCTGGGGTGGTTGTGCCAGTAGGAGATCAGGCTGCGCAGCAGGTCCGGACGCCGCAGGAAGGGTGAATCGGACGGGGTGGCGCCGCCCAGCACGAAGTGGTTGCCGCCGCCGGTGCCGGTGTGGCGGCCATCCACCATGAACTTCTCGGTGGTCAGGCGCGAGTAGTGGGCCGATTCGTAGAGGTGGGTGGTGCGGTCCACCAGCTCTTCCCAGTTGCTGGACGGGTGGATGTTCACCTCGATCACGCCGGGGTCGGGGGTGATGCGGAAGTGTTGCAGGCGCGGGTCGGAGGGCGGCTCGTAGCCCTCGATGACCACCGGCATGGCCAGGTCCTCGGCCGTGGCTTCGATGGCGGTGACCAATTCCAGGTACTTCTCCAGGCTCGACAGCGGCGGCATGAAGATGTGCATGGTGCCGTTGCGGGTCTCGGCGCACATGGCGGTGCGGACGATCCAGTCGGCCGACTGGAACTGGGCCGGCTGGCGGTCGGTGGGGGAATGCTTCTCGGCGTCCCGCGCGGCCTTCAGGGCGGCGGCGGCACGCGCCGCGGCGGAGGAGCCGAAGCCGGGTTCGTCGTCGGACAGGGCATTGAGCACCGCGGTCTGGCCGCCCGGCAGCTGGCGCCGGATGGCCTTGTACTCGGGCAGCGGCGGGAAGACCTGATGGTTGTCCGGCGGATTGACGTAGGGGTAGTCGCCCTTGCTCACCCAGGGTTGGGAGTCCAGCGGCAGGCGGTAGCCCACCGGGGAGTCGCCGGGGATCAGGTAGCAGCGTTCGTCGCGCAGGAACCACGGCCCGGTCTGCCACGCGCCGGTGTAGCTGTTGATGGAGATCGGCAGCACGTAGCCCACCGGGTTGGGCAGGCCGTGCTCGTACACGCGGCGGATGCGGTCGCGCTCCAGCGGGTCGTCCAGGCGCGCGTCGAACGGATCGACGTTGCCCGGCAGGCGGCGCTCGCGCCACAGGTAGTAGAAGGCGTCTTCATAGGCCGGGAAGACCCGGCGCTGGTCCACCGCCAGCCGTTGGGCCACGCCGGCCAGGAAGGTGTGGGCCTTGTCGACCTTCACGTTGCCGGGGGTGGCGGAATCGCCGATGAGGTCGGAGCGCGTCCAGATGGGCTCGCCGTCCTTGCGCCAGAAGCAGGTCAGGGACCAGCGCGGCAGCTGCTCGCCGGGATACCACTTGCCCTGGCCGAAGTGGGCCAGGCCCTGGGGGGCGTACTTGTCGCGCAGGCGGTGGTAGAGATCCTCGGCGCGGATGCGCTTGTTGGGGCCCATCGCCTCGGTGTTCCACTCGGCGCCGTCTGGGTCGTCGATGGAGACGAAGGTGGGCTCGCCGCCCATGGTGAGGCGCATGTCGTGGGCTTCCAGGTCCACGTCGATGAGGTGGCCCAGGGCTTCGATCTCGGCCCACTGCTCTTCGGT
>NZ_JAFLDT010000056.1 GCF_017302315.1 Zoogloea sp.
CGGCGGCAACTACTCCACCTTCGAAGACACCCGGGCGATGCAGATGGAGCTGCAGCAGAACGCCTACGCCAAGCAGCAGGACAAGATCGCCCACCTGCAGAAGTTCATCGCCCGCTTCAAGGCCAAGGCCAGCAAGGCCAAGCAGGCCCAGAGCCGGGTCAAGGCCCTGGACCGCATGGACCGCCTGGCCCCGGTGCTGGCCAGCGCCGACTTCACCTTCGAGTTCAAGGAACCCCTCAACCTGCCCAACCCCATGCTGGCCATGGAGGACGCCTGCTTCGGCTACCCACCGGCGGAGGACGCTCCGGCCGGCACCCCGCCCACGGTGATCGTGCGCGGGGTGAACAAATCGGTGATGGCCGGCCAGCGCATCGGCATCCTCGGCGCCAACGGCCAGGGCAAGTCCACGCTGGTGAAGACGGTGGCCCGCGACCTGGCCCCCATCGCCGGCATCGTCACCGAAGGCAAGGGCCTGCGTATCGGCTACTTCGCCCAGCAGGAACTCGACGTGCTGCGCCCCCAGGACAACCCGCTCGAACACATGGTGCGCATGGCCCGCGAAGGCCTGCCCCCCGGGCAGAGCGGGCGCGAGCAGGACTTGCGCACCTTCCTGGGCACCTTCAATTTCAGCGGCGACATGGTCAAGCAGGCCGTCGGCACCATGAGCGGCGGCGAAAAGGCCCGGCTGGTGCTGTGCATGCTGGTGTGGCAACGCCCCAACCTGCTGCTGATGGATGAGCCGACCAACCACCTGGATCTGGCCACCCGCGAAGCCCTGGCCATGGCCCTCAACGAGTTCGAGGGCACGGTGATGCTGGTCTCCCACGACCGCGCCCTGCTGCGTTCGGTGTGCGACGAGTTCTGGCTGGTGTCCCGCGGCGGCGTCGAACCCTTCGACGGCGACCTGGACGACTACCAGCGCTACCTGCTGGAGGAAGCCCGCCGCGCCCGGGAAGACCTCAAGGCCGCCCTCAAGAGCCCCAAGCCCGCCGCCACCCCGGCGCCAGCCCCCGCGCCTGCAGCCCCGCGCATCAGCCCCGAAAAACTCAAGGGCCTCAAGCGCGACCTGGGCAAGCTGGAGCAGACCATCCTCGACGTGCAGACCCGCAAGCACACCCTCGAAGCCCAGCTCTCCGCCAACCCCGCTGCCGACAGGATCGCCGAGCTGGGGCGCGAACTGGCCCAGGTGGACGCCAGCCTCAACACCCACGAGGAACAGTGGCTGCTGCTGTCGGAGGAGATCGAAGCGGCGGGGGGTTGAGAGTAGGGAGCAAAGATCCTGGCCACGAGGCGCTGCGCCTCATGGCTTCGGTCCCCCGGGGGATGCATGGCGGGTGCGGCTTCCTAGCCGATCCGCAGCCCCGTCTTCTTCAGAATCGCCGTCGAGAACAGCACGTCCCGCCCCCGGCAGGCGCTGCCGAGCAGGGTGGCGATTTCTTCCACCTGGGCCAGTACGCTCTCCCGGTCCTTGCCGTGAACCATGGCGAAGAGGTTGTAGGGCCAGTCGGGCAGGGCGCGCGGCCGTTCGTAGCAGTGAGTCACGCCGGGCAGGCGGCCGACGGCTTCGCCCAGTTCGACGATGCGCTCGTCCGGCACGTCCCACACCGACATGCCGTTGGCGGTGTAACCCAGGGCGTAGTGATTGGGCACCGCGCCGATGCGGCGGATGCGGCCGTTGTCGAGCATGTCGGCGAGGCGGGCGCGGACTTCGCCGGGGCTGATGCCCAGCTGTTCGGCCAGCACGTCGTAGGGCCGCGGCACCAGGGGCAGGCCGGCCTGGGTGGCCAGCACCAGGCGGCGGTCCAGGTCGTCGGAGGGGCGGGTCGTCATGCCTGCAGCCTCATGTCCACAAAGAACTCCCGGCGCTTGGGAAAGGCGAACACCGGCAGGCCAGTCACCGCCTCGATGCGCCGGATCACGTCGTCGATGGCCTCGGGGGTCTCGGTGGCGAGCACGAACCACATGTTGAGGCGGTGGGTACGCCGGTAGTTGTGGGCCACTTCGGGGAAGGCATTGACCAGGGCTGTCACCGCCTCGAAGCGCGCTTCCGGCACGGCCTGGGCGGCCAGCACGAAGCGCCCGCCCAGGCGCTCGATCTGGAACATGGGTCCGAAGCGCGTCAGCACCCCGGTGTCGAGCAGGCGCTGCAGGCGGGCGAGCACCGTTGCCTCGTCGATACCCAGGCCCTCGGCCACGTCCTGATAGGGCGTGTCGGAGAGGGGAAAGCCGCCCTGCAGGGCGTTGATGATGCGCCGGTCGAGGGCGTCCATCACGGGCGCGACGGCGCTCATGCCGCCCGCTCCAGCGGGGCCTGGTAGCGGGCGCCGCATTGCTTGTAGCAGTCGGTGGAGAACAGCACCGCGGCGGGGAAGGCGGCGAGGCCCACCTGGGCCGCCAGGGTGGCACGACGGGCCTCGACGGCTTCACGGCCCTGGCCGTGGATCATGCAGAACAGGTTGTAGGGCCAATCGGGGGTGGTACGGCGGCGGTAGCACAGGCTCACGCCGTCTTCGGCGGCGAGTGCGTGACCAAAGGCGCTGACCTGATCCTCGGGCACCTGCCATACGCACATGGCGTTGGCCCGCCAGCCCAGCTCCCGGTGGCGCACCACCACGCCGAAGCGGCGCAGGGTACCGTCGGCGAGCCAGCGCGACAGGGTCGTCAGCACCCTGCTCTCCCCCAGCCCGGCCGCGTCGCCCATGGCCTGGAAGGGCCGCTCCACCCAGGGCAGGCCGTTGTGGAGCAGGTCGATCAGTTGCCATTCGCTGCGGGTCAGGGACTGACGCTGCACCGGGCTGATGGCATGGCGGGTGCGCCGCCCGCTGGCCAGGTCGAAGCCCAGGTCGATGTGGTATTCCTCGACCAGGGGCAGGGCAATGGCCGGACAGTCGGTGGCGGCCCCCACGTAGTCCAGCAGACGCGCCAGGGCGGCCTCGTCGGGGGCACTGGCCACAAACCAAAGGTTGTAGCGGTGCTCCCGCCGGTAGTTGTGGTTGACGCCCGGGAAGGCGCTCACCTGGGCGGCCACCCGGGGCAGCTCGGCTTCCGGCACGGCCATGGCTGCCAGGGTGCTGGCGCCGATGCGATTGGGCGCAAACACCGGCCCGACGCGGCTGATCTTGCCTGCATCCTGCAGGCAGGCCAGGCGAGTCATGACGTCGGTGGCGGAGCAGTCCAGCCTTTCGGCGAGGACGTGCCAGGGGTGGGTCACCAGCGGGAAGCCGCGCTGGAAGTCGTTGAGCAGACGGAAGTCGAGCGCATCGGCCGCCCGCACCGCGCTCCCCGTGCGGGCGAGTTCATTCGTGCGCGAGGCTTGATCCATGATCTGCATGTCAGAACCCGATGCGCTGGCCGCGCGCAGTGAAGAAGATGCCGGAGGGCGCGTCCGCCGGGAGCTCGCGGCGCACGGCAAAGGTGGCGGTATCCACCACCGTGACCCGGTTGCTGTCCCGGGCGGAGAGCCACACTTCCTCGCCCCGCGGGGTGAATTCCATGTGCAGTACCGCCTTGCCGGGGCTGAAGGTGTGCACCACGCGCTTGTCCATGGTGTCGATCACCTGCACCCATTCATTGTCGGGAAAGGCGAAATTGACCCACACCTGACGGCCGTCCGGGCGGGCCATCACGAACACCGGCTGGCCCTTCACCGGCACCCGGGCCACCTCCTGCCAGCTACGGGCGTCGGCCACCAGGACCGCGTGGCGGCCAATGGCCGGCAGCCAGGCCTGGCCGGCGGCCATGGACCAGCCGCGCAGGTGGGGCATCTTGAAGACCGGCAGCTTCTCCTCCCCGCGGCCGTAGCCGGCGAGCACCTTGCGGGCGCCGGCCTCGGGCTGCCACAGGTCGAGCAGGGAGATGCCGTCCTCGCCGAACAGGCCGGCCAGGAACCAGCGCCCGTCCGGCGTCACCAGGCCGTCGTAGGGCTGCTTGCCGGCCGGGTAGCGGGTGGTGACGGGCTTGCGCGGGTCGGTGAAGTCGGTGACGCGGATCTCGTTGGCGTCGAACAGGGCATAGACGAAGCGCTGGCCGGGGATGTCGGCCAGCCCGACCACCCGGGAGAACTTGCCCGGGGCGTACTCGGCGGGCACGTCGGCGAGCAGTTCGAGGGTGTCGGCATCGAAGGCCTTGATGCCGCCGGGCTCGTAGTTCTGGGCCACGATCAGGCGGCCGTCCTGGGAGATGGAGCCGCCGATGGAGTTGCCGGCCTGGATGATGCGCCGGTCGATGCGGCGGGTCAGCAGATCCACCTTGGTGAGCCCGCCGTCACGGCCGAAGACGTAGGCGTAGCGCCCGTCGCGGGAGAAGGTGACGTGGGCGTGGGACAGGTCGCCCAAGCCTTCGACGGTGCCAAGGGACGTGCGCTGGCTGTGTTCCACCACCTGCACGCGGCCGGCAGCGCGTTCGATGACCACGCCCAGGTCGCCGGTACCGCGCAGCGTATCGGAAGGCGTGGTGACGCAGGCGGACAGGCCGAGGGCGAGGGATGCGGCAATCAGGAGGGCGCGCATGGTCAGGGAAGGGCCGGGAAGCCCTGCTTGAGGCGGGCGACGATCCAGCCGGCCTCGGCCTCATCCATGAAGCGCTGCCAGCCGGGCATGGCGGTGCCGGGGCGGCCATGGAGGATGGTGGCGACGAGGGAGTCATCCGGCCAGTCGGCCAGCTTCTCGGGTAGCAGCGACGGCCCGAGGCCACCGGCCAGGCGCATGCCGTGGCACGAGCCGCAGTCCTGCCGGACCAGGTGGATGAGGTCTTTCTGGCGGGCGGAGTCGGGCTCGGCGGCAGGCGCGGACGTGACCGCCAGGGCCGTCAGGCCAAGCAGGACGGTGACGTGAATCAGCAGGGATCGGTCCATCGCAGGCTCCTTCGGAAGACGGCGCCACAGTAGGGCGACGCCTCCGTCGGAGCATTGATGGGCATCAAGAAGGCCTGGCCGGCAAGCGCCTTACCGATACCGCGCCACGGGCGGCTGGAGGAGCCGTGGGGTCGAATTCATTGGCTATGTTCGCGTTAAATGTGGAAAGCGCTTTCGCTTCGACAGGTAAGGCTTGAGCTCTTGCTTACGGGCTTTCCGTTGCGTGGCGTTACATCGGCCGGGAATTCGCCCCGGCGGGCGACCTTCTTCTTTGCTTCGCCAAAGAAGAAGGCAAGAAAGGCGACCCGGCCACCCCGGTCATTCGCTACGCGAATGACTCCCATGCGCTGCTCCCAGCAGGCGGCCGGCGCGGAACTCGCCCTTCGGGCTCAGACAGCCGCGCCGGACTTCCCCGCCCGCTGCTGCGCTGCTCGGCGGGTCGGAACGGGCTTTTCGGATACACCGAGCCCCTGCGGAACTTGAGTCGGGCGCTGGCCGTTGATCACCTGCATTTCCTCTCCCCTCTGGCGTGCCGACTGGAGGTGATGACGGGCGGAAAAAGGGCTTCGCATGTTTGAGCCCGAAGGGCGAGTTTGCGAAGACCCCGCCCGGCATCGCCGGAGGGAGGGAACCCCCGAAGGGGGCGCGACAGCGGGGTACGTTTTCTTGCCTTCTTCTTTGTCGTACAACAAAGAAGAAGGTCGCCCGCCGGGGGCGAGTCCCCGGCCAATGTGACGTAGTAAAACGGAAAGCCGTCCGTAAGCGCTCACCGGTTCAAGGTCGAAGAGAGGGACTCAACGACATTCGGATAAAGCCTGGAAAGCGCTTCCACCCCGGACGGCAAGGCTCACCGAGCCCGGCGTGCCTGCCAGGGGCAGGGTTTACATACCTAACGCGAACATAGTCAATTCATTCGACCGCGGACTCCGATCAAAGGCAGGCCGATGACCCAGCGCACTGAGGTCGAATGAATTCGACCCCACAAGAGAGCCGCGAACCTGCGCCCTACCCGGGGCCGCAGAGCTTCCCCATGAGCGCCCGCCAGGCCTGCTCGGCGTCGGGGCCGGCGGCGGTGAAGACCTCCTCCAGCAGGGCCATCTGGGTGCCGGAAAGCTCGGCCTCCAGGGCGGAGCCGGCCTCGGTCAGGCTCAGAAGCTTGCTGCGCTTGTCGTGGGTGCCGGTGGCGGTGCCCACCAGGCCCGCCTCCACCAACTGGCGCAGGGGCCCGTTGAGGGCCTGCTTGCTGACGCCCAGCACACCCAGCAGGGCGGTGACCGTGGTGCCCGGGCTGCGGGCGACGAAATACAGGATGCGGTGATGCACCCGCCCCAGGCCGCGGGCTTCGAGGATGCGGTCGGGCGGGGCGGTGAAGGCCCGATAGGCGTGGAAGAACAGCTCAATGGCCTCACGCAGTCGGACCTGGCGATTTAGGTCAATCATGTTGACTTTATTGTTGGATGGATGCACGATTTATATAGGTCAATGTTATTGACTTTATTTTCTTCAAACAATCAGGAGAACCCCCATGCCGACCCGATCCACCACCAGCCTTCCCCTCTCCCTTTCCGCCCGGGTGCACGACCTGCACCCGTCGCCGATCCGGGAAATTCTGGCGGTGGTCGACCGGCCCGGCATGATCTCCTTTGCCGGCGGGCTGCCGGCCGTCGAGACCTTCCCCGACTTCGGCCTGGCCGCCCCCGACTCGGCCCTGCAGTATGGCCCCACCGAGGGCGATCCCCGCCTGCGCGAGCGCATCGCCGATGAACTCTCCACCCTCGGTCTCGACTGTGGCCCGGAGCGGGTGCTGGTGTTGTCGGGCTCCCAGCAGGGCATTGACCTGGTGGGCAAGCTCTTCATCGACCCGGGCACACCGGTGGCAGTGGAGTCCCCCACCTACCTGGCCGCCCTGCAGGTGTTCCGCTTCTTCGGCGCCCGCTTTGCCTCCTTCACGCCGGAGACGCTGGGCACAAGCGGATTTGGCCACAGCCGGCCGGCCTTTGCCTACGCCATCCCCACCTTCCAGAACCCCACCGGCCGCTGCTACAGCACCGCCGAGCGGGAAGCCCTGGCGAGAACCTGCGATGAGGCCGGCGTGCCCCTGTTCGAGGACGACCCCTACCGTGACCTGGTGTACGACACCTGCGAGCGCCGCCCGGTGGTCACCCACCTGCAGGGCAGCCCGTGGATCTACCAGGGCTCCTTCTCCAAGAGCCTGGCGCCGGGCCTGCGCCTGGGCTTCCTGGCCGCGTCGCCGGAGTTCTTCACCTATCTGGTGCGCCTCAAGCAGGCCGCCGACCTGCACAGCAACCGCCTCAGCCAGTGGCTGGTGCTGCAGCAACTGACCGCCTCCGGACGCCCGGCGCGGATGGCCCGCCTGGTGGACGTCTACCGCCATAAGCGCGATGTCTTTGCCGCCGCGCTGACACGCCATTTTGGCGGCCTGGCAAGCTGGGACACCCCGGCCGGCGGGCTGTTCTTCTGGCTCAAACTGCATCAGCCCATCGACACCCGCGCCTTGCTGCCCCTGGCCATTGATGCGGGCGTGGCCTTCATGCCCGGCGAGGCCTTTTACCCCGACGATCCGGCCGCCACCGGCACCCTGCGCCTCAACTTCAGCCATGCCGGTGAGGCCGACATCGACCGGGGCCTGGCGACGCTTGCCGGCCTGTGCGCCAGCCATATGGCCATGGGTTGACCCGCGGCGCCCACAGACGTCCCGCCCACTAGGGCGGCGGCAGCTCAATGCCCCGGGCACCCAGCCATGCCCGGTCGAGCTCCCACTTGACGCCCTTGATGCCGGGCTGGGCTTCGACGATGGCGCGCGCCTCGGACTGCCGCGCGGCGAGGGTCTGCTGGGCTTCCACGAAGGCCGGGTTGTTGGCATTGCTTACATCGATGTCGGGGTAGAGGGCGGCGATCACCCGCCGCGCCGGCACATCAAAGTTGCGCGGCGTGCCCATCACGGCCATGCCATCTTCGTTCACGCGCAACACCCGGAAGGGGTAGGGATAGGCTTTCAGCGCGGGGCTGGCGGTGGCCTCGAGGACGGCATTGAGGCCCCGTGCCCGGGAATCGGGCCGTTTGATGGCCCAGTCGACGACGAACATCAGGGCCACGGCGATCAGGATCCACTGCCAGGTCTTGATCCGTTTGCGTGTCATGGCCGGCCTCGCAGCGGGGAAGAGAGCGCCGCCGGAACGCGGAACCACACCCT
This sequence comes from Zoogloea sp., assembly GCF_017302315.1. Classification (GTDB taxonomy): domain Bacteria; phylum Pseudomonadota; class Gammaproteobacteria; order Burkholderiales; family Rhodocyclaceae; genus Zoogloea. Next base: position 8,067 of record NZ_JAFLDT010000056.1, read on the forward strand.
TGCCGAGAAGGGATCGACGACCAGCGCCCCGGAGGCAAAAAAGGACGCTCCCAGCTGGGCGGCCGGCTGCGGCCAGGTGCCGATACCCCCGCACACCCGGGCTGCCGGTGGCGTGCGTTTGACAAAGAGGGTCACGTCGGGCTCGCTGCGCACCACCCGACCCGACGGCCCCACGAAGCCCAGTGCCACCCCCGGCTGCAGGCGCCAGGCATCCACCGCTTCGCTCACGCCAGGCTGGCAGGTTGTGAGCTGCAGGGAGATCTCCGGCCGCGGCTGAAGGCGGATGCCCGCCCGGCCCAGGGCCTCGAAAAGCGCCACGTTGATATTCACCGAGAGGGGCTGGGCACCGTCGTCATAGCCGGTGTCCAGCTGGGCCACGGCCTCCACCGGGCCGATGCGGATCGGCACCGCGGGAACGTTGGGGCAAGCCGGGCTGCCTGCCCGTGGGCAGCTGAGTCGTCCCGTGCTGTCGGCATAGTAGTCACGGGTACTCAGGGCCAGGAAACCGGCTGCCTCCAGTGCATCGTCGGCACAGAAGGCCCCCTGCCGGGCGCGATGGAGGCGACCCTCGGCGTAGTCCACGGTGTAGATGTGGGACGCCAGGAAATCGGTCCCGATGATTCCGGCCTGGGGCACGCTGCCGAGCAGCCCGGTCTGCCCCCCCGGGGGCAGGCGCACCTGCCCCCAAGAGCCGAAGAAACTGAAGTCGTCGTAGCGGTCGACGGTACCGGGCGCAGGCCGGGGCTTCTGCTGACCGAAGAAGGCCTGGGGCACGATGGTGCTGAAGGTGGCGCCGAAATCAAGCACGAAATAGCCCTGACGCCCATCCACCGTCACCAGCGCGTAGGGCATCTGACTGGACACGGCCAGGGGCTGAACCTCGCCAAAGCAGGCGGGCAACCCGTTGGCACCCATCGCCTGGGAGGGAGTCGCGAGCCAGCAGGCTGCTCCGATGGCCGCCAGAAAACGCAAGGGCCTTGGTTTGATCTTCATTTCATACCCAGATAAGATTTGGAAATCATTGTCACATTTTGTTTCGCGACGTTTTCCAACCTCCCGAATGCCTTTTGCAGGCCGTGTACGCAAGGATGATATTCCGTCGAATCGCCCCCGCCCTGCTCGTGATGCCCACCCTCGCGTCGGCAAACCCGGTATCGCGGGACGCGGCAGCCATCGAGAACCTGCCCCTGGCCGGCTTTGTGGAGGTCACCAGCCTCGAACAACTGGGCAATCTGGTGGTGACGGACACCAAGCTGGGGCAATCCGCCGATACGGTGACCCAGCGCATTGTCGTCCTGCGCAGCGAGGAAATCGAGCGCCTGCCCACCCCCAACCGCAACCTCGCCGAGCTGATGCGCCACACCTCGGGGCAGTTCGTGAACGTCCTGTCGCGCAACGACGCCAACTGGGGGTCTTACGCCGGGCTGGGCCCCAAGTACAACAGTTACCTCCTTGACGGCCTGCCCATTGATGCCTTTGTCGACGCCATGAGCCTCGACAGCGCCGCCATCGAGCGCGTCGAGGTTCACAAGGGGCCGGCCTCGGTACTGTATTCCAACTACCTGTCGATGGATTTCGTGGGCAACCAGACCCCCCTGGCCGGCACCACCAACTTCGTCCTCAAGGACCGGATCGACACACCGCTGACCCGTTTCAGCGCGGGCGCAGGCGCCTGGGCCACCTTTGGCGGCAGTGCCTACACCCAGGGCAAGACCGGCCAGCTCAGCTACATCCTGAGCGCCGGGCACGAGCGCAGCGACTACACACCCTACGGCCTGCCCGGCTCATGGCTGCAGACCACCCAGTCGCCGCGCTATGAGAAGGACAAGTTCTTCCTCAAGCTCAACCAAGCCCTCGACCGACCGGACCACACCCTGTCCTTGTATTACCAGCACACCTTCCATCAGGGCAACATGGGCCGCCCCAACCGGGATTTCGGACACCATTACGACACGCTCAACCTCGCTTACAACAACACCTTCGCCACCGACTGGCATCTCCAGCTCAAGTACGGGGAGCGGCGCTACGATCGCAATTTCGCCAACGATGCCTTTCCCGCCAGTCTGGCGCTCGTGAACAACGAGAACACCCGCCAGACGATCCGCCCCCTCGATCTGACCCTCAGCCATCGCCATGGCCAGGGGGCCTTGCTCACGCTGGGCGTGGACGCCCAATGGGTAGACTACGAAACCGACGTCCGCCGGCCGGCCGCCGGGGTCACGGCGGAGAATCGCGCCCAGGCCCGCTCCACCGGCTATTTCATCCAGGAGAAAATCCAGCTCGAACAGTGGATCGTGCGCGGCGGCGTGCGGCGCAACACCCTCGAACACGACTATGGCCTGCTCGGCGGCAATATCCCGGCCACGACCTCCGCGCGCTGGAGCAAGAACCTGTGGAGCCTGGGCACCCGCTACAACATGGCGCCCGAGCTGGCCTTCTACGCCAACGCCGGCTCCAGCTTCATGGCGCCGGCAGCCAAGCAGATCGGCGGCACGGTTTCGTCGCCGGCCACCAGCGGCGAGCTGCCCAACCCCGGGCTCCGGCCCGAAAGCGGCATTGGCCGCGACCTGGGCATGGCCTGGCAGCCCACCCGCGCGCTGGCCGTCGATGTGCGCGGCTTCCTCAACACCATTGGCGACGCCATCGTCACCAACATCGTCAATGCCGCCCCGTCCCAGGTTCGCTCCGAAAACGCCGGCAGCGCCCGTGCCCTGGGCTTCGAACTGGATGCCCGCTATGCACCCTCGCCGGACTTCAGCCTCTTTGCCAATCTGACCCGGACCCACACCCGCGTCAAGGATCCGAGCAGCGCCGACCACGATGGTACCGAGATCCCCTTTGCACCCGCCGAGCTGGCCAATGCCGGCCTATCCCTGCGCCTTCCCGGCAACATCCACGCTTCGGCCTACTACCACTGGATCGGGCGCTACTATGACAGCACCTCCCGAGGCGGCCGCCAGGCCTTCGGGCACTTTGGGCTGGTCAATGCACGCCTTTACACGAATCTGATCCACAATATGCGCCATGAGGTCCGCCTCACCCTGGATCTGAACAACCTGACCGACCGGCAATACCGCATGCCCTTCGATTTCCGCGACCCCGGTTTCAACGCCTTTGTCGGTGTGGACGTCCGCTACTGAGCGACACCATACGCCCGCAGCGATGAAGCACCAGGCACCGCGCACCGGCCCCTCCTTCCTGCTCCGCCTGCGTCGGTGCGGGCTCGCCTTTCTGGTCGCCGGCGTGATGCCCCTCCATGCGGCACCTCCGGGCGAACTCGAAGCGAAGATCAAGGCCGCCTATGTCTTTCACATCATCAAGTTCGTGGAGTGGCCGAACCTCCCCGCCGACACGCTGCACCTGTGCGTGGCGGGAAGCGATGGCGTCACCCTGTTGCTTGGTGACCTGGCCGGCAAGCAGATCAAGGACCGCGCCCTGAAGGTCGACAACGATGGCAGTTTCGACCCATCCCAGTGCCAGGTGCTCTATCTGGGGCGCCCCGACCGGCGCTGGCCCGAGCTGCAGGCCAGGCTACGCGGGCAGGCCGTGCTGACGGTCAGCGACCAGGACGGCTTTGCCCGTGGCGGGGGCATCGTCGGACTCTACCCGGAGGGCGGCAAGATCAAGCTCGAGATCAACCCCGATGCGGCCCGCAGCGCCAACCTGCGGATCAGCGCCAAGCTCCTTGAGCTGGCGCGGACCGTGCCCTGACCCCAACGGCCATGCGCAGCTTCTTCGACGGCATGCAGATCAAGACCAAGCTGGTGATGATCATCGTCATCACCAGCCTGGCGGCACTGCTGATCCAGGCCACCGGCTTCATCATCTACGAGCGGATGCGGGTCAAGGAAGAGCTGGTGCGCGACCTCTCATCCCTCGCCCGCATCGTCGCCGACCGCAGCACCGCGGCCCTGATCTTCAACGACGACAAGGTCGCCATCGAGACCCTCGGCGCCCTCAAGGTCAAGCGGCCGGTCACCGCCGCCTGTCTCTATGACGCCGAAGGGAAGGTGTTTGCCCGCTACGACAGCGGCGAGGAAAGTGCCTTCAGCTTTCCCGCCATGCAGGCTGGGGGCAGCCAGGCCGACGTGGTGGACGGGTACCTGCATCTGCGGGAGCCGGTGATGGAAGGCGGCACGGCCATCGGTACCGTATTCATCCGCGCCAGCTTCCGGGAGCTCGACCTGCTATGGCGGAACTTCCTGCTCTTTGCTGGCCTGATTGCCGCCGTCACGGCGGCACTTACCCTGATGGTGGCCACCCGCTGGCAACGCATCGTCTCGGGCCCCATCGAACGCCTGACGCACACCATGCAGACCATCGCCGTCAGCAAGGACTACAGCGTCCGTGCTGCGGCCGAGAGCAAGGATGAGATCGGCACCCTGGTGGCGGTCTTCAACGGCATGCTGGAGGCCATCGAGGATCGCAATCAGGCCCTGCTCACCACCAATCGACGCCTGTCCGACAACGAGAGCGAACTGAAAGCCACCAACGAGCGCCTTGAACAGCGCGTGGCCGAACGTACCGCCGAACTGCAGGCCCTGTTCGACTCGGCCAGCGTCGGCATCGTCCTTCTCCGCGGCGGTCTCATCGTGCACAGCAACCGGCGCCTGGACGAGCTATTCGGCTACCCCCCCGGTGAGCAGATCGGGCAACCCGCCCGCATCTGGCTCGCCGATCCGGATGACCCCGCGGCGGAACTCGATGGCGGCGACGCCGACAGGCTCGCCCGCGGCGAAACCCTGCGCCGCGACATGCCCGTGCGGGCCAGGGACGGCCATCGCTTCTGGGTGCGCCTGTCGCGCCGGGTGATCGACCCGGGCGATCCGGATCGGGGCATGGTGGGTGTCATCGAAGACATCACAGCCGAACGGGATGCGCTGGAGGAGATGATCCGCGCCAAAACCCTGGCGGAGGAAGCCTCCCGCATGAAGTCGGATTTCCTGGCCACCATGAGCCATGAAATCCGAACACCGATGAACGCCATCATCGGCATGCTCTACCTGGCCCTCAACGCCGAACTGAGCCCCAGCCTCCACAACTATCTGTCAAAAGCCCAGGGCGCTGCCCACTCCCTGCTCGGCATCATCAACGACATCCTCGACTTCTCGAAGATCGAGGCCGGCAAGCTCGAGATCGAGTCCATCGAATTCGGCCTGGACAGTGTGCTGGAGCAGCTCAAGGATTCCATCGGCCTGCTGGCCGAACAGAAGGGCATCGAATTCCTGATCCGCTACGATGTGAACCTTCCGCCGGTCCTGGTGGGCGACCCCCTGCGCCTCGGCCAGGTCATGCTCAACCTGTGCAACAACGCGATCAAGTTCACCGAGAAGGGCGAGGTCGAGCTCGCCTTCCACTGCCTGTCGAGCACCGAGGATGAAATGGTGCTGCACTTCTCCGTGCGCGACACCGGCATCGGCATGACGCCCGAAGTGGTGCAGCGCCTGTTCCAGAAGTTCACCCAGGCCGATCAGACCACCACCCGCCGCTTTGGCGGCACCGGCCTGGGGCTGGCCATCAGCAAGCACCTGGCCGAGCTGATGGGCGGACGCCTGTGGATCGAGGAGTCTTCGCCAGGCAAGGGCACCACCGTGTGTTGCACGGTACGCCTCCGGGTCGCACGGGAAGCGCGCACCGATCCCCGTCAGCTGGTCGAGCAAGCAGGGCCTCTTCTCAAGGACATCCGCGTGCTGGTCGTGGACGACAACGAAGTGTCCCGTGAAATCCTGGCCGAGATGTTGCGCTTCTTCGGCCTGGAGCCGGCCGTCGCCTCCAATGGCGCCAGCGCCATGAGCATGCTTCAGGACAAGAGCGTGAAGCCCTTCGACGTCGTCCTGATGGACTGGCGCATGCCCCCCATGAACGGGGACGAAGTCATCCGGCGCATCCATGCCAATCCCGCCATCCAGCCCAAGCCGAAAGTGGTCATGGTGACGGCCTACGGGAGGCAGGACGTCATCCGCGCCGCCGAACAGGCGGGCGTCGCGGGCCTGCTGGTCAAGCCCGTGTCACCGTCCATCCTGCTCGACACCCTGCTCACCTGCCTTGGCCGCGGCCGCCTGTTCGAACAGAAAGGCGATACCCCGCGCGGGGGCATCTGCGACCTCCACGGTGCACGCCTGCTGCTGGTCGAGGACAATGAGATCAACCGGGAATTCGCCACCGAACTCCTGCATCGCATGAACACCGTGGTGGATTGCGCCGAGAACGGCCAGGAGGCGCTGGCCCTGGTGCAAGCGCGCAACTACGACGCGGTGTTGATGGACATCCACATGCCGGTGATGGACGGGCTGGAAGCCAGCCGCCGCATCCGCGCCCTCGGCAAGCGGGCCGGAGGCGAACGCTTCCGCACGCTGCCGATCATCGCCATGACCGCCCTGGCAATGGCCCGGGACGAACAACAGAGCCTGGCCGCGGGCATGAACGACCACATCACCAAGCCCGTTTCACCCGAACGCCTGCAGGCCGCCCTGGCCCACTGGCTGAGCATCACCGTCGCCCCGGCCGCGCCGGGCGGGCTTCCTGACTCCCTGCCCGATGATCTGCACGCGCTCGCAAACCTTGATACCGCCCGCGCCATACACCGCATCGGTGGCGATGCCGAGGCGTACCGCAAGCAGCTACGGCGCTTCCGGGCCCGTTACGGCGATGCGGTCGAGAAGCTCACAAATCTGCTCGCCGAAGGGGCCTTGCGGCCTGCCGAAGAGTACTGCCACGCCCTCAAGGGCGTCTGTGGCAATATCGGGGCCGACGCACTGTTTGCCTGCATTGCCACCCTGGACGCCCAACTCAAGCAGATGAGCCGGCCCGAGCCCGAATCCCTGGAAGAAATGCGCACGCTGCTCGGCCAGGTCATGAACGACATCGACAGCCTGGAGGCGCCCGCCCGGGCAGTGCACAACACGGGCACGGCCCTCAGCGACCCCGAGATCGCCCTCCATGTGACGCGCCTGATGGCGCAACTGGAGACCGACCTCGGCGCGGCCCAGGCGACCCTCGCCGAACTACGCGGCGGCATCGCCGAAAGCCCCCTGGAGACGCAGGTGCGGAATGTGGCCGAGAAGATCGACCTGTTCGAGATTGACGAAGCACTGGCACTGCTGAATGACCTGAAAACGCAACTGGTCGGACCAACATGAGCGACACCCCCACACCGGACAAGACCAAGCCACGGATTCTCGTCGTCGATGACGTCAGCGAGAACCTGCACATCCTGGTTGGCATCCTCCGCAACGACTTTGCCATCATCGTCGCCACCAACGGTCCCAAGGCGCTGGAACTGGCCGCGCGCCAGCCGGTACCCGACCTGATCCTGCTCGACATCCGCATGCCCGGGATGGACGGCTACGAAGTCCTGCACCGGCTCAAGTCCGACCCGGTCACCGCGGACATCCCGGTGATCTTCGTCACCGCCCTGGCCGAAACCGCCGACGAGGCGGTCGGGCTGCGCCTGGGTGCAGCCGACTATGTGACCAAACCGATCAACCCCGAACTGCTCCTGCTGCGCGTCAACAACCAGCTGGAACTGCGCCGCCACCGCCGCCGCAGTGCGGTCGGGCTGGGTGCCGAAGCCCTGCTGCGCCAGGACAAACCCGCCCTGCTGCTGGTGGACGACATCCCCGAAAACCTCCACGGCCTGGCCGCCGCCCTGCAGGACGAATACCGCATCATGGTGGCCCCCAATGGCAGCAGGGCCGTGGAACTGGCAACCGGCAGCAGCCCGCCGGACCTGGTGTTGCTTGACATCATCATGCCGGAGATGGATGGCTACGAAGTTTGCCGCCGCATCAAGAGCAGCCCCGTGGGCAGCCGCATCCCGGTGATCTTCGTCACCGTGGTGGACAGCGTGGTGGACAAGGTCCAGGGCTTTTCCATTGGCGCCGCCGACTACATCACCAAGCCCTTCGACATTGACGAAGTCCGCGCCCGGGTGCGCACCCACCTGGACCTGAGCCGCCTGCAGCGCTCCCTCGAAGACCTGGTGGACGAGCGCATGGCCTCCATCCAGGAGGCCAACGAAGCCCTTGCCGAGAGCAAGGAGAAATATCGCATCCTGGCCGAGTACTCGCCCAACTGGGAATACTGGGTGGACCCCCACGGCTATTACCTTTACATCTCGCCCGCCTGTCAGGACGTCTCGGGCTACGGCCCGGTGGACTTCATCGGCGACCCGGACCTGATGCGCAAGATCATCCATCCGGAAGATCTGCCCATCTGGCTGGGACACGACGAAAAGGTGGTCACCCCGGGCGGCCATCGCCTCACCCCCTTCCGCATCCGCGCCCGCGACGGCTCCGAGCGCTGGATCGAACACATGTGCCAGCCGGTGATCGACGCACGTGGCCGCTTTCTGGGTACCCGCGGCACCAACCGGGATGTGACCGAACGGGTCATGGCCGAAGAGCAGCTGCACCTCGCCGCCACGGTCTTCGCCAACACGTCCGAAGCGGTCATGATCACCGACGCCGAGAACCGCGTCCTGACGATCAACCCGGCGTTCTGCGAAATCACCGGATATCGCCATGGCGACATGGCCGGGCGGGAGCCGCGGCTGCTCCAGTGCGATCAACTCGACGAGGACTCTTACCGGGAATTGTGGGCCGCGGTCCGCTCCAGCGGCCGCTGGCAGGGCGAAATATGCAGCCGGCGGGCCGACGGGAGCAACTTCATTGCCTGGATCACCGTGAGCACCGTTTTCCGCGACGACGGCGTGCACCGGCGGGTCATCCTGTTCTCCGACATCACCGAGAAGAAGAAGGCCGACAACCTGATCTGGACCCAGGCCAACTACGACCACCTCACCCAGCTACCCAACCGGCGTCTCTTCAACGACCGCCTGGAGCGGGAGATCAAGAAGGCCCAGCGGGACGAAACGGTGATCGGCCTGCTCTTCATCGACCTGGACCGCTTCAAGGAGGTAAATGAAACCCAGGGCCACGAGGCCGGCGATCTGCTCCTCGTCGAAGCGGCCAGCCGCATCCGTCAGAGCGTGCGCGATTACGATACGGTGGCGCGGCTGGGTGGCGACGAGTTCATGGTGATCCTGTCGGAACTCCATGGGGGCACCGATATCGGGCGCATCGCCCAGGACGTGATCGACCAGCTCTCGGCCCCCTTCGACCTCAACGGCAGCGAGCACTTCGTCTCGGCCAGCATCGGCATCGCCATCTACCCTGCCGACGGCACCAGCATCAGCGAACTCATCAAGCACGCCGATCAGGCCATGTACCTGGCCAAGGATGCGGGACGCGGCTGCTTCCGCTTCTTCACCCGGGCCCTGCAGGAAAGCGCCGAGATGCGCGTGCGTCTGGCCGGCGAACTGCGGCGGGCCCTGGACGCCGGTCAGATGGAGGTGTACTACCAGCCCATCGTCGAACTGGACAGCGGCCGCATCACCAAGGCCGAAGCCCTGATCCGCTGGAAGCATGCCACCCAGGGCTTCGTCAGCCCGGCCACCTTCATCCCCATCGCCGAGGACACCGGCACCATCCACGAACTGGGCGAATGGGTCTTCGAACAGGTCCTGCACCAGACCCTGCGCTGGCGTGGCATCCTCGGCCCGGACTTCCAGGTCAGCATCAACATCTCGCCCGTACAGTTCAATTCCGGCGAGCACACCTTCCTGCGCTGGATCGACACCCTGCAGGCGGCGGGCCTGCCCGGCAGCAGCCTGGTGATCGAGATCACCGAAGGCCTGCTGATGGGCACCGACCCGGGCATCCGCGACACCCTGCTGCGCTTCCGCGATGCAGGCATCGGCGTGGCCATCGACGATTTCGGCACCGGTTACTCATCCCTGTCCTACCTCAAGAAGTTCGACATCGACATCCTCAAGATCGACCAGTCCTTCACCCGCAACCTGGCCCCCGAAGGCGCCGACTTCGCCCTCTGCGAGGCGATCGTCGTGATGGCCCACAAGCTCGGCCTGAAGGTGGTGGCCGAAGGGGTCGAAACCGAACTGCAGCGCGACCTGCTGCGTCAGATCGGATGTGACTATGCCCAGGGCTTCCTGTTCTCCCGGGCGGTTCCGGCGAACGAGTTTGAAACCCTGCGCCTGGGCGACGGTCCCACCTGACCCCACCGCCTCCCGGAACATCTCCCATGAGCGACACCCCCAATCTGGCCGACCTGCGTAAATCCTACGAGCGCGGCAGCCTCGACGTGGACGACGTGGCCACCGACCCGCTGAGCCAGTTCGGAGCCTGGCTCAGCGAAGCCCTGGCCCAGCAATTACCCGAACCCAATGCCATGACGGTCGCCACGGTCGGCGCCGACGGCCGGCCATCCACACGGGTCGTGCTGATCAAGGGCTTCGATGCCCGCGGCATCGTCTGGTACACCAACTACGCCAGCCGCAAGGGCTGCGAACTCGACGCTCATCCCTTCGCAGCCCTGCAGTTTCATTGGGTTGAGCTTGAGCGGGTCGTGCGTATCGAAGGCCGGGTAAGCAAGGTCTCGGACGAAGAGTCCGACGCCTATTTCGCCAGCCGCCCCCTCACCCACCGCATCGGCGCCTGGGCTTCAGAACAAAGCCAGCCCATTCCCGGCCGCGGCACCATCGTCGCCCGCGCCGCGGAATACGGTATCCGGTTCGGCCTCAATCCGCCCCGCCCGCCCCATTGGGGCGGCTACCGACTCGAACCCGATTACTGGGAATTCTGGCAGGGACGCAGTTCCCGCCTCCACGACCGGATTGCCTACCGCCTCGCCGAGGGCGGCGGCTGGATACGGCAGCGCCTGGCCCCCTGAGCCCGGCCCCCACAGGCCTCTTCGCCACCCCGGCGGGAACGGCCGCCTCCCCTGGGATTCACCCGGGCGTCCGGAGGCTATGGTGTGCATCGCCAAATGCAATTGGATGCAGCGACGGTGCAACCCTAGACTCAAGTCACCTGTCCCATACCGATAACAGGAGGAGAGCACCATGAACACCGCATCCCAATGTCCGTTCGCGGGTCACGCCCGCAAACACGCCACCGCCGGCGCCCCGTCGAATGCCGACTGGTGGCCCAAACAACTCAAGCTCGGCATCCTCCACCAGCACTCACCCCGGTCCAACCCCATGGGCACGGCGTTCAACTACGCGGAAGCCTTCAAGCGCCTCGACCTCGACGCGCTCATCCGGGATCTCCACGCCCTGATGACAAACTCCCAGGACTGGTGGCCCGCCGACTTCGGCCACTACGGCCCCCTGTTCATCCGCATGGCTTGGCACAGCGCCGGCACCTACCGCATCAGCGATGGCCGCGGCGGTGCAGGCACGGGCAACCAGCGCTTCGCCCCACTCAACAGCTGGCCGGACAACGTCAATCTCGACAAGGCGCGGCGTCTGCTATGGCCGATCAAGCAGAAGTACGGCCGGAACATCTCCTGGGCTGACCTGATGATCCTGACCGGCAATGTGGCCCTGGAATCCATGGGCTTCAAGACCTTCGGGTTTGCCGGCGGTCGCGAGGACATCTGGGAACCGGAAGAGGACATCTACTGGGGTCAGGAGAAGACCTGGCTTGAAGACCAGCGCCACGCGGGCGAACGCGAGCTCGAGAACCCGCTTGCCGCCGTGCAGATGGGGCTCATCTACGTCAACCCGGAGGGGCCGGGCGGCAACCCCGACCCGCTGGCTGCTGCGCGGGACATCCGCGAGACCTTCGCCCGCATGGCCATGGACGACGAAGAGACGGTGGCACTGATCGCCGGCGGCCACACCTTCGGCAAGACCCACGGCGCCGGCGACGCGAAGCACGTGGGTGCCGAGCCGGAAGCGGCGGGCATCGAAGAGCAGGGCCTGGGCTGGACGAGCAGCTTCGGCAGCGGCAAAGGGGGTGACACCATCAGCAGCGGCCTTGAAGTGACCTGGACGACCACCCCCACCCGGTGGAGCAACAACTTCTTCTGGAACCTGTTTGGCTATGAGTGGGAACTCACGAAGAGCCCGGCCGGCGCACACCAATGGACGCCGAAGCACGGCATGGGGGCCGGCACCGTGCCGGACGCCCATGACCCGACGCGGCGCCACGCGCCATCCATGCTGACCACCGACCTCGCGCTGCGCTTCGACCCGGCCTACGAGAAGATCTCCCGGCGCTTCCTGGAGCATCCGGACCAGTTCGCCGACGCCTTCGCCCGCGCCTGGTTCAAGCTCACCCACCGGGACATGGGCCCCATCTCCCGCTATCTCGGCCCGCTGGTGCCCGCGGAACAACTGATCTGGCAGGATCCGGTACCGGCCGTGGATCACCCTCTGGTCAACGCCCAGGACATTGCCACCCTGAAGGCCACGCTGCTCGCCTCGGGCCTGTCGATCCCGCAGCTCGTCACCACGGCCTGGGCCTCGGCCGCCACCTTCCGCGGCAGCGACAAGCGCGGCGGCGCCAACGGCGCACGCCTGCGCCTCGCACCCCAGAAGGACTGGGAGGCGAATCAACCTGCGGAGCTGGCCGAGGTGCTGACCCGGCTCGAAGCCATCCGCCAGGGCTTCAACGACGCCCAGACCGATGGCAAGAAGATCTCCCTGGCCGACCTGATCGTGCTGGGCGGCTGTACCGCTGTCGAAGCCGCGGCGAAGAAGGGCGGACACGACGTGGAGGTTCCCTTTACGCCGGGCCGCACGGATGCCCTTCAGGCGCAGACCGACGTGGCCGCGTTCGCCGTGCTCGAGCCCGCCGCCGACGGCTTCCGCAACTACGCCCGCAGGGGTCTGGAGGAGATGTCCGCAGAAATGCTTGTGGACCGGGCACAGCTCATGACGCTGACGGCCCCCGAGATGACGGTGCTGATCGGTGGGATGCGTGCCCTGAACGCCAACTTCGACCGTTCATCCCATGGCGTCTTCACACAACGCCCGGAAACCCTGAGCAACGACTTCTTCGTGAATCTCCTCGACATGAACACCCGGTGGCAGAAGTCGGCCACCACGGAAGGCGTGCTGGAGGGTCGGGACAGAAGCACCGGTGAGCTGCGGTGGACCGGCACCCGCGTGGATCTCGTCTTCGGCTCCAATTCCCAACTCCGCGCCCTTGCCGAGGTCTACGCCAGCCGTGACGCGGAAAAGAGCTTCATCCACGATTTTGTGGCTGCCTGGGCGAAGGTGATGAACCTGGATCGCTTTGATCTGGCCTGAACCCGCAGTGGGGAGCAGGGGCCTGCCCGCGCAGGCCCCTGCAAACATGGCTACGAACGCTTCGACGGGGCACAGCGCCCGCCACCGTCACGTTCGGCAGCATCGATCCTGCTGCGCTGCTCGGTTGTGAGCAGCGCGCGCACTTTGGCCTCGGTCTCTGCCCGCATCACCAGCAGATCCGCCATGGCCTGACTGTGGGCGGCCGCCAGCTCCCGCGCTTTGACGGGATCAAAGGCGTCAGCCGCACCCAGCTTGCGCAGATCGTCCATGGCCTTGCGGGCAAGCTTGGCCTTGGCCCGCTCGGCGGGCAGGTTGGCGGTCATCAGTTCAAAGACCTTGTCCTGCTGCGCTTCACTCAACTCGATACGATGAAGGAAGGGGAGGTGCGGCATCATGCCCGGATGCATGCCCGGCCGCCCCATCTCATGATGCGGATACATGGCGACGTTCCCCACGGGCGGCGGCCCGTCGCATCGGCCGTGCAGGGAAGACGCCGAATGACGGCCATCCGCCACAGCGGACAGGGGCAGGATCGCGGCCAGTGCGCTGAGGACGAGACGCTTTTTCCACAATGGGCTGGAAGTATTCACGATGACTCCGTTTGGCGTGGGCCCTCCCGGATGGAGAACCTGCACGATGGGACGGATTCTCGATGCGGCCCCCGTGAAGTGCCGTTAGCGGATGGACAAACTATGTAAAGGCGCCGGCTGACGTGCCTCGTGCGCCGGGCCGGGTGGCCCGACGCAATCAAGGGTCGCGTCCGGATTCAAGTGGTTTCCATTCCGTCCACCCGGTCGGCCAGCCAGGCAGGAAACGCCTCCGCCGGAAGCGGCGCGCTGAGCAGATAGCCCTGCATTTCGTCGCACCCCATTTCCCGCAGGAACGCTGCCTGCTCCCGGGTTTCCACGCCCTCGGCGACGACCCGGATCTTCAGGCTTGCCGCGAGCCTGACCACGGCTGTGGCAATCGCGCTGTCGTCCGCATCATCCGGCAGATCCCGGATGAAGGAGCGGTCGATCTTGAGGGTGTGGACATTGAAGCGCTTCAGGTAGGCCAGGGAGGAATGGCCGGTACCGAAATCGTCGATCGCCAGGTGGATACCCATGGCGCCCAGGCGGGAGAGGATCTCGCGGCTCTGCTCGCTGTCCTCCATCAGGATGCTCTCGGTCAGCTCCACCTCCAGATCGGACGGGAGGAGGCCATTTTCCGACAAATGCCCGGCGATCAGGTCCGGAAGGTTGCGCTGGCGGAACTGGTGGGCCGAAACATTGACGGCCAGGCGCAGGGCCGGCAATCCGGCCGCCTTCCAGGCGGCGATCTGGGCACAGGCGGTGCGCAGAACCCAGGTGCCCACCTGGCTGATCAAGCCGATCTCCTCAAGGATCGGAACGAAGCGATCCGGGCCGATGGCCGGCCCCTCGGACGGCGCCCAGCGCAACAGGGCCTCCACACTGGTGATGCGGCCGCTGCGCAGGTCGGCCTTGGGCTGGTAATGGAGGCTGAACTCCTGACGTTCCAGGGCGTGCCGCAGGCTCGCTTCAAGGGCGTGGCGCTCGGCCATCGCAATGTTCAGCTCGTCGTTGTAGAAGAAGTAGGTATTGCGTCCAAGCTCCTTGGCCCGGTACATGGCCATGTCGGCCTGTTTGACCAGCCCGTCCAGGTCTTCCGCCTCATGGGGGTAAAGCGTGACGCCGATGCTGGTGGAGATGTACAGCCGTTCTCCGTTGATCTCGAAGGGATGGGCGATGGCGGCGAGGATGCGGGTGGCCACATGGGTCGCCGCGTTGGGATTGATGATGTCCTCCACCAGCACCGTGAACTCATCGCCGCCAAGGCGCGACACGGTGATGCTCTCGGACTCGTCCTCGGCATTGCGGCTCACGGTGTCGGTGCTGCGCAGGTTCGCCGTGAGGGCGTTGGCCACATGCTTGAGGAGCTGGTCCCCCACTTCGTGGCCGAGGGTGTCGTTGATGTTCTTGAAACGATCCAGATCGAGGAACATCAGCGCCAGTTGCCGTCCGCTGCGCCGGGTACGATCCATGGCCCGTTCAAGGCGCTCGCGGAACAGGCTGCGGTTGGGCAAGCCGGTCAGGCTATCGTAGTTGGCCATGTACGAGAGACGCCGCTCGACCTGCTTGCGTTCGGTGATGTCACGCAGGATGGCAATCAGATGGGGGCGGTCGGCAAGGCGCGTCTCATTGACGCTCATTTCCACCGGAAAGGACTCCCCGCCGGCACGAAACGCGATGGTCTCACCCTGTCCCGGAAGAAGGGCGGCAGCACCGTCGGGGCCGGGAACGGGCCGCAGCAGGTCGGTGATGCGCATGCCCGGCACGGCCTCGATGGGGTGACCGAACATGCGTGCCATCGCCGGGTTGCACGACGTGATGAGATGCGTCGGCGTGAGGATGGCAATGCCTTCAACCGCATTCTGGAACACCACCCGCAGATGTTCCTCGGCCTCCTCGCGGGCCTTGCTCTCTTCCCGCTGCAATGCCGCCAGGGTGCGCCTCAGAGCGCGCAAGGGCAGCACCCGCAGGGAACCGTAGATGCTCAGGCCGAGGGCCACACCGAGGAGGGCCACCAGGCCAGTCTGTGTAAGGATGGGCTTCAGGGAACGCGCGATGACCACCGCCCCCACCGGCCCCTCCGGCCCCGTCACCAGTGCGGCGCGCTCGACCACCGGCCCATGGAGCACAGCGCCGGCGGTCGCGAGCAGGTGATGGGCGGAATCCTCCACACGCCTTTGCTCCGGCACATCGCTGGGGGCAAGGTCGGTCTCCAGCAGGCCGCCCACATCCTGCCGCCAATCGTCGGGGCTGGCGCTGACTAGCTGGGTGACGAAGGCTGCATGCAGGCGCGCTGCCATGGCGGCGTCGCGCAGTTCAGCCTCGCGGGACAGCAGGAAGTAGCCGAGCGGCGCCGCCAGCGCCACGATCAACGCGGTGGTCGTGGCGATCCAGGTGACGACCGTGGCGAGGCGCGACTCATCCTGCCAGACCCGGGTCTTGACGGTGCCCGGCTTGTTCATGACGCGTTTACCTATCGACCACCTTGATGGTCCGGTCTATCTGGGAGGCGCGGATGTAGCCGATGGCATTGCGGTTGCCAGCCACGATGCGCTTCATCTCGTTGTCCTCCTGGGTGACCCGAGGCGGCATGGCCTTGCCGGTAAAGATGTTCTGGGACCAGATGGCCCGCATGGCGGCGGGGCTCTTTCCAATCACTTTGGAATAGAAGATCTTGCGCAACTCGCTGTCCTGGCCATAGTCGAGGAGGAAGATGGGGGAGCCATCCGGCCATCCCTTGACTGCACCGGTGTACACCTTGATGACATAGGCGCGGTCGATGACGTTGGCGTTCTCCGGATTGGTGATGACCACCATCTCTTCCTCGGCGATGGCGGCGTGGGCTGCGAGCAACAGCAGCAGCGGCGCAAGTGCACGGGGGAGCGTTTTCCGGAGTCGGCAAAGAAGATTGGAGAGGCGCATCAGAACACCCTGTCGTAGCTGACGGTAAATTGGCGGGCATCGCCGTGCATGCTGCCTTAGCCCGGTGCGGTCCTGTCGTTCCAGAGATCAAGCTGGGCCTTTATGGCACTGTCGTCGGTCAGATCGTAGCGCAGCCCTGCAGACCAGGTGCCATGGCGTTCGGGCACGCTGTCGCTGTTGAGCCGCTGCCGATAGATGGCGCGGGACAGCAGTGGCTGCCAGGGACCGTGCCGGTAACCGATGGCCAGCAGGTTAGCGTAGTCCTTGCCGTAGTCGTCGCGGCGGTCGATGTAGAGGAACTCGCCGCGGGCAAACCAGTTGTCGACGTCGGCCCCCAGGGAGAGTCCATGGATGACCTGCCGCTTGCGCTCGGAAAAGCTCGTCTCGCCAAGGGAGACAAGCTTGTTCTGGGTATGGGATTGGATGCGCACGACCCGTGCCGAGAACCACTCCCGGCTGACGCTGGGCTCGGTACCGAGGATGTCGGACCAGCGCACATCGGTACGTGAGCTGCGGCCGTTGTAGATGCGCCAGAAGCCGCTGTCCTTGCGCGTCTCACTGCCTCCGAAGACCTGCACGGTACCGTTCCACTGCGCCCACTGGTCACGCCAGACCAGGCTGCCGCCATCATAGTTGACCACTTCCCAGCCATATAGCTGTGGCGGGATATGGATCCATGGCAAAGCGTAGCCAACATCCTGGGCTTCCGAATAGCTGAACAGCGGAAGTCGCTTGCGGCCAAGCTGGACCGTCAGATTGCCGGACAGCTCCACCGTGGCGTACAACCACTCCAGATTCGCCGCACCGTTGGCGGCTCCGCGGGAGACGGCCTGACCGGTCAAGCTGAATCGACCATCTGCAGCACTGACGCTGCCCTGCAGGCCGAGCTTGGAGCCCGGCCCGGCTGCCAGTGGCCCGCCTCGTAAACGCCGCGCTGGGCATAATCGGAGATGAAGCAAGGGCAATGGAAGCCCTGGTCGACTGCCGCATCGCGGGTACCGCCAAAGACGCGGCCGGCCGCCAGGGTCATGAAGCCCGAACCCGTGAACTCCAGCCCCTGGAGATCGACGGCGTGGGACAGGAGCGGGCAGAGCAGGGCGCCAAGGGCAAAAAGGAAAGCTTTGCGCCGGAAGGGCATCACGGACACTCCGAGTTCTTGTTGGCATATGGGAGCTGCCATGCTGTGGAAATACCCACTTCGCCTGACGCACCGATGTAAAAAATCTGTGGGCTTATCGGTCGCCGGCGACATTTCTTTACCCGTATGACACACCGGAGCGGCACCCGCCTCTACTCCCCCCTATCCCGATGACCCGACTGAAGCCTCTACGCCATCGACCGCCGGACGCCCATCAGTCCTGGAAGCGGGTCTTGCGGAGATCGGTGGGCGTGACGCCGAACAGGGCCTTGAACCGGTCGGTGAAACGCGATTGGGAGGCATAGCCACAGCGCTCGGCAATGCGGCCGATCGGCTCGAGTGTCGTCTGCACGAGGTGCAGGCCGAAACCCAGCTTTGCCCGGCTGACAATGGTCTTGATGCCGATGCCTTCGGCCTTCAGCTTCCGGCGCAGGGTCGGCTCGCTGATGGCCATCCTGCTGGCGAACCGGCCCATGGTCCAGCTCGCCTGGACATCTGCGATCACCATGTCGTGCAGGCGATGGCTGACGCCGGGGCGCTCGACGATGGCGCCCACCTGCTCGTGGCCCAGTAGATACAGAAGCCGGAGCAACTCCTGCTTTCTCGCGCTCCACAAGGCCGGCGGTGCATAGGCCGGAAATTCGATGAACTGCTGCAAGGCCTTCTCGAGTATCCCGTCGATGGCCCCCTGGAAATGAACCGGACGGCCCCCGGAAGACCAGCTCCGAAACTGGTCGAAGTCACTGTGATCGAATTCGACCAGCAAGGCGCAATACTCGCCATCCGGGACATTGCGCATGTCGATATCGGGCGCACTGGACAGGAACAGGAAAGTCCCGCTGGGGCACACGATGTTTCCGTCCTTTCCCAGCTGCTTGACGCCGGCAAGCACGAAGATCAGCAGCGGTTTGATGACCGGCGCATTGGAGATACGCTGCTCTTTGAGTGATGACACGACCGAGTACGGCAGAGGGCTGTGCTCTTCCGTGATTTTCTTTGCAAGATCGATCAGTGCTTTCATGGCCTCGTCATTCAATGCGCCGGTGGGGGCCGCGCCGTCAATCCCGCTTGTACAAGGCCTCGATGGTGCTCGACGCGAGCGCGTTGGCACGCACCATGTAACCGGCCAGGGCGGACGAAGCGTCCTTCGGCAAGTCGAGCTTCCCGGGGAGCGCAAATACGGTGAACTGATAGCGGTGCACACCATGTCCCTTCGGTGGACAGGCGCCGCCAAAACCGGTCATGCCGTAGTCGTTCCGGATGCTTTGGCTGCCGGCAGGCGTCATGTCCTTGCCCGCATCGCCCGCACCGGCGGCCAGGCTGGCGACGTCCTTCGGAATATTCACGAGCTGCCAATGCCACCAACCGCTGCCGGTCGGAGCGTCGGGATCATAGGCAAACACCGCGAAAGCTTCGGTGCCCTTGGGGGCGCCACGCCAGGAGAGCTGGGGAGACATATTACCGCCACTGCAACCGAAGCCCTGGAACTCCTGAGCGTTGCTCATGAACTTGCCATGGGCAATGTCCGTGCTCGCGAGCTGAAAGGACTCCGCCAGGACCGGGGACGAAGCGAGCACAGACAAGGGTATCAAGTACTTGATGAATTGGTGCATGGAAGACACTCCTATTGGTTGACCATTCACGACATGACGAGCCGCTCATCATGCTAGGCCGTTCCGGCCGTTTCGATTAGTCGGAAAGCAATCAATTTTTGTCCCCTTGCTGGCTCGTCCCGGTGTCCACGGGCCATCACCACGGGATGCATTCATCGAACGTCTTGCATTATTTCAGTCGATCGACTAACTTAACTCAGTCGTTTGACCAAAACCCCCCGATGGCACAGGGCTCCCCATGACCGTTCCCCCACCCGGCCACACCCCGACCCGCAGCGATGGCGCGCTGGCACGCCGGCGCCTGCTGGAGGCGGCGCTGCAGCTCTTTGCCGACAAGGGCTACCAGAAAACATCCACCCGCGAGATCGCCGATGCGGCCGGGGTGAATCTGGGCTCCATCAGCTACTACTTCGGCGACAAGCCCGGCCTGTACCGGGCGGTGTTCTGCGAGTCCTTCTGCGACGCCACGGCCGCGCCGGACATCCTGCAGGCGCGGGACTGCTTGCCCGACCCCGCGACTGGCGCCCTGGATCCGGACGCCGCGCTAGCGGCCTTCTTCTTCAACTTCCTGCATCCCCTCAAGCAGGGGGCCTTGATCCGCCTGGTAATGCGCCTGCACTTCCGCGAGCTGGTGGAACCCAGCGGGGTGATGGGCACCGAGATGGACGACGATCTGGCCGATCTCTTTCGCAACATGAACCTGCTGATCAGCCGGCGCCTCGGCCTGGACAGCCCCGACACCGACACCCTGCGCCTGACCCACGCCGTGCTCGGCATGGCCATGCACTTCTTCGTCGCCCAGGACCTGGTGGACCAGGTCAGCCCCGAACTGGTCGCCAAACCCGAATCCATTGATGTGCTGGCCGAGCGTCTGGCCGGCTGGGCGTCCGGCGCAATCGATGCCGAAGCGCACCGACGCAATACGTGTGGAGACGCGATCTGATGCGCCCCATTTATCTGCTCAGCCTGTTGCTGACCCTGCCGGCCTGTTCCCTGCTGCCCCGGGTGGGCCCCGACTACCAGCCCACTCCCCTGGCCGCCCCCGCCGCCTGGCACGCCCCCCTGCCCCACGGTGGCCAGCTCGGAGCCCTCACCGACTGGTGGAGCCAACTCGGCGACCCCGTGCTGTCCAGTCTGATCGACACCGCTGAGCGTGAAAGCGCCACCCTTTCCCAGGCCCGCGCCCGCATCGTGCGGGCCCGTTCCGACGCGGTGGCCGCCGGCGTGGCGGGGCTGCCCACGGTGGACGGCAGCCTTGCCGCCAAGCGCGCCGCCTTCACTTTCGGCAGCCCCACCACTTTTCAGACCACCCGCCAGGCTTCGGTGATGGCCAACTGGGAGATTGATCTCTTTGGCGGCATCGCCCGCGAACAGGAAGCCGCCGAAGCCCGCCTCACCGCCAGCCAGGCGCGCTGGCACGAAGCCCGCGTGTCGGTGGCCGCCGAGACGGCCAACGCCTACCTGCAGCTACGCTACCAGGCGCGCCGGCTGGCCCAGGCCGAAGCC
>NZ_JAFLDT010000057.1 GCF_017302315.1 Zoogloea sp.
CAGCGTGGTGAAGTGCGGGCCGGAGTCGCCTGAGACGGCCATGAAGAGGACGTTGTGGCGACAGGCCGCCTCGATGCTGCGGGAACTGACGAGACCCCGGGAATAGGCGAGCAGGACGATCTTGAGGCGCACGGCAGGATCGAAGGCGGGGGCACCCCCCGCATCGTTGCGAAAGCGCGAACGCAGGGCGGAGAGATCGAGTTCCTTATCGACCAGATGGCACAGGGCGAACTCGAAGGAGCCGGGCAGAACCTGATGCTGGGAATCCACCGGAATCATCTTCAAACCGTAATCGGGGGTCTTGAAGCGGGGCATCACAGGACTCCGGGGAGAGGTTAGGCGTCACTTCCAGACGCGCCACCACGGACGTTTCGGTGCTAGATCGGTAAGCCTCTCAAATGGAGTGCTGTCGACGTCTGGGTTGTACTCGTCGTGGCGGAACCCAGCAATCTCCTTTGCGAGTAGCAGAGGAATATCCATGTGAAAGTGGCCTTCGAGGTTCTCGCTGTCGCCAGGCTCAACAGTGGACAGCAGCTCAAAGAAGCGCGGAGGAGGGGTGCCAGCATACGAGATGTTTTCCACATCTCGGTCGCCTTCGTGCTGTACGTGCCACGTCTGTTGACCATCGTTCCAAAGCTCCGTCGAAGCGAAGTTGACGTGCTCCTCGACAGAGCAGGCGACTGCGCGACAACCTGCCGAGATGGCCGCCATGCTCTCTGGTCGTATGATTCGATGATCACACCCCATAGCAGCGACCAGAAGCCAGTTCCGTGGAAGGGGATGGGAGCTCACCGAAACATGTTGGAACTCGCAGGCCTCTCCGGTTCGAGCCAGCAGGAGACGCTGCAACGCTTCATCAACCGGAAGCGCTTCGACTGCGACCCACGCGAGCGAGATACCCATAATGGTGCCTTGTTGAACTGAACCGCCGGGAAAGAGGTAACACTGGGGATTTTACGCCCGGAAAATTCACTTTGGGTAGATCAGGTCGAGGAGCGTCCAGGCGTGGAGGACGAAACCACGGCCGGCAAGCGGCGGAGGGGGAGTATGCCGTGTTCGGTGCGAGCTGCGTGAGGTGGCAACGGAGGTGCTCTCGGGGCAGTGCGGGATGCGGGCGCATGGGACTTCCGACGAGCCCGCTGGCGCGTCACTGACATATTGAGATGGGTGGGCGGCACGTGTCATGGTGGGCCATCGCGGCAGCGGAGTGCCAGGGGCAATACGGCCACGGTGCGCCAGTGCCCGCGGGCGCAGTGGGGGCAGCGGCTCGGATCGTGGCCTGTGACACGGGCGAGAAAGGCGTGTGCCCCTCTCCCGCTCCTACATTCCCCCCACGATAGACACCCCCACCCGCAACAGGCAGGATCACGTCCGGGCTTGGGGTACCATCTCTCTAAAGGTCCTCAGGCCCTGCGCGGCAGACCCGCCGGGCCCGAACACAACAATAAACAAGAACAGCCCTGCGGGGGCTCCCCGGCCCCGATGATCCGCGCGGGCGCATGACTGGCAGAGCTGATGTTTGACAGGATTTCGATTCGCTACAAGCTGATTGTCCTGCTTGGCCTGAGCGCGGCGCTGGCCTTGTTGATCTCGTCGGCGATCACGATCTACTCGACTTACCTGAGCGAGTCCCGGTCGTCCCTGCGGGTGCTGCACCAGCTGACGGATGTGATCAGCGAGAACATGCGGGCGGCGCTGGCCTTTGCCGATGCGGGGAGCGCCAACACCATGCTGGCGTCCCTGCGTGCCGATCCCCATATTCTGCTGGCGGTGGTGAACGACGAGTCGGGGCGGGCCCTGGCGGAGTATCGATCTGCGGGCTTGTCGGCGGTGGTGGAGCCGCGGTTCCGGGCCGGGGTGCAGGGCCGGATCCTTGAGCGTGCCGAGGTACTACGCCGGGAGGACGGTTTCGTCGAGCACATCGACGACGACTTCATGGCCGTGGTGCGCCCGGTGTTCTTTGACGGCAAGCCCATCGGCCTGCTGGTGGTGGTGTCGGATACGCAGCTAATGTGGGCCAAGATCCGCGAGCTGGTGCTGCTGCAGGCGGCCACATCGGTGGTGACGCTGGTTCTGCTGCTGTTCCTGTCGGTGAAGCTCCAGTCCTTGTTCACCCGCCCGATCATGAATCTGGTGGCGGCCATGCAGGATGTTGCGCACACCAAGAATTACCGCGCGGTGCTGGGTTCGGATCGCCGGGACGAGTTCCGCAATCTCTACGATGGCTTCAACGCCATGCTGGCCGACATCCGCGAGCGGGACGATCAGCTGAGCCGCCTGGCCACCACGGATGCCCTGACCGGCCTGGCCAATCGCCGCAATGCCCTGGACGTGATGCAGACCATGGCAGCGCGGGCCCAGCGCAAGGATGAGCCGCTGGGCGTCATCATGCTCGATATCGATTCCTTCAAGAACGTGAATGACCGCTTCGGCCACCCCATGGGCGACCGGGTGCTGCAGGAGGTGTCGCTGGTGCTGCAGGCCAGCGCACGGGACTACGACCTGGTGGCCCGGCTGGGGGGTGAGGAGTTCCTGGTGGTCTGCGACTGCGGCACGCAGGAGGTGACCATTGCCGTGGCGGAGCGCATCCGCGCCGGGGTGGAGGGGCGGCTGATCTCCGGCCCTGTGGGCGAGTCCCTCCAGGTGACGGTGAGCCTGGGCGTGTATTCCGCCGTGCCCCGAGCCGGCGCGGAAGACATTGAGGAAATGATCCGGGCTGCCGATAAGGCCCTGTACCGTGCCAAGGAGGCCGGTCGCAACCGCTACGTGGTGGCGTAAGGGAGAGCTCGGGTGAGGATGGTCTTGTGGGTGCTGGGCCTGCTGTGCTGTGTGCAGGCGCCATGGGCATGGGCGGGCGACGAGGAGCGCAAGCTCGAAGCGGTGTTCATCGGGCGTTTTGCGAGCTACATCGAGTGGCCGGCCAAACCCCGGGACCGCTTCGTGATCACCCTGCTCGACGACAACCCCTTCGGCAGCCTGCTGGATGACCTGTACCGGGACAAGCGCATCCACAACAAGCCCATCGAGCTGCGTTACGCCACCCGGCTGGAGCAGGTGGGCGAGACGGACGCCCTGTTCATCACCCTTGCCAGCTCGGCCGCCCGGGCCGCCGCCATCGACCATGCCCAGCGCAACGGCATCCTGACCATCAGCGAGGCCAAGGGTTTTGCCGAGAGTGGCGGCATCATCCAGCTGGATTTCATCGAGCAGAAGGCGCGCATCAAGATCAACCACGGGGCGGCCCTCAAGTCGGGTCTGCGCATTGGCGCGCCCCTGCTGACGATTGCCACGGTTCTGCGGGGGGACAAGCCATGAGCGCCCCCCATCGCATCGCGCTGTGTCTCGCCCTGGCGGGGGCCGGCGCGGCCCTGGCCGGTGGCAAGGCGGTTCAGGAAACCAACGACTACTACCGCCGCCCGCTGGAGCAGCTGCTGGAGGTGGAAACCCAGGCCAAGGCGGCGGTGGGCTCCCGCGGGGGCGCCCGGGATGCGCTGGACGCCGAGGTGCCCATCGACATCATCACCTCGGCGCAACTGCAGACCACCGGCCAGCCCGACCTGCAGCGCGCCCTGGCGGTGCTGGTGCCGGGCTTCAACGCCCCGCGCCCCAGCATCACCGACGGCACCGACCACGCGCCGCCCTTCACCCTGCGCGGCCTCAGCCCCGACCAGGTGCTGGTGCTGGTCAATGGCAAGCGGCTGCACCAGAGCGCGCTGCTGCACAACAACGGCACGGTGGGTCGGGGTAGTTCGGGGGTTGATCTGGCCACCCTCCCCCTGCGCGCCATCGAGCGCGTGGAGGTGCTGCGTGACGGCGCGGCGGCCCAGTATGGTTCCGACGCCATCGCCGGCATCATCAACATCATCCTCAAGGGCTACGGCCAGCGCAGCCAGGCCACCGTGACCTACGGCCGCACGGGCGAGGGCGACGGCATCACCCGGCAGGGCACGCTCTTTCATACGCTGCCCCTGGCGGGCGACGGCTTCGTCAACCTCACCGCCGAATGGCGCGACCGCGGTGCCACCAACCGGGCCGGGCCGGACGCCAGCGATGGGGGCCGCATCAACACCCACTTTGGCGATGCCGACACCCAGGACGGCCTGTTCGCCCTCAATGCCGAGCTGCCCCGGGGCGACGCCACCCTCTACCTGCATGGCCTCTACGACCGGCGCCGCAGCAGCGCCGGCGCCTTCTACCGCACCGCGGGCGACGCCCGCAACATCGCGGCGATCTATCCGGACGGCTTCCTGCCGCGGATCGAACCGAAGATCCTCGACTTCTCGGCCACGGCCGGCGTGCGCGGGGTGCTCGATGACGGCGCCCGCTGGGATATCAGCTACACCCATGGGCACAACGACTACCACTTCTACGTCAACAACTCCCTCAACACCTCCTTGGGCCTGGCCACGCCCACGTCCTTCGACAGCGGCGCCACCCGCTACACCCAGCAGATCCTCAACGCGGATTTCAGCAAGAAAATCGGGCGCCACACCGTGGCCGGCGGCTACGAATTCCGCCAGGAGCACTACCGCATCATCAAGGGCGATGCGGCGTCCTACATGCTGGGTTCGGCCGACAACTTTGCCTACGGTGCCCAGGGTTTTCCGGGCTTCAGCCCGGAAAACGCCGTGTCGGCCAGCCGCCAGGCCCACTCCCTGTATGGCGACCTGAAATACAGCGCCACCGAGCGCCTGATGCTGGATGCGGCCGCCCGCGCCGAGCACTACAGCGACTTTGGTTCGGCCCTCAACGGCAAGCTGGCCCTGCGCTACCGCGCCACGGAAGACCTGCTCTTCCGCAGCAGCGTGAGCACCGGCTTCCGGGCGCCGTCCCTGTCCCAGAGCCATTTCTCGTACACGGGCACCTACCGCAACAGCAACGACGCCGCCGCCCAGTTCTGGGGCAATTTTGCCGTCGATCACCCGGTGGCCCGGGCGCTGGGCGCCACCGACCTCAAGCCCGAGAAGTCGCGCCACCTGACCCTGGGCATGGTCTTCCAGCCCTCATCCCAGCTCACCGCCAGCGCCGATGTGTTCGTCACCGACATCCACGACCGCATCCTGCCCACCGGCTACATCTCGGCCTACAGCCTGTCGTCCCTCAGCCCCCAGGCCGCCGCCGTGCTGGCCCAGAACAATATCGACGGGGCGGTGTACTTCACCAACGCCATCGGCACCCGCACCCGGGGCCTCGATCTGCGCCTGGACTACAGCAGCGAGCTGGACAAGGGCGCCCGTCTCAAGCTGGTGGCCGCCTACCAGCGCAGCCGCACCCGCATCACCGAACTCAACCAGGCGCCGGAGGTACTGGGCGTGAACATGACCGACCTGATCCTCGACCCCTTCACGCGGGTGCTGATCGAAGGCAGCCAGCCCGCCGATGCCATCAAGCTGTGGTCAAGGTACAGCCACGGAAGCTACGACCTGGTCCTCAACCTCAACCGGTTCGGCAAGTTCCACAGCGTCAGCGCCTACGACCGTGTCACCTTCTCGGCCAAATGGACCCTGGACGCCGAGCTGTGCCTGCGCCTTGCCAAGGATGTGACCCTGGCCCTGGGCGGCGTCAACCTCTTCGACGTCCGCCCCGACAAATGGGGCCAGACCGACGACAGCCTGGTGGGCGCGGGCAAGGTGATCCAGTACTCCCAGTACGCCCCCTTCGGCTACAACGGGGCGTCCTATTACCTGCGGCTGGGGGTGAATTTCTGAGTACGTGTGTCACACACGATGTGGAATCAGCTTGGATCGCAAGCGTCAGCTTCGATGGTCTGAGGGGGCTCACTTCCGAAGGGAAGATTCCCCCCGTGGGGGCGTGTTCAACCCGATACCGCCTCGACCGTGACCGCCACATCCCGCGGCTCCCCCTGATACGGGGCGCTGCTCACAAGGATCTGCGCCCCGGTTGCGGCATAGGCCTGGGCATTGCCCACGGTCACGCCGCCGGCCACGGCGATCTGGCAGTGGCGGGAGCCGGCCCGGGCGACCACCTGGGCCACCACGTCCGGTGAGCACTTTTCCAGCTGGATGACATCGGCGCCGGCGTCCATCCACAGGGCCGCTTCGTCGGCGCTGGCCACTTCAACGATCACCTGGCGTTCGGGCCAGGCCTGCTTCAGGCGGGCGACGGCTTGATCGGGGGGTAGAGCGCCGAGAAAGGCGCGGTGCTCGGCGAACACCAGCAGGGTGTCGGAGATGCCCAGGCGGTGGGGGGCGGCCCCGCCGCAGAGGATGGCCTTGACCGACAGGGACTTGCTGCCGGGCAGGTGCTTGCGGGTGCACGCCACCTGCACCCGGGGGTTGCCCCGGCGGGCGACGGCGAGCAGTTCGGCGGTGGCGCTGGCGATACCGCCGGCATACTCCATCAGGGTCTGGGCGGGCTTCCACACCCGGTGCAGGTCGGCGGCGCGGCCGCTGAGGGTGAGGAGCAGGGTGCCGGACTCCACCGCCGTGCCGCTGGGCACCACCTCGCCGTCGACCTCCATGCCCCGCAGCAGGCCCATACGGGCGGCTTCTTCGCTACCGCACACCACCTGGGCATGGCGGGCGCGAAAGTGCATGCGGCCGGGCAGCGTGCTGATGCCGAGACCCCAGGAGGTGGCGTCACCCCAGGGGGCGTCGTCGGTCAGCAGGGCGTTGAGTTCGATGTCGCTGAGGGTGTAGGGGTTGGCCATGGCGGTGCTTCGGGGCGGGTGTTTCAGTCAGATCGCCCCCATGAAGGCAGCGAGGGTGCGTTCAATGGGGCTGATGTCGTTGCGGTCAGTGAGGGCGGCGTAGATGTCGCCGCCCAGGTCGGCGGGCATCTTGGAGCCGGATTCACGGACGATGAGGACCTTGCGCTTACCCTTCAGGCCGCTGAAGTAGCCGGCTTCGAAGACGACGTTGTCGCGGGGGGCGGACTGCTCGCGCAGGGTCGGGTCGGCCAGGTCGTCGTCGCGGGTGAACAGGAAGATGCCACCGAGGGAGCGTGCGGCCGCTTCTTCGATCTGGTCCATGATGGTGCGGCCGGGAATGAAGTCGGTCTGCCAGTCGAGGACGCGCACGCCCAGGCTGTTGAGGTAGCGCTTGATGGCGGCGGCGGTGCTGGCGGAGCTGCTGCAGTAGCCCAGAAAGATGTCCCGGCGCTCTTCCAGTTGCGCCTTCCAGTAGTCGAAGGGCACGCGGAATTCGTCGGTGTGCAGCCAGTTCACGTCCGCGTCGGAGGCAAACTGCCCCACGTAGCCGCCGAAGCTGCTGTCGAAGACCACCCGGCGCTGCATCTCCCGCTGCACCAGCACCAGGGTGGGCAGGCCCAGGGTGCGCACCAGCGCGCCTTCGTAGTGGTTGAATTCGGTGGGCAGCAGCACGGGCTGGTCGTTGCCGTCCTTGAAGCGCCAGCGGGGCATGCCGAGAATGGCGGCGCCGACGCAGTGCCGGGCGATCTCGTCGGCGTCCCGGGCGCTCCAGGCCTTGGCCGAGGCCAGGCCGGGTTTGCCCTTGGGATTGGTGAAGATCTCGGGGGTGTAGCCGAGTTTTTCGATCTCCTCGACGATGCCCCACTTCAGCTCATTGAGCTTGTCGGGGAGCCAGGGGTCGGCCGGCAGGCTGACGTAGATGCGACGCGTGAGGTGCATGGGGGAGTCATCTCCTGTCCGGCGCGGGTGCGATGGGCTTTCAGCATAGCCAGACTGGAAACCCGTGCATAGGGCAATCCACACCCCGCTCGGGGGCGCGGATTGGCCGTTTCAGCGTTCCAGGATGCGCAGGGCAAGGAGGGCGATGACGGCGAGGCTGAGCAGGGCGGTGGCGCTCTTCCAGAACAGGACCGGATTGCGCTCGATCAGCGGCGGGGTACGGGGGTTCTGGAACTGGGCACCGGGAGCCTTGAGATCCTGGACGAACTCGGAGATGACTTCCTGCCGTCGGGCTGGGTCGGGCTGAAGGGCCTTGGCGAGCACGGCATCCAGCCAGGGGGGTAGCTCGGGGCGGTGGTGGCGGGCTGGAACGTAGCGCAGGCTGCGCACATCCTGGGGACTGCGCACGCGGGCAAGGTCGAGGCCGTAGGGGAGCTGGCCGGTGAGCATCTGGTAGGTGATGGCCGCGAGGGCGAAGAGTTCGCTGCGCTGGCTACCGCCCTGGCCCAAGAGGTATTCCGGAGCGGTGTACTGCAGGGTGCCGGGCACAGCGGTGACGAGGGCGTCCCGGTGGCACTCGGCCAGCCCCTCGACATGGGCACTGGCCAGGTCGATGAGCTTGACGGTGCCCTGATGATCGATCATGACGTTCTCGGGGCGCAGATCCTGGTGCAACATTTCGCGCCGGTGCAGGGCCTGGAGGCCCTGGGCAAGCTGTTCGACGATGCCGCGAACGCTATCCAGGGGCGGGTCGGGGTTGTCGCGCATCCATTGGGCGAGGGTTTGACCATCGATGAACTCCATGGCCACGAAAAGATGGCTACGGGGGCGCTCGCCGGGCCAGGTCTTGATCACGTGGGGGCTGTCCACGCGACGGGCAATCCATTCTTCCAGAACGAAGCGGTCGAGGTAGTCGGTGTCCTGGCAAAGGTCCACCGAGGGGGTCTTGATGACGTATTGCCGGCCACTGACCGTGTCCACGGCCAGATGCAGGTGGCTGCGGGCACTCACCTGGATTTCGCGCAGGATGGTAAAGCCTTCAAACTCCATGCGCGGGGCGAGATTGGGAGGCAGGCTCAACCCTTCGCGGCGCAGCTGTGGATGAAGCGCGTCGCTGGGGGGCAGTGCGTCGATGCGCAGCAGTTGCAGGGTGGCATCGTCGTTTGAGCCGCGGCAGCGGGCCAGGCCCACCAGGTGGGCGGCAGCGGCATCCAAATCCCCGCGGTGCTGCTCGAGGGCCTCGCGCACATCTTCGGCCTGAAGATGGCTGTAGGCACCGTCCGTGGCGAGCAGGTAGGTTTCGCCCGCTTCGGCCTCCCAGCTACGGTAGTCGATCTCCACGTGGGCGCCGGTGCCCAGTGCCCGGCCCAGGTAGGACTCGGTGGCCGAGAGGCGAACCCGATGGTCTTCGGTGAGTTGTTCGAGGGCGTTGGGGTGCAGGCGGTAGATGCGCGAGTCGCCCACATGCAGCAGGTGCAGATCGCGCCCCTTGAGGATCAGGGCACTGAAGGTGCATACATAGCCCCGGTCCTTCTCGAAGCGCCCGTCACCACCCATGGTCTGGGAGTGCAGCCAGGCGTTGGTGGCGCTGAGCACCCGCTCGGCGGCCCGGCGCACCGACCAGGCTTCGGAGGTGGCGTAATAGTCTTCGAGGAAGGAGCGAACGGCAGTCTGGCTGGCCAGCTGGCTGACCTGGCTGGAGCTGATGCCGTCGGCAAGGGCCAGGGCGATGCCCTTGCTGGCCAGTTGGTGCCCCCGCGGAAGGAGGGCGCCGTGGAAATCCTGGTTGGTGTCGTGGTCACCCGCCAGGGATGCCTGGCCAAGGGTGACGCGCAAGCTGTTCTTCATCGACGGCACACCACGCTGATGTGTAAGGGCGACTTCAGTCGCCCAACTCCCCGTTGATCACAGGCAAGCCGTTGACCAACGTCCGAGGGCGAATGAATTCGCCCCTACAGCATAGCCTCAGGCGGCGCGACGCTTGGGAGCCGTCTTGTAGTGGGTGGAGTACAGGGTTGCGCCGACGAAGGTGAGGCCGCCCACCAGATTGCCCAGCACGGTGGGGATCTCGTTCCAGATCATGTAATCCATGAAAGTGAAGTTGCCACCCAACATCAGGCCCGACGGGAACAGGTACATGTTGACGATGCTGTGCTCGAAGCCCATGTAGAAGAACACCAGGATGGGCATCCACATGGCGATGACCTTGCCCGAGACACTGGTGGACATCATGGCGGCAACCACGCCGGTGGACACCATCCAGTTGCACATCACCGCCCGGATGAACAGGGTCAGCATGCCGGCCGCACCATGGGCGGCGTAGCCCACGGTGCGGCCTTCGCCGATGTGGCCGATCTTCTGGCCGATGGCGTTGGGCGCTTCGGTGAAGCCATTGGTGAAGATGATGGCCATGAACACGGCCACGGTCAGGGCGCCTGCAAAGTTGCCTGTGAACACCAGGCTCCAGTTACGCAGTACGCCATTCCAGGTGGCGCCGGGGCGCTTGTCCATCACGGCCAGTGGGGCCAGCGTAAACACACCTGTGAGCAGGTCGAAGCCCAGCAGGTAGAGCATGCAAAAGCCCACCGGGAAGAGGAGCGCACCGACCAGCGGATTGCCGGTGTTGACCGATACGCTGACTGCAAAGGCGGCGGCCAGCGCCAGGATGGCACCGGCCATGTAGGCGCGGATCAGGGTGTCGCGGGTGGACATCAGCAGCTTGGATTCACCGGCGTCCACCATTTTGGTGACGAATTCGGCGGGGGCGAGATAGGCCATGGGATTACCTTTTCAAAATCGGATAGCGGGTTTGTGCTTGAAATGTGTGCAGGGGCTTGCAGGGTTCGTAGGGGCGACTTCAGTCGCCCGCAGACTCTGGTCAACGGCTTGTCTATGGACCTACGTGGGGATGGGCGACTGAAGTCGCCCCTACGCAGCCCGTGAGTCGCCCTCCAGGCCCTGTCAGCCCAGCGCCACCCGGACGCGGCCGTCCTCGATGCTGACCGAGTGGGCGCGCACCGAGTACTCCGGGGCTTCGAGGCATGCGCCGGTGGCCAGGTCGAAGTGGTTCTTGTAGAGGGGCGAGGCGACCACCACGTGTTCGCCCAGGTTGCCCACCAGGCCCCGGGACAGGACGCTGGCACCGGACTTGGGGTCCACGTTGTCGATGGCGTAGAAGTCGGCCTCACCGACCCGAAAGACGGCCACATGGCGGTCTTCCACCAGGGCACAGACCCCGGTGTTGGGCAGGATGTCATCCACCGCGCACACGGTGTTCCATTGAAGGGTGGCAATGCTCATGATGGGGCTCCTCAGACGGGCGTGGCGAGGGTGGCGAGGTCGGCGGCGGCGCGTTCCTCGGGGCGGGCCGGGCGGATCTGGCCGCGCTCTTCCACAAAGATGATGTGCTCGTCGGCCTTGTCGCTATTGACGAAGGAGCGGAAGCGCTTGCGCACGTCCGGATTGGTGACGGCGGTCTTCCACTCGCACTGGTAGGTGTCCACCACGTGCTGCATCTGGGCTTCCAGCTCGGCGGCGAGGCCCAGGCTGTCGTTGACCACCACATCCTTCAGATAGTCGAGGCCGCCTTCCAGATTGTCGCGCCAGGTGCTGGTGCGCTGCAGGCGGTCGGCGGTGCGCACGTAGAACATCAGGAAGCGGTCCACCAGTTGGACGAGCTGTTCCCGGGTCAGGTCGGCCGCCAGCAGTTCGGCATGGCGGGGCTTCATGCCGCCGTTGCCGCACACGTAGAGGTTCCAGCCCTTCTCGGTGGCGATGATGCCCACGTCCTTGCCCTGGGCCTCGGCGCACTCGCGGGTGCAGCCGGACACGCCGAACTTGATCTTGTGGGGCGCGCGCAGGCCCTTGTAGCGGTTCTCCAGGTCCACCGCGAAGCCCACGCTGTCACCCACGCCGTAGCGGCACCAGGTGGAGCCGACGCAGCTCTTCACGGTGCGCAGGGATTTGCCGTAGGCATGGCCGGATTCGAAGCCGGCGGCGATCAGTTCGTCCCAGATGAAGGGTAGCTGTTCAACCCGGGCGCCGAAGAGGTCCACCCGCTGGCCACCGGTGACCTTGGTGTAGAGGCCGTACTTCTTGGCCACCTGGCCCACGGCGATGAGGCCGTCGGGGGTGACTTCGCCGCCGGGCATGCGCGGGACCACCGAATAGGTGCCGTCCTTCTGGATGTTGCCCAGGTAGTAGTCGTTACTGTCCTGCAGGGCGGCCAGATCCTTCTTGAGCACGAACTCGTTCCAGCACGAGGCGAAGATGCTGGCCGCGGTGGGCTTGCAGATGTCGCAGCCGAGGCCCTTGCCGTGCTTCGCGAGCAGTTCGTCGAAGCTCTTGATCTCGCCCACCTTTATGAGGTGGAAGAGCTCCTGACGGGAGTAGGGGAAGTGTTCGCACAGGTGGTTGTTCACCGCCATGCCGCGCTTGGCCATCTCGGCCTTCATCACCTGGGTGACCAGGGGCACGCAGCCGCCACAGGTGGCGCCGGCCTTGGTGCAGGCCTTCATCTCGCCGATGGTGGTGGCGCCGTCGCCCACGGCGGCGCAGATCTGGCCTTTGGTGACGTTGTTGCAGGAGCAGATCTGGGCGCTGTCGGGCAGGGCATCGACACCCAGGCCGGGCTTGGCCTTGCCGTCGCTGGACGGGAGGATCAGGAACTCGGGATCTTCCGGCGGGGCGATGTCGTTGAGGGCCATCTGCAGCAGGGTGCCGTACTCGTCGGCATTGCCCACCAGCACGGCACCAAGGAGGTGCTTGCCGTCCTCGCTGACCACGATCTTCTTGTAGATCTGCTTGCGCTCATCGGTGTAGCGATAGCTGCGGCACTTGGGGGTCTTGCCCTGGGCGTCGCCGATGCTGGCCACGTCCACGCCCATCAGCTTGAGCTTGGTGCTCATGTCGGCGCCGGCGAAGCTGGCATCGGTCTGGCCGGTGATGTGGCGGGCCACCACGCGGGCCATGTCGTAGCCGGGGGCGACCAGGCCGAAGAGCTGCTCCTTCCAGGCGGCGCATTCGCCGATGGCGTAGATGTCCGGGTCGCTGGTGCGCAGGTGGTCGTCCACCGCAATGCCGCCGCGGGGGCCGACCGCCAGGGCGTTCTGGCGGGCCAGCTCGTCGCGGGGGCGGATGCCGGCGGAGAACACGATCATGTCGGTTTCCAGGTGGCTGCCGTCGTTGAAGACCATGCGGTGGCGGGCGCGGGCGCCGTCGGTGATCTCCACGGTGTTGCGGCTGGTGTGCACGTGCAGGCCCAGCTCCTCGATCTTGTTGCGCAGCACGCGGCCACCGTCGTCATCCACCTGCACCGTCATCAGGCGCGGGGCGAACTCGACCACGTGGGTTTCGAGGCCCAGGTCGCGCAGGGCCTTGGCGCATTCCAGGCCGAGCAGGCCGCCGCCCACCACCACGCCGCTTTGCGAGCGGGCGCCGGCTTCGGTCATGGCCTCCAGGTCTTCGATGGTGCGATAGACGAAGCAGTCGGCCCGGTCGTTGCCCTTTACGGGGGGCACGAAGGGCACCGAGCCGGTGGCCAGCACCAGCTTGTCGTAGCTCAGCACCTCGCCATCGGCGGTGGTGACGGTCTTCTTGCGACGGTCGATGGCCGCGGCGCGGGTCTTGAGGCGCAGGGCGAAGCCGCTCTTGTCAAAGAAGCCGGGTTCCACCAGGGAAAGGTCGTCGGCGGTCTTGCCGGCGAAGAACTCGGACAGATGCACCCGATCGTAGGCGGCGCGGGGCTCTTCGCACAGCACGGTGACTTCGGTGGGGACGGATGCGAGTTGGTGGAGTTCTTCGAGGAACTTGTGGCCCACCATGCCATGACCGACAACAATGATTTTCATGATTAATCCTGCACGTCCGGGCCTCTAAGGGGGCCGTGCTGGACGCCTTCGCCAGGCTCGGGAAATGAGCGGCGCAGACATCATGGCCCCCGCGAAACGCGGATCAATATCGGGTTGGAACAACGAGGTGGCGGGTGCTTGCGCACGCGACTCGCTCGGGTTCCGCCGTCGTTGGCGGAGGCAACTAGGCCCGCGGCGGCACTGCCAGCGGGTGATGGGTATTAAGCAGGTATCGTGCCGGGTTGGGCTCCCGCGGAATCAGCGGGTTTCCGGATGGATGCGGACCCATCCGGGCCGGCGGAGGCGCCAAAATGGTGCGCTGCGGTGTCCACATTGGCGCATGGAGGGTGCCTGGCCCGTTAGGTGGGGCTGCGCGTGGCGTTTCCTGTGGGGGCGACTTCAGTCGCCCGCGGACTTCGATCAAGGATATGGCGGTGATCGACGCGTAATGGGCGACTGAAGTCGCCCCTACAAGTCGTCCTTACAGGTTGCCTTCAGTCATCGTTGGTGCATGCCGCTGGTCGTTCCAAGCTTCAGCCGGCTTTCTTCTTCCAGCCGGCGCGGCAGGTGTCCTGCAGGTAGTTCATCACCAGGGTGGTGTCATCGCTGTCCAGTTGCAGGCTGGCTTCGGGGCCGAGGTCGTCTTCCCACAGGCGGCGCACGTCGGACTGGTATTCGAAGGGCACCACGTTCTCGATGAAACGGGCGACGGCGGCTTCATCGAAGCCCGATTCGCGGAAGCGATCCCAGATCCGGGTGGCGTCACGCTTGAGCAGGCTGCGGGTGGGTTCGAGGCCGGTGGCAACCATCAGCAGCACGCCGCACTGGACGTCGGTGTGCTCGCCCTGGTTGCCGGTGATGCGGGTCCATGCCTCGGCGCAGGCCTTGTCATGATGGGTGATTTCGTTGACCGAGCTGGTATCGAAGAAGAACAGACCCGAGAAACGGTCCTGGTTGCGGTAGATCTCGGTGGCGGAAAACTCACGGATCACCGGCAAGACCTCGGCGACGAAGCGCGCACTCTCCCGCTGGAGCAGCTTGCGCACACTCTGGGGGGCTTCTTCCAGCCAGGTGTCGAGGGCCGGGACGCTGGCGCTGCGCTTCTTGCGGGCAGCCTCGTGGAGTTTCATGAAACGTTCGACGCTGAAAAACCCGGCGGGCTTGCGCTCGCAGAGGAGCACCAGCAGGGCGCTGTTGATCACGGATTCGCAGAACACGTGCCATTCGTCGGCGTCTTCCCGCGCCACGCCGAGCCGCCCGGCGAGCCAGTAGGCAGCGTCGATGTAGTCCTTGTTGCGCTCCCGGGTGACCTGCTCGGCCAGATAGCGCGCGTAGGTCATCGGGCTGTCGGCGGTGCACCTGGCGAGGAAATCCTTCTCGCTTTCGCGGAAGACTTCGGGTGCGCCGAGAAGGCGCTCGGTGGGCAGGGTGTGCAGCTTGCGCAGGCGGTCGGCACCGGCCTTGGACAGGGCCAGCAGGGTCTTGTCGCGGAGCAGGCAGCAGGCCACCTCGATCTTGCCGCCGGACTCGGCCTCAAGGGCGAGACCGACCAGCGTGACCAGGCGGGTGCGGGCAGCCTCCAGCTCCGGGCGCAGGTTGGGCGTGCCGAAATAGGTGGCGAGCTGCACGATGCCCTTGGCGCCTTCGCGCCGCAGGGCGTCGAGCCGGGTGTTGTCCACCACGCCTGTCTGGAGGGCATGACACAGCACCCGCTCGAAGTAGGGGCGGGTGTCGACAGTGGTCAGTGCGGTATCGGCGAACATCGTGTGTGGGGCGCGGCGCCGCGGAAGCGCCGCGTGGGTTCCTGGTCAGATGGCGGATTCCTCGTCGTCCTCATCGAGCTTTGGCACGCCGGGCTCGCCGGATTCGGGCAGGGGCATCCGGGCAGCCTCAGCGGCGCGGCTCAGCCGGTCCTGGATCTCGATGATGAGCAGTTCGAAGGTGTCGGAGAACTCATGGCGCAGCACCCAGGCGGTTTCCATCCAGTCGGCGTCGGCCACCTCGGAGCGGGACATGCGCACCCTGACCAGCTCGATGGCGTCGCCGATCTCGAGGCCCTGGTCGAGTTCGTCCACGCGCTCGGCGTCCCAGGTGATGGCGGATTTGGGGGTGAAGGCCTTCTCCAGGTCGACCTCGGCTTCGAAGACACCGTGGTAGGCCAGTGTCAGCAGGGAGTCATAGTGGTCGGTGAAATAGTCGGCCAGCACACGGATGCCGTCGTCGTGCTCCACCAGGCAGTCCAGCACCTCGGCGCAGGCGGCCGGGCTGCGGTGCATGACGGCGTTCATGGTGTTGCGCAGCCGCGGCACGTATTTCTCGATGGGTTCGCCGTACTGGCGTTCGAGCACGATGGCCTGGACGAACTGCTCAGGGCTGACCAGCAGGTTGACCACGGACTCCTTGCTGGCGTCGTATTCGCGGATCACGGCCAGGACGTCCTTGGGGGCCATCTCGTCGAGGACTTCGACGAGGGCATGGTCGCCCTCCTGTTCGGCCAGGACCACCAGGTGGGCTTCGGCCTTGGAGATTTCGCCGGCGAGGATGAGTTCGCGGGTTTCCTTGATGACGAGCTGGGTCATGAACAGTCTTTCCTATCGGTCAACGGCGTCGAAGCCCTGCTCGGACATCCACGCCTCCCCGGCTTCGCCAAGGTCGTCGGTCTGGTCCTCATCGTCGTCGTCCCGGGCGGCTTCGGGAGCGGCACGGGCGCTGAGGCCGCTGCCAAGCAGCCATTCGAGCACGGCAGTGGTGACAAGAAAGCTCTCGCCGCCGTCCTTGTCGAGACAGATGGAGATCAGGGGGTGCGCCCAGGGGGCGATCTCCAGGCTGGCTTCGAGTTCGGCCCAGGCAGGAAAACCATCATCGCCGGGCTCGCTGTTGGCGGCGGCGTGGAGGAGGCTTCCGCCACTGAAGCCGAAGGCGCCATGGAAGGCCGGAGCGACCATCTCGGGGGCGCTGTCGATCATGCCGACGAGGAAGTCGAATTCCTTGTGCTTGTCGCGCACACGCTTGTTGAGTACGTCCTTGCCTTCGGAGTCGGAACGCAGATCGTCGATTTCGCTGGCGTAGCGTTCGAAGATGTCTTCAAAGTAGAACGAGGTCAAGAAATTACCTTTTCAATGTAGGACGCCCACAGGGAGGTGGCCTCCTGCAGGGGGTCGTCGATCAGGTTGCGCCGCCGCAGGGCGTCGTAGTCGCGCCGCTTGGCGTCGTCTGAGAGGATGTCGTAAGCCGCCTGGATGAGGCGAAAACGGTCGGCCGCTCCAGGCTCGGGGTTGCGGTCCGGGTGGTAAAGGCGGGCGGCCTTGCGGTAGGCCGTCTTGATGTCGTCGGCCGCCGCCGTTGGCGAAATGCCCAGGGTTTCGTAGGGGTCACGCATGGTCTTGGACAGGGAACACGCCCGGGGAGGCCAGGGACAGCTCATGGGAAGCCCCGGATTATAAGGTAAAGGGCCCGGGCGTCGCCGACGGACTCCAATCAAGGGCGCGTCGATGGATCGAAGCAGGGGTGGGCGACGGAAGCCGCTCCTGCCGAATCAGTTCGACCCCGCCGGATCGGGTGCGGTAAGCTCGCACCACCATGTCCGTCTTTACTCCCGTCACCGACGCCGATCTCGCCGACTGGCTGAAGAACTACGCCATTGGCCGCCTGGACAGCCTGCAGGGCATCTCCGCGGGTGTGCAGAACAGCAACTTCTTCGTCACCACCAGCCTCGGCCGCTATGTGCTCACCCTGTTCGAGACCATGCCCCGGGCGGAGCTGCCCTTCTACCTGCACCTGATGGCCCACCTGGCCCGCCACGGCCTGCCCGTGCCGGCCCCCATCGCCAACCGGGACAACGAATACCTGGGCAGCCTGTCGGGCAAGCCGGCAGTGCTGGTCAGCCGGCTGGCCGGCCGCTCCGAAATGGCTCCGGACGCGGCCCGTTGCGCACGCATCGGCGCCATGCTGGCCGGGCTGCACCTGGCCGGCCTGACCTTCGGGCGCAAGCAGGCCAACCCCCGGGGTGCCGAGTGGCGGCGCGACTGTGCGGCCCGGGTGCGCGGTCATCTGCCGGCCATTGAGCAGGCCGAGCTGGATGCGGAGCTGGCCTTTCAGGCCGGCTTCAACCTGAAGGCCCTGCCCCAGGGCGTGATCCACGCCGACCTGTTCCGCGACAACGTGCTGTGGGACGGCGACTACATCGGCGGGGTCATCGACTTCTACTTTGCCGGGCACGATGCCCTGCTCTTCGACGTGGCGGTCACGGTGAATGACTGGTGCGCCAGCGCCGACGGCAGCCTCGACCCGGCCCGCAGCACGGCCCTGCTGGCGGCCTATGCCGAATCCCGCCCTTTCACCGCGGGCGAGCAGGCTGCCTGGCCGGCCATGCTACGCGCCGCCGCGCTGCGTTTCTGGCTTTCGCGGCTGGAAGACTTCCACCTTCCCCGGGCCGGTGAGATGGTGCTGGTGAAGGATCCGGGCGAGTACCGGCGCATCCTGCGCTTGCGCGCCGATGCGGCCACCCTGCCGCCGCTGCCGGGCTGACCCCCGTCCGTCGCAGACCACCGGTTTGAACTTGGCAGCCGATTTGGGCTAGCATCTCATCGCAGTGCAACATCCTGATTTTTCATCCCGTTTTCCCGGCCCGAGCCATGAACGAACCGGCACTGAAAGCAGCCCACCCCCATAATGCCGCACGCCATCCGCAGCCGCAGCGCGTTTCGCCTGCCCAGGCGCTGGTCTGGCTGAAGGCGGGCTGGGGCTATTTCATCGGCAATCCGGGCATATGGATCGCCATCAGCGTGATCTTCATCGTGATGCTCTTTGTGCTCGGGCTGGTGCCCCTGCTGGGCTGGGCGGTGGTGCTGATCGGCTTTCCGGTGATGGTGGCGGGCATGGTGCTGGGCTGCCATGCCCAGGCCCGGGGTGAGCCCCTGCGCATCGAGCACCTCTTTGCCGGCCTCAAGGTGCATGCCGGCAATCTGGCCCTGGTGGGCGTCTTCTACCTGCTCGGCGGGCTCATCGCCGGTTTCGTATCGGTGATCATCGTTGGCGGTGCGGCCCTCACCGGCTACATCATTGAAGCCCTGGCGGGCCTGGGCCTGGGGCTGGTCAGCGGCGTGGTGCTCGGCAGCGTGGCCTTCTCGGTGCTGTGGGTGCTGCTCATCACTGCCCTGTGGTTTGCTGCGCCGCTGGTCGTGCTGCGCGACACCCCGCCCCTGGACGCCATGAAGCTTTCCCTTTCCGCGTGCTTCGGCAACGTCGGCGCCTTCGTGGTGCTCGGGGTACTCATCTATGTGCTGATCTGGGTTGCCATGGTGCCTGCCGGCCTGGGCGTACTGGTACTGGTGCCGGTGTTGGCCGGCACCGTGTATTCGTCCTATCAGGACGTCTTCGGCGAAGTACCGGCCCTGCCCGAGGCACCGGCCGTCACGCCTCCTGCCGAAGGGACGGAGTAAGCGGATGCAGGCACGCATGTTGCCCGCCCAGCGCGGCTGGGCCTGGATTTTCGACGGTTTTTCCCTGTGGCGGCGCAACCCGGCCCTGATCACCTTCCTGGTCTTCGGCTGCTCCCTGTGCTTGCTGCTGATCGCCGCCGTCCCCCTGATCGGCCAGGTGATCATGTCCCTGGTCATGCCGGCGCTGTCGCTGGGCATCTTCAATGGCTGCAAGGCGGTGGCCGAGCGGCGCAAGGCCGGGCCGGACATCCTGCTGTCGGGCTTTCGCCAGAACCTGCCGGAACTGGTGAAAATCGGTGGCCTCTATCTGGCCGGCACCCTGGCGGTGATGGGCATCAGCCTGCTCATCGACGGGGAGATGAACACCAAACTGTCCAAGGCCATGCTCGGCCGCACCAGCTGGGGCGAAACCCTCGACGACCCCACCTTCACCCTGGCGCTGCTGGTGGCGACGATCGGCTCCACACCACTGATGATGGCCTACTGGTTCGCCCCACTGCTGGCGGGCTGGGGCCGGGTGCCCGCCGCCAAGGCGCTTTTCTTCAGCTTCGTCGCCTGCCTGCGCAATTGGCGTCCCTTCCTCGCCTACGGCATTGGCCTGCTGGTCATCGCCCTGGGTGCAGGGCTGCTGATCGCCATCCTCGAACTGGTCTCGCCCCTGCTGGCCCTGCTGCCGGCCCTGGCCTTCCCGGTGGTCTTCATTCCGGTGATCTTTGCCAGCTTCTATGCCAACGCCCTCGACGTGTTCGAGCACATCGGGCCCGATGAGCTGTCCTGAGGCCGGCACCGGCGCGCTGGGCATCTTCGGCGGCACCTTCGACCCCATCCACTACGGCCACCTGCGGCTGGCGGAGACGGCACGGGAAGCCCTGGGGCTGGAGGGCGTGCGCCTGATCCCGGCCGGCCAGCCACCCCATCGGGGCACGCCAGGCGCCAGCGGCGCCCACCGTCTGGCCATGGTCCGCCTTGCCGCCGCCGACAACCCGAGCTTCGAGGTGGACCCGGCCGAGGTGGAAGCGGCCCAGGCCAGCTTCACCATCCTGACCCTTGAACGTCTGCGCGCCACCCTCGGCACGGATCGCCCGATGGTGCTGCTGCTGGGCGTGGACGCCTTTCTCGGCCTGCCCACCTGGCGACGCTGGACCGAGCTGTTCGACCTCGCCCATGTGGCGGTGGCCAACCGGCCCGGCTACACGCTGGATGAATCCCGCCTCTCCGACGCGCTGCGCCGCCACGTGGAACAGCGCCGCGCCGCGCCCGAAGCCCTGAGTCAAGCCGCGGCCGGCAGGATCGCGAGCTTTTCCATGCCCCCCCTGGCGATCTCCGCCACCGATATCCGCAGTCGTGCCGCCAACGGCCAAAGTCTGCGTTATTTGCTCCCACCGCCGGTTCTTGACTATATTTCCCGGCATCAACTCTATTCTTGAATCAATGGACATCAGCCAAACCGAAAGCCTCGTCGTTTCCGCCCTCGAAGACATCAAGGGCAAGGAGATCGAGGTCATCAACACCACGCGACTCACTTCCCTGTTCGAGCGCGTCATCATCGCCAGCGCCGACTCCAACCGCCAGACCCGCGCCCTGGCCCGCAACGTGGCCAACAAGGCCCGTGAAGCCGGTATCAACGTACTCAGCATCGAAGGTGAAGACGGTGGCGAATGGGTGCTGGTGGATCTCGGCGACGTGGTCGTCCACGTGATGCAGCCCGCCGTGCGCGCCTACTACAACCTGGAAGAACTGTGGGCCGGCACCGCCTCACGGGTTTCCCGCCCCGGCAGCGCCCTGGCCCGCAGCGCCTGAGGGCCTTGAAGCACTCATAGCGAGCGGTTCGAGCTCGCGCCAGGAAACGCCGCCGTACAAGGCTACGGTGAGCATCGGAGGGGCGATATCGAGCCGCACGCAGGTTTATTCACGCGCTCGGATCTCCCGCCTTCCGCCGCGGCCTGACCGCCGCCCACTACCCCCACTGCCATGAAACTCCTCCTCGTTGCCGTCGGCACCCGCATGCCCGCGTGGGTCGACACCGGGTTCGACGACTTCGCCAAACGCATGCCCCGGGAGCTCCCCCTGCAGCTGATCGAGGTGAAGGCCGAACCCCGCACCACCGGCAAGACGGTGGAGGCGATGATGGCGGCCGAGGCCACCCGCATCGAGGCCGCCCTGCCGGCCCGCTGTCGACGCCTGATCCTCGATGAGCGTGGCGAGGATCTGACGACCAAGGCCCTGGCACTGCGCCTGGAACGCTGGCAGGAAGGGGGCGAAGACGTGGCCCTGATCATCGGCGGGCCCGACGGGCTCGATTCGGCCCTCAAGTCTACGGCCCACGAGACGATGAGACTCTCCAGCCTCACCTTGCCCCATGCCATGGTCAGGGTGATGCTGGCCGAAGCCCTCTACCGGGCCTGGAGCCTGTCCAGGAACCATCCCTATCACCGGGAGTGACATGAACCACCCGCCGATCTACCTTGCCTCCAACAGCCCGCGTCGCCGCGAGTTGCTCAAACAGATCCACGTTCCCTTCGAGCCCCTGCTGTTCCGTGGCCCCGGACGCGACGACCACGACATCAACGAGGACGTGCGCCCCGGCGAGGATGCCATCGCCTACGTGCGCCGGGTGGCCCGGGCCAAGGCCGAAGGCGGCATCAACCGGGTGCGCTGGCGCGCCCTGCCTCCCCGCCTGCTGCTGGCGGCGGACACCACCCTCGAACTGGAAGGAGAGATCATCGGCAAGCCCAGCCACGGGGAGCATGCCATCTCCATCCTGCGGGAACTGTCCGGGCGCACCCATCAGGTCCTGACCGCCGTGGTGGTCACGGACGGAGAGCGCTTCGGGGAGCGCCTGTCCACCAGCCAGGTGCGCTTCCGCCGCCTGAGCGAAGATGAGATCCGGCAGTACGTGGCCACCGGCGAGGCCGCCGACAAGGCCGGCGCGTATGGCATCCAGGGCCGCGCCGCGCTCTTCATCGAGGAGATCCGTGGCAGCTACACCGGCATCATGGGTCTGCCCCTGTTCGAGACTGCGGCTTTGCTCCAGGAATTCGGCTATCCTTTGTGACTCGCTGCGCCCCTCTCTGACAGCTTCTTTCAGGCACTGACAGAATCACACCGGCGCCGACGGGCAGACAACACCACAAGAACAAGGCGCGGACCGTACCGCGCCGCCGATGCCGGACGAGCGGCGATCGGCGATGACGCAGCCAATGCCGCGCCATCGCCCATCACCGTTTGCCTCCCGCATCATGTCTGAAGAATATCTGATCAATTTCACACCCCAGGAAACCCGCGTCGCGCTGATGCAGCAGGGCGTGGTCCAGGAAGTCCATGTCGAGCGCACCGCCAGCCGGGGCATTGTCGGCAACATCTACCTGGGCAAGGTGGTTCGCGTGCTGCCCGGCATGCAGTCCGCCTTCATGGATGTCGGCCTGGAACGCACGGCCTTCCTGCATGTGGCCGACATCTGGTCCGACCGCCACACCGGCGACGCACCGCGGCCCATCGAGCGCATCCTCGCCGAAGGCCAAAACCTCATCGTCCAGGTGCTGAAAGACCCCCTGGGCACCAAGGGTGCGCGCCTGTCCACGCAGATCTCTATCGCCGGCCGCATGCTGGTGTACCTGCCCCAGGACAAGCACATCGGCATTTCCCAGCGCATCGGCGACGAAGCCGGGCGGGAAGCCCTGCGCGAGCGGGTCAGCCGTCTGCTGCCACCCAACGAACCGGGGGGCTACATCGTCCGCACCATGGCCGAGAACGCCTCCGACGAGGAGCTCGCCGCCGACATCGCCTACCTCAAGAAACTGTGGGCCGAGATCAAGAACCGCGCCGTGGGTGCCCGGCCGCCCTTCGTGCTGTACCAGGATCTCAACCTGGCCCAGCGGGTGATGCGCGATCTGGTCACCGACGCCACCACCCGCATCGTTGCCGACTCCCGCGAGAACTTCCAGAAGCTCAGCACCTTCGCCACCGAATACATGCCCCAGGTGGCCCCGCTGCTCGACCACTACACCGGCGAGCGCCCCCTGTTCGACCTGCACGGCGTCGAGGCGGAAATCGAAAAGGCCCTGGCCCGGCGGGTGGATCTGAAATCCGGCGGCTACCTGATCATCGACCAGACCGAGGCGATGACCACCATCGATGTGAACACCGGCGGCTTCGTCGGTGCGCGCAATTTCGACGACACCATCTTCAAGACCAACCTGGAGGCAGCCCAGTCCATCGCCCGCCAGCTCCGCGTACGCAATCTGGGCGGCATCATCATCGTCGACTTCATCGACATGGAAAGCCCCGAGCATCGCAGCGCCGTGCTCGAAGAGTTTCGTAAAGCCCTGGCCAAGGACCACACCAAGATGACGGTGAACGGCTTCACCAGCCTGGGCCTGGTGGAGATGACCCGCAAGCGCACCCGGGAGTCCCTGGCCCACCTGCTGTGCGAACCCTGCCCCACCTGTGGCGGCCGGGGCGAGGTAAAGACCGCCCGCACGGTGGCCTACGAAATCCTTCGCGAACTCCTGCGCGAAGCCCGCCAGTTCAATGCCCGTGAGTTCCGGGTGCTGGCCGCACCCAATGTGATCGACCTCTTCCACGAGGAAGAATCCCAGTCCCTGGCCATGCTTTCCGACTTCATCGGCAAGACCATCTCCCTGCATCCCGAGGCCAGCTATGGCCAGGAGCAGTTCGACATCGTGCTGCTGTGAAGACCCCGAAAACCCCCTTGGAATAAACGCACCAATACAGTGCAATCCCAGTATTGGTGCGGGTTTCACGGTTTTTGCGCCCCGTGTCAGTGCATCCAAAAATTCAATCGCCAATTGATTGACGCTGTAATGCCCCGGCCCGC
Organism: Zoogloea sp.; assembly: GCF_017302315.1. GTDB lineage: Bacteria > Pseudomonadota > Gammaproteobacteria > Burkholderiales > Rhodocyclaceae > Zoogloea. Next base: position 23,737 of record NZ_JAFLDT010000057.1, read on the forward strand.
AGAATCGCGCCCCTCGCACAGGCAGGATATTTCCAGGATGCACACCTCCAACACCCTCCAGGCCCCCCTCGGCCAGTCCTCCGGCGCCGTCCGGATCGGTCTCAACCATGGCTACGCCTTCGACGGCGACAGCGTTCAGCTCGATGCCGAACTGCTGGTGGCCAACCCGGAAGAGGCCGCCGGCCAAGAATGGGCGCTCCAGCTATGGGCCTGTGAAGCCCCCTTCAGCGGGCAGCCCGTCCGGGCCGCCATGGTGGCCGAACTGCCCGTGGGTTCCCTGGATGCGGGCAGCCCGGCCTGGGTCAGCGCCTTCACCGCCGCCTGCCCGCCCGCCGGTCAAGCCGGGCACAGCATGGTGCTGGTTCTCGCCGCGGGCCGTGAAGGCCAGTTCGACCAGGTGCTGGACTACGCCAACTTCCCCCGCACCGAAACCTTCGTGCAGCCCCGCCTGGTGGGCAATACCGGGTTCAGCGTCGGCGAGACCACGGTCAGCCTGAACGTCGATGGCATCGAGAACCCCCGTGCCGCCGACAACCTGAGCGGCACCCTGTCGCTCGAGCTGTGGGCGCTTGACGCACCGTACAGCAACGGCATCCCCAATGGCATCCAAGTGGCGGCCACCACCATCGGCAGCCTGGCCGGCCAGAATGGCTGGCAGGACCTCGCCCTCGAGCTGCCCCTGGCCGCCCGCCCCGCCGGCACCTGGCACATCGCCCTGCTGCTGCGCGAATGGACGGCCTTCGGCTACGTGACCCGCGATTTCACCAACTTCCCCCTGCCCCTGAGCTGGGAAGCCGAAGCCGTGGCGGAGCCGACTGCCGAAGTGGTGGCCGAACCTGTCGCCGTCGCCAAGCCCGTCGCTGAAGCCAAGCCGGCCCCCAAAACCAAGTCTGCAACCAAAGCCGCAGCCCCCAAGGCAGCAGCCCCGGCCGAGGCCGCCGCGGTGCCGGCCACCGTCTCGGTGAACAAGGCCAGCGAAGCCGAACTGGCTGCCGTCAAGGGCCTGCCCAAGGCCGTCGCCAGCGCCATCGTCGCCGCCCGCCCCTTCAAGACCCTGGACGAACTGGTCAAGGTCAAGGGCATGGGTGTGAAGATGCTGGACAAGCTCAAGGGCGGCCTGAGCCTCTGATCGTCCGGATGTTGAGCCCGCGCATGTCGCCGGCTCAACACCATGCGGGCCAATAGATTTGCCCCAGCCTGGGCCGGACGCAAACCCAATGCTGACACGGGTTTGGGCGCCCGGCCGGGTCACCCGACGGATGTGGCGGATGGGTGTAGGGGCGACGTCAGTCGCCCGCGGGCTTCAATCAACGGCCTGCCTGTGATCTGCGCGTGGTGGGCGACTGAAGTCGCCCCTACGGGAGCGGCTGCTCCGATCGTCAGACGACGCGTCAGACTGAGGAAATCAGCTTGAATTCGCCCCAACCCAAGGGCCGTCCCACGAACGTTGCCTAGGCGCCCGGCCCATCCTCCCGCGCACCACTCCCCCACAAGTTCTCTCCGCCCACCTCCAGCCAGCACAGCCACGCACGCACGTCGAACTCCAGCTGGTGGTAGTCCGGCTCCATGCGGCAGCAAAGCTGGTAGAAGGCCTTGTCGTGCTGACGCTCCTTCAGGTGCGCCAGCTCATGCACCACGATCATGCGCAGGAATTCCGGTGGTGCCTCCCTGAACAGGGTCGCCACCCGGATCTCGCGCTTGGTCTTGAGCTTGCCGCCCTGCACCCGCGACACCGTGGTGTGGGTGCCAAGCGCGTTGTGGATGGTCTGCAGCTTGCCGTCGAAGGCCACCTTGCTGAGGGGCTCGGCATTGCGCAGGTGGCGCGCCTTCAGCTCCGTCACATAGGCGTACAGGGCGCCGTCATTGCGCACCGGGTGGGCCTGGGGATACTTGCGGAGCAGCAGGGGGCCCAGCCGGCCATCGGCAAGCAGCTCGCGAACCGGGCGCACCAGATGCTCCGGATAGGCATGGAGGTACTTCAATGGCGCCGCAAGTGGCATGGGGCGGATCCAGGAGAAGGTGGCCGGGATTCTAGCTTCAGTCTGAGCGAAATTTGATCTCCCGCAAAACGGACACCCTCCTTAGGCGTAGTTTACTGACCAATTGGTCAGTAAACTACCGAGGTCGATGCGATGAGATCTCCCCATTCCGCCCTCTCCCCAGACGGCCGCATATACGCGTCCGGCGCGCGCCGGCTGGCACATCTGCTCTTACCCCTGCTCCTCACCACAGCCTTTCCCGTGTCGGCTGCCGAAACCCTGGCGGATGCCTGGCGGGCGGCATTTGCCGTGGATGGGCGCCTGCGGGCCGCCGACGCGGACACCGAGGCGGCCCGCGCCAGCCTGGAAGCCGCCCGGGGTCTCGCCCTGCCCAAGGCGACCGCCAGCTCCAGCTACACCGTCCTGAGCAAGGAGCCCGCCGCCCGCATCGGCCTGCCGACACTGCCAGGCATCGCCCTGCCCGATCAGATGCCGCTGGCGGAGCGCACCTACGCCACCCACGCCCTGCAGGCGACCCTGCCGGTCTATACCGGCGGACGCATCACGGCGGCCATCCATGCCGCCGATATCGGTGTGCAGGCCAGCGCCTTCGAGCGCAGCCGCAGCGAGCAGGCGGTGAAGCTGGACGTGGCCGAGGCTTGGCTGAGCGTGCTGCGCAGCCGCCGCGCCCTGGCCGCCGCCGAGCGCCACCTGGCGGCCCTGGACGCCCATGCCCTCGACGTGGACGACCTCCACAAGCAGGGCCTGGTACCCCGCAACGACCTACTGTCGGTGGCCGTCGCCCGTGCCGATGCCCGCCAGCAGCTGACCCGCGCCCGCCACGGGGTGGATCTCGCCGCAGCGGCCTATAACCGTCTCCTGCGTCGCCCCCTGGACTCGCCGGTGGACGTTGCCGAACCGCCCCCGGTGAACACCCATCGTGACGCGCTCTCCGCCCTCGCGGCCCGCGCCCGGAGCCTGCGCCCCGAGCTGTCCCTGCTGGGCGCCCGGGCCGAGGCCACGGACCAGGAGGCCGAAGTGGAACGCGCCGCCCGCCGCCCGCAGGTGGGCCTCAGCGCCGCCCTGCTCCACGAGGACAACCGCTATCGGGTCAATCAGGACATGGCCCAGGTGAGCATCGGCGTACAGTGGGATCTCTTCGACGGCGGCATCCAGCGCCAGCGTGCCGACGCCGCATCGGCGCGAGCCCGCGCCGCCCGGGAGCGTCAGGCCGACACGGCCAGCCTGATCGAACTGGAAGTGCACCGTGAATGGCTGGCCGTGGACGAGGCCACCGAACGCCTCACCACCACCTCCACGGCCATCGCCCAGGCCGACGAAAACCTGCGCGTGGCCCGCGACCGCTATCGCAACGGGATGGGCACCCAGACCGAAGTCCTGGATGCCGAAGCGCTGCGCACCCTCACCGACGGCAACCACCTCAATGCCCACTACGACTTGCACCTCGCCCACTACCGTCTGAAGAAGGCGGTGGGTGAGTTGTAAGGGAGTCACGCCATGCCACTCGACAGAAAGACCCTCAGCATTGCCCTCGCCGCCGTGGCCGTTCTGGCCGTCGGCGCCTGGGCCTGGCAGCACTTCGCCGGCACCACCGCCCTGCCCGAAGGCCTGATCCAGGCCAACGGGCGCATCGAGGGCGACCACACCACCGTGGCCAGCAAGCTCCCCGGGCGCATCGCCGAGATGAAGGTGCGCGAAGGCGACAGCGTGCAGGCCGGCCAGCTCCTCGCCCGCCTCGAGGACACCCAGCTTGCCGCCCGCAAGCAGCAGGCCGATGCCGCCGTGGCCACCGTGCAGGCCCAGCTGGATGCCGCCCGCGCCCAGCTCGCCATCGCCCGTCGCGAGGTGCCCCTGGCTGAGGCCAGTGCC
>NZ_JAFLDT010000058.1 GCF_017302315.1 Zoogloea sp.
CGACACCACGCCGACCCTGCGCGTCGAGCCAGCCCCGGCCCCACCCGTCGTCGCGGACGCTGCGCCCCCCCAGGCCGTAGCCGCCCCATCCCGTCAGGTGCATGTCGAATCCACCCCGGCCATCGCCGCGACCGCCCCCCCTGCAGCCGACGAAGCCCTCGACCCCGCCCTGCTGGAGCGCTACGGACGCAGTCTCTCGGCCCTTCTGGCGCGCCAGCAGAGCTACCCCCGGCTGGCTGCCCTGCGGGGCTGGGAGGGCGAGGTACAGGTGCGCGTAACCATTGCCCGCAAGGGCAATGTCGTGGCCACCCAGGTGGTGCGCTCGAGCGGTTTTGAAGTCCTCGACCAGAGCGCCGTCCAGCTCGTATCGGGAGCCGGCCCCCTGCCCCGCCCACCTGAAGCCCTACAGAACCGGGAGCTTCAGATCGTCGTCCCCGTGCTCTTCAAACTGGATAAACCGGCATGAACTCAGCCGCCTGCACCCTGACCCCCGGTCCGGACACGGACGACACGCCCGGCGAAGCGGTCAGGAGCCCGTCCCTGCGGCTGCGCGTCAGTCTGGTGCTCACCGCCCTGGCGGCGGCTTTCGTGATCGCGGGCGCAGCCCTGTGGGTGCGCGACGCCCGGACCGCCATCGCCGAAGAGATCACCGCTGCCCACCGGGTGGCCGCCCAATGGCTGGCCGTATCGGCCCAGGGCACCGCCTCCGGTGACCCGGCATGGACGGAGACGCGCCTTCTCGCCCACCTCAACGCGGTCGGCCGCATCCGCGCCCATCAGCTCGAAGCCCGTGACGACAGCGGCCGCCTGCTCTACGCCTCACCACCTTCCGCCTACAAGGCCGGCCGCGATGCCCCCGCCTGGTTCACCCGCTGGATGGAACCGGGCATCCCGGCCATGACGTTGCACGCCGGCAGCCTCAGCTTGCGCCTGCAACCCGACCCTTCGCGGGCGCTCGTAGACCTGTGGGACGACCTCAGCGCCGCGGCGGCCCGCGCCCTGCTGGCCCTCGCCGGGCTGTTCATCGGTAGCTGGTTTGCCCTCCATCACGCCCTCAAGCCCCTCGAAAACGTGATGCTCGCCCTCGACCGCACCGGCCGAGGCAAGTTCGACACCCGTCTGCCCACCGACGGCCCGGCCGAACTGGCCCGCCTCGGCCACGCCTTCAACGGGATGGCCAGGCGCCTCAACGAAGCCGTCAGCGAGAACGTCCGCCTGACCCATGAACAGGCGGTGGCCCGGGCCATCACCGAGCGCCTCGAGGCCGACCGACTGGCCATCGCCCGGGATCTCCACGATGAACTCGGCCAGAGCATCACCGCCGTGGCCGCCCTTGCCGGCGCCATTGTTCAGCGCAGCACCGACACACCCCAGATCCGGCAAAGCGCCGAGGTGATTCGCGACGTGGCCTCGCGCATGCAGGGCGACGTGCGCGCCCTGCTCAGCCGCCTGCGCCCCCCCGGTGGCGGCCCGCGCGAGACCCTCGACGATGCCGTGCGCAGCTACCTCACCAGCTGGAGCGAGCGCCATACCGACATCGAACTCTCCACCGAACTGTTTGCCGGCCCCCAGCCCCTACCCGACGAGGTCACCCTGGCCACCCTGCGCATCGTCCAGGAGTCGTGCACCAACATCGTCCGTCACGCCCTGGCCAGCCGTGCCCGGGTGCGCCTGCTACGCGAAGGCGGCACCCTGACCGTCGAGATCAGCGACAACGGCCGCGGCATCCTGCCAGCCCCGGGCCAGCCGGGCTTCGGCCTCGCCGGCATGCGCGAGCGGGTGGTCGGCCTCGCCGGCAGTCTCGATGTCAGCAGCCCACCGGGCGGCGGTACCCGCATCCGCGCCCGCCTGCCCCTCGCCCGGCCGGAATCCGCCAGCCTCGAACCCAGCCCCGAAGATCGCCAGCCATGACCCTGCCCGACACCCCACTGACGCTCATCCTGGCCGACGACCATGCCATCGTGCGCATGGGCTTCCGCCTGCTCCTTGAAGGTGTCGGCGCCCGCGTGTTGGCCGAAGCCGACAGCGGTGAGAAGGCCCAGCAACTGATGTCCGAACTCAACCCTGACGTGCTGGTGATGGATCTGTCCATGCCCGGCTGCGGCGGCCTCGCCGCGCTGGAGCGCATCCTCGCCCGCAAGCCCGGCCAGAAGGTGCTGATCGCCTCGGCCCACGCCGACGCCATCATCGCCGAACGGGCCCTCAAGGCCGGTGCGGCGGGCTACCTGTGCAAGCGCAGCCCGCCCGATGAGTTGCTGAAGGCGGTGGGCCTCGTGGCCGCCGGCCAGCGCTACATCGACCCCGAGATCGCCGCCGCCCTGCGCCGCGCCGACCGCCCGGAACACCCCGCGGAAGCCCTGACCGACAAGGAGCTCAACGTCTTCCTGCAACTGGCCCAGGGCCGCTCGGTGGCCGAAGTGGCCGAGACCTTCCACCTGAGCCCCAACACCGTCGGCACCCACCTCTATCACATCAAGCAGAAGCTCGGCGTGCAGAACATGGCCGAGCTGGCCATGGCCGCCGTACGCTCGGGCCTGATCGAAGTCTAGGTTTCACCCCATCCCTTCCCCACCTGAGAGAGCTCCATGAACAACAAAGCAGCAATCCTCTTCGCCACCCTCGCCATCGCCGCGGCCACCCCGGCCCTGGCCGCCCGCCAGCCCCTCAAGGTCACCGAGCACATCGATATCTCCGCCCCGCCGGCCAAGGTGTGGGAAGCCGTGCGCGACTTCGACAACCTGGCCTGGCACCCCGCCGTTGGCAGCACTACCCTCGACAAGGGCACCAAGGACAAGCGCGGCGCCGTACGCACCATCACCACCAAGGACGGCGCCAAGCTGGTCGAAGAACTGCTCAGCCACCAGGATTCCACCCGCAGCCTCAAGTACCGCATCATCGACTCGCCGCTGCCGGTGAGCGATTACGTGTCCACCCTGAAGGTCAAGGCGGCCAAGGGCGGCAGCCGCGTGGAGTGGTCTTCCACCTTCAAGCGCAAGGACGAGAAGCCCGCCGAAGGGGCCGACAACGCTGGCGCCAAGAAGGCAGTGGCCGGCATCTACACCAGCGGCCTTGGCGCCCTCAAGCAGCAGCTCGAAGCCAAGTAAGCCGACGACGCCCATGGATGCACGCCGCCTTCTGCGCCGCGTTGCATCCGGCGCCGCCCTGCTCTTCGCCAGCCTGGGCCTGCCGGCGCAGGCCGGCGACCTGAGCCACGCCGACATCGCCCGGCGTTTCCAGCCGCCCCTGCACGTGGGCGAAAAGCTGCGCGACATCCCCGCCTGGCCCATCACCAGCGAACTGGAACCCGAAGCCGGCCCGGTGGCCTATGCCTTCGAGTCCATCGACCTCGCCCCCATCCCGGGCTTCGAGGGCACCCCCATGAACCTGCTGGTCAGCATCGACCGCAAGGGCAACTTCATGGATGTGGCGCTGCTGCGCCAGCACGAGCCGGTGTTCCTGTCCGGCCTGGGCGAAGGCCCCCTGCGCGACTTCCTGGCCCAGTACGCCAACAAAAGCCTCAAGCAGGAAATCACCGTCTCCAGCCTGTACGGCAACACCCGCGCCGGCGCCGGCGGCAACCGGGTAGTGCTGGACGGGGTGAGCAAGGCCACCGCCTCGGTACGCATCGTCAACCAGACCGTGCTCACCTCAGCCCTCGCCGTGGCCCGCGCCCGCCTGGGCTTTGCCGCCCCGGCCGAGAAGGGCCCGCTGGCCGAGGTGAAGGCCGACGTCTTCGACCGGCGCAGCTTCGCCGAGCTGCTGGCCTCGGGCGCCATCGGCCGCCTGCACCTGAGCCATGCCGACGTGGAGCAACGGTTCGCCGGTAGCGACGGCGCCGGGGTGGATGCCGAGGCCCTGGCCCGGCCCGACGAGACCTTCATCGACCTGTACGTGGCCTACCTCAATGCGCCCACCATCGGCCGCGCCGTTCTTGGCGAGGCCGGCCACGCCGACTTGATGCGCCGCCTCGAACCCGGCCAGCACGCCTGGTGGGTGGCCAGCGCCGGGCGCGACGCCTACATCGACGAGGACTTCACCCGCGGTACCGTGCCCGCCCGCCTCGCCTTCAGCCAGGCCGGAGCACCCGTCGAGCTGCGCGACCTGGATCTGTCGCCCCGCCCGCCGGAGGGCGCACCGCCCCTCAACGCAGCGCTGGTGCTGCGCGTGCCTCCCATGTCGGGCATCGACCCGGCCAGCCCGGTGCGTTTCGAGCTGACCCTGACCCGGGCCAGGGGCTCGATGCTGCCCGTGCTCACCCAACGCAGCGTCAGCCTCGACTACCAGGCACCGGAGGCCCTGTTCTACCGCCCACCGGCGCCCCTGCCCGACTGGCTGCTCGCCTGGAAGGAGCGCGGTGCGGAGCTGGGCATCATCGCCACCGCGCTGGCCCTGCTGTCGGTGGTGCTCGCCCGGCCCCGCTGGATCTCCGTGTCGGCACGTCGCTTGAAGGCCTTCCGCCTCGCCTTTCTGGCCTTCACCCTGGGCTACATCGGCTGGTACGCCCAGGGGCAGCTGTCCATCGTCCAGATCACCGGGGCCATCAAATCCCTGGTGGCCGGTGCGGGGCTGAAGAGCTTTCTCTACGACCCGGTGAGCCTGCTGCTGATCGCCTTCACCCTGGTCAGCTTCGTGGTGTGGGGCCGCGGCACCTTCTGCGGCTGGCTGTGCCCCTTCGGCGCGCTGCAGGAGTTCGCCGCCCTGCTCGCCCGTGCCCTGCGCCTGCCCGAACGCAAGCTGCCCGCCCGGCTGGCCGGCGTGCTCGACCGGGGCCGCTTCGTGATCCTGGCCGGCCTCGCCGCCCTGGCAGCATTCGCACCCTCATGGGCCGAGAAAGGCGTCGAGGTGGAACCCTTCAAGACCGCCATCACCGTCGGCTTCGACCGCAGTGCGCCCTTTGTGGCCTACGCGCTGATCCTGCTGGTGCTGGGTGGCCTGTACTACAAGTTCTTCTGCCGCTACCTGTGCCCCCTGGGCGCCGCCATGGCCCTGGGGGGCAGGCTGCGCCTGCTCGACTGGCTGCCCCGCCGCAAGGAATGCGGCCAACCCTGCCAGACCTGCCGCCACCGCTGCGCCTACGACGCCATCGAGAAAAGCGGCGCCATCCGCTATGAACGTTGCTTCCAGTGCCTCGACTGTGTCGGCATCTACCACGATGCCGGGCGCTGCGCGCCCATCATGCTCCTGCGGAAAAAGGATCGGGCACCACTCCGCCCCTGATCGCCCAAGCATATTTCGCCGCATTCATCAAGTATTCCACGCCCAGACCGAAATAGCAGGTCAGACCCCCCTGCTTTTTTGGCGCCGTACACGCAGGTGACGGCAGCCTCTGGAGACACTCATGCGCAACAATCTGCCTGTCAGTGGTATCGAACGCCGGCTTGATCCGGGTGCCACGATCATTTCCCACACGGACGCAGGCGGACGCATCACCTTTGTCAACGACGACTTCATTGAGGCCAGTGGCTATGGTCATGACGAACTGATCGGCCAGCCCCACAACCTGTTGCGTCACCCCGACATGCCGACCGAGGCCTTCCGCGACCTCTGGAGTACGCTGAAGCACGGCCGCCCCTGGTCAGGTCTGGTCAAGAACCGCTGCAAGAACGGCGACCACTACTGGGTACGCGCCTCGGTGACGCCCAAGCCCGAAGGGGGCTACATGTCGGTCCGGGTGGCACCAGCCCGGGACGAGGTCGTTGCCGCGGAAGCCCTGTACAAGACACTTCGCGACAACCCCGCCCTGCGCTTGCGTGAGGGCAAGGTACTCCGCACCGGCATTCTGGGGCTGGGTGACAGGCTGCTGGCGCGGATCGACGATGCCCGTATCGGACGCCGCCTGCTGGCCATCATGATCATCGTGATGATCCTGCTGGCGGGCGCCCTGGCCGACAGCCAGCGCTCGGGCCGCGCGGTCGAGTCGGAATATCGCGCCCACATCGCCGGCGACGTGGCACAGCGAGTGGCGTACTACAAGCTCTACGCCCAGGGTTTGCAAATGGGCCAGGCCCTGCGCAACGCCATGCTCGATCCGACCAACCCGAAAGCCTACGAAAACTACACCCGGGCCTCCGAAGCCTTCGACACGGCCCTGCAGACGGCCAGGGCCCAGGATGATGCGGGTCCGAAGTCGGGCTTGCCCGCGCGCATCGGCAGCCTGCGTGCCGAGCAGCGCGCCTTCCATGAGCGCGTTTTCAACCTGATCAAGGAGAGCCAGGGTGATACCGCCCGACAAGTGCTCAACAAAGAGGAAACACCCAAGTGGCGGGAGATCCGCGACCTGCTGCTGAAGGAGATCCAGCGCCTTGACGAAGCCTCACCCGTCCTGCTGGAAAGCCTGAACACCCAGTCGGACCAAGCCCTCAAACGCAGCCTGACGGTTGCCCTGGGCGCAGTCGTGCTGGGCACCTTGCTGGCGGCGCTGCTGCTGTCACGCATCGCACGTCAGGCCGCCCGTGCGGAAGCGATGGCCGCCGCCGTGGCCGGTGGCAATCTGAGCCAGGTCATCGAACCGGGGGGGCGTGACGAACTCGGCGCGATCCTCACCCACGTCGCCCTGCTGCGCAATCGCCTGCACGAGGCCATCAGCCTGATCCAGCAAAGTGCCCGTACCCTGAACGAATCCAGCGCACGGCTGAGCGCGGCAAGTCAGGCCACGGTCGAGGCCACGCACAGCCAGTCGCTCACGCTGGCCGATATCGCCCGCACGGTGGAGGGTCTGTCGCAATCCACCGTCGCCATGGGGGAACAGGCCCGGGACGCCATGCAGGCCAATCTCCAATCCGCGGAGACGACCCGCAGCAGCAGCGCGATCAGCCAGGCGGCAGCCACTTCGATCAGCGACGCGGCAAAGACCATGGCGGGTACGGAACAGCGCATCGGAGAACTGGCCGGCATGTCCGGCGAGATCGGCCGGGTCATCCAGGTCATCCGCGAGATTGCCGACCAGACCAATCTGCTGGCCCTCAATGCCGCCATCGAGGCGGCCCGGGCCGGGGAACAGGGGCGCGGCTTTGCGGTGGTGGCCGATGAAGTGCGCAAGCTTGCCGAACGCACCGGCAACTCGACCCAGGAGATCGCCACCATGATCCAGCGCATCCAGAGCCTGAGTGCTGCCGTGGCCGGGGAAGTGGCCACCGGCAGCAAGGACGTGGGCGAGGGTGCCCGCAAGGCCCTTGAGGCCGGTCAGATTGCCGGATCGGTGGAATCGACAGTCGCCCGGGCCGGCCAGGCCGTGCACGCCATCGAGGACGCACTGGCCGCCAACGGCCTTGCCACCCGCGACATCGCCGGGCAGATGGAGAGCATCGCCCGGAGCGCCCAGTGCGACGCCGACATGGCCCGCCGCTCGGCCGAGGAAGCCCGTCAAGTGGGCATCCTGGCCACCCGCCTGGGCGAACTGGCCGCCCAGTTCAAGGCCTGAGCGCCCCTGCCATCCTTCGCTCAGTAACGGGCCCGCAGGGTCAGCACCACGTTGCGCGGATCGCCGTAGAAGTTGTAGGTATTGGTGCCGCCCAGCCGGGTGTAGTAGTCGCTGTCGAAGACATTGTTGACGTCCAGGGTCGCCGACCAGTTGCGGTCGATGGCGTAGCCCACCTGCAGCTTGTACACCGTGTAGGCGTTCTGGGTCCGGGCCGCCACCGTGGGGGTGGCTGCCCCGCTGGCACTCGTTCCCTGCCCCTGGAGGCCGAACCCGATGCTGAAACCGCGCAAGGGGCCGCTGTCGGCGAAGCGGTAGCGGGACCACAGCTTGAGCAGTTCCTTCGGGTACCAGAAGCTCACCGGCAGACCGGTGCTGGCGCCGTTGTTCACCCAGCGCGTGTCCATCCAGGTGTAGCCGGCCGAGACGTCCCAGCGCGGCATGATCTGCCCCACCAGCTCCAGCTCGCGGCCCTTGCTCTCCAGCTCGCCAGCGGTGGTGAAGTAGCCCGGATTGGCCGTATCGGCCAGGGCCCGGTTGGTGTCGCGGATGTTGAACACCGAGGCATTGACGGACAGGCGCTCATCCAGCAACCCGGCCTTGGCACCAATCTCGTACTGACGCCCGACCCGCGGGTCGAGAACGCTGTTGTCCACCCGCTTCTGGGTCTGGGGTACGAAGATGTCGGCGTAGCTGGCGTAGAGGGTGACTTGGCGACTCAGGTCCCAGGTGAGCCCAGCATAGGGCGTGAACTCGCCCTCAGCCCGCGCGCCGCGCGCCCATGCCGTGGGTGTGGGGTTGGGGGCTGTCGTACGGGACTTGTAGGTGTAGTCCGAGAAGCGGGCGCCCAGAATGAGCTTCAGCGGGTCGGCCAGATTGAGCGTCAGGCGTCCATAAAGACCGGTCTGGGTGGTTACGCCGTGGCTGCCGGTGCGATAAGTCACCTGGGGCTCGGGCACGGCCGGGGGGTCGGCGAGGAACACGTTGGTGTAGGTCAGGCTGGAACTGCCCGGCGAGTTCGGATTGGCACCCCGGCCGCGGCTGTCGAAGCTGCTGAAGTTGGCCCCCACCAGCACGCTGTGCTCGCGCCCCAACAGGCTGAACGGACCGCCAGCGTAGGCATCCACGGCCTCATGCACGTAGTCATAGACAAACTCCCGGCGGGCATAGCTGGCAATCACATTGGTCGCCGGGTTGACGCCGGCGTTGGCATAGCCGTCCTTGAAGAACTGGCTCTGATCACGCCGCTGCAGCTTCAGGGTGGCGGTCCAGCGATCACCGAAACGGTGGCTCAGGTCGGCACCGATGTCGGTAGTGTCCCACTCAATGCGGTTCCAGTCGGGATAGGGATTGAAGGACCGGGGCACCGACAGCTGGCGCCCATCGGTATAGGTCGGCAGCCCGGAAAATCCGGTCGAGTCATTTGTGAGATTGGCCACGAAGAGATTGAGGGTGGTCGCCGGGGAAAAGTCATAGTCCACGGTGAGGTAGCCCAGCCACTTGCGGTCATGGACGCGATTGAACACGTAGTCCCGATCCACCACCGACAGCACGCCCCGGGCCCGCAGGCTGCGGGACTCATTGACGACCGCGCTCACATCAGCCTCGAGCCGGTTGTTGTTCCAGGTGCCGGTGGAAGCCAGGGCCGATGCGGCGAAGGCATCCTTCGGGCGCTTGCGCACAAAGTTGACCGCCCCCGAGAAGGAGCCTGAGCCCTGGAGCAGGCCCGCGGGGCCACGCATCACTTCGACGCGTTCGTACAGGGCCAGGTCGAACTGCTGATAGCCGGAGAGGGGCAGGGTGGACGGCAGACCGTCCTGCTGGACTTCGAGGGCGCCACCCCGAGAATGGAACTGGCCCTGGGTGATGTCGTTGGCAACCGCCTGCACACCGGTGATCTGGGACAGGGCATCCCAGGGGGTGACCATGTTCTGGTCGTCCATCTGCTGGCGGGTCAGCACCGATACCGAGTTGGGAATCTCCCGGGGGGACTGGGGCAGCTTGCCGGCCACCGTGGCCGTCTCGGCCCGGTAGGATGACTCCCGCGATGCCTCCACCCGGACTTCGGGCAGGGACTGGCTGCGGCCGGGCGCCCCCTCTGTCGGGGAGGCGACGGTGCCTCCGGAATGAATGGCACCGATCAGCACGGCAAGTCGCAGCGGAGTATGCATGACGAAAGTCTCTTTGAACGCAATCTGGATGGCAGGGCCGGCAACAGCCGCCGGCCCCGCGGAAGGCGCGATTCTAGAAACTTGTGCGGCAACGGGTTTGCGGCCTATTGCCACAGCCGCTGGACGCGATGCCCTTCAGGGTGCCAGATCGAAGACCAGAACCTCGGCATCGTGTCCGCCAGCCAGACTCAGCGCGGTCTCGTTGGCCAGCAGCAGCGCATCCCCCGCCCGGAGGGGCTGGCCATTGACGGTGAGGGCACCACGCACCAGATACACATAGGCCTTGCGGGCAGGGTCGAGTGCCAGGTGGGCAGACTCGTCGCCGTCGAACAGCCCGGCGTAGAGGGTCGCGTCCGCATTCAGGGTCACCGCCCCGTCCGCGCCGTCGGGGGCGGCCACCCGGCGCAGGCGGCCACGCTTCTCGGCATCCGGGAACGACTTTTGCTCGTAACCCGGGGCCAGGCCCACCTGGCGAGGCTCGATCCAGATCTGCAGGAAGTGGGTGGTGGCGTCGGCCGCATGGTTGAACTCGCTGTGACGCACGCCGGTGCCCGCGCTCATGCGCTGCACCTCGCCCGGCAGGATCGCCGTGCCATTGCCCATGCTGTCCTTGTGGGCCAGGGCGCCGGACAGCACGTAGCTGATGATCTCCATGTCCCGGTGCCCATGGGTGCCGAAGCCGCTGCCCGGGGCGATGCGGTCCTCGTTGATGACCCGCAGGTTGCCCCAGCCCATGTGGGCGGGATCGTGGTAGCCGGCGAAGGAGAAGCTGTGACGGCTGAGCAGCCAGCCATGGTCGGCATGGCCCCGATCATCGGATCTACGCAGGGTAAGCATGATCTGACCTCCTGTAATGAAGCTCAGTGTAGCGTTGCCCCCTGCCCGGACGATCCGCCGGTTTTGTCGGCATCATTCAAATAATATGAACGAAGGCATTCTGTCATGTCGAAAAATAACCTGTCGCCCCGGGATGTGCTCACGCCGGACGCCCTCGCCATGCTGCAGCGCATCGAAGAAGCCGGCAGCTTTGCAGCGGCGGCCCGGGCTGCCGGCATGGTGCCCAGCGCCCTCACCTACCGGGTGCGGCAGATCGAGGATGCCCTCGACGTGCTGCTGTTTGACCGCAGCTCACGTCATGCCCGACTGACCCCGGCAGGCATGGAACTTCTGCGGGAAGGGGCACGCCTGCTTGACGAGCTGGACGCGGTGGCAAACCGGGTGAAACGGGTTGCCACGGGCTGGGAAGCCCAGTTCACCCTGGCGGTGGACGGCGTCATCAATCGGACCACCCTGTTCGAATTGTGCGAAGCCTTCCTTGCCCTCGAACCTCCGACACGCCTGCGCCTGCGTGATGAAGTCCTGTCGGGAACACTCGAAGCCCTCACCTCCGGGCAAGCCGATCTGGCCATCGGCGTGGTCGCCGAAACCCTGCTGCCCGAAGGCGTGGATGCCCTGCCCCTGGGCAGTCAGCGCTACATCTTTGCCGTGGCGCCCCATCACCCCCTGGCCCGCGCCACCGCCCCCCTGGACGACGCCACCATCGGCCTCCACCGCGCAGTGGCGGTCGCCGACTCCGCCTCCCGGGGCAAGGGCCTGACCATCGGCCTGCTGGGCGGCCAGGATGTCTTCACCGTTCCGGGTCTCACCGAGAAGCTGGAGGCACAATTGCGGGGCATGGGGGTGGGCTTCCTGCCCGAATGCCTGGCACGCCCCTACATCGACGCGGGCCGGTTAGTCGCCCCCCCGGTCGCCCGTAAGGAGCGCATCTTCCACATCAGCTACGCGTGGCGAAAAACCCCTGCGCCGGCGGGCAAGGCGCTGGCCTGGTGGCAGGCGCGCCTGGCCGACCCGGTGACACGGAAGGCGCTGCTGGAGCGCCGCCCCCCTCCCGGTGCACCGAAGGAACCCATTCCGAAAACGGGGTGATGACGCAACCCCTAAACGGCAAGGGGCCGATACGCATATCGGCCCCCCGGATCAAACGATGGTTGAAACGCTCAGCGCTTCGGCACCATGATCTCCGCTTCGCCTTCCAGCACGACCTTGCCCTTCACCGTGCATACGGTGTCGAACTTGGCCTTGCGCTTTTCGGGGACGAGTTCCTTGATGGTGCAGCGGGCCACCACCGTGTCACCGATCTTGACCGGGGCCTTAAACTTCAGGGTCTGGGACAGGTAGATGGAGCCCGGCCCGGGGAACTTGGTGCCAAACACGGTGGAGATGAAGCCGGCCGATAGCATGCCGTGGGCGATACGTCCGCCGAACATGCTGGCACTGGCCAGTTCCTCGTTGACGTGGACGGGGTTGAAGTCGCCAGTGACGCCAGCGAAGGCCAGGATGTCGGCCTCGGTCACGGTACGGGCATAGACGCCGCTCTGGCCCACGGCCAGATCCTCGAACTTGGCGCCGTAGAATTCTTCGAAATCGTTGGTCTGCTCACTCATTGCTATTCCCTTTGCGTGTTATTGATCATTGGAAAGCCCGCGTCCCGCGCCGAAACGCTGTCTGCACTTGACGCTTCTGCAGCATACCTCAAAGCCATGACGGCTTTGAGATGACAAGCGCTCAGGCATCCACCAGCAGGCCCTGCTTCTCGATGAAGGCGATGATCTCGGCCAGGCCCTGATTGGTCTTGAGGTTGCTGAAGATGAAGGGGCGCTCGCCGCGCATCTTCCTCGCATCCCGGTCCATCACCTCCAGGGAGGCGCCGACCATAGGCGCCAGGTCGATCTTGTTGATCACCAGCAGGTCGCTCTTGGTGATGCCCGGCCCGCCCTTGCGGGGGATCTTGTCGCCGGCGGACACATCGATCACGTAGATCGTCAGGTCGGACAGCTCGGGCGAGAAGGTGGCCGCCAGGTTGTCGCCGCCGGACTCCACAAAGATCAGTTCCACATCGGGAAACAGACGGATCAGCCGGTCCACCGCCTCCAGGTTGATGGAGGCATCCTCGCGGATGGCCGTATGGGGGCAGCCGCCGGTCTCGACGCCGATGATGCGCTCGGGCGTGAGGGCTTCGTTGCGCACCAGAAACTGGGCGTCCTCGGCGGTGTAGATATCGTTGGTCACCACGCACAGATCGTACTTGTCGCGGAGGGCCTGACACAGGGCCAGGGTCAGGGCCGTCTTGCCGGAGCCGACGGGGCCGCCGATGCCGACGCGCAGGGGTTGGCCTTTCATGAAGCTTCCTCAATGGGGTCTTGCTGGGGATGGGACAGGGGAAGAGTGGCCACGAGCCGACGCCACTGGCGGGCCAGTTCCGGGTCTTCGAGCAGGCCGGCGAGGCTGGCGGGCGAAGGCCAGTCCGGGTCCGGATAGATCTCGCACTTCTGCTTCATGCACTGATGGGGCCGGACCAGCTCATGGGCCGACGCCGCCTCATGGGCCGCGCGGATGCCTTCGGCAATCAGCGCGTCAATGAAGGCGGGGTCGCGGTTGAGCTTGGAAGCGTAGTTGAGGGAATAGTCCGCCAGCGGGCCGTCGTCCCGGGCGCCGAGGCGGATGAAACTCACCGTCACCGGCTTGTAGGCCGCAAGGGATTCGGGCAGTTCGGGCAGAGCGCCGAGTTCCTCGGCAATAAGGTTTATCCGGTCGATGGCGCGCAACTCCTGGCCCAGGGACAGATTGCCGGCCAGCTCGTTGCGCCGGTCGGCCTGATCATCCGGGCTCACGGGGCCAGCATCGCTCCCTTCATAGCGGTTGGGGTTGATCTGCACCACCCACAACAGATCGGGCTTGCAATCACGGGTGCGCCCGTCGAAGAAATTATTGATCGGCGGGTTCTGGGAATACAGGCCGTCCCAGAACACCCGCGTCCCGCGTTCGGTGCCCTTGTCTTCCTTCACGCTCAAGGGGGTTGCGATGAAGAGTTCGGGAATGCAGGCACTGGCCAGCAATTCATCCAGGCGCAAGCCGAAGGCGGGCTGGTCGGGAAAGGTGCGGAAGGCCGTCGGGGGCTCGTCGCCCGGATTGACGACATCCACAGCACCCACGAAGAGATCAACGCCCTTACGCCCGAAGAAGCGGTCGGCGTGATCCGGCAGGCCCACCACGGCACGCATGTCATCCTTCATCCGCCCTTGAACCAGCGACGAGGCAAATGCCGACGGCGGGAGACTCACCGTCGGCAGCCAGCGCTGCAGCCCCATCGCCCACTGGGTGGCCGCATTGGTGTAGTACTCGCCCCACCAGATCGGCAGCTTGTCCCGGGTGTCGAGGCTCGCCTTGTTGCGGTTCCAGTAACGCAGAACCCTCCGGGCACCCTCGGCCCAACTGTCATCCTGCGCCTCGCTCCAGGCCATGGCAGCGGTGATCGCCCCGCCGGATGTACCGGAGAGGCCCAGCAGCCTGAACCAGCGCCCCTCCTCACCAATCGTGCGAAAGTGTTCGAAGGACAGGAACAGATAGGCCAGCACCCCCGCCGTAAAGGCCGTATGGGCGCCACCGCCCTGGCAGGCAATGGCAAGGCGCGGCACATCGGTGTTCGCACCCGGTGCTTTGTCGGGCTTTCTCGCGGATATTTTCTGAGTTGGCTTGGGCATGTCAGGAACGGAAGAGTCGTGAATACTGGGTTTCATGCCGGGCGCTGGCAATAGCCAGCCCCGGCTGGAAATTGGACCAGGCTTCCGGAGCACGCGTGCACGCATCGGCAACCCGCGTCGGCACGGCGGCGGCCAGGGCTGACAGCAGGCGCTGCCCCGCCGCCTGGCCCAGGGGCACAGCCTTCACCGCGGCCATCACCTGGTTCTCCATCCATGCCCAGGCATAACCGGTGAGGGCCGG
Organism: Zoogloea sp.; assembly: GCF_017302315.1. Lineage (GTDB taxonomy): Bacteria > Pseudomonadota > Gammaproteobacteria > Burkholderiales > Rhodocyclaceae > Zoogloea. The sequence continues at coordinate 14,371 of NZ_JAFLDT010000058.1, forward strand.
CTCGGGCTCGATCTCCCAGGCGACCGCCACCGCCGCCCACACCGTGGGAAAGGCAGGTTCCTCGATGGCCTTGATGCGCGCCACCCAGCCGGGCAGGCCGGTGAAGGCCGGGAGATCCACCAGCAGGCGGACCAGGGAATAGCCCATCTGCACCGTCTCGGCGCGCAGCTCGGCGGTCTCACGGCTGGCCAGGCAGTGAGCGTTGAGTTCAACGACGGCCGCGTCGTCGCCCTGCTGCCACGCCGCCATCAGGCGCGCCAGCAGCGGCAGCTCATAGCACCCGAAGGCGCCCCCCAGCGCGTCACCGATCCACTCACCCACCTGGGCCTCGGTCTTCACCGCGCCGGTATCCACCACCCACTCCAGCCCCTGGGAATAGGTGTAGGCCCCCACCGGCAGGGCCGGGCTGACGAGCTGCATCAGGCGGATCAGGGGCAGGCTCATTTGTACTGGTGGATCTTCGCTTCGGTCGCCCCCCGCTCCGCATGGTGATGGCCATGGGCGTAGGCACCCGCTTCGGGCTCAAACGGTGCCGACAGGGCATGTACGTCAGCGCCCAGGCCGGTGAGCATGGTCTTCAGCACATGATCGGTCTGGATGCGTAGCCAGCCCTCCCCCACCTGCACGGCCACATGGCGATTGCCCAGGTGATAGGCCACCCGGGCCAGGGCAAAGGCATCGGCACAGCGCGCCTCGAGCAGGTCTTCAGGCGCCGACACCACCTCGACCACCCGCCCGTCCTGGGCCTGCAGCCGGTCACCGCCCCGCAGGATGGTGCCCCGGGGCAGAAACAGGCCCACCTCCTCCCCCCCCGCCAGCTGCGTGCGCAGGCGGCTCTTGGTACGGGCGTCAAAATTCAATTCAAGACGCGCCGCAGGCGCGGCGTCGCCGGTGTAGAGGGATTCGATCAGGAGCATGGTCAGAACAGGAAATAGCGTTGGGCCATCGGCAGCACGCTGGCCGGTTCGCAGGTCAGGACTTCGCCCGCGGCGCGGACCTCGTAGGTCTCCGGGTCGACGCTGATCTCGCCCTGCCAGTCGTTGAGGATCATCGATGACTTGGTGACGCCGCGGATGTTGCGCACGGCTTCGAGGGGCTTCTGGAGCCGGAGTTCGTCCAGGTTGCCACTGGCCAGGGCGGCCTGGGAGACGAAGGTGAGCGAGGTCTTGAGGCCGCCGGCGAAGGCGCCGAACATGGGCTTGTAGTGCACCGGCTGGGGGGTGGGGATGGAGGCGTTGGCGTCGCCCATGGCGGCGGCGGCGATCATGCCGCCCTTGAGGATCAGGCTGGGTTTGACGCCGAAGAAGGCCGGCTTCCAGATCACCAGGTCGGCCAGCTTGCCCGGCTCGATAGAGCCGACCACGTGGCTGATGCCATGGGTGATGGCCGGGTTGATGGTGTATTTGGCGATGTAGCGGCGGGCGCGGAGGTTGTCGCTGCGGGCCGTGTCGCCGGGCAGCGCGCCGCGCTGGACCTTCATCTTGTGGGCGGTCTGCCAGGTGCGGATGACCACCTCGCCCACCCGGCCCATGGCCTGGGAGTCGGACGAGAACATGGACAGGGCGCCGATGTCGTGGAGGATGTCCTCGGCGGCGATGGTCTCGCGGCGGATGCGGCTCTCGGCGAAGGCCACGTCCTCGGCGATGGCCGGGTCCAGGTGGTGGCACACCATCAGCATGTCCAGGTGCTCGTCGATGGTGTTGATGGTGTAGGGCCGGGTGGGGTTGGTGGAGCTGGGCAGCACGTTGGGCAGGCCGGCCAGCTTGACGATGTCCGGTGCGTGGCCGCCGCCGGCGCCTTCGGTGTGGAAGGTGTGGATGCTGCGGCCCTTGAAGGCGGCGGCGGTGGTTTCCACAAAGCCGGATTCGTTGAGGGTGTCGGAGTGGATGGCCACCTGGATGTCCATCTCCTCGGCAACAGAAAGGCAGTTGTCGATGGCCGCCGGGGTGGTGCCCCAGTCCTCATGCAGCTTGAGGCCGATCACGCCGGCCTCCACCTGCTCGCGCAGGGGGTCGGGCAGGCTGACGTTGCCCTTGCCGAGGAAGCCCAGGTTCATGGGGAAGGCATCCGCCGCCTGCAGCATGCGGGCGATGTGCCAGGGCCCCGGGGTGCAGGTGGTGGCGTAGGTGCCGGTGGCCGGGCCGGTGCCGCCGCCGATCATGGTGGTGACGCCGCTCATCAGGGCCTCTTCGATCTGCTGGGGGCAGATGAAGTGGATGTGGGTGTCGATGCCGCCGGCGGTGACGATCATGCCTTCGCCCGCAATCACCTCGGTGGCAGCACCGACGGCGATGGTGACCCCGGGCTGGATGTCCGGGTTGCCGGCCTTGCCGATGGTGGAGATGCGCCCACCCTTGATGCCGATGTCGGCCTTGACCACGCCCCAGTGATCGAGGATCAGGGCGTTGGTGATCACCGTGTCGGCCACCTCGAAGGACAGGCGCTGGCCCTGGCCCATGCCGTCGCGAATCACCTTGCCGCCGCCGAACTTCACCTCTTCGCCGTAGATGGTGTAGTCCTTCTCCACTTCGATCCACAGCTCGGTGTCGGCCAGGCGCACACGGTCACCCACGGTGGGACCAAACATTTCCGCGTAGGCGCGGCGCGAGATCTTTGCCATGTCAGGCCTCCAGGGAAACGGGTGTGAAATCGGGGGCAACTACCGGGTTAACGGTAGGGGCGACTTCAGTCGCCCGCGGACTTCGATCAAGGATGTGTCGGTGATCAACGTGCGGGTGGGCGACTGAAGTCGCCCCTACAGTCGCCCCCACAATCGGCACCACCTTTGCAGCGCTTCTCATAGGGCCCCCATCACTTGGCCGTTGAAACCGAAGACCTTGCGGTCGCCCGCCAGGGCCACCAGCTCGACCGTGCGCGTCTGGCCGGGCTCGAAGCGCACGGCGGTGCCGGCGGCGATGTTGAGGCGGTAGCCCCGGGCCCCCGCCCGGTCGAAATCCAGGGCCAGGTTGGTCTCGGCGAAGTGGTAGTGGGAGCCCACCTGAATCGGCCGGTCGCCGGTGTTGGCGACCGTGATGCTCAGGGTGCTGCGGCCGACGTTGAGCTCCAGCTCGCCGTCAAGAGTGTCGATTTCACCGGGGATCATGATCGCGCCTCACACAATGGGCTGATGAACGGTAACAAGCTTGGTGCCGTCGGGAAAGGTGGCCTCCACCTGAATGTCCGGGATCATCTCCGGCACGCCTTCCATCACATCGGCGCGGGTCAGCAGCGTGGTGCCGTAATTCATCAGTTCGGCCACGGTGCGACCATCGCGGGCCCCCTCAAGGACCGCCGCCGTGATGAAGGCCACCGCTTCCGGGTAGTTGAGCTTGAGGCCGCGGGCCTTGCGCCGCTCGGCCAGCAGGCCGGCGGTAAAGATCAGGAGCTTGTCTTTTTCGCGGGGGGTCAGTTCCATGAAGGATCCCTTTCGTTGACGGTCGGGCGGGCACGGGGCACGCCCTGAATGATAGTGGCGGCGGCTGCGCTGCGGCCATCCACGGACACCGATATCAGGTATGCCAGATTCGCGGCACCTCCGCCGGGCGCCCCGCCAGCGCGGGCCGCAGCACGGACCACAAGGCCACAAACCAGGCTCGCGCCGCCTCGGCCGAAGGCCCCAGGTAGCGGGCCACCAGCAGGCCGGGCAGACGTGTCACCGCTGCATCGCCGACCAGCGGGCGAATCTCGCGGCAGGCCGCCAGCAGGCTCGCATCGAGCGCGTCGGACGCCACCAGCAGGCTGCCGGTGACCGGCTGCCCGCCCAGGCCCACCGGCGAATCCAGCAGGCGCGAGCCCCCCTCGATCAGGCCCTGCTCGCTCCAGATCAGCCGGCCATCCCGCTCGATGCGCGAAGCCAGCCGCAGTTGCCCGCGGGTCAGGCGCTCGCCGGACGCGGTGCGGCCCAGACACAGCAGATCCAGGCCGATGAAGGTGGCGTCGCCGGTCAGGCGCACGACGGTCTCGGTGCGCCCATTCACCCGGTCGAAAACAATGCTCTCCTGAGGCAGCCATTCGAACACCCCGCCCCGGCCCACCTCGAATTCCAGGCGCTGGGTGGCCAGCGGGCCATTGCTGCGATACCACTTGCCAGCCCCCGGCGTGGTGATCAGCGCTTTTGCTCCCTCACCCACCCGCACCTGAACACTCAGCACATCGCCCCCGGCGATCCCCGCCGGCGGATGCAGCATCAGCGCATGGCACACCTCCGGCCCCTCGGGATAGAGCGCCTTCTGCACCCGAAGCGGGCCTTCGTGGCGCCTATGCACCAAGAAAGTGCCACCCCCGGAGCGAGACTCGAAGCCAAGCTCCAGCCGGGCGCACCAATTTCGGGCGCTATTGATTGGTAAATCAGTGAGTTCGGAAGGCCGCACCCCGTCGGGGGCAGAAATTGTCACCAGCATGGGGCATCAGACAGCAAAAGGCATGCCGGGGACGGAGATGAAGCCTGGCGCGACCGCAATTATCCGGAGTCTTTTCAGAAAATTTAAATTGCATATAATCCAATGCGTCCAAAACTGAATTTTCATACACTCCATGGAACATATCCGGTCATACCTTCTCAGCGCCTTCCTCCTCGTGCCCGGGCTCGCGGCATCTCAAACCCCGGACGTCCGCGAGATCCCCGTCCGGATCGCCGGCGGTCAGACTGTTCAGGTCAAGGTGGGGCCGCGGGGCGCCAAGCCTGCCGAGAACGAGCACGTCAGGATCACTGCCGCCGCGATCATCATCACTCCGCCCGACACCCTCAACGGCCACCCGTCGCTGGTGTGGTCCTTTGGCCTCGAGGCCAAAACCTCCGACCCCATCACCCGGATTACCGTGGAAAACGTGTTTCCCAGCGACCCGGCCGTGCTGTTGCACACCGATGAGGCCCCCCGCCTGAAGGACGGCAACTGGATCGGGCAGGCGAACAACGGTGACCCCATGGCCAAACAGAATGGCTGGCTGCAGCAGAAGGGCCTGTCAGCCTTTGTCTTCCGCTTCACCCTCCGCTACCAGGACGGCACCGAAGGCGTCCTCCATCAGCTCGCGGCCTTTGGCGACGACGACAAGCGCTTCTTTCTGGACGCCACCCGGCAGGCGTCAGAGCGCTTCACCATCAAGAGCAGCCAATAAGACGGCGCAGCCCTCACACCGACAGCATCTCCCTCACCCGATTGGCCTCCATCTCGTCCCCGCGCCCGGCGCTGATGATCTCGCCCCGCTCCATCAACAGGTAGTGGTCGGCCAGGGAGCGGGCGAAGTCGTAGTACTGCTCCACCAGCAGGATGGCCATCTCGCCGGTTTCGGCGAGGGCGCGGATGGCACGCTCGATGTCCTTGATGATGGAGGGTTGGATGCCTTCGGTGGGCTCGTCGAGGATCAACAACTTCGGCCCCGGGGCCAGGGCGCGGCCGATGGCGAGCTGTTGCTGCTGACCGCCGGACAGGTCGCCGCCGCGGCGGCGCATCATCTGCTTGAGCACCGGAAACATCTCGAAGATGCGGGTGGGCACCTCGCTGCCCGCCGGCCGGGTGGCGAGGCCCATCAACAGGTTCTCCTCCACCGTGAGACGCGGGAAGATCTCGCGGCCCTGGGGCACATAGCCGATGCCGGCGCGCACGCGGCCATAGCTGGGCGCCCGGGTGATGTCCTGCCCGCCCAGCTGGATGCTGCCGGTGGCGGCGGGCACCAGGCCCATCAGGGTCTTGAGCAAGGTCGTCTTGCCCACCCCGTTGCGCCCGAGCAGGGTTGTGACCTTGCCCATGGGCACGTCAAAGCTGACATTGCGCAGGATGTGGGAGCCGCCGTAGTACTGGTTGAGATTGGTGACGGTGAGCATGGTCTTGTCCTTGATGAATGTCTTTATTCCGGCGCAGGCCGCTGTACAAGGAGCGACCTTGGGGCGATTTGTCTGGGCGGCAGGGGCTGTGGGCGGCGACCTGTAGGGGCTGTAGGGGCGACTTCAGTCGCCCATCGAGCGTCGATCAGAGGCATGCTGTTGATCAAAGTCCGCGGGCGACTGAAGTCGCCCCTACAGCGACCCCCATACAAATCGCCTCCACACGTCAGGTCCAACAGCCTCAACGGCCCAGATACACCTCGATGACCCGGGGATCGGCCTGCACGGTGGCCAGGTCGCCTTCGGCCAGCACCGAGCCTTCGCACAGCACCGTGACCTTGCCGCCCAGGGCCTCGACGAAGGCCATGTCGTGCTCGACGACCATCAGCGAGTGCTTGCCCTTGAGGCTCACGAACAGTTCGGCGGTGCGCTCGGTCTCGTCGTCGGTCATGCCGGCAACTGGTTCGTCGAGCAGCAGCAGCTTCGGGTCCTGCACCAGCAGCATGCCGATCTCCAGCCACTGCTTCTGGCCGTGGGAGAGCAGCCCGGCGGGCCGGTCGGCCTGGTCGTTCAGGCGGATCTGCCTGAGGGTGTCGGCGATCTTGTCCAGGTCGTCGCCGAACAGGCGGGCGAACAGGCTCTTCTTCACCCGCTTGTCGGTCTTCAGGGCCAGCTCCAGGTTTTCGAACACCGAGTGGTTCTCGAAGATGGTGGGCTTCTGAAACTTGCGGCCGATGCCGGCGTGGGCGATCTGCGGTTCGGTGAGACGGGTCAGGTCGATGGTCTGGCCGAAGAAGGCCTTGCCCGAGTCGGGCCGGGTCTTGCCGGTGATGACGTCCATCATGGTGGTCTTGCCCGCCCCGTTGGGGCCGATGATGCAGCGCAGCTCGCCGGTATCGATCTGCAAGGACAGCTTGTTGAGGGCGCGGAAGCCGTCAAAGCTCACCGTGATGTCGTCCAGGTAGAGCATGACCCCATGGGAGAGGTCGAGCTCGCCGGGCTTGAGCACGTGGCCGGTGTTGGCGGCCCCGTCCCAGTGTTCCTGCTGGCCGTCGGCCGGGGCGTTGCGGGAGATGGAGGATTCGACGCGCATGCTCAGGCTCCTTTGGCGGCAGTGCCGTTGGGGATCTTGGATTCACTGGCGACAGCGCGGGGCGCGGGATCGGCGCGGGACGCCGCAATGGCCGCCTTCTCGGCCCGGCGGGCCTTGATCTTTGCCCACAGCCCAACCACGCCCTGGGGCAGGTAGAGGGTGACGAGGATGAACAGCAGACCCAGGAAGAACAACCAGTATTCCGGGAAGCTGGTGGTGAACCAGGTCTTGGACAGATTGACGATGCCTGCGCCCAGCACCGGCCCGACCAGAGTGCCGCGCCCGCCCACCGCCACCCAGATGGCGATCTCGATGGAGTTGGCCACCGACATCTCGGAGGGGTTGATGATGCCCACCTGGGGCACGTAGAGCGCACCGGCCAGGCCGCACAGCATGGCCGACAGGGTCCAGATGAAGAGCTTGTAGTGCACCGGGTTGTAGCCGATGAACATGACGCGGTTTTCCGAATCGCGGATGGCGGTGAGCACCTTGCCGAACTTGGAGGCGATGAGCACCTTGCCGAGGATGATCACCGCCAGCAGCAGGGCCACCGACAGGCCGAACAGCACCAGCCGGGTTTCCGGCGCGGTGATCGAGTAGCCGAGGATGCGCTTGAAGTCGGTGAAGCCGTTGTTGCCGCCAAAGCCGGTCTCGTTACGGAAGAAGAACAGCATGGCCGCGTAGGTCATGGCCTGGGTGATGATCGAGAAATACACCCCCTTGATGCGCGAGCGGAAGGCAAAGTAGCCGAAGATCCAGGCCACCACGCCGGGCACCGCAATCGCCAGGAACAGCGCCCACAGGAAGTGGTCCGAGCCGGTCCAGTACCAGGGCAGCTCCTTCCAGTCCAGGAAGACCATGAAGTCCGGCAGGTCGCTCTGGTAGCTGCCCTCGCGGCCGATCTGGCGCATCAGGTACATGCCGAAGCTGTAGCCGCCCAGGGCAAAGAACAGCCCGTGGCCCAGGGAGAGGATGCCGCCGAAGCCCCAGATCAGGTCCATGGCCACCGCCACCACGGCGTAGCACAGGATCTTGCCGATCAGGGTGATGGCATAGGTGGAGACGTGCAGCGGGTGGCTCTCAGGCAGCATCAGGTGGGCCATGGGCACCAGCACCCAGGCGATGAAGGCGACGGCCGCCACGGCCAGCCAGCCCCGCGGGCCGAGGCCCGCGAAGAGTTTGACGGTCAAAGGTGTGCGCATGGGCGTGTCCTCCGCTCAATCGACGAACCGGCCCTTGAGGGCAAACAGCCCCTGGGGTCGCTTCTGTATGAAGATGATGATGAAGACCAGCACCAGGATCTTGGCGATCACCGCCCCGGCCCAGCCTTCGAGGAACTTGGTGACCACGCCCAGGCCCAGGGCCGCCCACACCGCGCCGGCCAGCTGGCCCACGCCGCCGAGCACCACCACCATGAAGGAATCGACGATGTAGCCCTGGCCCATGTCGGGGCCCACGTTGGCGATCTGTGACAGGGCCACCCCGCCCAGCCCGGCAATGCCGGAGCCGATGCCGAAGGCCAGGGTGTCGATGCGCGCAGTGGGCACGCCCACGCAGCCGGCCATGGGGCGGTTCTGGGTGACGGCGCGGACAAACATGCCCAGGCGGGTCTTGTTCATCATCAGCCATACCAGCAGCAGCACGAAGCCGGAGAAGGCCACGATGATCAGGCGGTTCCAGGGCAGGGAGAGGTTCTCGGCCAACTGCACGCCGCCGGACATCCACACCGGGTTGGCCACTTCCACGTTCTGGGCGCCAAAGAGCAGACGCGCCGCCTGGATCAGCACCAGCGAAAGGCCCCAGGTGGCAAGCAGGGTTTCCAGCGGCCGGCCGTACAGATGCCGGATCACCGTGCGCTCCATCAGCATGCCCACAGCCGCGGCCACGAAAAAGGCCACCGGCACCGCCGCCAGCAGGTAGTAATCGACAAACTCCGGAAACTTCGCGCGGAACAGGGCCTGCATGGTGTAAGCCGAGTAGGCGCCCACCATCAGCAGCTCACCGTGGGCCATGTTGATGACGCCCATCACCCCGTAGGTGATGGCCAGGCCCAGGGCCGCCAGCAGCAGGATGGAACCCAGGGAGATGCCGGTGAAGATCTGGCCTGCGGTATCGCTCCAGGCCAGGCGGGCGTCGATGGCCTTGATGGCCGTGCCGGCCTCCAGGCGCAGCTTCTCCTCGGGTTCGTTGGCAGGATCGAGCAAGGGCAGCAGCAGGGCCTTCACCGCCGGGCTGCCGGAGCCGGCCAGGTCACGCACGGCCTGCAGGCGACGCGCCACATCGGGGCTGCCGAGGGCCGCCTGGGCGGCAAGCTGGACCAGGATGGGCTTGATCTCGCCGTCCTGCTCCCGGGCCAGGGCCTTGTCAAAGAGGGGCAGCAGGGCGGCGCCCTCACCCATGTCGGCCAGCAGCGCACGCGCCGCAGTGAGGCGCTCGGCCCGGTCGGCGGACAGCAGGCGTGCGGCGGCCAGGGCGCCGTCCACCTGCTGGCGCAGGCTGTTGTTGAGGCTGATGGATTCGGGGCTGGCGGGAGCGGGCTTGATCGGCGCGCCACTGGCCGGGTCGAGCACCTGCTCCCCCGCCACGATGACCAGACGTCCGCCGGCCACCGCCACCGCATCCTCGGACAGGGCCTTGAGCAGGCGCTGGGCATCGGCATCGTCGCCCGCGGCCGAGAGGGCCGCCACTGCGGCCTGCTTGCCATCAAAGTCGTCGGAAGCGAGACCCTGCAGCACGACCGGCTCAAGGGCGGCGGAGGCGCGGCCAACGCAAAGGAGGAGACTGATCAGAAGGAGAAGTCGTTTCATGGGATCCCCCGGGGGCGAACGGATGAGGGCAACACGGGTCCGTTCCAAAAAAATGGCCGGCTCCGGGCCCGGAGCCCTCCGCCGGCCAACTACTACTCTCTTGAGGAGGTCTGCGAATGCTTACAGCTTCTGCTTGCCTTCGTTGCCCGGGATGAACGGGCTCCAGGGCTGGGCGCGGACAGGGCCCTTGGTCTTCCACACGGTGTTGAACTGGCCGTCGGCCTTGATCTCGCCAATGAAGACCGGCTTGTGCAGGTGGTGGTTGGTCTCGTCCATCTTCAGGGTGAAGCCCGACGGCGCCTTGAAGGTCTGGCCGGCCATGGCGGCGATGACCTTGTCGGTGTCGGTGGACTTGGCCTTCTCGACGGCCTGGGCCCACATGTGGATACCCACGTAGGTGGCTTCCATCGGGTCGTTGGTGACCACGGTGTCGGCCTTGGGCAGCTTGGCCTTCTTGGCCCAGTCGCGGTACATCTTGATGAACTTGTCGTTTTCCGGGTTCTTCACCGACATGAAGTAGTTCCAGGCGGCCAGATGGCCCACCAGCGGCTTGGCATCCACGCCGCGCAGCTCTTCCTCACCCACCGAGAAGGCCACCACCGGCACGTCCTTGGCCTTCAGGCCAGCGTTGCCCAGCTCCTTGTAGAAAGGCACGTTGGAGTCGCCGTTGATGGTGGAGATCACCGCCGTCTTCTTGCCCTCGCCGGCAAACTTCTTGATCTTGGCGATGATGGTCTGGTAATCGGAATGCCCAAACGGGGTGTATTCCTCAATGATGTCAGCCTCGGCCACACCCTTGCTCTTCAGGAAGGCGCGCAGGATCTTGTTGGTGGTGCGCGGGTACACATAGTCGGTGCCCAGCAGCACAAAGCGCTTGGCGGAGCCGCCTTCCTTGCTCATCAGGTATTCCACCGCCGGGATGGCCTGCTGGTTGGGGGCCGCACCGGTGTAGAAGACGTTCTTCTCGAGCTCTTCACCCTCGTACTGCACCGGGTAGAACAGCAGGCCGTTGAGCTCCTTGTACACCGGCAGCACCGACTTGCGGGACACCGAGGTCCAGCAGCCGAAGGTCACGGCCACCTTGTCCTGGGACAGCAACTGGCGCGCCTTCTCGGCGAACTTCGGCCAGTCGGAGGCCGGGTCCACCACCACCGGCTCGAGCTTCTTGCCCAGCACGCCACCCTTGGCGTTGATTTCCTCGATGGTCATCAGCGCGGTTTCCTTGAGGGCGGTTTCGGAGATCGCCATCGTTCCGGACAGGGAGTGGAGTACGCCAACCTTGATGGTGTCGGCCGCCCAGGCGCTGGACGACAGCCCGCCGATGGCGGCAATGGAAGCGGAGAGAACTGCGGCCTTGAGGAAGGTACGACGGTTTTGCATCGAGGGCTCCTTGGTTCGGTGGGTTTGTCTAATGCGGTGCAGCAACGCCTCGCAGGTTACGGAGCACACCCCCGCACCGGAATACGTCAGATTGCGTAGGTGCTGCGCAGCCCTCCGGGTCGGCTAGAATCGGGGGACACCGTTCATGAACACCGCCATGCCCACTCCCACACCGACCGAAATTGAACGCCTGGTCAAAGGCATCGGCATCCCGCCGCGCCCCGAAGTGCTCACCCGTCTGCAGAAGGAAATCGATTCGCCCAACATGTCCTTGTCGGTGGTGGGCGAGATCATCAATGGGGACGTAGCCTTGGCTGCCTCAGTCATGAAGGTGGCGAACTCCCCAGCCTTCGGGCTCAGCCGCAAGGTCAGCACCGTGCAACAGGCGATTCCAGTGCTCGGCAGCCGCGTCCTGTCCAGTCTGGTGGCCGGCTTTGCCCTGCGCAGCAGCATCAGCGGGCCGGTGCGGCTGGATCGTTTCTGGGACAGCAGCATCCGGGTTGCTCAACTGGCGGCGCGCCTGACCAAGGAGTTCCGCGGCGTCGCAGCTGACCACGCCTACACCTTCGGGCTCTTTCACGATTGCGGCATAGCGGTACTGCTGCAACGCTTTCCGGACTACCGGGACACGCTGCAGCTTGCCAATGCCGATCATGACCGCAGCTTCACCGAAGTCGAAGAAGCCCGCCATGCCACCCACCATGCAGCCATCGGTTGCTTTCTGACCCGTAGTTGGGGGCTTGCCGAGGACGTCAGCCGCGCCACCCTGATCCACCATGACCTTTCCATCTTCGCGCCGGATGCCGAGACGGAAGATGCCCGCTGCCGTTCCCTGATCAGCCTCGCGGCCCTGTCCGACTGCTTCGTGAATGCATTCATGCGCATGAGCGAGGATGCCAGCTGGCTGCAGATCCGCCCTCACGTGCTGCAGCACCTGAACGTGGATGAAAGCGACTTTCACGATCTGCGTGAAATGGCTTTCGATCTCCTCGAAAACCTCTGAGCGCCACGCCGGCATGCCCCAGCCCATCCATACCGTTGCTTCCATCCGCGCCATCGAGGCGCTGACCCTGCCCGGTGCCGTGCCGCCCCTGATGGAACGCGCCGGCGCGGCGGCGGCTGCCGTGGCCCTCAGCCTGCTGCCCCCGTCCGACGCACCGGTCCTGGTGGCCTGCGGCCCGGGCAACAACGGGGGCGATGGTTTTGTCGTGGCCCGGCACCTGCGTTCCGCCGGCCATCGGGTCAGCGTTGCCTTCGCCGCCGACCCCACCCACCTTCCGGCAGACGCGGCCGTGGCCCGTGCCGCCTGGCTTGCCGGCGGCGGCAGCACCGACGCCCGCCTGCCTCCACCGCCCCCGCAAGGCTGGGCACTCGTGGTCGACGCCCTGTTCGGCATCGGCCTGCAGCGCCCCATCGAAGGCCTTTACGCCGACTGGATCGAGAGCCTTTCGGCGTCGTCGGGTCTGCGTCTGGCCCTCGACATTCCCAGCGGTCTCGATGCGGATACGGGCCACCGCCCCGGCGCCTGCTTCCGGGCGGACCACACCGTCACCTTCATCGCCCTCAAGCCCGGCCTGCTTACCCTCGACGGGCCGGACCACTGCGGCAAGCTCCATCTGGCCACGCTCGACCTGGACACCGAAGCCCTCGTCGCCGCCCCGGGCCATACCGTTGCCACTGAGCTGTTTTCCACTCAGCTACGCCCGCGCCAGCGCAACAGCCACAAGGGCAGCTACGGCGATGCCGCCCTCATCGGCGGCGCCCCCGGCATGGTGGGAGCGGCCCTGCTCGCCGGTCGGGCGGCAGCCTACCTGGGTGCCGGGCGCGTCCTCGTCGGGCTGCTCGACCCGGCCGCGCTGGCGGTGGACGTGAAGCGCCCCGAACTGATGTTCCGTGACGCCGCCACCTTGCTGGGCGAAACGGGCCTTGGCGCCCTCGGCGTCGGCCCCGGCCTCGGCCAGTCCGACGCTGCCCGCGCGCTGGTGGCCACCGCCCTCGCCGCCAGCCCCCCCCTGCTTCTGGACGCCGACGCGCTGAACCTGGTGGCGCAGGA
>NZ_JAFLDT010000059.1 GCF_017302315.1 Zoogloea sp.
GCGAGTTCCGCGCCGGCCGCCTGCTGCGAGCAGCGCAGGGCAGTCGGCCGAAGGCCGACCGGGGGTGGCGGGTCGCCTTCTTTGCTGACTTTCTTGGCGAAGCAAGAAAGTCAGTCGCCCGCCGGGGCGAACACCCGGCCAACGTCACGAAAAACAACGGAACGCCGGCCGGTAACGGCCACCCCACCGGGCATCGAGATGCTTTACCTGCCGAGGGTGAAAACGCTTTCCATACTTAACGCGAACAGCGCTAATTCATTCGACCTCCGCCGCTTGAGCCACTGGCAAGCCAATGATCGGACGTCCAAGGTCGACTGAATTCGACCCCACGGGCACTCAAGCCATTGCCATGGTTTCAGGGAGGGCATCTGAGAATCCAGGTTCATTCCCGCTCTCTCAGTTGGGGCGCCCCCGCGCTTCGGCCAGACGGGCGACCATCTTGCGCACCGCTGCCATCTGCGGCCCGTTGCGGGTGGCGTAATCAAGGGACGCATAGCCCCACCAGTCCCAGCAGCCCTTCGGGTTGTACACCCAGCGCAGGGAGCCCGCAGCGGCCCCGCTGCGCGCCACCGTCTGGGGATAGAGCACCACCAGCCGGTTGCTCTCCGCCCACGCGTTGTAGCCGGCCCCCTCCACAAAGCGGCGCCCCACCTGGTCTTCACCCTGGCGGCAGCCATGGAAAGCCACATGCACCTGGCACCCCCCGGAGCGGCAGGCTGCCGGAATATAGGCGAAGCCCTGCTCCGCCATGCTGATGTCCACGGGCCGACCGGCGATGAAGGGGCGCTGGTCGAAGGCCACCAATGACTCGGGGCGCCCCGTGGACTTGGGCTTCAGGGGGCCGAGCAGATGGCCGAGCAGTTCCCCCGGCGCGTCAAAGTCACCGCAGCGGTTGATGAAGGGCGGCTCGGAAGTGTCGCAAGCATTGGGCCGCGTATCGGAAACAGAGATCATGGCGTGGCCCGCATCCGGCAGGGGCACCAGCCGGATCGAAGCGGCCGGCATCCACTGCCGGTAGAAAGCCACCAGCGCATCCACCACGGGGCGCTCCACCGTGTGGTCGGCACCGCCCGTCAGCACCCACACCTTGTCGTCCGCCAGCCCGGCGGGCGGGTCGATCAGATCCAGGCGGGCGCGGGACTCCATGCGCGGTTTGATGGAATCGGGTGTCGGCGGCGGCGCCCAGCTCTTGGGGGCCATGCAGTTGTTGAGGGCGCGCCAGGTGCTGCCCTCGGCGCAGTCGTAGGGGCCTGCCGCCAGCACGCCGGCACCCTTGACCAGGCCGGAAAAAGCCACCTGGAACTGCACCGCCATATAGCCGCCCGAGGAGATCCCCGACACGGTGACAGCATCACCTCGAGCACCCATGGCCGGCAGGGGCGGCGCCGCATGGGCGGAGAGCGCGCACCCGGCCAGGAGCAGCGCCGCGCAGGAAATTCGTTTCATGCTCATACTCCAATCAGCTGCCGGATCACGCCACCACCGGCCACCAGCCCAAGGGCACCAAAGGCCAGTGCCCCCACGATGAAGCCCCGGGCCCGCCTGGCCGGATCGGCGGCGTAGGCCAGAGCATAGGCGATACGGCCCAGCCACCACACCACACCCAGGCCCGCGGCGAGGGCATCGCTCACATAGGCGGCGGCGATCCACAGGCAGGGCAGCGTCATCACGGCCCATTCGAGGGTGTTCATCTGCACCCGGTAAAGCCGCTCGAACACCGGGTGGCCTGTCACGGCCGGCGCCTGGACGCCATACTTGTGGCGCCCCTTGCCCACGGCAAAGGTGGTTCCGAACATCAGCAGGACAATCAGCAGGGTGACCCCTGCCGTCAATGGCGAAGAAGACAGCATGTCAGCGGAACTGTTCTGATATGGAAGGGCCATAGCTTACCGGCCTATTGTGCGTTGCACATAAAATCCCTCCTTCTCTCCGTCCCCGCCATCCCATGCCCACGCACCCCGCCCGCGCCCTCCTCCACCTCCTCGCCCCCTACCGCCAGCGGGTGCTCATCGCCGCCATTGCCCTGGTGCTGGCGGCCGGCGCCATGCTGGCAGTAGGCCAGGGCCTGCGCACGGTGATCGACAAGGGCTTCTCGGCGGGCGACCCGGCCTGGCTGGATCGCAGCCTGGCCGCCATGTTCGGCGTCATCGTGCTGCTCGCCGTGGCCACCTATCTGCGCTTCTACAACGTGTCCTGGCTGGGTGAGCGGGTCACGGCCGACATCCGGCGGCGGGTCTTCGACCATCTGCTGTCCCTGCCGCCGGCATGGTTCGAGGCCGGCCGCACCGGTGAAGTGATCTCCCGCCTCACGTCCGACACCACCCAGATCGAAAACGTGGTGGGCTCCAGCCTGTCCATCGCCCTGCGCAACGCCCTGCTACTCATTGGCGGGCTGGTGATGCTGTTCACCACCAGCATCAAGCTCACCCTGCTGACCCTCGCCGGTGTGCCCCTGGTGGTCACGCCCATCGTGGTGTTCGGGCGCAAGGTGCGCCGGCTGGCCCGGGAGAGCCAGGACCGGGTGGCGGAGCTGGGCAACCGCATCGACGAGACCATCCACGAGATCCGCATCGTCCAGGCCTATGGTCACGAGGACGCCGACCGCCAGGACTTCGGACGCCGCGTGGAAGACAGCTTCGCCACCGCCCGCCAGCGCGTCGCCAGCCGGGCCAAGCTGGTTGCGGCGGTACTGCTGCTGGTGTTTGGCGCCATCGCCTTCATCCTGTGGGTGGGGGGTCATGATGTGCTGGCCGGGCGCCTGAGCGCCGGGGAGCTGTCGGCCTTCGTGTTCTACGCCGCCATCGTGGCCGGCAGCATCGGCGCCCTGTCGGAGGTGTGGGGCGAGCTGCAGCGGGCCGCCGGGGCCACCGAGAGGCTGATGGAAATCCTCGCCACTGCGCCGGCCATCCAGGCACCGGCCCAGCCTCGCCCCTTCCCGACACCGGCACGGGGGGCGATCGCCATCAACGGCGTGCGCTTCCACTACCCGTCGCGGCCCGACACCCCGGCCCTCGACGACTTCAGCCTGGCGGTGCAGCCCGGCGAGACGGTGGCCCTGGTGGGCCCTTCCGGGTCGGGCAAGAGCACCGTGTTCCAGCTGCTGCTGCGCTTCTATGACCCGGAGACCGGCCAGCTCGCCATCGACGGCGTACCCCTGGCCGAGGCCGACCCCCTGGCCCTGCGCCGCCATATCGCGCTGGTGTCCCAGGAGGCAGTGATCTTCGCCGCCAGCGTGGCCGACAACGTCCGCTACGCCCGCCCCGAGGCCAGCTTCGACGAGGTGCAGGCCGCCTGCCGCGCCGCCTTCGCCGACGAGTTCATCGCGGGCCTGCCCCAGGGCTACGACACCGACCTGGGCGAGCGTGGCGTGCGCCTGTCCGGCGGTCAGCGCCAGCGCATCGCCATCGCCCGGGCCATCCTCGCCGACCGGCCGGTGCTGCTCCTCGACGAAGCCACCTCGGCCCTCGACGCCGAGAGCGAGCGCATGGTCCAGCAGGCGCTCGATGGCCTGATGCGCCAGCGCACCACCCTTGTCATTGCCCACCGCCTTGCCACCGTGCAGAAAGCCCACCGGATCGTGGTGATGGACGGAGGGCGCATTGTCCAGCAAGGCAGTCATGCCGACCTGATTGCCGCCGATGGACTTTACGCACGCCTTGCACGCCTGCAATTTGTCGCCTGATGACTTTGGGCAGCGCTGGCCGATGCCCTGTGCCGGGCACGGGACGCGCTTTCAGATGCCGATTCCAGGGACAACTCGGGTAAAGTCACGCCTTTGATTTCTGCATTACTGGAACCCCTCCCCCATGGCCCAATACGTCATGTCCATGCTCCGCGTGAGCAAGGTCGTCCCCCCCAAGCGGCAGATCATCAAGGACATCTCCCTGTCCTTCTTCCCCGGCGCCAAGATCGGCCTGCTCGGCCTGAACGGCGCCGGCAAGTCCACCGTGCTGAAGATCATGGCCGGCGTCGAGAAGGAATACGACGGCGAAGTCCAGTGGCAACCCAATATGTCCATCGGCTACCTGGCCCAGGAGCCCAAGCTCGACCCAGACAAGACTGTCCGCGAAGAGGTCGAATCCGGCCTTGGCGAGGTGATGGAGGCCAAGCAGAAGCTGGAGGAGGTCTACGCCGCCTACGCCGAGCCGGATGCCGACTTCGACAAGCTGGCCGAACTCCAGGCCAGGTACGAGAACATCATCGCCACCAGCGGCGCCGACGTGGAAACCCAGCTCGAGATCGCCGCCGACGCCCTGCGCCTGCCCCCCTGGGATGCCAAGGTCGGCCCCCTGTCCGGCGGTGAGAAGCGCCGCGTGGCCCTGTGCAAGCTCTTGCTATCCCGCCCCGACATGCTGCTGCTCGACGAACCCACCAACCACCTGGATGCCGAGTCGGTCGAGTGGCTGGAACAGTTCCTGGTGCGCTTCCCAGGCACCGTGGTGGCCGTCACCCACGACCGCTACTTCCTCGACAACGCCGCGGAATGGATTCTCGAACTCGACCGCGGCCATGGCATTCCCTGGAAGGGCAACTACTCCAGCTGGCTGGAGCAGAAGGAAGCCCGCCTGGAGCAGGAGTCCAAGCAGGAAGGCGCCCGCATCAAGGCCATGAAACAGGAGCTGGAATGGGTGCGCTCCAACCCCAAGGCCCGTCAGGCCAAGAGCAAGGCCCGTATTGCCCGCTACGAGGAGATGTCCTCGGTGGAATACCAGAAGCGCAACGAAACCCAGGAGATCTTCATCCCCGTGGGCGAGCGCCTCGGCGACAAGGTCATCGAGTTCACCGACGTGTCCAAGGGCTTTGGCGACAAGCTACTGATGGACAAGGTGAATTTCAGCATCCCGGCGGGTGCCATCGTCGGCATCATCGGCCCCAACGGCGCCGGTAAATCCACCCTGTTCAAGATGATCACCGGCCAGGACACGCCGGATGCCGGCAACGTGGTGATCGGCCCCACGGTCAAGATCGCCTACGTGGACCAGTCCCGCGATTGCCTTGACGGCAGCAAGACGGTGTTCGACGAGCTGGCCGGCGGTGCCGACATCCTGACCATCGGCAAGTTCGAGATGCCCAGCCGGGCCTATATCGGCCGCTTCAACTTCAAGGGCGGCGACCAGCAGAAGCTGGTGGGCAACCTGTCGGGTGGCGAGCGCGGTCGCCTGCACCTGGCCAAGACGCTGATGAGCGGCGGCAATGTGCTGCTCCTTGATGAACCGTCAAACGATCTGGACGTGGAAACCCTGCGTGCCCTTGAAGATGCCCTGCTCGAGTTTGCCGGCTGTGCGCTGATCATCTCCCACGATCGCTGGTTCCTCGACCGGATCTGCACCCACATCCTGGCGGCCGAAGGCGAGTCCCAATGGACCTTCTTCGCCGGCAACTACCAGGAATACGAGGAAGACAAGCGCAAGCGTCTGGGTGAGGAAGGTGCCAAGCCCAAGCGTATCCGCTACAAGCCGATCAGCCGCTGATCGGTACGCCCTCCAGATAAAGCCCCGACCCAAACGGGGCTATATCATTGATCGCATCCAGGCGCACCGCATCATGCCCCCCTCTGCTTGCCATCCGGCGGCATCGCGCGGCCCATGTTCAAGTCAGAAATAAAATCAATCATGGTCCCGCCCAACGATAGCTTCATCGGCAGGCATCTGCCCGATTCATGGTTGCCCTGCGTGGGCGATACAGCGACTCAAGGCCGTACGCAGCCAGGATTCGTCGACTTCGCCAGTACGCTGAGCACAAACATGGCGCCGGGCATCGAGTACCACGGTGTGCGGCAAGGCGCCATGCGAGTTGCCAAATCGGGCGAGCAGACCACGAGGCTCCCTTGGCCCGTGTAACGCAATCATGGGGGGCGCCAAGGCTGACTGCACGGCGGCGGGTGCGGAAAGGGTTTCTGCAGGTCTTTGCAGAGCAACGGTCAGCACCCGCACCTTATCTTCGCGGGCAATAGCCGCCAGCAAAGGCATCTCGCTCACGCAGGGTGGGCAATCTGCACGCCAAAAATTGATGACGGAGGGACTTGGTTGCAATTTCGACAAGCGCACAAATTGCCGGCCATCCGACAGCTCGAAATCGAGGGCAGCGGCTGGGCTGCTGTCGGCATGGGCTGACGCATAAAGAAGCAGCCCGGCCACCGGAGCAAGGCTGGCTTTCATCGCACAGATAAAGAGGTCGGTCACAGGGCGAACTTGACACCTGCGTAGACGAAGCGACCACGATTCGGCCCCCAGATGTGGGTCACATCAATCGCGCCGCTGCCATCCACCCAGAGCATGCTTTCCTTGTCGGACTGCTTGAAGTCGAAGACATTGTCGGCGCCGAGGTAGGCAGACCATTGTCTGTTGATGCGGTATTCGCCACGCAAATCAACCGTCCAAAAAGACGGACTCTTGTCCATCTTCTTTGTGCCGTCGAAGTTGTAACGTTGGTTGTTGGCATAGTCATAGAACTTGGCCAGATCCTGGGGACCAGTCCAGGTACCACGCACCATGCCGGTCCACGGGCCCCATTCGTAATCGAGTCGCAGGTAGGCACGGGTCTCCGGACGAGCGAAAGCGAGCGTGCCGGGCTCGGAGAAATCGTAGCGGAAACGTTCAGCGGCGACGGTGGCCTCCAGTTGCGGTGTCCACTTGTAAGTAGCGGTGATGTCGCCACCACTGACTGTGACGGGCGTATCGGCCGAGGTGAAGAGCGTGATTGCTTTTCCGGTCACCGGATCAGTCGCGCCTGAATCGAGCAGCGCCATGTTCTTGATGCGGTTGTAGTTCAGCGAACTTGCCACGGCCAGCCGGTCGCCGGCATAAGACAGGGTGTAGGAGGCATTATCGGAAATCTCCGCCTTATCCACCTGCCGAACGATACGTGAGGTGTCGAGAATGCCGTGATCCTGCTCGAAGAACGAAGTCGGCGCCCGGAAACCGCGGCCAAGGGCAAATCGACTGTTCAGCTCATGTGTATGGTTGAGAAGGACGTTCAGGCGCGGGCTGGCAATGCCACCGAAAACGTTATGGTTGTCGTAACGCACCGAACCATTGACTTCAAGAAGCCCATTGAAGAAGGCGTGATAGGCCTGAAGGAATACGCCTGGGGTACGGTACTTATAGTTGTCGATGCCGTTGTTGGGCACGCCGCTGGCATCGGTGCCGATACTGCTGAGGTCTTCGTAGCGATAATTCAAACCTCCGGTGAGCAGTGTCTCGCCAATTGGCTGCTGCGTGCTGGCCTCGACGTAGTACTGGGTTTGATCCGCCTTGTAGAGGGCTTTCTCATAGAACGAGTCCTGCTTGTGCCGGGCATAGCCAAAAGAGAAGCGCAGACTGCCTTCGCCGAGCCGGCGGGTGGCACTGGAAATGAACTGTTGGCGATCGGTGAAAATGATCTCCGACATGCCAGCCCGTCCGTCGTTGTAGGGAACGATCAGACCGGTCGAGGGATCGATCCACCCCGCGCTGCTCGGCGAGCCGTGCTTACCCTTGCTCCAGTCGAACGGATTGCCGCCGCCATCGGCCTTGACGCCGCTGTAATCAGTCCCCATGGCGCCGCCCATACGCTTTTCGTCAACACTATCGAACCGGCCCTTGAGCTTGAAACCGGCGATGTCATCGACAAAGAAGCCGACGCCACCGAGATTGCGCTTGTAACCGGTGTATTCGGAAACCTTGTTGCCGTCGCCATCAACCGTGTCGTGCTGGTTGTGGTTGAAATTTGCCGTGATGGCGCCCCCGGAAAAAGCCTTGGCGCCAAACAGTTCGGTATTCATCTGACCGTAGGAACCAAACTGCTGGCTTGCCATGAATTCGTCCTTGTTCGGGCGACGCGTGACAATGTTGACCGAACCGGCCAAAGCCTCTGGTGCAATCAGGCTGGTACCGGCACCTCGCGAGATCTCGATGCGCTCAAGACCGCCCAGGCTGACGCTATCAAGACCGTAGGCGGAGGAAACCGATGAGAAGATCGGAATACCGTCGACCAGCAGGGTCGTATATCGCCCGGGCAAGTTGTTGAGCACCACATTGCGAACGTTGCAGATCGAGCACTCGGTCTGCACGGTAATGCCTGGACGTTTATCGAGAGCCTCGGTCAAGGTGGTGGCGCCGGTTTTCTCGAGTTCGCGGGCAGAAACACTTTCCGTAGCAATGATCTCGTCACGGAACACCGGCTTGATGCCCGTTGTCTTGCCGCTACGTACCGCGATTTCGCCGAGTAGGGTGTCAGCAGCGTTCGCGCTGCTCCAGACCAATAGTAGAGCGGCCACCAGCGGGCTCAAACGAGTGTAAAGCACGATATGCCTCCATAAGTTGCTTGGCTGGCTTGCACTCAGTGCTGGCTGGCTGAAAGAAAAAATCGACTTGCTGAGGGTTTCATTCCGCAGCCGTGGATGAAACGCTGCAGCCGCATCCTCATCGGAGAGTTGGACCGACTGGTCGATCGAAAACCGTGGGATGCACAATGGCTTGTGCGCCAACACCGGTCAGTAACCAACTCACGCGCTCGCTCCACAAGGCCTTTACGGTAGACCGCCTGCCTGCGGCGCGACACGGTCGCTCCATTTATCGGGAAATATATTACCACGTCCAGTTAAACCCTATTTTGAAAGAGGTCTTTCGCCACCACTGCGTCCCGTTTAGAGTAGCGGCTGAGGAAAGCATCCCGCGAACGCGCAGCAAAGAAGGGATTGCAGCGCCTTTCCTCACCAATGGTCGATACCGTGCGGCCATGAAAATCGTGCCCCGGGAACACCAGCGTTTCATCCGGCAGGACAAACAGCCGGTTCATCACCGAGTCGTAGAGGCGTCCGGGATCACACTCCCCGTTCTCCGCCTGACTGCAGCCACCCAGCGCCAGGGCATCGCCGCAGAAAATCCGATCCTGCCATAAGTAGCTGACGCTGCAGGGCGTGTGGCCAGGGGTGGCGATCACCTGCACGACCTGCGTACCCACGAGCAGCCGCTCACCATGGGCAACCGTACGCAGCCCCGCAGGCTGGCGCCCTCCTCCACCGACGAGCACCTGGGCACCCGGATAGAGATCGGGCAGATGTTCGTCCGGATCCACATGGGTGTGAGTGAGCAGGATCAGGCCGAGATCCAACTGGCGTTCAGCCAGCAAGGCACTCAGCAGCAGAACCTGACAGGGATCGGGGCGCGGATCGATGGCCACGGCCTGACCACTGACGGGGTCTCCCAGCAAGTAGCTCATGGCAGCCTGATCAGGCTCGAAGAACTGACGAAAATACATGGCGGGCTTTCAGTGACCTGCGATCTGGAACACGGCGAGCACGAGGGCGCCCAGGCAGGCAGGGCTGGACAGGAGAAGTCGGACGACAGAGGGCAGCCGGTCCGCCAGGCCCAGGCCGCTGGCAAAACCGGCGCCCATGGACCACAGCAGCAGGACGGCGGCAAGGGGATCGGCCGCGCCCCAGCGGTCCTGGCTGGCATGCGGCGCGAAGATCAACAAACCGGCCACCACCAGGCCGGTCAGCACCGACAGGATGCGGATACCGGTGTCGTCGGCTCCACCGCCACCCCGGCCACGGCCGTCGGCAGAGGCGTGGTCAGGCAGGGCCATTGTCTTCACCAATGCGCAGGCGCGCGTCGCTGAGGTAGATGTAGGGCGGCACTTCCAGGTTGGTCGGGGCCGGCTTGTTCTTGAAGACCCGCCCGGCGAAATCGAAGGTGGAGCCATGGCAGGGGCACAGGAAACCACCCGGCCAGTCCGCGCCGATAGCTGGGTTGCCGGGCTGGAAGGCCGACGAGGGCGAGCAGCCCAGGTGGGTGCAGATCCCCACCGCCACGAAGATCTCCGGGCGCCGTGAGCGGTGTGGGTTGTGCGCGTACTCCGGTTGCTGCGATTCCACGGCGGAGCCCGGGTCGGCCAGCTCTCCCTCAGCCTTGGCCAGGGCCGCAAGCATCTCCGGGGTGCGGTGCAGGACCCACACCGGCTTGCCGCGCCATTCGACCACCATCATCTCGCCCGGCGCGAGCTTGTCGATATCCACCTCCACCGGCGCACCGGCGGCCATGGCCCGCTCGGAGGGCGTGAGGCTGGCCACGAAGGGAACGGCCGC
Organism: Zoogloea sp.; assembly: GCF_017302315.1. Classification (GTDB taxonomy): domain Bacteria; phylum Pseudomonadota; class Gammaproteobacteria; order Burkholderiales; family Rhodocyclaceae; genus Zoogloea. The sequence continues at coordinate 10,070 of NZ_JAFLDT010000059.1, forward strand.
CGCCGCTGCCAGCACGCCCCCCACACCCGCGGTGGCAATCAGCAACTGGCGTCGGCCAGGGTTGCAGGGCGTCGAGCAGGACGCGGGGGTGTTCGGACTACCGAGAGTGGAAACGGGGGTGCTTGCCATGGGGGCTTCTCCTGGGGACTGGGGCGTCGATGTCGGACACAAATATAAGCAAGTGCTTATCAAGTCCCGTGCCAGAACGGCGCGTCAGGAGAAAACCCTTTTACTACAATCGCTTAAAAACAAAATCAGCTTGTGGACGCCCAGGCTTGAAATGAAATGGCAGCGCCAGTGGCAGCACTTTGTCGGATCTCTGGCAGCCGTGGCAGCCTGTCGGCATTGCTGTCACGCTGACGCCCGCCGCGGATTCATATCCATCATCGGGCACCTCAAACAGCGCGTGTCCCTCACCGGTGCAAGGCTGGCGCGATCAGCCATTCATCGCACGGGACATAAGGGCCTGGTGCAGCCAGCGCGGCGTTGCCCATGTCAGGATCACGAGGGCCCTGTTGGGCCAGCCTGCCACAACGCTGATGCGGCCGGCCTGCAAGGCCCGAATACCGGCGCGCACGACGGGGGCTGGCCGCATCATCAACTGCTTCAGCGCGGGTGTGATCTTCTGCTGTGCCGCGGCGGCGAAGCCAGTGTCCGACATGCCCGGACAGAGTGTCGTCACGGTGATGCCATCACGTTTGAGCTCCCGATGGAGCGCCTCGCCCAGGCGCAACACGTAGGCCTTGGCGGCGGCATAGACGGCGAAGTTCTGTACGCCCTGATAGGCCAGCAGGCTGGCAACCAGCAGGATCTTCCCGCTTCCCCGCGCCCGCATCTCCCGGGCAAACACATGGGTGACGGCGGTCAGACTTGCGACATCAAGCTGCACCATTGCCAGTGTCTCGTCCAACGTGCGGTCCACGAACGGACCCTGTAATCCGTGGCCGGCGTTGTTGATCAGGATGTCGACGGCCACGCCCTGCGCCTGTAGGCGCTGGTGAAGCTGGACGACTGCCGCAGTATCAGCAAGATCTACCTGCTCCACCATGACCTCGATACGGTATTGCCGACGTAACGTATCGGCGAGTGCCTGCAGTCGGTCAAGTCGGCGCGCAACCAGGACCAGCGAGCGACCTTGCGCGGCATACTGGCGGGCGAATTCTTCGCCGAAGCCGCTCGATGCGCCGGTGACAAGCACCCATGATTTGTTGGTTGTGGTCATTTTTTACCTGTAGTCGTTGGTTGCGAGCTTGTCGGAGAGGCTGTTGTGGCTTGCGTGGGGTGCATCCCAGCCGCTGCCCAACGCCCGGAAAGAGGCGATGGCGGCACGCGCCGCGTCGGTCTGCGCCTGGGCCTTGGCGTCACGTGCCTGTAGCAGCTTGCTGTCGGCATCGAGCACCTCGATCAGGCTGACGACGCCGCCCTTGTAGGCGGCCAGCGAGTTGTCGCGCGCCCGGGCGAACGACGATTCACCCCGCGTCAGGATGCCCACCTGCGCTTCATGTTTGACCAGCGCAGAGAGGGCATTCTCGACATCCGCGGCAGCTTGCAGCACGGCCAGCCGGTAAGCCGCCAGGGCCTCCGCCTCCTGGCCACGCGAGGCGGCGATCTGCGCTTCGACGCGACCGAAATCGAACAGGCGCCAGCGCAGCCCGAGGACGCCCTGGGCCTGGCTGGCGGCCCCCGTAAAGAGATTGCCGCTTGCCATTGCGGTGCTGCTGCCCAGTAGGGCGGCGAGCGAGAACTTGGGGTAGTACTCGGAGACGGCCATGCCGATACGCGCATTGGCCGCTGCCAGACGCCGTTCGGCGGCGATGAGGTCCGGCCGGCGCCGGATCATCTCGGCCGGTGTGCCGCTCGCCGCCAGGCCCGGCGCAACCGGAACCGGCGTCACCGCAGCCAGTTCGGAGCGGTGGGTTCCGGGCTGCGCGCCCAGCAGTACGTCCAGCGCATTCATCGCCGCGTCGAGGCCGGCTTCCAGGGCGGGGATCTGCGCCTGCGCCTGCGCCAACGAACCCTCTGCCTGGTTCATTTGAAGTTCGGCAGCGACGCCCTTCCTGTACTGGAGACTGACGATGTCGAGCAAGCGGCGACGAGTGTCAGCCTGCTGTCTGGCGATTGCGATGCGCGCCTGCAGGCCGCGGATGGTCACGTACACGTCGGCCGTCTGGGCGGTGACGGCCAGGCGTGTCGCTACCGCTCCAGCTTCGGATGCCTCGTAGGCGGCGCGTGCGGCCTCCCGCCCCCGCTGCAGACCACCGAACACGTCGATCTCCCAGCTGGCGCCGAGATTGGCCTCGTACAGGTTGCCGCTGCGGTCGAAGCCCGATGTGGCGTTGAGCACCTGTCCGAGGGGGGTCTCGACCGACTGGTAGTTGCGCGCAGCGTTGGCACTGACGCTGGCTGCCGGCAGCAGTACTGCGTCGGCGTAGCGCAATGCCGCGCGCGACTGGGCGACCCGGGCAGCCGCCTGGGCGATATCCAGATTCTGTTCAAGGACCAATGAAACGAAACGGGTCAGCAGGGGATCGTCAAAGGCGGCCCACCAGACGGTGAGATCGGCCTGGCGCAGCACCGGCCGGAGATCGACTGCGCGCTGCCCGAGGAAAGCGGGCGACAGTGCGATCTCGGGTGACCGGTAGTCGGAGCCGATGGCGCAGCCCGTCATGATGCCGGCACTTGCAAGCAGGGCCAGGAGGCGGGGAAGAACGAGCATGGGAGTCCTTGGGGATTGAACTGTGATTGTGACTATATCCTAACCTGGTCACTTGTTGTCAAGTCACTTCCGACGCGCTATTGTTTCCCCATGAACGAAATCGAATCTTCCAGCCCGCAGGCACGCGGCCCCGCCGATCACAGCGTCCGAGAGCAGATCGTCGAAGCGGCCGGCAAACACTTCAGTCACTACGGCTACGACAAGACCACGGTCTCCGACCTGGCCAAGGCGATCGGCTTCTCCAAGGCCTATATCTACAAGTTCTTCGACTCCAAGCAGGCTATCGGCGAGGCCATCTGCACCCGGACCCTGAGCGCCATCGTCGCCGCGGTCGACGAGGCAATTGCTGGCGGCACTACGGCAACAGAAAAATTACGTTTGTTATTCAAATCTTTAGCAAAGACTGGCGTGAATCTCTTCTTCAATGAGCGCAAGCTGTACGACATCGCTGCGCATTCCGCCGGCGAAGGATGGCCGTCTGCCCTGGCTTACGGCCAGCGCATCCGGCAGATCCTGACGGAGATCATCCGCGAAGGCCGGGAGATGGGTGAGTTCGAGCGCAAGACGCCACTCGACGAGACGGTGCATGCCATCTATCTCGTCATGCAGCCTTATGTGAATCCACTCCTGCTTCAGTACAACCTCGACCTCGTGGAAGACGCACCAACCCGGTTGTCGAACCTGGTGTTGCGTAGCCTGGCACCTTAAATCACCTCGCCAGCAAAGTGACTGTTGACAATATTGGTCACTAGACTGAGGATGGAGGCCTTCGCATTCCTGGAGGTCGCCATGCTTCAGCGTCGTACTATTTACTCGCTCGCCGCCGTCGGTCTGTTGCCTTTAGCTCTGGCCGCCTGCAGCGAGGCTACTTCTTCAACGGATCCACGGATCCAGCTCCCTGTTGTGCGGGTAAGCGCGGTAGAGGCCTCCGCACAGACCGAGCGTTCGTTCACCGGCGTCGTTGCGGCGCGGGTCCAGAGCGATCTGGGCTTTCGTGTTTCCGGCAAGATTCTGGAACGTCTGGTCGATACCGGGCAGGCCGTCAAGCGCGGCCAGGCGCTGATGCGCATCGACCCCACCGATCTACGTCTCGCCACGCGCGCCCACGAGGAAACCGTGGCCGCAGCCACCGCGCGCGCCGGCCAGACCGCGGAGGACGAGCTGCGCTACCGTGATCTCGTTGCCGCGGGGGCGGTGTCGGCCTCTGCCTACGACAAGATCAAGGCGGCCGCCGAGGCGGCAGGGGCGGAGCTGAAAGCCGCCCAGGCCCAGGCCGACCTCGCCCGCAACGAAAGCCGCTACACGACCCTGCTCGCCGACGCGGACGGCGTAGTGGTGGAGGCGCTGGCCGAGCCGGGCCAGGTTGTCAGTGCCGGGCAGGTCGTCATCCGTGTGGCCCATGCCGGACGCCGCGAGGCGGTGATCAACCTTCCCGAGACCCTGCGCCCGGAGGTCGGATCCGTGGCGCGTGCGGTCTTGTATCGGGGAGGGCTCACCGGCGCCGCAAGACTGCGCCAACTGTCGGATGCAGCCGCCCCCCAGACGCGCACCTTCGAGGCGCGTTATGTGCTTGAGGGCCGCCTGGCTGACGTGCCGCTGGGTTCCACCGTCTCCATCCACCTCCCCCGGGAGCGCTCCGCTGCGGTGCGGGAGATACCGATAGGCGCAATCTTCGATCCGGGCAAAGGGCCCGGTGTATGGCTGGTCAAAGGAGACGTGCCACGAGTCAGCTGGCGCGCAGTGGAGGTGGCCGGGCTCAGTGGCGAAACCGCCGCCATCATCGGCGGCCTCGATGCCGGTGATCGCGTGGTCACGCTCGGAGCGCACCTGCTGCACGAAGGTCAGCAGGTGTGGCTGGCGGATGGCGAAGCTGCGCAAGCGGTGAAGGTCGCTGGCGGGGAGCAGAGATGAGCGCCTTCAACCTCTCTGCCCTCGCCGTCCGCGAGCGCTCGGTCACGCTGTTTCTGATGCTGGCGATCTTCGTCGCCGGCGTCGTGGCCTTCCTGACGCTGGGTCGGGCCGAGGACCCCGCCTTCACGATCAAGCAGATGACCGTGATCACCGCCTGGCCCGGGGCAACCGCCAGGGAAATGCAAGAGCTGGTTGCCGAGCCTCTGGAAAAGCGCATGCAGGAGCTGCGCTGGTATGACCGGACCGAGACCTTCACGCGACCGGGTCTGGCCTTGACCACGGTGTTCCTGCTCGACAGCACGCCCCCCCTCGAGGTGCCCGACCAGTTTTATCAGGCACGCAAGAAACTCGGCGACGAAGCTGGCAAGCTGCCGAGTGGCGTCATTGGCCCGATGGTCAACGACGAATACGCCGACGTAACCTTTGCGCTGTATGCCCTGAAGGCCAGGGGGGAGCCGCACCGACACCTGGTGCGCGATGCAGAGGCCATACGCCAGCGCCTGCTGCATGTGGCCGGGGTCAAGAAGGTCAATATCATCGGCGAGCAGGCCGAGCGGATCTTCATCGAGTTTTCCCATGACCGCCTCGCCACACTGGGCGTCGCCCCGCGTGACCTATTTGCTGCGCTGAACGGGCGCAACGTCATGACGCCGGCCGGTTCGATCGAGGCCAAGGGCCCGCGGGTCTTCATCCGCCTGGACGGCGCCATTGACGATCTGGAGGCGATCCGCAAAACGCCGGTCGCGGCCCGCGGCAGCAACTTGAAGCTCGGCGACATCGCCGAGGTGAAGCGGGGTTACGAGGATCCCGCCACCTTCCTGATCCGCAACAACGGCGAACCGGCCTTGCTGCTCGGGGTGGTCATGCGTGAGGGGTGGAACGGCCTCGACCTGGGCAAGGCGCTGGAGGCTGAAGCGGCGACGATCAATGCCGGGATGCCGCTCGGCATGAGCCTGTCCAAGGTGACGGACCAGTCGGTCAATATCCAGTCCGCCGTCGGCGAGTTCATGGTCAAGTTTCTGGTCGCCCTCGGCGTGGTGATGCTGGTCGGCTTTCTCAGCATGGGCTGGCGCGCCGGCATCGTGGTCGCGGCCGCGGTGCCGCTGACCCTGGCCGTCGTCTTCATCATCATGGCCGCCACCGGCAAGAACTTCGACCGCATCACCCTGGGCTCCTTGATATTGGCCCTGGGGCTGCTGGTCGACGACGCGATCATCGCCATCGAGATGATGGTTGTGAAGATGGAGGAAGGCTACGACCGCATCCGCGCCGCCGCCTATGCGTGGAGCCACACCGCCGCACCCATGCTGGCCGGAACGCTGGTCACGGCGATCGGCTTCATGCCCAACGGCTTCGCCAAGTCGACTGCTGGCGAGTACACCAGCAACATGTTCTGGATCGTCGGTATTGCCTTGATCGCCTCGTGGATCGTCGCCGTCGTGTTCACCCCCTATCTGGGCGTGAAGCTGCTGTCGAACTTCCAAGCGCACGCGGACGCGCAGCAGAAAATCTACGCCACGCCGAACTACGAACGCTTCCGCCGCCTGCTGGGCTGGGTGGTCCGGCGCAAGTGGCTGGTCGCGGCGAGCGTGATCGGCGCCTTCACTGTTGCGGTAGCGGGCATGGGCGTGGTCAACAAGCAGTTCTTCCCTACATCCGACCGGCCGGAAGTGCTTGTCGAGGTGCAGATGCCGTATGGCACGTCAATCGAGCAGACCAGTGCTGCTACAGCAAAGGTCGAAGCCTGGCTGGCGAAGCAGACCGAGGCCCGGGTGGTCACAGCCTACATCGGCCAGGGCGCGCCCCGTTTCTTTCTGGCGATGTCACCTGAATTGCCTGATCCGTCGTTCGCAAAAATCGTGGTCCTCACGCGGGATGACAAGGAACGGGAAGCCCTCAAGCTCAGGCTGCGCCAGGCAGCGGCCGACGGGCTGGCACCCGAGGCACGCGTCCGCGTGACCCAGATCGTGTTCGGCCCCCCTTCCCCATTCCCCGTGGCCTACCGCGTCATGGGACCGGACCCGGACACGCTGCGTGACATCGCGGCAGAGGTGCGTGGCGTCATGCAGGCTTCAGCACAGATGAGAACAGTCAACACCGACTGGGGCGAGCGCGTGCCCGCACTGCATTTTTCGCTCGACCAGGACAGGCTGCAGAGCCTTGGTCTCTCTTCCAGCGACGTGGCCCAACAGCTTCAGTTCCTGCTGAGCGGTATCCCGATCACCGAGGTGCGCGAGAACATCCGTTCGGTCCAGGTTGCAGCCCGCTCGGCCGGCAACACCCGGCTCGATCCGGGCCGGATCGCCGACTTCACCCTGGTGGGTGCCACCGGCCAGCGGATTCCGCTATCGCAAGTCGGCAGCGTGGAAGTGCGCATGGAGGACCCCATCCTGCGCCGTCGGGACCGCACGCCGACGATCACCGTGCGAGGTGATATCGCCGAGGGCTTGCAGCCGCCGGACGTCTCCACCGCCGTGCTGAAGGATCTTCAGCCCATCATCGCCAAGCTGCCTGCCGGCTACCGGATCGAGGAGGCGGGCTCCATCGAGGAGTCGGGCAAGGCCAACCGCGCCCTGGCGCCGCTGTTCCCCATCATGATCGCCCTGACCTTGATCACCATCATCTTCCAGGTCCGCTCAATCTCGGCGATGACAATGGTGTTCGCCACCGCGCCGCTCGGTCTGATCGGAGTGGTGCCCACCCTGCTGCTCTTCCAGCAGCCATTCGGCATCAACGCACTGGTCGGCCTGATTGCACTTTCGGGAATCCTGATGCGCAACACGCTCATCCTGATCGGCCAGATTCGCGGCAACGAGAAGGACGGCCTAGCGCCCTTCGATGCCGTGGTCGAGGCTACCGTGCAGCGCGCCCGCCCGGTCATCCTGACTGCGCTCGCCGCCATCCTGGCCTTCATCCCGCTGACGCAGTCGGTCTTCTGGGGAACGCTGGCTTACACCTTGATCGGCGGCACCTTCGCCGGAACAATCCTGACCCTGGTGTTTCTGCCGGCCCTGTACGCGATCTGGTTCAAGATCAGGCCGCTGTCGGGCGACGCGCCAGTCACTCCGACTGAGCCCGCGGAACCTGCCCTGGCCTGGAAGAAGTAATCGGCATGCCGGCACTGCAGCGCACTGCCGGCATGCCGCAAGCAGTCGGAGGCCATTTCAAGATCAGCTACCGCCTACTACCAGGCGAATGGCTGCAAATCCAAAGACACCAGAGAACACAAGCCTTGAGGCTTTCGGGATAACGCCGGAAGCCAAAAAGCGCTTCGCGAGTCGGGACGCAGCAAAGGCGTAGAGCACATCGAATGCAAAACCAAGCCCGACCAGGACGACGCCAAGCGTCAGATACTGCGCCGCCAAGTCGCGCTGCGGGGAGATGAACTGGGGCAGCAAGAGCGCGCAGAACATCAGGGCCTTCGGGTTCAGCAAATTGGTCATCACCCCACTGCGAATGGCCTCCCCGCCCTTGCCGACATGATTAGCGTCTTCCAGTCCCCCTGGCCCACCGGCTCGCAGTATCTTCCATGCAAGAAATAGCAGATAGGCGGCGCCAAGCCACCGAACAATATCGAACAAACCGGGGTGCGTATGAAACAGCGCAGCCAGGCCGAGGGCGGACAGCGAGACATGAGCGGTTCTCGAAATGGCCAATCCAACTGCGGCCATCAAGCCGTTCCTTGGCCCTCTGAAGGCCGATGTGGAGATCACCAAAGCCATGTCAGGCCCCGGCAGAAGATAGACAGCAGCCAGCGCGGCAACAAAAACCAGTAGATCGGGCAAGGCAATCATCGACGTGTTCGAGAGGCTGTTCGGGGAAAACATGTTCCCACGTACAGCCCGAAATTTGCTGCCACCTCCTCCATCAAAACCCTAGAATCCGGAGGAGTCCTTCCTTAATACCGCATTCCTGACATGAATCCACTCGTTGAACAGCTCGACAAGACCGACTTGGCGATATTGCGGGAGCTGCAAGCCGACGGCCGGCTATCAAACGCCAGACTGTCCGAAAAGCTATCCCTGAGTGAAACCCCCTGCTGGCGAAGGCTCAAGCGCCTCGAGGCCGATGGGTTCATTGAGGGCTACCAGGCGAGGCTCAGTCGGAAGAAGCTTGGCTATGGCGTTGTGGCCTTCGTCCAGGTTACCTTGGGTAACCATGCCGGCGAAGCGCCGCTGGAATTCGAGAGGCACGTAGCCAGCATGCCCGAGATACTGTCTTGCCATAACGTCACCGGTGATTGCGACTACATGCTGCAAATCGTTGCCCGTGACCTGGATGCCTATGGCCTGTTCATTCGAGAGCGGCTGCGCAAGTTGCCAGGGCTGAGCTCGATAAGGTCGAACCTTTCCTTGCGGGATGTGAAGTCCTCAGCCGCATTGCCGGTGTGAGCGAGGCAATGGACCTTGGCAGTTTTGCCATGCAGCGATGCGCCTCTACTCCGCGCGGCAGATATCGCCACGCAGCGCAGCGCGCACCGTGAGCCCGCCAAGCAGGGCGATAACGATGCTGGTGATCAGCACCAGTGCCCCGCCCAGGAGACGGAACGCGGACAGCCCACCGAGCTCGGCCATTGACAGGGTCGCGACACTCAGCGCGGCCAGGGGAAATGAGTACGCCCAGGCTGATACAAAGAACGGAACCCGAAAGAAGCGCAGCGCATTGCTGGCGAAGAGCATGCCCAGGAACAGGGCCGTGTAGTACAGCACCCGCCCGAAGGCGTCGAGGCCGCCAGAAAGGCTGGTGTAAGCAACAAAGCCAACTGAGGGCGGCGCCAGCAGGATGAACAGCGTGGGTGTGAGGCGCAGGGCCAGCGGCGCATGGAAGAACAGGCGATACATCACGATGGCGAACAGCACGATCCAGAACACCAGCCCGATGCTGAAGAAGAACCACGACACCTCCGCCGGCGCAAACCTGACGCCCGCCAGCGGGACGATGATGTTGCCCACCACCGGAATGAACCAGGCCGGGTTGAGGTGCTGGATTTCGAAATGGGTGTGGTGGATCCAGGCGCTCATGGTCCGCAAGGTGAAGGCCAAGTGCAATGCGGCGCCCAGGCCCCACATCCAGCCCGCCACCTCCGGTGCCATCCGGCTCCAGGCTGTTGCCAGCAACAGGATGCCGATGGAGATGGCGGGAACGAAGTTCATCTTTACCGGGTGGGACGCTTCGGCCCGTGCCGCGGCCGAGTGGCGAAACAGCTTGGCCCCATAGAAGCCTGCCACAACCAGAAAGACCAGGCCGGCCAGCACGGCAAGCCCCTGCCCCACGAGTCCCGACCAACCGAGCACATGGGCAGCCTTCTGCCAGGCCAGGGCAAGCCCGGCTATCCCCATCACCGTGGAGAAGAGCGCAACCGGAAAATGGGCAAGGGACGTCTCATGGTGCGCCTCAGGCGTCTTTGCGGAGCTTGGTGTGGGGTTCATGTTTACATTGGGGTAAGGATTCGGACGCATGATGGCATGGCCCCGCCTGCCCTTGGACGGCAATCCCACCCCCTGGGGGTCGGAATACCACCACGGACACCGGACTTACCACGCCTCCATCAGGCGGAGACTGAGTGCACGCGCACGCATGCCTTTACCTGTTGTCGACGCGGTACATTTTGGCCGGATTCATCTTCATGCCCCAGGGCAGGCCGCTGTTCTGCCAGCCGTTAATCAGACGAAAGCCCGCCTGGGGGCCTTCCTTGATGGCCGAGCCCTGGAAGCCGTTGATGACATAGCGGGCGTTGGGAAAGCCATTGGCCCGCAGGAAGGCGGCACTGGGCTCGCCCCGCTCGCTGCCCGAACGGCACAGGGTGATCACCTCGGCATCCATGTCCAGGCCACGCTTCTCCAGCTCCGCCTTGATCTGTCTGGCGAAGTCCGGGTTCTGGTTCAGCTTGTAGACCCCGCGCTTGTCGTCCCAGGCGCTGCGGTCCACCATCAGGAATGGCACATTCACGTGAACAGCATCGGTGAAACCCACAAACATGATCTCGACCGGATCACGCACATCCACAAACAGCATCTTCTGATCGGCCTGCTGTAGCCGTGCATGGACCTCGGTCGCAGGAACGGCCATATCCACCGCCCGGGCCGAGAGGGCCAGCAGGCCCAGTGAAGCAGCAATGATCAAACGTTTCATGACGTCTCTCCCTTATGGGTTCACTTGAGCCCGATGGCCTGCATCAGCTGGCCGGCGTTGCGGGCATATTCGATGGCGGCGACCTTTCCGTCGGCCATTCGTACGATAGTTGCAGCCCCTTTCTGACGGGGCAGGTCAGCCAGTTGAGCGGCATCCCGCCCGAGCCCGACCGCGAAGGGCATCTCCCGCAGCGCCGGCAGGGCGAACATCCGCGTGACCAGGGCCGGCATGGCGCTGATGTCCGCGAAGTAAACGGCGCCCAGCCCATCAAGAACCCCGGCGGGACGAGCGGCCAGCACCTCGTTGATCAGGTCGCTGGCGGCCTTGTCCGCCGCAAACAGGACAAGACGCGTATTCGCGGAAGTGGACACCGTCCTGCCGTGCTGATCCTCAAGCGCCAACGCCGGAAATACGGCCCCGGGAAGGATGGGCGCCGCATCTGCGGCCAGGGACAACACCAGGGCAAGCAGGCCTCCCGCCACGCGCGACAACAGCAAAGCCTTGAATCTCATACGCACTCCCTATCTCGATAAATGCGCCCGGATCTCAGGCGCCCCTCGCCAAGTCGGCCTTGCCGCCTGACTGCCCGGCTCAATGAAGGAACTTAAGGGTCGCCGCAACGAGCAGCGCCAGCAAACAGGCCCAACCCGAAAACAGCCAGCGCCATAAGGGTGCTGCAGGGATGAAGCCCACACCGCGGACGAACCCCGCGCTCATGGCCATGAACAATGCCAGCGCCAACCCGTGATCGGCCCGGGCATCCGCATGGGTGAACAAGAGCGGGTAGAGCGAGCCCGCCAGCATGATCAGCATGGCGGCTGCCAGACTCGGCAGATGCATCGTCCCAGGACACTGCTCGCCAGGGGGTTCAGGTGATTCCCGGAATGCCATGTTCAAAGACGACCCCAAAATATTAGCAGACACTGATTTATTCTCGTATTTAGACGTTTCCCGCAAGCCTGCATTCAATGACCCGTCAGGAAGGCGGATTGTCGCCACGCGGGCGGCGAGGCAAGGATTGACGGCTCGCCTCATGCTCGGCCCACAGCGCATTGAGAATGGCCAGGAAGACGGCAAAGCCGATACCCAGAACCCAGGTGAAGTACCACATGTTGTTGACTCCTTGGAAAGCAGCTCAATAGGCCGAGTGACTGTTCTCGCGCACGTAGGCGGCGGTGACCTTGCCCCCCATCACCCGGTAGGCCCAGCCTGTGTAAAGAATGATGATGGGCATGAAGATCAGCGTGGCCCACAGCATGATGTTGAGGGTCAGCTGGCTGGAGACGCTGTCCCACACCGTGAGGCTGGCGCGCGGGTCGAGGGACGAGGGCATGATGAAGGGGAACAGGGCCGCGCCTGCGGTGCCGATGACACCCACAATGGCCAGCGCCGACGCCCAGAAGGCGGCCATGCTGCGGCCGGAGCGCGCCAGCGCCTGGGCGGCAAACACGCCAGCCACGCCGAGGGCAGGCAGAAGCAGGGTTGCGGGATAGGCCCGATAGTTGGCGAACCAGGCACCCGCCTCCCGGACCACGGTCTTGGCCAGGGGGTTGGGCAGCGCGGCTCCGTCCACCGCCGACTGGATGACGTAGCCGGGAATCCCCATCCACAGCCACACGCCGGCGGCAACAAAGCTCAGCACCATCAGCCCGCCAAAGAAACCGGCGGCCCGCAGCGCCCGCCACTGGATCTCACCCTGGGTACGGTGCACCAGGTAGATGGCGCCATGGAAGGTGATCATGGCTGTGGACACCATGCCGCAGAGCAGCGCAAAGGGGTTGAGCAAGGCCCAGAAGCTGCCGGAGTAGGTGGATACCAGGTGGTCATCGAAGCTGAAGGGCACGCCCTGGAACAGGTTGCCGAAGGCCACGCCGAAGATCAGCGGCGGCACCGCCCCACCGATGAACAGGCCCCAGTCCCAGGTCTTGCGCCAGGTGGGGTTGCTGATCTTGCTGCGGTAATCAAACCCCACCGGGCGGAAGAACAGGGCCCACAACACGGCCAGCATGGCCCAGTAGAAACCCGAGAAGGCCGTGGCATAGACCAGCGGCCAGGCGGCAAAGATGGCGCCACCGCCGGTGATGAACCACACCTGGTTGCCGTCCCAGTGGGGGCCGACCGTGTTGATGACGACCCGCCTCTCGGTGTCATCTTTGCCGACAAAGGGCAGCAGCGTGCCCACGCCCATGTCGTGGCCATCCATGATGGCGAAGCCCACCAGCAGCACGCCGACGAGCAGCCACCAGATCAGTTTGAGGGATTCATAGTCGAGCATTTTGCGTGTCCTCGGTTCAGGCGTGGGCCTCGTTGGCGTAGCGGCCGGTGCCCAGGCTGCCCGGGCCCTGCTTGGCAAACTTGATCATCAGGTACATCTCGACCACCAGCAGCACGGTGTAGAAGCCGACAAAGCCGGCCAGGGAACCGTAAAGGCTCTCCACACTGAGGGTGGAGACGGAGAGATGGGTGGGCAATACGCCGTAGATGGTCCAGGGCTGACGACCGTATTCCGCCACGAACCAGCCGACCTCGCAGGCGATCCACGGCATGGGCAGGGAATACAAGGCCGCGCGGAGCAGCCAGGGCTTGTCAGCAAAGTCACCCTTCACCGAATGCCACAGGGCCAGGCCGAAGAGCAGCAGCATCGCAAAGCCCAGGGCCACCATCAGGCGGAAGCTCCAGAACATCGGCGCGACACGGGGAACGGTGTCATTCACGGCTTTCTCGATGATCCCCGGCGTGAGCTGGTCGAAGTGGCTGACGTACTTCTTCAGCAGCAGACCAAAGCCCAGGTCCGCCTTGTGCGCCTCGAACTCGCGGCGGGCGGCTTCGTCATTCTGGTCACGGCGCAAGGCATCAAGGGCCGTCACTGCCTCGATACCGGAGACGATGCGCTCCCGGTTTCTTGCCTTGATCTCCTTGATGCCGGGAATCTGCTTGTCCAGGGAGCGGGTGCCGATGAGCCCCATCACCCAGGGGATCTCGATGGCGAAGTCGTTCTTCATCTCCGCTTCGTTGGGGATGGCGATGAGGTTGAAGGGTGCTGGGGCCGGTTCGGTCTCCCACATGGCTTCCATGGCGGCAAGCTTGGTCTGCTGGGCCTCGCCCACCGTGTAGCCCGACTCGTCGCCGAGAACGATCACCGAACACACGGACGCAAAGCCGAAGGCAGCGGCGATGCCGAAGCTGCGCTTGGCAAACTCCACGTCGCGACGACGCAGCAGATACCAGGACGAGATCGACAGCACGAACATGGCACCAGTGACATAGCCGGCCGACACGGTATGCACGAACTTGGCCTGGGCGTCCGGGTTGAAGACCACGGCCCAGAAGTCGGTCATCTCCATGCGCATGGTCACATAGCTGAACTCGGCGCCCACCGGGTTCTGCATCCAGCCATTGGCAATCAGGATCCACAGGGCCGACAGATTGGTCCCCACCGCCATCAGCACCGTCACCAACAGGTGTTGCCGGCGCGACAGGCGATCCCAGCCAAAGAAGAACAGGCCGATCATGGTCGATTCGAGGAAGAAGGCCATCAGCCCCTCGATGGCCAGCGGCGCCCCGAAGATGTCCCCCACGTAGTGGGAGTAGTAGGCCCAGTTGGTGCCGAACTGGAACTCCAGGGTGATGCCGGTGGTGACGCCAAGGGCAAAGTTGATGCCGAAGAGCTTGCCCCAGAAGCGGGTCATGTCCTTGTAGAGGGGCTTGCCGGTCATCACATACACCGACTCCATGATCACCAGCATCCACACCATGCCGATGGTCAGGGGAACAAACAGGAAGTGGTACAGGGCGGTGGCGGCAAACTGCAGCCGGGAGAGGTCGACCAGTTGTTCACTGACCATGGGGGGCTCCTTGGACGACGGGGTTGGGGGTGAACTGCCAGGACAGCGCCGCCGGATCGACCTGTGTAGTGCTGTCGCGCACGAAGAACCACCACAGCGCAAACAAGGCAAACAACTTGATGACAAGCACCCAGCCCAGGTGGCGTCGCAAGAGAGAGTCGGATGGGGTCACGGTTCTGGCAGTCTGATGAAATATCAGTCATTGCTAATCAAGAGCCGTGCCACTCTTCTGTTTTGAGAAAAATCCTATATTGCCCAACACCTTGACCGGAACGTTGATCGAGCCTCAAGGACGCCGGTTTGACCGCCAGACACCGCCATGGCAGTATTTGGCAGCAAAACTGCCAGCACCCCTCCCCCATGACCAACCGGCTCCGCCCCCTGCCCGAACTCGTCTCCTTTCTGGAGACCCTGCCCGAGCCGCACATCCTGTGCGACCGCAACTACCGCATCCTGGCGGCCAATGCCGCCTACCGGGCCAACTGCGGGCGGCCGGACGACCTGATCGGACGCAAGTGCTTCGAGGTGTCCCATCACTATCCGGTGCCCTGCGACCAGGCCGGCGAGTCCTGCCCGTTGCGGATGAGCCAGCACAGCGGGCAGATACAACGCGTGCTGCACCTGCATCACACGTCGCGCGGCGAAGAGCACGTCGACGTGGCCATCGCCCCGATTCGCGACGACAAGGGCCGGCTCGCCTACTTTGTCGAAACCATGCGCGTGGTCAAGCATGCCTCGAGCCATCCGGCAGCCGAAGGCCTGGTCGGCCGTGCAGCGTCTTTCAGCCGCATGCTGTCGCTG